>NZ_JAMBOL010000100.1 GCF_023715605.1 Halalkalibacter oceani
CAAAATTAATATCGTGTTGAGCAAAAAAGTGTTGTGCCAGAAGATAGATTGGATTCCCATCTACTACGAATGTTAAGTCCTCTGGAATCTCATTCATCTTCAGTAAGACTTCATCGATCGCACGAATGGCAGTCATTGTATCTCGATTGGGTGATACCGGGTAAGAAAGGATAATCTTTTTCACGGCGTCAAAAAAGAAAAATAGATAATGCCAGCGTCCATTCACTCGAATGTAGGTTTCATCCCCACAGAATTGTTCAGAAAGCTCATAAGGAT
>NZ_JAMBOL010000101.1 GCF_023715605.1 Halalkalibacter oceani
TCAGTTTTGAGAGTACTCAACACTCTCAATAAAGTTACTGGAATGTGCTCCTGCGCGCTCCTTGCGTCGCTTTCTCGTCGCAAAGCTGCATGCAGTATCACAATGACGTTCCTCATGAAGGGAACGAGGTCAGTTGCTTTGTTCAGTTTTGAATGAATTCTTTTGCTCCTGCGGTTACTCGTCGCAAGGCAGCATGAAGTCATTCTGATATTATTATTTTCATTGAATGGTGGGGGCCTGTAGCTCAGCTGGTTAGAGCGCACG
>NZ_JAMBOL010000102.1 GCF_023715605.1 Halalkalibacter oceani
GCCTGCATGAAGCCGGAATTGCTAGTAATCGCGGATCAGCATGCCGCGGTGAATACGTTCCCGGGCCTTGTACACACCGCCCGTCACACCACGAGAGTTTGTAACACCCGAAGTCGGTGGGGTAACCAAGAGCATTTGCAAAAATGCGTCGGAGCCAGCCGCCTAAGGTGGGACAGATGATTGGGGTGAAGTCGTAACAAGGTAGCCGTATCGGAAGGTGCGGCTGGATCACCTCCTTTCTATGGAGTTTAGACTCTAATCGA
>NZ_JAMBOL010000103.1 GCF_023715605.1 Halalkalibacter oceani
GGCAATGGAGACATTGTCTAAAAAACGACCTTTTGAAAAAGATCGTTTTTGGCAAAGAGATTCGAGCAGGTCGAGGAAGCAAGTGTTCGAGGAATGAAGCGTAGTTCCCTACGTGACATGACCGAGATCCATGAAGCTGACGAAGACATGCGAAGAAGATCTGCCGCCAAAATTGGTTAAGTTAGAAAGGGCGCACGGTGAATGCCTTGGCACTAGGAGCCGAAGAAGGACGCGACGAACGGCGAAACGCCTCGGGGAG
>NZ_JAMBOL010000104.1 GCF_023715605.1 Halalkalibacter oceani
GAACAAAAGTAGGCATGCCAAATAAGCCCTTGGTTTTACCATTTTAAACCATTGGCAAGTTCGGTTTGTCAAGGGTTCGCTAACGCCGATTGCTGATTTGCTCAAGGGCTCTGCTAAACAAAAAGGTAGGCCGCCCGTTGCTCGACTATCCATTTTTGAGCTAACTCTATAAGCTTTGTCCAACGAGCTGGCATAGTTGGAAGCCCTTTTAATTCTGGGTTCACGACAGGTACTTTTCCTTCTAGTGATGCGTGTGGC
>NZ_JAMBOL010000105.1 GCF_023715605.1 Halalkalibacter oceani
GTCTAGAGTGGAGAACCCCACTCCTCTCTAGACTTTGAAAAACTTGTAGCGACTCCGCACATTGCTGCGTCCATGTCCCGAAAAGGCAGGGACATGGACTTGATTCTTTCAAAACTAGATCATGATTGTACAAGTATCAAGAATTGCTTGGATAAGTCCTCGACCGATTAGTATCTGTCAGCTCCACGTGTCGCCACGCTTCCACACCAGACCTATCAACCTCATCATCTCTAAGGGGTCTTACTGGATTACCTCCA
>NZ_JAMBOL010000106.1 GCF_023715605.1 Halalkalibacter oceani
TCGCCCGGCAACGTCCTACTCTTGCAGGAGGAAGCCTCCAACTACCATCGGCGCTGAAGAGCTTAACGACCGTGTTCGGCATGGGAACGGGTGTGACCTCTTCGCTATCGCCACCGGACTTTTGATCAAAGATAACCGGCGACCTTCTTTGTCAGCTTCATGGTCTTCGGTCATGTCACGTACTGATGTACGCTCCATTCCTCAGCCATTTGCTTCCTCGAATGTCTTGGTTCTCTTTGATCAATACGATATGTTT
>NZ_JAMBOL010000107.1 GCF_023715605.1 Halalkalibacter oceani
CCTACGGGAGGCAGCAGTAGGGAATCTTCCGCAATGGACGAAAGTCTGACGGAGCAACGCCGCGTGAGTGATGAAGGGTTTCGGCTCGTAAAGCTCTGTTGTCAGGGAAGAACAAGTATCGTTCGAATAGGGCGGTACCTTGACGGTACCTGACCAGAAAGCCACGGCTAACTACGTGCCAGCAGCCGCGGTAATACGTAGGTGGCAAGCGTTGTCCGGAATTATTGGGCGTAAAGCGCGCGCAGGCGGTTTCTT
>NZ_JAMBOL010000108.1 GCF_023715605.1 Halalkalibacter oceani
CTGTTTGCTCCCCACGCTTTCGCGCCTCAGCGTCAGTTACAGACCAGAGAGTCGCCTTCGCCACTGGTGTTCCTCCACATATCTACGCATTTCACCGCTACACGTGGAATTCCACTCTCCTCTTCTGTACTCAAGTCTCCCAGTTTCCAATGACCCTCCCCGGTTGAGCCGGGGGCTTTCACATCAGACTTAAGAAACCGCCTGCGCGCGCTTTACGCCCAATAATTCCGGACAACGCTTGCCACCTACGTATTA
>NZ_JAMBOL010000109.1 GCF_023715605.1 Halalkalibacter oceani
CTCCGATGAACTTACTTGTTTATCATGATCTAGTTTTCAAAGAACCAATTGACAGAAGAATACTCTTTGTCAATGAAGCTACCGACTTCGTTCCCCTCATCGAAGAACAGATTCCAGCAACTTAATTTTTGAGAGATTGAATTCTCTCAAAGTGGAGCCTAGCGGGATCGAACCGCTGACCTCCTGCGTGCAAGGCAGGCGCTCTCCCAGCTGAGCTAAGGCCCCAAATCAAATAATATGGTGGGCCTGAGTGGA
>NZ_JAMBOL010000010.1 GCF_023715605.1 Halalkalibacter oceani
AAAGAAGCCCAATAACCCCCATTTTTTAAAAGGAGGCCATTATAGGCTTCTTTGTCATGCTTACATTTCTATTTTACGAAAGCTTTACCCTTCTCCTATTACTGCTTGACTTTATATAGTTAGTCTCTCCGTTTTATCTCAGGCACGGAAGCAGCGTGCAAAGTCCGGCCTGGTTCAAGTCTTTCTTCATCACAATCTCAGCTTGACCGAGCCTCCCCTCCTCTTTCATTCCACTTTGCGCCAGTCCTCTTCCACCAGCTCGTGATTCAGGGCAATCCCTGCTTCATAGCCTTCGCTCGCTGCACCCATCAGGCCTGTAAATCGTTTGGCCGCATCGCCAATCACATAAACGCCTTCGACCTCTGTCTTACCATGGCTTTGCGTTTCAAAGCTCCCTTTATCCGTCAGAGGAATGCCGAGCTTCTGCGGGAGAAATGTACTCTGCTTCGCTCCTGTATCGAGTAAAAATCCCGCTTTCCGCGCTAGTCGTTCACCTGTTTGAAAGACGATTTGCTGCAGCTGGCCTTGATCTGCAACGAGCTCGCGGATCGGTGTTTCGATGAATGAGATCGAGTGACGCTCCAATTCGTTCTTCTCATCCTCTGAAATCATCGCTGTACCGTTCGTGCAAACAATCAGATCACGGCTCCAATTATGAATGATCCTCGTATAGGCTAACAGCTTCCTGCCATTGCCAATAATCACAAGCGGCTGATCCTGAAACTCCCACCCATCACAATACGGACAGGAAAAAAATGACTGCCCATATACATCGCTCAATCCTTTAATGTCAGGCAGCTCTTCCCGTAGTCCGGTGGCGACGATCAGCTTGCGGCTGGTCAGAATTTCTCCCTTGCTCGTTTTCGTAATAAATTGATTTTGCTTGCGCTCAATATCAATTGCTTCATCCTGATGCAGACCGACCGTCGGATATTTCTCCATTTGTTCTCTTGCTATTTGCCGCAACTCAAACGGCTTGGCTCCATCACGCGTTAAGAAACCGTGCGAGCGCTTTGTGATTGCGTTGCGCGGATGTCCTTCGTCAACAAGAGCGACGGTCCGCCGCGCTCTGCCCAGTACTAATGCCGCACTCAATCCCCCTGGTCCTCCGCCGATAATGACAACATCAAGTATGGAATCGCTCACGTTTTCCCCTCCTTCACCGAAAATTTTTCTCGTCTACATTCATTCCCAACCATTCCCTTTCTAAACCTTGCCCCCTCTTCTGCTTACCGACAAAATAATCTGAAAAAAGAAAAAAGGATTTTAATATATTAGTGTAGAAAAGTATATTTCTAAAGTGTTTTTCGCAAAATGATTGGAAGATTACCTGCCCATGACGGTGTTAATTTTTCACAGTTATAGTAGGATAAAGGGCAGTGAACAGGCAACACTCGCCTGCTAATCTTCCACCTATTCCATCATGTAAGGAGGGTTATTCTTCAACACTTTCGATTCTTCACATTAAAATCGATTCAGGAGGAACCAAGATGGTAGAATTTTTACAAGCGATTAATAATGTATTATGGAGCACACCTGTCATTTATATTTTGCTTCTTATCGGCTTAACATTCAGTGTGCTGACTCGTTTTCTGCAGCTGCGTTATTTCAAGGAAATGTTTTCTCTGATGTTCAAAGGAAAAAGCTCAGAAGCTGGCGTTTCCTCTTTTCAGGCCTTATCAGTCGCCCTTGCCGGACGCGTCGGAACCGGTAATATTGCCGGGGTGGCAACAGCGATCTTCTACGGAGGTCCGGGAGCTGTCTTCTGGATGTGGACGATTGCCTTTTTAGGTGCATCCAGTGCCTTTATCGAGTCGACGCTTGCCCAGATTTACAAAGTAAAGCAAGGCGGGCTGTATCGCGGGGGTCCTGCTTTCTATATCGAAAAAGGGATTGGAATTAAATGGTTTGCTGTTCTTTTTGCGGTTGCCGCGCTCTTAGCGATGTCTTTCTTAATGCCTGGTGTCCAATCAAATTCCATTGCAGTAGCCATGAATAATGCTTTCACGATTCCAAACTGGGTTACTGGTCTTATTCTGATAGTGTTTCTCGCTCTCATTATCTTCGGCGGTATTAAACGCATCGCCAGTACAGCAGCCTTTCTTGTCCCGTTTATGGCGATTGGTTATATGATTATGGCTGTCATCATTATCGCGCTGAACATCACAGAAATTCCGGCGACGATCAGCTTGATCATCAGCAGTGCTTTCGGGATGGATTCGATCTTTGGCGGCCTGCTTGGAAGTGCGATTTCATGGGGCGTCATCCGCGGTATTTATTCAAATGAAGCCGGACAGGGGACAGGGCCGCATCCGGCGGCTGCGGCTGAGGTTTCTCACCCGGCGAAACAGGGTCTCGTTCAGGCTGCCTCGGTCTATATCGATACATTGCTCGTCTGTTCGGCTACAGCCTTTATGATCCTCTTTACCGGCCTGTATAATACAGAAGCTCCGGACGGCACGATGATTGTCAATAATTTACCGGGCGTTGAAGTTGGCCCGGGATTTACCCAGGAAGCGATTAACAGCGTCTTCTCTGGCTTCGGAACCGGCTTTGTCGCAATCGCCCTTCTGTTCTTTGCCTTTACAACGATCATGGCGTACTACTATATTGCCGAAACGAACGTCACCTATCTGTTGCGTGGCAGACAAATCAACTGGCCGATTCTGCTCGTTAAGCTCGCTCTTCTTGTGGCGACGTTCTATGGCGCTTTGCGTACAGCAGATACGGCATGGCTGCTCGGTGATATCGGGCTCGGCATCATGGTCTGGCTTAATATTATTGCGATCGTCATCCTCGCCAAACCAGCGCTCCGAACGCTGAAAGACTACGAACGCCAAAAAGCGGAAGGACTCGATCCGGTTTTCAATCCGAAAGATGTGGACATTCAGAACGCCGAATTCTGGGAGTCTTATCAAACCGACAATAAACAGGAAGCGAAGAAACAACAGCGTTATTAATAAGAAAAACGCGTAGCGTCCTTTCTCGCATCATCGCGAAAATGTTTATACTTTCTTATCTTTTAAAAGGAGGCTGTGACAAAAGGTTGGTTTTACCTTTTGTCACAGCCTTTAAGCAATGAGCGGAACCGCCACGATCTTTTAAAGCCCGTTGTGAGTGGGTTTCTCACAACGGGCTTGTGGCGTGTGAAGCCATTGCCAGTAGGTCCAAAGCTAGTTTTGGCTCAAGCTTTTTTCTGAAAATGCGTTTTTGATGAAAAAAGCTGCCTCATTGAATGAGACAGCTCAGCAATTATTCTTCCCAGACCTTTACTTCCTTCATCACATCGCCCTGGTTAATCCGGAGCACGGTGTCCATCCCTTCTGTCACTTGTCCAAAGACAGTATGGACGCCATCAAGATGCGGCTGCGGCTCATGAACGATGAAAAACTGACTGCCACCCGTATCTTTGCCGGCATGCGCCATTGAAAGCGAGCCCGCCACGTGCTTATGCGGATTGCCTTCTGTTTCGCATTTAATTGTATAGCCGGGACCTCCCGTCCCATTTCCAATTGGACAACCGCCCTGGGCGACAAACCCTGGGATCACACGGTGGAATGTTAAACCATTATAGTAGCCTTCATTTGCTAACTTCTCAAAGTTTTCCACAGTTCCCGGTGCTGCCTCCGGGTAAAATTCAATCACAATCTTTTCTCCGTTTTCAAATTCAATGGAACCTTTTTTCATATGTATTGCCTCCAATTTCTTTTAGATTCACCTTATTGTACATGATTCCCGCCGACATGTGAAATCGAATGGATGACGGGCCGGGACGAAAGCGTGCTGGCTGCATGAACAGCCGGACAAATGACAGAGGGTGGACTGCACCGCTCCTGAAGCTGCTGAAAAAGGACGATGTTGATTTTTTTAGCAGCTTACACGCTTTACTATTTATGTCCCAGCCGGCATCTCTTTTCCTTCTCAAATCTGCAACATCAGACGCCCGCTATTTTGCGACGTTATTGGCAAGGGGGACATCGAGCCGCAGTAAATCCTGATAGCTTTCCCGTTTAATCACTTCCTGCGCCTCACCGTTCTCGACAAAAATGACCGGCGGGCGCGGAATACGATTATAATTATTCGCCATCGCATAGCCATAAGCTCCCGTACAGAACACAGCCAAAACATCTTCATGGTTGGCATTCGGCAGCGGCAAATCCCAAATCAGCATATCTCCGCTTTCGCAGCACTTGCCGGCAATTGAAAACGTATCTGTCGGCGCTTCATTGGCCCGGTTGGCAAGTATCCCTTCGTATTCCGCCTGATAGAGCGCCGGTCTGAGGTTATCGCTCATTCCGCCGTCAACCGCCAAATAGTCGCGTACATTAGGAATATGCTTCTTTGAACCGACTGAATAAAGCGTCGTACCGGCATCCCCGACAAGCGAGCGGCCCGGTTCGATCCAGATTTCGGGCATATCCATCTCAATTTCCGCCGCCTGACGCTTGACTACCTCGATCATCTTCTGGACGTATTCTTCAGCAGGAAGCGGCGTATCTCCTTCAATATAGCGAATGCCGAAGCCTCCACCCAAATTTAACACCTGTGGTGTGAAATCAAACACTTCCCGCCAATGCTTAATCAGTTCAAACATTTTTTCAACCGCCATCACAAACCCGGTAGTTTCAAAGATTTGTGAGCCGATATGACTGTGAACACCGAGCAGGCGCAGATTCCCGTCAGCCTGAGCGACTTCAACAGCCTGATGCACCTGGCCGCTAATCAGATCAAAGCCAAATTTGGAATCCTCCTGTCCGGTGGAAATATAATCATGAGTATGCGCCTCAACGCCCGGGGTGATCCGCAGCAAAATACTCATCTGTACATTCCGTTCAGCGCAAATCCGGCTTAACTCGCCCAATTCATAAAAATTATCGACAACGATGCAGCCAATTTGGGCTTCGACCGCCATTTCCAGTTCCATGAGACTTTTGTTGTTGCCATGAAAATGGACTCTTTCCATCGGAAAACCGGACTGGATTGCCGTATACAGCTCCCCGCCGGAAACGACATCAAGGCTCAGCCCAAGCTCATCGGCAAGCTGGAACATCGCAATACAGCTGAACGCTTTGCTCGCATAGGCGACCTGATAAGGCACCTGTTCCTCGATAAACGCCTGTTGAAAGCTGGCGGCCCGTTTCCGGATAAGAGCAACATCATAAATAAAGAGCGGCGTGCCATAATCGCGCGCTAAGGCAGTCGTGTCAACTCCGCCAATTTCAAGATGTCCCTGATCGTTAATCGTGCTCGTCCCATGTAAATACATACTCGTCCTCTCCTTCATCATCCTATAAAGAAAACAGCTAATGCGACTACACTAGCTGTTAAAAGGGTCAATTCCTAACACCAGAATAGTTCTCCACTGCACCATGCAGTGACAGTCCGCTGCTTCTTCAACAGCGACCCAGCTATGGATGAGTTGGCGCTCATTCCACGCTTCGGCAATAGACCTTTCCACTTTGCTCATCGCTGCCACCGCTCCAAAAGTGTACTGATTCCGCTTGCGCCTCTACCCCAATTGTTTTGAGGTTTATGAAATTTAGTCGCTATTACTTTACCATATCAAACAAAATAGTTCAATCTTTATTCAGACCGTTGTTTAATCGGATCCTGAGGATTGACAATACTTGGCCGGAAGCGGACCGACGGCACTGTCGCCCTGATTAAAATTTGCCAGATGGCCGGTGGATCAAATGGAAGAAACGGCCATAAATACGGCTTATTAAACGCTTTAATCATCGCCAGCAACAGAATAAACAGCGTGCCGCCGATAATAAAGCCCGGCGCTTTAAAGATCGCCACAACGATAATGAGCATAATCCTTGTCGCCCGCAGCGCAACGCCAAGCTCATAGCTCGGTGTTGCGAAAATCCCGATCGCGCCAAGGGACACATACAGAATAACTTCCGAGGTGAAATAGCCGACCTCGATTGCAATTTCCCCAATCAATAAAGCGGCGACGAGACCGAGAGCGGTGGCCAAAGGGGACGGTGTGTGAATCGCCGCCATACGCAGCAGTTCGATTCCTAGCTCAGCAATCAGAATTTGGACGACGATCGGCACGTTATTCGTCTCCTCCGGCCCGATGAAATCAAGTCCCGCCGGCAACAAACTCGGCTGAATCACGAGCAATAGCCAAAACGGCAAAATAAAAAGGGAAAAAAAGATTCCTAAAAAACGCGTCCAGCGGAGAAATGTTCCAATAAACGCTGCCTGCCGGTATTCCTCAGCGTGCTGAACATGATGAAAAAGCGTCGTTGGTGTAATAATCACACTCGGCGAGGCATCGACAATGATTAAAATATGCCCTTCCAGCAAATGTGTTGCCGCGACATCTGGACGCTCAGTGTAGCGGACAAGAGGAAAGGGGTTCATCCCCTGTTTGACAATATATTCCTCGACAATTTTGTCGGCCATCGTCAAGCCATCTAAATTAATTGCCTCAAGCTCCTTCCTGACTATCTCCACTAAATCAGGATCAGCAATTCCATCGATATACGACAAACAGATGTCGGTTTTTGAGCGAACCCCGACCTGCATAATTTCATTGCGCAGCCGCTCATCACGAATGCGCCTCCTCGTCAAAGCGGTATTAAGAATAATGTTCTCCGTGTAGCCGTCACGCGCCCCGCGCACGACCCGCTCTGTGTCAGGCTCTTCCGGGCTGCGTCCCGGGTAGCTTCTGACATCAACAACAAATGCCTCATCTTCGCCTTCTACAAGAATAAAGATTAAGCCTGAGAGCATCCGCGTGATCGCTTCATCAAGCGATGACGTATACTCGACCTGGACATGCGTCAAATGATTTTGAATCGCCTGTTTCACTTTCACCGACGGGGTTTTCCGCCCGCGGGCGTCAAGCAGCATCAGCTCTCTCATGATTTCAATAATATACTCAATATCACATAAGCCTGTTACGAAATAAATTTGAATTTCTTTATCAAGAACAGGAAGCTTCCGTACCCCGACATCAAACGATTTATCAAAGCCGAGCCGCTTTTTCAGAATCTCCTCGTTCACCTTAATATCCCGTGATATCGCTGTCTCTTGTTTGTCAAACTTCTGACTCATGATATCCGCTCCGTTCCAATATAATTTCGATTGCCAGCTTCGTGATCGGCGCGCCCTTTTCAACAGTATCGAGACCGGCCATTTTTCCGATATCACCGACGCCGACGACTACCGGAAGGGATAGCTCGTCCAGTACATAAACGGTGTCTCCATTAATCCGGCCAAGCTCCAAGTCGGCCAGACCGTCTTTATCAATCCCATATTCAGTAAGGTTGCCATAGCGGTCAATACCGACATCAATATGCGCCCATTCACTGGCATGGGTCGAGGAAGCGACAGCAACAGCGCCAATTACCTCAATCGCCGGATGGTTGGCCAAATAATGCATCGCCGTTTCCCCCATCCCGGATTCACGGTAGCCGCCATCATCAAACATCACAAGCACTGGATCATTAGGAGTTTGTAAAATGAGAGAAGCAAGCTCCTCGCCTGTTAAGTGCGAAGGGTTTCCTGACGAATGACTGATACAGCGCCCGCCAATCTCCCGGCTTGCCTGTTCGACTGCTTTTCTGGCAGCTTCATCTCCATCCGTCACAAAAATAACTTTAGGCTTTCTCTCCATTTTTCGTCACCCCTTTGGCTTAAAAAAGATTGCAATTAAAAAACTGAATAAAATCGTCGAGGAAATACCGACAGACGTCACTTCAAACACGCCCATCCCGACTCCCCAAAAACCGTAGCGATCCCCTTCTGCCATCGCTCCATGCACGAGTGAATGGCCAAAGCTGGTAATCGGCACTGTCGCTCCCGCTCCGGCAAAATCAATCAGACGGTCATAAAGCTGAAAGCCATCCAACAACGCCCCAGCCACAACAAGCGTGCTGAGAGTATGCGTGGGAGACAGCTTGCCGACATCCATTAACAATTGCCCCAAAAAGCATATCAACCCGCCCACAACGAAAGCGATCACATACTCAAGCATGTCGGTTACTCCTTTCGTTCAAATGAAATGGCATGAGCGATGCAAGGAATTGTTTCCTTCTGCTGGATCATCAGCGGGCTCAGCAGGGCCCCTGTCGCCACAACAAGCAGTCGCCGGAACTTTCCTCTTTTCATTTCCTGCAGGAGATGGCCGTATGTCACAACAGCCGGGCAACCAGCCCCGCTTCCTCCCGCGAAAACGGGCTGCTCCTGTTGGTAGATCATAATCCCACAATCCTGGTAGTTATTTACGAGGCGGATCCCTTTTTCTTGTAGTAGTTTACGCAAAATTCCACTTCCTACCCGTGATAAATCCCCGGTTACGATCAAATCATAATCATCGACTGTCCGCTTCGTTTCCTCAAGATGCGTTAAAATCGTATCCGCCGCGGCCGGCGCCATCGCCGATCCCATATCAAACGGATTCGCCAGCCCGAAATCAATCACCTTGCCGACGGTCGCCTCCGTAATTTGAATCGCTGACGGCTTCGTGCCAATTACAATCGCTCCCGCTCCGGTCACCGTATAGGTGGATGTTTCAGGACGCTGGCTGCCAAATTCAGTCGGATAGCGAAATTGCCGCTCTGCCGTCGCATTATGACTGCTTGCTGCGGACAGCACCAGTTTAGCCGCTCCCGTATCAATAAGCAGACTGCCAAGTGCCAGCCCTTCCATCGCCGTCGCACAGGCGGCAAAAAGGCCAAAATATGGCCGCTCCAGCTCGCGCGCGTGGTAATTGGACGTCACAATCTGGTTCAGCAAATCGCCGGCTAAAAAAAAGTCGATCTCTTCCGCCTTTTTCTCAGCTTTTTTTAAAGCCGCCTCCACCGCGTCCTTCATCAGTTTCCGTTCAGCGAGCTCCCAATTTTCTTCCCCGGCGTACAAATGATCATAGGCTTTATCAAAACTGCCACCTAATGGACCTTTTGCTTCCTCAGGGCCGACCGCGGTTCCCGTTCCCTGCACATATACCGGATTGTTAAAATGCCATGTTTGCCTTCCTCTTCGTTCCACCTGCTCCACACTCCTACGATTGAATCAGCATTTTTACGAGCAGCCTCGTCAATCCGACGATATAGGCTGATAATACGCCGAAAGCGATCACGGCTCCGGTCAGCTTGAACATATTGGCGCCAATGCCGAACACAAGCCCTTCACTTTTATGCTCCAATGCCGCACTCGTCATCGCATTGGAAAAGCCTGTGACAGGCACTAATGAACCGGCGCCGGCGAATTGACCAAGCTTGTCATACAAGCCTAGTCCGGTCGCCAGTGCAGCCAGTAGAATAAGCGTCGCCAAAGTCGGCCCCATCGCTTCCTTTTCTGTAAACGGAAGATACGTCAAATACAAGTTGTTCAGCCACTGTCCGAGCGTGCAAATAAAGCCTCCGATCAAAAATGCTTTAGCACCATTACGCCATACCGCCCGCTTCGGCTGATACAATTGAATGTTTTTTTGGTATTGTTCTTTCTCCGTCGTCGTTGCCATCCTTCATCCTCCTACTTAATAAAAAAAAGCCAGTGAAACAGCGAGCCGCATACCTTACCTAGGGCGATCGCCATTAAAAAGCGGACAATATGACCGTCGAGGCCGATTCTCTTCGCTAAAATCGGCAAAACATTAAGCACTTCCGTCAGCGCTGCGGCAAGCATCCCGACAAAGGTGCCCGCCGCCAGCCCGATTGGAATGAGCCAAAGCGGAGAGGCGTGCAAGGAAAACGGATAAAAGCTGGCCCACGTTCCAGCCTGCACTCCAATAATCAACGCCCATTCGTAGAAGCGGATAAACGAGCCGGTTTTTGTTAATTGCGTCATGCGCGGCGCTACCCCGAGCACGGTCAGGAAGGCGACAAATCCAGCGCCGACTGCCAACCCGCCCCCAAGGCCGATCAGCATGACCAACACCGATTCAATGGCCATTGTCTTTCCCTTGCTTGTTTTCGTGATGAAGCAAATAGGCATCGAGCGATTGCTGGTACTGAAACATTTCAACCTCTAGTGGACTAGGCTCTTCATTTAACCGCTTGCGGAAAAAGTGATTGAAAAACAGCACCATGCCAAGCCCTAAGCCGATCGAATAAGGAATTTGTAAAAGCAAGGGCTTTGCCGCTTCATTGCCGGTTACAAGCTGAAAGATCCGGAGGTGGACAGCCCGCATGCTTACATCCTCATGAAAGTTCATAATCGCCAACCCGGCGCCGATAAATAATAAAAACCAAACGACCACCACATAGACGGGTGCTAGCGCCGACTTTGCCTGTTTTATCTCGACAATCGTCTGTGGCGCGCCGACGGTTTGGATCGAAAGGTGAGGAAATACCTCATGGATTTTTTTTGTGACATCAATGATGTCAATAATCAGATGAGTCTGATCTTCAGGTGAAATCGAATAAAGAGGAAGCCCGGCCAGTGCAGCCTGCCTCGTTTCAGCCGCATTCATATGAGCAATATCACGAAGAACAAGCACCTGATTGCAAGTAGCAGAAATCCGCGGTTTTAGCCGCAAATACAGCTCCTCTCGCTCCACTCGAATCACCTCCATTTTGCTTTTAGTATGACAGAAAGCCCTCAACTTCATTCTCCTCCACAAGCAAAAACTGCCTCCCCTTCTTCAAAACGTAGACAAAGAGGATGGGACAAAAGGTTGTTTTTTGACCTTTTTCCCAGTCTCTCTAAGCAATGAGCGGAACCGCCATGATCTTTTAAAGCCCGTTGTGAGTGGGGTTCTCACAATGGGCTTGTGGCGTGTGAAGTCATTGCCAGTAGGTCCAAAGCTAGTTTTGTCTCAAAGCTGTTTTTGCATTTTCATCGCCTGCATGGATTTTTTTCCCCTTCAGGTTCGTCCAACGCAGTCGATGCTTTTGCTTAAGATCGCAAAGACTCGTTCAATCGTTGCTTTCCGTCTTACATAGATCTCTCTATATTAGGCTCAAGCAACCTTTTCCAATTAGAAAAAATCCCGGAAGCGAGGTCGACTAAACAAAAAAGTCATTTTCTTTTATCTGAAAATTCGCTACACTGACAGTAAGCCTATTTTTTGTAAAGGAGTGTTTCTTGATGGCCTTAGTTCCGTTTTCTTATGCGAGAAAAGCAATCTTGCAAGTAGTAACATCGATTGACGAAGACAAGCTTGACTTTGTTCCTGCGGGGTTCGCCAATTCTATCCGCTGGAATGTCGGTCACCTGCTCGTGATCGCCGATCGCAACCTGCGGCATGCTGCCAATTATCAGCCGGTTGTTCCTGACCATTACACCAGCTTCTTTGACATGGGCACCGCTCCAGCGCAATGGACAGACGAGCCTCCGTCAACGGCGGACTTGATCAAATATGCCGAAGCCCAGCTTGAAGCTGTGGAGCGGATTTCTGCCAACGGCTGTGATCTGCCGCTCGCAAAAACTTTCAACTTACGCGGGACAACATTCACGACGCTTTCCGACCTGCTCGGTTTCTTAAGCTATCATGAAGGTCTTCATTTAGGCGCCTGTAAACTGATTAAGAAAAACGCGGGTGCGTAAGTGGCTCTCGTTCCCTATTTGAAGTAGGACATAACGAAAGCGCTTACCTGAACAGAATCCCAGCCGTCATATAGCGAAGAAAAAAAAGACTGATTCTCGCAACCACAAAAAGCTGTTGTGGTTTTTGAGAATCAGTCTTTTAGCTGTCATATTCCCCGATTTCCTGCTTCATGTACTCAAGGATCTTCTTTTCAAGCCGAGATACTTGCACCTGGGAGATTCCAAGTCGTTCCGCAACCTCGGACTGGGTCTGATCCTTATAGTAACGGAGATAGACAATTAAGCGCTCCCGCTCATCAAGCTCGCGGATCGCTTCCTTCAACGCGATCTTATCAAACCATTTCGTCTCCGATTGATCGGCTATTTGATCAAGAAGGGTAATCGGATCACCGTCATTCTCATATACCGTTTCGTGTATCGAGGACAGGGAGCGGCTCGCCTCCCCAGCAAAGACGACTTCTTCCGGCGAGATGTGAAGCTGCTCGGCGATTTCTGTCACCGTCGGGGTCCGCCCAAGTGTTTTCGTCATTTCATCTTTCATTTTGCGAATTTTGTTGCCGAGCTCTTTCACTGAACGACTAACCTTAACCGTCCCGTCATCGCGGAGAAAGCGTTGGATCTCCCCAATGATCATTGGAACGGCATAGGTCGAAAACTTCACTTCATAGGAAAGATCGAATTTATCGACTGATTTAATTAAGCCGATGCAGCCGATTTGAAATAAGTCATCCGCTTCATAACCCCTGTTCATAAAGCGCTGAACGACCGACCAGACAAGACGGGTGTTGCGGTTAACAATTAAATCGCGCGCTTCCTGATCACCGGCCTGGCTCTTTTCAATCAGCTTTCTGACTTGTGCATCCGTAAACGGGGCTTCCTTTTTCTTCTGCTGTTTCACCTCGACATCCATAGGCAAAACTCCTTAATTACATATAGCTTTGCTATTTGTAAGTGTTTTTTTCAAATAGACCGTAGTTCCAATCATCGGTTCCGAGACGACTTCAAGTTCATCCATAAAATTCTCCATGATGGTAAATCCCATGCCGGAGCGCTCAAGTTCAGGCTTCGTCGTATAAAGAGGCTGCCGGGCCTCATCAATATCCTGTATGCCGACCCCTTCATCGCGAATCGTCAGCTCAATCACATCATCCTCAATCGTTACGTGAATGTAGACCATTCCGTCAGGCTGATTTTGATAGCCGTGAATAATCGCATTCGTGACAGCTTCCGACACAACGGTTTTAATTTCCGTCATTTCGTCCATCGTCGGGTCGAGCTGAGCAATAAAGGCGCCAACTGTTACGCGGGCAAAGGATTCATTTTGACTTTGCGAAGAGAATTGCAAATCCATTTTGTTTTTCATTGGTTACGCCACCCCCAATGTCAAAAGTGCATACTGTTCACTTTCTTCAAGCCGAATGATTTTAAACAAACCAGACATCTCAAACAAACGCTTAACAGCTGGAGAAATCGCGCAAACGACCATTTCGCCGCCGACCGCTCTTACTTGCTTGTATCGCCCTAAAATCACGCCAAGTCCCGAGCTATCCATAAAGGTCAGCTGCTCCAAATTCAGCACGATATGCTTAATCTGTTGTTTCGCCAGGTTGTCTTCGACCTGGTTGCGCAGCTGTTCTGCCGTATGATGGTCGAGCTCTCCAACCAAACGTACCAATAGTACGCTGCCTTTCTGCTGTAGATCAATTTGCAAGCTCATTCGATCACTCCCTCTCATAAATAAGGTTGAATCCTTTTTACAACGCTTGAGAGAGTTTCGGTATTGCACCTGCTCGTTCCTGCCCGATGACAAAACTAGTCCTCATTCGTAAAAAGCTGTCAAAACCAGTGCTATGCTGCTCCAAATTTCGAGAATACTCGTTTAAATAATGTCCACCATGTCGCTTCGAGAATATCATCACCTGCTACGACCGGCGATGTGCTCACCACTTCCCCGTTCTTTTCAAGGATAAGCTCGCCGATCTCATCTCCTTTTGAAATCGGGGCGCGTAAATCAGTATTCATTTCAAGGCGCTCGACCACATCATCGATCGTATCTCCTTTTTTCGTAAGCAAGGAAACGGACTCAGACGTTACGACAGGGACCATATCTTTATCGCCGCGGCTGACTTCTACCTCCGCAAGGGTATGCTCCCGCTCATACAGCTTATGAGTTTGAAATTGATTAAAAGCATAGTCAAGCATAGACGTTACCTGGGCATTGCGATCCTTTGGCGTCGGTGCCCCCATAATGACGGAAATAACACGCATGTCATTTTTCTCTGCGGTAGCGGTTAAGCAGTACATTGCTTCCCGGGTAAAACCTGTTTTCAATCCGTCGACCCCTGGATAGAAGCGAACAAGTTTGTTCGTATTCACCAGCCAAAATTTGTCATCTGTATCTGCCCGTAAATAATCTTCATAAATGCTTGTGAATTTTGTAATATCTTCATACTTCAACAGTTCTTTCGAGATCATCGCCAAATCATAAGAGGTCGTATAATGATCCTCGGCAGGCAGCCCGTTTGAATTCATGAAATGAGTGTTCTCCAGCCCAAGCTCCCGCGCTTTTTCATTCATCATATTGACAAATTCTTCTTCTGACCCGCCAATGTGCTCAGCCATCGCGACAGAAGCGTCATTTCCCGAAGCAACGGCAATCGCTTTCAGCATATCGGAAACTGTCATTTCCTCTCCCGGCTCTAAAAAGACTTGTGAACCTCCCATGGAAGCCGCATATTCACTCGTCCGCACTGTATCATCATAAGAAAGAGAGCCTTCATCAATCGCTTCCATAATGAGAAGCATCGTCATGATTTTTGTCATACTTGCCGGCGGTAATTTTTCATGGCTGTTCTTTTCAAAAAGGACTTTGCCTGTATCGCGCTCAATCACGATCGCAGACGTAGCATTCTCCGCGAGCTGTACCTGTTTTTCAGCCGCGTAGGCAGCTGGTGCCATCATTCCTGCTAACAAGCAAATACTTACCAAACTGGATAGAATTTTTTTCATCCCCATCCGACCTCCATCTCAAATTATCATATTTCGATCCCAGGTAATGCTGCCTCCAGGAGCAGAGACATCCCAAGTTTGCTACCTCCCATTTTTTCCAATTACGTTTCTTTTATACATAAAAAAACAGCTTCTCTATCATTTAGCTTTTGGCTAATAGAGAAGCTGTTTTAAGATAGATAAGAACCCGGCGAACAAGTTAAAGCGAGACGGCAGCCGCCTTGCTCAAATTACATTCTGCCATAGTACGCATTTTCAATAATGGTCTGAATGTCCTGATCGCGGGTCAAGCGCGGATTAATCAATACATTTCCACTTCGCATGGAATCCTTTACGAGCTGATCAAGACGATCTAACGTCACGCCAAGATCTTTAATATTATCCGGAATGCCTAACGACTGATTCAGTTCAATTACGGCCTCCAACGCCAGCTGTCCGGCATCGATTTCCGATAAGCCCGTGACATCCTTTCCTAAAGCAATCGCGATATCCTTCATTTCAGCCGGACAAGCCGGTAAATTGAATTTCATCACGAATGGTAAAAGCGTCGCATTGGCAATGCCATGAGGAATGTTAAACACGCCACCGAAGGAATGAGAGATAGCGTGCACATTTCCTAAGCGCGACTGCGAGAAGGCATAGCCTGCGATCATCGAGGCAACAAGCATCTTCTCGCGGCTCTCCATATCCGTCCCGACAAAGTAAGCCTTTTGAATATACTGTCCAATCAATTTAACCGCATGAATCGCCAGCGCCTGGCTGATTGGATTGGCGGTTTTCGACGTATAGGACTCAATCGCATGCGTCAGCGCATCCATCCCTGTTGCCGCAGTGATGCTTTGCGGACAATGCTTTGTCAGCTCAGCATCAAGGATCGCGATTTTCGGGAACAGATACGGACTGATAATCGCCGTTTTAAACAAGGTTTCCTTATTCGTCACAATTGTCGATGCCGTCACCTCGCTGCCCGTTCCCGCCGTTGTCGGTACAGCGATCAATGGCAATGTCGGCTTCGGCAGCACACCGACTCCCTCATAATCAAGGATGTCTCCTTCATTCGTCGCCATCGCCGCGATCGCTTTCGCCGTATCGATGCTGCTTCCTCCGCCAATCGCCAGCACGACATCACAATCCTGCTCATTCAAAAAGGCGACCCCTTTTTGAACGACTTCCGCACTCGGATTTGGCTCGACTTCATCAAAAATCTCATAAGCGAGCTGACTGTCTTTCAGCGACTTTTCAATATTCTCCAGCAGACCGGCTGCCCTCACCCCGTGATCTGTAACAAGCAGGACTTTTTTCGAGACAAGCGGCTTCAGAAATTCCCCCGTCTTTCTCGCATATCCAATCCCACATTCAACTTTCGTTGGCATATATAGCTGATACGATGCTAAGCTCATTATTCTTCGCTCCTATTCCTAAACTGACTCTCCCCGGCGATATAAGGCTGCTAAAAAGGAAGTTTTTCAGCAGCCTTGCTATTATTTAATATAAGTCGTTAACGTGCCAAGGTTTTCAATTTCAACCTGAAGTTCATCACCCGGCTTTAGCCAGTCGCGTTGACCTTCCGGATCCCCCATAATCACTCCTTCAGGCGTTCCCGTTAAAATAATATCTCCAGGAACAAGTGTCATATGTTCAGAGATATAGCTGATGATCTCTGAACAGCTGAAGATTAAATCTGATGTATTTGAATTTTGCCGAAGCTCGCCGTTCCGTTTGAGCGTAATCGATAAATGATCCGGATTGTCAATATGCTCATCGCTGACAAGGTATGGTCCGATCGGACAGAAATCATCCGTTGTCTTTCCTAGCAGCCATTGCGAGCTGACAAACTGCAAGTCGCGTACAGAAAGATCATTCCCGTTCGTGTAGCCATAGACATACGAAAGCGCATCCTCTTTCGCGACATTTTTCGCTTCCTTCCCGATCACGATGACAAGCTCAGCTTCATAATCAAACTCTTTTCCTTTTGTCGGCAGCTTGACGTCAGCATTATGGGCAGTCAACGTGTTTGCAAATTTGCTGAAAATAATCGGTTCTTTCGGATAAGGCATATTGCACTCATCAGCGTGACGCTTGTAGTTAAGACCGACACAAATAATCTTTTGCGGCGCAGGCACCGACGGACCGAAAGTCAGACCATCCTCTTCTAAAAATAAGGCATCAGTTCCTTGATTTGTTTCGACCAAATCCTGAAGCGCGCGCTTGCCTGCTTCCCCTTGAGCAATTAATTCAGCAACCGTAGTCGGCGCCTGTCCATTTGCAGCTGCTTCAACATCAAAAATTCCTTTATCTGTTTTTACCCCTAATGCTAGCTTCTCATCCTTATAAAACGTTACTGTAATCATATTCTTCCTCCTATGGTGTTTGTAGCTCTTTCACAATATGCTTAGGTTGTTCCCCGGTTAAAGCCCGGACGAGGTCCTGAGCGGCAAGCATCGCCATATCATAGCGGGTCTTGGCCGTTGCCGACCCAATATGCGGCAAGAGAACAGCATTTTTCAATTGCAGCAATGGATTATCTTCATTAATCGGCTCTTCGGCAAAAACGTCTAAGCCCGCCGCTCTGATTTCGCCTGTTTGCAAGGCTTTAATTAACGCCCGCTCATCGACCGTGCCGCCTCTGGAGGCGTTAATGAAAATCGCCGAGCTTTTCATTAACTTAAATTGCTCTTCTCCGATTAAATGCTCGGTTTCTTTTGTCAACGGAGTCATTAAGACGACATAGTCCGACTCCTGGAGCAATGTATCCAGATCGAGATAGTCAATGCCCAGTGATTGTTCAACATCAGGCTTAGGGGTACGGCTATAGTATTTCACGTCCATGTCAAAGCCCCGTTTTGCCCGTTTTGCAATCGCCGCACCAATCCGTCCCATGCCGATAATGCCAAGGGTGGTATGATGAACATCAACGCCGAAAATCGCCCGCTCCGGTACTTTGCCCCATTTCCCTTCACGTACGAACGTATCCAGCTCCGGCACTCTCCGCGCCGTTGATAAAATCAGGGCAAAGACGAGATCGGCAACTGTGTCATCAAGCACAAAGGGAGTATGTGTTCCAATAATGTTCCGTGCTTTCATTTCAGCAATATTGAAATTGTTATACCCTACCGACATATTGCTAATCACTTTCAAATTAGCAGCATGATCAAGCAATTCCGGATCAATTTCCCGTCCTGCTGTCGTTAATAATCCATCTGCTTTCTCAAGCTTGGCCAACAGCTCCTGCCTGCCTTGTTTATGGGCATCCTCCCACTTCTCCACTTCACAATGCTCCCGAATAAAGTTTTCAATATCAGCGGCAATCGGCTTGTCTACAAATACACGCGGTTTCATAGATTTACACCCTCATTTCTCTATCATTTTGTTTCGCTGCCACTCGCACTCTTTTCTATGTAAGTATGTAAGTCTCTCCACTAAAGATAGAAAAGAACCGCAGCGTGATAGGTTTTTATTATGCGCTTACAGTTTTTACTATTCAGATTTTTCTGGATTAACAAGAGCTTTCCTGTGCTTCATTCTTTTACTTGAATTAAAGAAGGGGATGTCTAAAAAAAGCCTGTTAACACGAGGCGGCGGGTTCTGTTCTGCCTAAAAGTAAGCAGGAAAGGACCCCACTTTCCTGCTCATTTACGACTCTATTTTCGTGGAGAAAGCAGCAGGGATCTGCTGCCTCAATTGAACGACTGCAAAACTTAACCTTTTACGAATACTGTTTTAATAGAAGTAAAGAATTCAATCGCGGCCTGTCCTTGCTCACGTGAATGTGAACTTGACTGCTTCATTCCCCCGAACGGAGCCTGAAGTTCCACACCGGCGCTTTCCGCGTTGATCCGGACAAGACCAGCATCCATGTCTTCAATGAAAGAAAGCATGTTGCTGATATTTGTCGTAAAGATCGAAGCACTCAAACCAAACTTGACATCATTTGCCACTTGTAACGCTTCTTCGATCGTTTCAACCTTCATAAGCGCTAAAACTGGTCCGAAGATTTCCTCCTGGGCAATCGCCATTTCACTTGTCACACCATCAAATACAGCCGGTTGTACATAGAAGCCGTTTTCCAATCCTGCTTCTTGAACCTTTTCTCCGCCGTAAAGAAGCTTTGCGCCTTCTTCTTTTCCTTTTTCCACATAAGAGAGAACGGTGTTTAGCTGGCTTTCGCTTGAGCAAGGTCCCATCCATGTGTCACCTTCAAGCCCATCACCAATTTTCAGTTCTTTCACTTTTGCGACAAGCTTTTCTCTAAATTCTTCATAAACGCCGCTTTGAACAATTACGCGGCTTGTAGCTGTACATTTTTGACCTGTTGAACGGAGGCCGCCGCTAATTGTCGCCTCAACTGCAAGATCAAGATCGGCATCATTTGTTACGATAACCGGGTTCTTCCCGCCCATTTCAAGCTGATATTTTGCTCCGCGTGCCAATGCACCTTGGCCAACTTGTTTACCAACCTGGTCTGAGCCTGTGAATGTAATACCGTTAATATCAGGGTGATCGATAATACCTTGACCAATAACAGAGCCTGAACCGGACACCATGTTGACAACACCAGAAGGAAGTCCCGCTTCAGCAAAGCACTCGATGACTTTTGCCGCGGTCACGACCGTTTCACCCGCCGGCTTCAGGACAACCGTATTACCGTAAATAAGCGCAGGTGCCATTTTCCAAATTGGAATCGCCACCGGGAAGTTCCAAGGTGTGATCACACCTACAACGCCAAGAGGCGCGCGCGTTGTGAACATAAGAGCTTCGCTGTCTGTAGACGGAATCACATCGCCGACCTTTCTTAGCCCTTCACCAGCATAGTAACGAAGGATCGCTACGCCGCGAGCTGTTTCTCCCTTTGCTTCAGGCAGTGTTTTCCCCATTTCTCTAGTCATTGTTTCAGCGATATCGTCAAGATTCTTTTCAAGAATATTCGCTACCTTGTATAAGAATTCTCCACGTGCCGCCCCCGAAAGCTTTCTCCAAGAAGCTTGAGCTGCCTTTGCTGCTGCAACCGCTTTATCCAAGTCTTCTTTTGTAGACTTCTGAACATAGCCGACTACCTCATTCTTGTTAGCCGGGCTGATGCTCTTTGTAACCTCCTCACTTGAACTGGCAATCCATTCTCCGTTAATATAGTTCAAATAAGTTTTTGCTTCCGTTGTTACTGCCATGATATTAAACACCCTTCCTCGATAAAATATAAGTCTACAAGTCTATTATACAATAAATGATAGATGAAGTGAGTGAATGAACTCAAAATTTTCAGATCAGTTAATAAAATCCCGCTTCTCTTCTGATGCTTCGTCTTATGATGTCGCCTGTGCTTTTCTTACCTGACTTTTAACCGGGTTGTTCAACGTACCGATATCAGAGATTTCAATTTCAATCCTGTCTCCGTCACCAAGCGTGAATTCGTTTGGCGGCACGATGCATGTACCCGTAAGAAGCACGGTCCCGTCGAAAATTTCGTTGTCTCTCGTCAAATAGGAAACGAGCTCGTCAAATTTACGCTTCAGCTGGCCAGTCGTTGCAGACCCTTCAAATTCTTTCTCTTCGTTGCGGAAAATACGGCAAGTAATCGTAAATTGATACGGGTCTTCCACCGTTTCAGCGAGGCGGATAGCCGGACCGATCGAGCACGAGTTTTTCCAAACTTTCGCCTGTGGCAAATAGAGTGGATTCTCCCCTTCAATGTCACGGCTGCTCATGTCATTTCCGACAGTGTAGCCTAACACTCTTCCATTTTTATCAAGCACAAGGCCGAGCTCAGGCTCTGGAATCTGCCAATTGGAATCAGAACGGATGTAAAGATCCTGATCCGGACCCTGTGTACGCGCAGCAGTCGACTTAAAGAAAATTTCCGGACGCTCTGCATCATACACTTTATCGTAAAACGTCGTCGCATCAAGCTTTCCGCCAGTTGCCTCGTAATTTCTCGCTTCCTTGCTCTTTAAGTACGTTACGCCGGAAGCCCATACTTCAGGAGCTTCAATCGGCACGAGCAAAGTAAGGTCTTCAAGCTTAGCTGCCAACGGCGTGCTGTCCTTGATCACATCCTGAATGATTTGCAGAGGCGTTGTTCCTTTGTCATCAGCCTGCTGAACAAGCGCTAAAAAGTCTTGCTGCGGCAATGAATAAATCGCGCCTTCATCGGTTACTGCGGCTAAAGTAGCCTGATTATTTTCTGTATAACGAATAACTCTCATGATTGTTTTCCTCCTAATGGGAACCTAATTTTTTTGTTGTTTGAAAGCCGTAGCCAAGCTTGCGGGAGAGCTCCATCGCAGTTGCTTTCAATATATCAATATTCTTCTCCAGTTCATCCTCTGTCAGCTGAGTCGCCGTGCTGGACGAACTGATCGCCGCAACGACCTGACCGGTATAATCTCTGACAGGGATCGCCACACAAAACACGCCGGGTTCATTTTCCTGATCGTCAATCGCGTAGCCCTTTTCTTGAATCAGCTTCACTTCCTGCAGAAAATCCTCTTTATTCGTAATCGTGTTCTCTGTTTGCCTTGTATATTCATAGTTTTCGAGAATCTGCTCAAGTTCTGCATCGGACTTAAAAGCGACGAGCGCCTTCCCTACCCCGCTGCTGTGAATGGGAACCCTCCGTCCGATTTTTGAATAAAGCACGGAAGCTGTCGAGCTTTCCACCTTGTCAATATAGACACCTTCCTTGCCATCCAAGATGACGAGGTGAATCGTCCGTCCCGTTTCACGCGAAAGTTCGATTAAATGTTCCTTCGCAATTGCCCGCAGATCAAGACTTTGAATGACGAAATTCCCGCGTTCAAACAATTTCATTCCAAGCCGATAGCGGCCGTTTTCCGGGTTTTGTTCAATATAATGATGCTTCTGTAACGTCTTTAATAGAGAATGAACCGTGCTTTTGTGAAGCACCATCCGCTCACTAATCTCTGTTATTTTCAGCTCTGTTTCATACTCGTCGAAAAGGTCGAGAATCCGCAGCGCTCTATCGACAGACTGAATAATTGGCATAATCGTTCATCCCTTACTGTTATACTTATCGTTTCTCCCTCATGATAGCATGGTTATGATGAAAAGATAAGCATATCGCTAGAAAGACTGCTATTTTTGAAGCTTAGTTCGCGGCAACCTTCTGCACCGGCACAGCGAGTCCTTCTGCACCTTTTTCAGACGTTTTCAGGTCAGGAGCATAGCGCTTCAGTAAATCGAGCCCGATCTTCGCCCGACGGACGCGCTCTTTACAAAGGGCAATTGAAGTGCTTTCAAGATGCGTGCCTGACGGATAAATATTCGGCGAATTACGAAGTCCGAATTTAATATAAACCGGCGCGGCAACCCGAATAATTTCCGGAATTTCATAGTGACGGATGTAGCCGCCGACATCATCCGGTGCTTCGACGTAAATATCAATCGGAATGTCGATCGCCTGACGGATTTCTGACAGCTTCGCCAAGGTTAAATCCGTTGGCACGTTGTACGTGTCAGCTCCAGCATCCTGAATCAATTTAATGGAAACCGGATTTGACTGCGCCATTTGCACTGAGATTTTGACGATTAAGTCATCCGGAAGCTCGCCGGCTTTCCGACATTCATTCACTAAGGCTAACAGCCCTTCATCAGAAACGAGAATACTGCGGATACCGAAGTCGCACGCGCGCTTAATGTCTTCAATCGCATAGACAAGCTGATCAACCCCCTGCGAACGCAGGCCGGCAATTTTTCCAGCGCTTGCATGCTGCATCGGCGTAATGTCAAACGTTCCACGCGGGCCGACGAACAAGCTGACTTCAAGGTTTTCGCGTCTGCCGATTTCAGCCATTTTCTCAAGCTCCTCATCCGTTAGCAGCATGATCCCGCTTCCTTGGGAAATCCGGTGAATATGCACATCATAATCCTTGCATGATTCGACAAGCGCCTCGAATGAAGCCGGACCTTCTACACTTGGCAGTTCAACGCGATATTGCGCCCCATCTGGAAACGTTTTTGTTGACGTTGGCAGGTGCGCGCTTCCCCCTGTGGACGGAAAGCCTAATTTCTCAATAAATTGTCTTGTTTTTTCCATTTTTTATTCCTCCTCTAAGAATAAGGTGATTAATCAACATCAATTTTATAGTCAAGGACGGCTTCTTCTGCGACTGCTAACGGCACGACACCGTTCGCTGCGTCCGTATGACCAACCATACGGTTGCTTGCGGCGACTAAACGCTGGCGCTTGTTAATCGATGCAAGCCTTTCTTCTGCCAGCTCTGTTCGTTCCTGGCGGATATGGTCAAATCTGAACTCCAGTTTACCTCCACGGAAAGCCGCTTCATCAATAAACTCGATTTTCCGCTCGCGAAGACTTAAATAGAGAAGGTCGCCTGTTTGCAAGTAAAGGATACCGCCACCTTCTTTAGCCTCCGGCGTCATATGACCAATTGCCGCTCCGTAGGAAACCCCGGAATAACGGCCATCACTGATTAATGTAACAAGCCGTTTCAGCTTGCGATTGGCATTAATGTGCTGCATCGGCGTGAACATCTCCGGCATCCCGAAGGCGGCCGGCCCTTGACCGGATACGATAATCGCGATTTTCAGCACAGCTTCCTCCACCATTTTGTCAAACAATGTTTCATAGTCATCGTTTTTCCAAGCTTCGTAATGTTCAGGACCGTTTTGCTTTAGAAGCGCAAGCAGATTATCATAGGCAAAGCGTTTTTCTGCTTTGATTTTCGCCAAAAGCTCTGTATCGAGCAGGTTACGGTTCGCTTCATCTTCATTTTCATAATAGAGGACGAACGCCGCCTTTTTATCAAATTGATCCAATTGTAGCGTTGTCATCCCGCTAATCTTGACCACAGCGCTTTCAAAGAAGTTGCCTGTCAGTACATCCACTCCACTAAACGGACGGCGCGGCTTTGATAAAATAACCGGATTATCCTTTACATTGTCAGCTGCCAAATGATCGGTATTCGCTAACCGCTCACGCCATGTTGTCCCAGTGACGGTTGGCGCGTCGACATCCATCGGCACCCCATTTTGCAGCAGTTCATAGAACAGGCTTTCCATTCCGCGGCTTTCACTGTCACAGCATTGCATCGCCAGAGCGAAAATATCTCTACCTTCTGTCAGGCTGTAATTAAACAAGTCCGGAACGGGATGGGCGTGGTGAATCTCATCTAAATCCCACAGGCTGAACTTATAGCCACCAAACAGCATCCCTGCCACGACGTGCATCATTAAATTCGTTGAGCCGCCTGAAGAGCTGTGAATCCGGATTGCATTGCGGATATTGCGCGCCATCAAATTGGCGGCACCAAACACCGGATTGTTAATCATCACGGCCAGGCTGTCGAGCGCCTCGTTGACCTGCTCCTGATTCGGGGACTCTGTTAACAGCTCAAGCGCTGGATGAACAAGCCCCATTCCGGCTACAATATGACGCGAGCTGTTTCCTGTTCCGTTGAAAGCACAGACACCACCGCTCCCATCACAGGTCGCAACCGCCAGGCGCTTCTCATAATCCTTATGCGCCGCTTTAGAAATCAGGCCTCTTTCGACAGCCCGCTCCAGAACACCTTGGAACGCCGTATTTGAGGAACATTGGAGAATGTAATCCATCGCATCGCGCAAATCATAAGCGATGTCATCCGCTCCTTGCTCTTCTGCTTTTTTAGCGACCTCCTCCAGTTCGGCAAAAAGCTCAGTCGGGATCGTGCCACCTTGCAGGACATGGGCAGGGGCAAATGTGGCAAAGAATGGCGCTTCCCCACGATAGCGGCGAAGACGATCCAAATGGGCCATTGCGCTTACCACACCTAACGGCTGCTTATCACAGCCTTGAATAACAAAAGCACCATGATAACTGTGCGCCTCGATCTGGTTGACAACCATTTGGGCGACCGCATTTCTGCTTTGCAGCGAATAGCTCATCCCCTGGTTACTTTGCGCTGTCCCATCACACATAACAGGCGTTGAAAAATAGAAAGGAACGCCGCCGTTCTGCCAGATTCGGATTGCCGCATGAGCGGATGTTTTGAAATCCATAATATGAGCCGGGTGATCCGATGAGCCGCCGATAATCGCGATACGCGGCGCATTTTCTTCAAGGCGGTTATAAATCTCTTCCAGCGTCCAATCCGGTTGTGGTCCTTCATAAGCGGAACCGAGAATTTGTTTTGAACGATCAAGCAGCCCCGCTACCGTAATTGGCTCATTTGCCTTTCCTTGGACATTGTCGCGATATGGATTAATCGAACTTTCGATTTTAGGATATAATGCCATGTAATCCCCTCCTCTTTAAAATAGAACTTTCATAATAAGAGCAAAGCAACGATTGTTCCCGCGCCGCCAAACAGCAAAGCAAAAGCAAGGTTCCAGATCGAAATACGGTACGGGTTTTCTTCAAGCAGGACACCGGTGATCGAGACGGAAACATTAAAAGGTCCGGCCATAACCGTCGCCAGGCTTGAGGTAATCAGGACAATGGACATGCTTAAAGGTGAAACCGCTGTCAGTACAGGATAGATCACCTCGCCCAAAAGACTGAGCGTCACTAGAGGATGAAACCCAACCATTGCCAGTGCCAGAAAGATGACCTGAACGGATACAAACAGCAGAACCGGCCAATCCGCTAACGCCATAAAAGGCCGCTGCAGCACATCCATGTAACCGGATTCACGAAGAACGCTAATAAAAAAACCGACGGATAGGAACAGCACCATATAATTTTGCAAAGTCACTGTCCGCTTTTTCCATGTTTCGACACTATAGGCGGCATATGACCGTAAGCGCTTAATCGAGCAGGCCCACAAAATGGAATACGGAATGATCAGAAACGCCACAGCTTCAAGGAAGCTTAGCTCCACCAGCCTTTTGACGAGAATAATCGTGCTGATAAAAATAACGAGATAGATCGCCAGAGCGATAATTTTCATCACAACTCTGCGGTCGATTGAACGAATCTGGCCGTTCTGATCCGGATAGGCTTCAAGTGAATAACGCTTATATCTCCAGCCGATTCCCCAGTCTGCCAGCAGCAGCAAAAACGACAGCAATAAAAGCCAAGGTAAAACCGTTACATAATTAACTCCCGTCATATCAATACTTAAAGCAACCAAAACCTCCATCGGACTCCAGACGAGACAAAGTGCATAGCCCCGCAACATCGCCCGGCTGATAAAAACGGATCTGAGCTTTTTCGCTTTTTCCTTCAGGTTCTTTTCAAGCACATGATGAACAAGTGGCAGAGTGCCGATATTTAGAAAACTTCCGAGTAAAAAGCTGACAAATGAACCGCGGTAATACAGCTGGCCTAAATGATTTGTTTTGGCCTTGAGCAGACGGTTAACACTTTGATCATAGCGTCCGACAATGATAATGCTGTTAATAAAAGGAAGCACTAAAATAATCGTTACGATAATGACTGTAGAAGTCATCAAAAACGGAATATGATGAATCGGACGTTCAATAAAAGGATAAAGGCCCGCTCCGATGATTAGAAATAGAAACCCTGAAATTTTATAAAGTCCTTTTGCCGCTTTAAAGGAAAAAACCAGAGAAAGGATCGCCAGCATACCTACAATGTACTCAAGCGCTTCGCTTTGAACAAAAACATTCAGCATGTATAAAGCAACTAAACTACTGTATAAAACAAGCATTCTATCTACCTTCATTTCGAGTCGCGGCATACAAGGTTTCCAATTGTTCGATCCCTATGAAATATCCGGCAACATCTCTCATTCTTATCTTCTTTTCCAAAAACGAAATGTGCTATTCCAGGCTCAAACGAACGATGTTTTATATTATAAAACGACGTTCCGGAAGAACCGAATCAATCACCCCTCATTTGTTTTATAATGCAAAACAACGTTTTCATTTCGTCTGATCAAGAAACCGGTCGCGACCGGTTTCTTGTAAACGAATTCATTTCTTATAACTTAATATATTTAGGTGAAAGTGTCAACAGAATTTTGACAATTCCGTCCTATTTCTTATTTCATCATTTCGACTAAGAATAGCGATATTGGCGGAATGAATATGACAATAAACAACGTAATCAGCATCGCCAGAAAAAACGGGACAATCGATTTCGACAATGTTTCAATTGATAATCCAGATATCCCTGACCCAACAAACAAGTTAACTCCGAGTGGCGGTGTAATGAAGCCAATCGCCAAGTTAACGACCATAATAATGCCGAAATGAATCGGATCATATCCAATATTAACAGCAATCGGCAGTAAAATTGGTGTCAAAATAATAATCGCCGCCAACGTATCCATAAAGCAGCCGACAATCAAAAGCAAAATCGTAATGAGTAAAATAATGACAATCGGACTTTCCGAGATTGACAGCATCCATGCTGCAATTTCATTTGGAATCTGCTCCATTGTTAGTAACTTTCCAAATGCAGTTGCCGTTCCAACAATAATTAAAATCGTTGCGGTCGTCAGCGCCGCATCGGCTATCACTTTTGGCAGATCGCTGAACCTGATTTCACGGTATAAAAGCATTCCGGCGAGCAAGCCATATACAACTGCCACAACAGCAGCTTCCGTCGGCGTGAAAATCCCTCCGTAAATCCCGCCAAGGATGATTACTGGAATTAACAATGCCCACTTCGCTTCCCAGAACGCTTTCCCGATCAGCTTAATACTTGTCTTTTCTCCCGTACCTGTATAGCCTTTTTTCCGAGAGTGAAAATAAGCGTAAACCATCAAAGCGAGACCGACAAGAAGCCCGGGAATAACCCCGGCAATAAACAGGTCACCGATCGACGTACTGCCGACTACACCATAAATGACCATCGGAATACTTGGAGGAATGATAACCCCTAACGAACCTGCTGCGGCAACTGTCGCCGTTGCAAACCTTTTGTCATATCCTTGCCGAACCATCGCCGGAATCATAATTCCTCCGACTGCCGCAACAGTGGCTGGACCCGAGCCCGAAATCGCTGCAAAAAACATACATGTAATAATCGTTGCGATTGCGAAACCTCCCGTTTTGTTTCCGACAAGCGCGTTCGCTACACGAAACAGCCGATCAGAGATCCCCCCCTTTCCCATAATTTCACCGGCCAGAATAAAGAACGGCACCGCCATCAGAGGAAAAGAATCGATCGAGGTGACAAGTTCTTTCGTCAGAAAGTCAACCGGAAATCCTGAATAAATGATTGTAACAAGCGTTGCCAGACCAATCGAAATCCCGATTGGCACACTTAAAAACAAAAAGATCGCAAACGTTCCAAATAAAACTGCTGAAGTCATCTGTCTCCCCCCTTACTCCTCTTTCAATTTCTCAAATTCTGTTTTCGGATCAAAAGAACCTTTGCCCATTAAAGCCTTACATTGAGCAATTAAATTTTGAATAATCCGGATTGATGTAAGAGCCATTCCAAAAGGAGCCGCTAAATAAACAAGTCCCATCGGAATCTGGTTAGCCGGAGATTTTTGACCAAAGGCGAGCAACTGTTCAGAAATACGGTAGCCGTAGATCACGACAAAAATCGCAAAAGCCAAGAATAACAGATTCGAAATAATATTAAAGACGATTTTCCCTTTGTCTTTGAACAGCAGCAACAGAACGTCCACTTTTATATGACGCTGCTTCTTCACGCCATAGCTGATTCCGATGTACACAGCCCAAATGAAGCAATACCGTGCTAATTCTTCCGACCAGGAAAGAGAGTTTTGCATGACATACCGCATAAATACTTGAACAAAAATCACGATAACCATCACACTTGAGAGTAGAACAAGCAACACTTTTTCTGCATTCTCATCAAGCCAATGTAGCGCCTTCATCTTCCTTCACCTCTTTTTATTGAACAATTTCCCTAGATGTTGAAACGAAGGGCTTGTGCCAAAGGGGCGATTTTCTACCCTTTTGGCACAAGCCCGAAGCAGTGTGCACTGTCGCTCTTAAAAAAAGCGAGTGGAGGATCCCACTCCTTGCCGGGCGAGAACGAAGCCAGTGCTCCTATTACCAGGCGCCTTTTGTGATCGCCGAAGCGGCACACAGAGCCTGCAAAAGCGAATGACAGCGAGCAGGGAAGCGGTTTCTTTCCTGCTCGCTGCGTACTGAAACAGTACAGCCGCTACTTACATTGGACTTTTGGAAGGCCTGTAAGAGAAGTCTTCTGTCCGGTTATAAGACGGCAGTCATTCTATTATGTCATAGAACGTCTTGACCCATTATCCTCCAGTAATCTCGGAAATCGTATTAAGGTACTCATCGACGATCTCTGCGCCAATGGAATCTTTATGCTTCTCAATTACTGGTTGAACTACTTCCTGGAAACGAGCCCGTTCTTCATCTGTAATTTCAGTGAAAGTCATCGATTCCTTCAGTCTTTCCAGGCTTTCATCCGCTACTTCACGGTTGCGCTCACGGTTGAATAATCCAGCCTCTATCGCCGCTTCGTGAATAATGGTTTGCTGATCTGCCGATAATTCATCCCAAATCGACTTACTGAATAAAAACAGGAACGGAGTATAAACATGATTCGTATCAGAAATATGCTCTTGTACTTCAGCGTACTGGCTTAAATCAATCGTCGGATAAGGATTTTCCTGTCCGTCAACTGTTCCTTGCTGCATCGCTGTAAAAAGCTCTGTAAATGCCATCGGCGTCGGGTTTGCCCCCATCTCTCTCCAGGCATCAAGATGAATCTCATTTTCCATTGTCCGGATCTTCAAACCATTTAAGTCTTCAACAGAAGCAACTGGACGGACGCTGTTTGTCAGGTTACGGAAGCCGTTTTCCCACCATGCGAGCCCTACAAGTCCTTGGGATTCAAGTAATCCGAACATTTTCTCACCGAATGGACCATCAAGCAGTTCATCGGCTACTGCCGGATCAGAAATCGTAAACGGTAAATCAAACACGCCGTACTCTGGTAGGAAGTTAGCAAGCGGTGATGATGACGTTACAACGATTTCCAGCGTTCCAAGCTGAAGCATTTCAATCGCCGAACGGTCATCTGCGATTTGACCTGAGTGATACACCTGCACTTCAAAATCATCTGTTTGCTCTTCAACAAGTTCTTTAAATCTTAATGATGCTTCATAAGCCGGGTGCTGGTCGTTAATTCCGTTACTGACGCGGATAACTCTTTTATCACCGGAACCAGCTGCTGCCTCTTCTCCGCCTTCTGTCTCAGCTGGCGCATCGCCGCCGTTATCTGCCGGTGCCGGCTCGTTTCCGCCGCCACCCCCACAAGCTGCTAAAAATAAGACTAACACCATCAACACACTAACCAATTTTACCTTCATACGAATTAACCCTCCTCATTTTCTATATCTTTTCGTCTTTAAGACTTAACAAGGTAGCCGGCCATCCCACCCCCTTCCTGAAATTAATTTTATACTCTTTGAATCTACTTCCTTATTACGAGAATAGAAATAATAACGCTTACATAAAAAGACTTGTAAAAACGCTTTTCGCCTTGCTGTCTGGATCTTTTGTAAGCGCTATCGTTTCAACTTCTTACATAATACCCCATCTTAAAATAATAGGCAAGATCTTTTTAGAAAATTTTTTTCAAAAAAAAATATTTTTCGAGATATATTATTCACCTCTCTTACCCAAACAATGATTTCCACCCAAAAAAGCGATTAAGAAGGGGAAAAACCTTCGTTAACCGCTCTTGATGTCCATACTTTTTTTCTCAATGAAAAAAGGTATTTCCATTAATTTTTATCGTGATTTATTGATCCAAGTCAAAGAACACTAAAATTTTTTTCATTAAATTAATTTACTTCTTTTTCTTTTAGCTGGACTTTCTCCTTCACATCACGATTAAACAAATAAGTTGGATAGAACCCTCCGAGAACGTCGGCGACATTCTGTGCTGTTTTACGTTTTAATTCATCCTGAGATTCCTCTGAATACCAGGCGGCATGAGGATTTAAGATGACATTATCCATTTTCAGCAACGGATTGTCAGCCAGAATCGGCTCCTCTTCGAGTACGTCTAAGCCGGCACCGGCGATTTTTCCTGCTTCAAGGGCGCGAATAAGCGCTTTTTCATCAATGACCGGACCACGTGCGGTATTAATGATAAACGCCTCTTTCTTCATCGCATCAAATTGAGCATCACTAATCATCCCTCGCGTTGCTTCAATCAACGGTGCGTGGACGGAGACAAAGTCAGAGCGTTCACAGAGTTCATTTAAGTCAACAAGCTCCACGTTCATTTCTTTCGCTACTTCAGCAGGCACATATGGATCGTGGGCAATGACCTTGATTCCAAAAGCCTGCGCCTTTCTCGCCAACGTTTGCGGGATCTTGCCGAATCCAACTAAGCCGAGCACGCGGCCAGGCAAACGGAAGATCGGCACACCGACTTTATAATCCCAGTTCCCGTTTTTCACTGCCTGATTTAATTCAACAACTTTTCTGGCACATGAAATGAGCAGGGCAAACGCATGATCCGATACTTCATCCATGCAGTAGTCCGTTACGTTAGCGACGATCACGCCATGCTCATTAGCTGCAGCAATGTCCACCGTGTTGACGCCGACTCCGTATCTTGAGACGACTTTAAGATTAGGCAGGCTTTCGATTACTTTTCGCGTAATTGGTGCATATTGATTAATTAAGCCGACGGCATTTGCTTCCTTCGCTGCCGCAATCACTTCATCCTCGGTCTTACATTGCGAGCGGACAAGGGTGGCGTCAACGGTTGCCAATACTTCCTCTTCTGGTGCCAGTGTTGCAAATTCAAAGTCTGTAATCAATACATTAAACTTACTCATCTCTTCCATCTCCTTTTTATATCTCTTTTACATATCATCATTGATAAAGCCATTCTCATCGAACGAAAGCGGGAAAGGTCCTTCCATTAGCTCAATATTGTCCTGATCTTTGATTAGTTGATAAGCAGCTTCTGACACCATGATTTCCCCAAGCTCAAGCGTATTATGAATGCGGACGATTTTCGCTTCCGGAATGGTAATCCGGTTACATGTGCGCAAAGCTACTACGAGAGCTTCCTTGTCATTATTCATCGCGACTGGGATTTTAGCCGGGTCAAGCACAGTCGATGTAATCGAATTGGCGTAGGTATAGTTGAAATCAATTTTTTCAACGAGACGTCTTGTCGTAACATCGGCCATCCCGATTCCGCACGCATTACCGTGTGTCTTTTCCGTCAAATCAAGGACGATCACCTTCTGAATTGGCGGCGCTTCAAATCCCGGTAACCCGGAGCCGACCTTTCCGGTAATGTTAGGGTCCATCCCTGATCCGCTAATGTCCTTGCCGATTTCATTGACAATAAGCACATCAATTTCAGGCACAAGGATTTTCGGAAGCAACGCCTTTGCTTCAACGAGGAGCTCCTTTTCACGCGACGCAATTTCAGCAGCAGGGATTGCTTCAATTTGTTTTGTTTTATCGTAAGCATTTTCAAGAATCGCCACTCCGAAAATGATCTTGCTATGGGCCAGTACGTAATTCCCAACTTCCGGTATGACGCGTTCAAACTGATCAAAGCCGTATGAATGCATTTTTGTCGCGCCCTTATGCTTTCCGAGTCCGATTCCCATCATTTTCATCAGGCCGCTTTCATAGTCCGCTTTAAAGTCGGTATGTGGCTTGACCCGGTTAATAACGACAATCGAATCAGCCTCTGAAGCATATTTGTCCAAGTAGACAGGCATTCCGGTTTCCGTCGTTCCAAGCTCAATGACTTCCATGCTGGACTTAATTTCAGCGCCAATTGATTCTTCGGTGATGCCATAGCTTGCCAGCACCTGCTTTTGTCCTTCATCCGTCGCTCCGCCATGGCTTCCCATCGCCGGCAGGACGAATGGTACCGCTCCTAATCCTTGCAGCTCTTTAACGACGGCATGGACGATTTCAAACAAATTGGCAATCCCCCGGCTGCCGACAGCGACAGCAACGGAATCTCCTTTTTTAACGGTGCGCTTAATACTCTCTTTACTAATTTCCTGCTTGACAGCTGCCGGAATCGATTCAAGCTTTGCCTGATCAAACTTCTGCTTAACGAGATACATCTTCGGAAAATCAAGCTCATAGCCGCCCGCAAGCTTTACATTCAATTCTTGATTTAACATTTCCTACACCTCCGCTTTTTGTGACACCATACAAAAGATTACAAGATTTCTGAAAAACGGTTGAATACGCTTCCACTTCAAAAAATGCTTCCCTCTGAAAGCATGGACGAAAAGCAGCCTTCAGCTTGGCTTGAAGAGAGGGTGTGCTATCAGGGTTATTCTTTGGCACCTCCCTCTTGTGTAAGACAGACAGGTGAAACTGCTCAAGCCGTGCCGCTGAAAAGCCGCGGCAAACACTTTTCATTTCGACATTGCCGGCTTAATTTCCTCTTGCCTTCTTTACTTCATCGACAAATGCGGCTGCTCTTTTCGTGAGGGCAGCCAAATACGCCTCATCGATTTCGACTTTCGTATTGACAAGCGTGCTTCCGACTCCGGCAGCAACCGCGCCATGCTTAATGTATTCCCCGACGTTATCAAGGTCGATTCCGCCAGTCGGCATGAGAGGAATATGAGGCAGCGGACCGTGTACATCCTTCAAATATCTTGGACCGAAAGCATTGGCAGGGAAAACTTTAATAATATCGCCGCCAGCTTCATAGGCTCGAAGAATCTCCGTCGGCGTCATCGCTCCAGGAATGCTCACCACACCGTAACGCTTCGTTAATTTAATCGTCTCAACGTCGACAGTAGGTGAAAAGACAAATTTCGCCCCGGCCATAATGGCTGCCCTCGCCGTTTCCGAATCGAGCACCGTTCCCGCTCCGACAATGACATCATCCCCTAACTCGGATGAAACCTGCTCAATTAACTGTAACACTTTCGGCGTTTCGACCGTAATCTCAAATGTTTTGACTCCGCCCTCGCTCAATGCTTTGGAAATAGCTGAAATATTTTCCGGCTTTGCTCCGCGAATGACTGCGACGATTCCATTTTCCTTAATTTGGTTTAACAGCTCCATATTATCCTCCCCTTGCTTTTTCATTATCTGCTGACGTCTTCTCCTGTCGCATTCATAAAGTTCTCTACCTCATATTTTTCAGGCAGTCCCTCGACATCCCCATTAATCATCGTGACCATCGCTCCGACAGCATTTCCGCGCTGGACAGCCTGCTCAATTGAAAGACCGTCAAGCAAGCCGGACGTGAAGCCTGCGGCAAAGCCGTCTCCGGCGCCGACCGGATCCACAATCTGATCGACCTTAAAGCCTGAAACAAGCTTGCTTTCCTCATTCGTAAAATAGTAAGCTCCTTTGGCGCCTACTTTTAAAACGACGAGAGAGGCACCTTGATCGAGGAAGAGGCGGCCGAGCGTTTCAGGATCACTTTCCCCGAACATGAACTTCCCTTCATCGATTCCGGGCAGAATAATATCAACCTGTGCAGCAAGATCGAGCAGCACGCGGCGCGCTTTATCCTCCGTCCAGAGCTTTTTTCTCAAGTTTGGATCAAAGATAATTTTCACATCATGCTTCTTGGCGATCGCGATCGCTTCATTTATCGCTTCATGACAGCTTTCACTTAAAGCAGGCGTAATCCCTGAAATATGAAGATATTTCGCCTGAGCGATATAGTCTTCCCGGATATCCTCCATACTCAGCCGGCTGGCAGCCGATCCTTTGCGATAATATTGAACTCTCACTTCATTGGCGCTGCGGATTTCCTTAAAATAAATCCCCGTCGGCGCGCTGTCATCGACCTTGACCTGACTAACATCGACTCCTTCACCGCGAATAAACGCAAGCATTGCTTTCCCTAACTCATCATCGCCGACGCGGCTGATCCAGCCTGCTTGATGACCTAAGCGTGTCAGGCCGATTGCATAGTTCGATTCCGCGCCGCCAAACTTCCGCGAAAAGCTGTTGGCATATCTCATCAATCCAGTTGAATCAGGAGTGAAAAGTACCATCGTTTCACCCAAGGTAACAATATCCATATGACTCCCCCGTTTTCTAAAAAATCATCGCCCGGTAAAGAAAGTGAGGCCTCGGACCTCCTGCCTTCACGCTCAAACCCGGGCTGCGGCCGTCCTTAGTGTAAGCCTCACCATTCAGCGACTGAACCATCGCGGTGACGCCAAACAGGATTTCTCCAGCGGTGGCCCTGCTCGGCCATTTTCCGTACTTTTTCTTCATTGATTGTGATTCCTAAACCAGGTCCCTGCGGAATCTGGACATGCCCGTCTTTATACTGGAAAACAGATTTATCCGTGATATAGTCGAGCAAATCGCTTCCTTCATTATAATGAATGCCGAGACTCTGCTCCTGAATAAACGCATTATGTGCAGTCGCGTCAACCTGTAAACACGAAGCCAGTGCAATCGGTCCGAGTGGACAATGCGGCGCCAGCGCGACATCATAGGCTTCAGCCATCGAGGCGATTTTCTTGCACTCTGTAATCCCCCCCGCATGGGACAGATCCGGCTGAATGACATCAACATAACCGTCTGCCAGCAGGCTCTTGAAATCCCAACGTGAAAACATTCTTTCCCCGGTTGCGATCGGCGTGCTCGTATGCTTGGCAATTTCCTTCAACGCCTCGTTATTTTCAGGAAGCACCGGTTCTTCAATAAACATCGGCCGGTACGGCTCAAGCTCTTTTACTAAAACTTTCGCCATCGGCTTATGGACTCGTCCATGAAAATCAATCCCGATGCCGACGCTATTTCCTACAGCTTCCCGAACGGCGGCAATGCGGGCGACGACTTCATCAACCTTGTCATAGGAATCGATGTACTGCATCTCCTCTGTCCCGTTCATTTTCACCGCAGTAAAGCCGGCATCAACGATATCCTTCGCCGCTTTCCCGACATCGCTTGGACGATCTCCGCCGATCCATGAATAGACGCGAATCGAGTCACGACAAGCTCCGCCTAATAATTGGTAGACAGGCGCATTATAATACTTGCCTTTTATATCCCAAAGCGCCTGATCAATCCCGGCGATCGCGCTCATCAAAATCGGGCCGCCACGGTAAAAGCCGGCGCGGTATAGCACATTCCAGTGGTCCTCAATCCGTAGAGGATCTTTTCCAATCAAAAAGTCGGCCATTTCGTTTACCGCTTCTTTTACTGTATTCGCTTTCCCTTCGACAACCGGCTCGCCCCAGCCGACGATTCCTTCATCTGTTTCGATCTTTAAAAAACACCAGCGTGGAGGAACGATAAAGCATTCAAGTGATGTAATTTTCATTCTCGTAATCTCCCTTTCTCCCTGATTATCATTTCTTTTCCCTACTAAAATAGATCGATTTGACATTATAAAACTAAGTTTTCGAGATTATGTAAAGAGTATAGCCTTGAAAACAAGGCAAAATAAGGCGCTTTCATTTATCCTAATTGTAGGTGAAAACGATGGTAAAAGCAATATCATCGATTAATTTTTTTAGAAAGCAGCCTTTCTTCGAGCTACGAAAAAGGACGTTGTTCAGTGGCTTCGCTCTATCTAGGCTGTTTTTTTACCTTTAACCCAGCTCACTTCTGCTAGTGTGATCGCAGGGACTTTTCAGCAGGAAACGTTTTTGGCTGATTTGCCAAAATCAAAGTCGACAAAGTTTCGCAAAAGCGAGACGGTCGACAGGCTTGTTTGGTAGAAGGATTTGTCTCGATCCAGAGCTGCGAACCCGCTCCCGGGTTGGGGGGTACGCTTTCCGCAGCAGTCGGACCTCCCATCCCGTCCGCTTTGTCTTGGGGGATGCTTGACCATAAATAGAGAGATCTATGTAAGACGGAAAGCAACGATTGAACGTCTCTTTAAAGATTTGAAACAAAAGCACAGGTTGCGTTGGTGTCTACGGTCTGAAGAGACTGTTTTGTCCCAGTCTCTTCCGTTTCACAAAAGCCGGTCCAAAAGGGTCATCATTCCCTTTTAGACCGCCCCAGCAAGCTTGTTTTATTGGACCGTTGTTTTCAACTCAACGTCAATATTGCCGCGTGTCGCTTTTGAATAAGGACAGAATTGATGCGCTTTTTCAACAAGCTGCTCCGCTTCTTCCTGATTTACCCCTTTTATACGGGCATGGAGGACTACGCCGATTTTAAAGCCGTTATCAGCCGGATCTTCCAACAGGCTTACCTTTGCTTCAAGCTCAGACTCGATGTCTTTCTTTTCTTTTGAAGCGATTAGATTCAGCGCTCCATCAAAGCATGCCGCATAGCCGGCCGCGAATAGCTGTTCCGGGTTTGTCCCTTCCGTTGAAGAAGTTTGTCCCGTTGGCATGACGAGATTATGATCAATCACACCGTTGTCTGATGTCACTTTTCCATTTCTTCCGCCGACCGCTTTTGCCTGGGCGGTGAATTTCACATTGGCCATTTTATTTCCTCCTTTAGCTTGTCTAAAACTGTTTCTTCTTTTTGTATTGACGCCATGTTGCGATTTCAAACATGACATATTTACACACGAAGCATCACACACTACTTTTATAGCTTGTACACAAGGAGGAAAAAATATGAAGCAACAAAAAGCCCCTTCATCCGCGACCCCATTTCCCTATATTCCGATGACTTCCCTGACGGACGGCGTCAGCCAACGTATCGCCACTGACCTGTACTGCCTGCCGATCCAAATTGTTAATGTTTGCTTTATTGGCAATCCGCAAATCGAACATGAATGGGTGCTTGTAGATACAGGCATGCCAAAATCCGCGGAGCATATTTATGACTTTCTACGCGATTCTTTTGGAAAGGTGACCGCCCCGAAAGCGATTCTGCTTACCCACGGTCACTTTGACCATGTCGGAACGGTTATCGAGCTTTCTGAAGCCTGGGATGCTCCCGTCTACGCACATGAGGCTGAGCTTCCTTTTCTTACTGGAGAAGCCGACTATCCGGAGCCGGACGGAACGGTGGAGGGCGGGCTGCTCGCTAAGCTTTCTCCTCTTTTCCCAAATGAGGCGATTACCCTTTCAAGCCGTCTAAACGTCTTGCCCGAAGATGGAAGCGTTCCTTTTTTACACGACTGGAAATGGCTTCATACACCCGGTCATTCACCAGGCCATGTCTCCTTTTTTCGCGAACATGACCGCACGCTGATCGCCGGGGACGCGTTTGTTACTGTAAGACAGGATTCTCTTTACAAAGTGCTGACCCAGAAGATTGAAATAAGCGGCCCTCCCCGTTATTTGACAACCGATTGGCAGGCGGCCTGGGACTCTGTTCGCAAGCTGGCTGCGCTTGAGCCTTCTGTCGCTGTCACCGGTCATGGACTGCCAATGTTCGGCCAGGATTTACGAGACAAGCTTCATCAGCTCACTGAGCACTTTGCGGAATGGGCGATTCCGGACCACGGCCGCTATGTCGATAAGCCGCTTCATTAGTAACGTTTTGCTCGAAGGACAAAAAAGACAGCAGCTTTTGTCAGCAACTAACGATGACAATGCCGCTACCTTTATAGCTGACGGGGATGCTCGATTTTCAGCTTGCTGAGTCATCCCCTTCAATCCGATAAAACGGAACCCAGACTGTCCGCCCTTCTTTCTTATAGCTTACATAAAGCAACGTATCATAAAACGTGCTCATATAAATCTCTTTCCCGGCAAGGGCTCCCCCCTGCTCACTTACATAAACACCTGTCGGCTGATAGTAGCGCTCAGGATTTTCTTCAAACGAAATATAGCTGTTGCGATGCTCGTACACATGATTTTGATATGTAATGGTTCTAGGCAGATCATCTTTTTTTGCCAGACAGCCGTTTAACACTAGCATGATCACGACCGTTTGCAATAAGAAAGATTGCTTTCTCATCAAACCAACTCCCATACCCATTATGATAGTATGTACGAGCAAAGCTGGGAAAGCGTTTCATTTAGGCTGAATGTTTTTTATCCTTTGTCATCTGAAAGCTGTTGAAAAAGGACGATTTTCAATGGCCTCTCGGCGCCGGGTACTAGGAGCTAATCTTTCCCACTATTTTTTGTTCATAGAAAGTCATATCTGTTTAAATAATCGCGAACTTCTTCCAATTTCTCTCTCCCGGCTTCCAACGCGGCAATTGCTTCTGTGCGGAAATCGTGAAAAACAGCCTCATTGCCGCCCGCCCTGTCATACAATTTTAAGTCCGGCTGCTGATTGATCAGGATAAGCTCCTTCCCCTCTACCAACTCTTCCACCAGCCTTGTCAGCGTCGGCATTGAGCAAACCCAGCCAAACTGCTTAAGCAGCTGCTGCCGGAGATCCGAAGCCGAACAGGCCTCACTTTTCCCTTGCATCACCTTCATAATTAAAAAAGGCAAAACCTTTTTATACTCTAAATATTGGCCAATAAACGGGAAATCTACCTCTGTCAAAGATGATTTGAACCGTTCAGCAGTTGCGGAGTGACAGCGTTGAACCGTTTGATCGAGACACATCAGATGCGCTTCAATGACCCGCCTCCATTCCCTGCATTGAACTTTTAAGTATTCCTTTCCAGTCATCGTAATCGTAAACGGTTTTTGAGGATGATGATAGGAAGGCATTAAATAACCTTGATATGTAAGAGACTTATAAAGATTGTTCACCTTTGACCTTATCGTAGAGGAGCGTTTGAACAACGAAAAATAGAGTGGAAGATTGGTTGAAATAGCGTTTGTCTCCTCACCGAGATAAATTCGATGTAATACGAGCCAAGAGAGTAATGTTTTTTTTGTTAAAACTTCTTTTTTCATTCGATCTGTATTCCTCCAGGCGTCAAAAAGCTAAATGACTTCTTTTTTCCTTTCAAGAAATCTCTTCTCCTTGTCTCTACCTCCTTTTCTAAATTTTATCTGAAAGGAGAAGCCGTCCTTATTATACCATATTTTGCTTATTCATACGTCAACCGTCTTAAAATTCCGAATATTGTTTTCGGACTTTTAGGCTCGCCGGAAAGATGTAGTATAATGAAAGGAGAAAAAGATAGGAGGAAGAAAATGGAGCGAAATCCTCAAACTGCAGATGAATGTCAACAGCTTCTCCGGCAAACGATTGTTCCATTTGCCGAAAGAGCCGCTTTTCATGATGAAGAAGCCAGCTTTCCATTTGAAAACCTTGAAGATTTAAAAAGAATCGGGTATCCGGCCTGGACTGTGCCGCGACAATTTGGCGGTCTGGAGCTTCCTTTACGAACCTGGCTTTCGTTTCAGGAAATGATCGCCCAAGCAGACGGAGCAACGGCCCTTTCAATCGGCTGGCATGTCGGGATTGCCTCTCAGCTCAATGTGAACGACACATGGCCAAAGCCGGTGCTCGATCGCGTCTATCAGGATATCGTCGATTCCGGCGCGCTGCTTAACGCCGCAGCAACTGAACCGGAGACCGGGAGCCCGACCCGTGGTGGGAAACCAACAACAAAAGCAATCAAAACAGCAGACGGCTGGCTGATAAATGGACGAAAGTCGTTTACTTCGATGGCGCCAGCTCTTGATTATATACTTGTTACAGCTACATTGCCTGATGGAGAGGTCGGTCAATTCCTTTTACACCACTCCGATCCGGGTATCCGTATTGACGAAACATGGAATACGATTTCGATGCGGGCAACGGCCAGCCACGATCTTTATTTGGTGCAAGTCGAATTGCCGGCCGACCGCCTTGTGGAACGGATCACCCCCGGGCCGAAAAAGCCGGCTGGCTGGTTGTTGCACATCCCCGCCTGTTATCTCGGGATTGCCCAGGCGGCCCAGGACTTTGCGGTTTCCTTCGCTTCGACCTATTCGCCAAACAGCTTGAACGGGCCGATTAAGGATTTGCCTAATGTTCAGATGAAGCTCGGCGAGAATGAAGCCTCGCTCCTCCAGGCGCGGTACTTCTTATATGGAGTCGCACAAAAATGGGATGAAGCGACCGCCGATCAAAGACAGCAGATGCAGCCGGAACTAGGGGCGGTTAAATTGAAAGCCGTCAATGCCGCGCTTGACATCGTCGACCGGGCGATGCGTGTCGTCGGCGCGGAAAGTTTATTTAAAAAGCACCCTCTGCAGCGCTACTACCGCGATGTCAGAGCCGGGCTTCATAATCCGCCGATGGATGACAGCACGCTGCTAATGCTGGCTGCCAATGTGCTTCGTACGAGGACGGACGGCGAACGTTAAAAGATTCGAGGACGGACCCCATGAGTCCAGCCTCGAAGCAATAAGCGGTTAGTTGAAAAGCTCAGACCGGAGAAATCCGCTTCGGTCTGAGCTTTTCGCTCGTCAATCCGTCTGCTGTTTCTTTCGAAAGTCACTTTTGTTAGTCCTTCTTCAGCTTTGCGGCAATTCGGTTGCCTAAGGACTGGAGCCCCTGAACGAGAATGATCAAAATAATGACGGTCGCATACATCACATCAGGCTCATAGCGCAAATGACCGAAACGGTACGCAAGGTCTCCCAAGCCACCGGCCCCGACCAAACCGGCCATCGCGGTAGCGCCAATCAGACCAATTGTCGCAATCGTTAAGCCGAGAATCAAGGATGGACGTGCTTCCCGTACCATGACATTCCAGATAATATGCCTTGTTTTGATGCCCATCGCTTCATAGGCTTCAAGCACGCCCTTATCGACTTCAAGCAAGGCTGACTCCATTAAACGGGCGATATACGGAGCAGTATAGACAACAAGGGGAACGATAACCCCTTTTACGCCCATCGATGTTCCGACAACGAGCTTCGTAAATGGCAAAATAAAAAACAGGAGAATAATGAACGGAATAGAGCGAATCACATTAATCACAGCATTTAGCAGCTGATACACATATTTGTTCTCCAAGCTTTTATTCGGTCTTGTTAAAACCAGCAGCGTACCCAGTGGCAAAGCTATGATAATGGAAATGATCAGCGAGATCGACACCATTTGGAACGTTTCAATCGAAGCCTTCCAAATCGCTTCGCCCCAGTTATCAAAAAATTCATTGATACCATTCATGGACCATCCACCCTTTCTACATACACTCCCTCTTCAACAAGGAAGGCAATCGCTGCTTCCGTCTGTTCCACCGAACCTTGCAAATGGACGATCATTCGCCCGTACGGTTCATTTTTCAGCTGAACAATATTGCCCGACATAATATTTGTATAAACGTCAAATCGCTTCGCCACTTCGGCTAAAGCCGGCTTCCCCGTTGATTGTCCGACAAACGCCAGCCGGATGATCGGGCCCTGCTGATGAAGAGACATCAGTACTTCTTCAGGAATATCTTCCGGAAACAGACTATTCATAAATTTCTTCGTCGTCTCGTGCGCCGCCTTGGAAAAAATATCAATAACCCTGCCTTCCTCGATCACTTTCCCGTTTTCCATAACCGCAACCCGGTCGCATATTTTTTGGATGACGTGCATTTCGTGCGTAATCAGTAAAATTGTAATCCCGAATTCCTGGTTAATTTTCAGCAACAGCTCCAAAATGGCTTCCGTCGTTTCCGGATCAAGCGCACTCGTCGCTTCATCACTTAACAATACCTCTGGCTCGTGGGAAAGAGCGCGGGCGATCGCAACACGTTGCTTTTGCCCGCCGGATAGCTGAGCCGGATAGGAATCAGCTTTTTCTTCCAGCCCGACGACGTCAAGGTATTTTTTCACCCGCCGATCAATTTCAGATTTCGGCACTCCGGTCAGCTTTAGCGGGATCGCAATATTTTCATAAACGGTCGCCGTCTTCAATAAGTTAAATCCCTGAAAAATCATGCCGATATTTTTTCGCGCTTCTCTTAATTTTGGAGCAGCGAGCTTTGTCATTTCCACTCCGTTGACGCGTATGCTTCCTTCCGTCGGGCGTTCAAGCATATTGACACAGCGAATCAGCGTGCTCTTTCCCGCGCCGCTATAGCCGATCACGCCATATATTTCCCCTTTTTTCACATGTAGTGAGACATCATTTAACGCGTGTACGCTCCTTTTCTTTGCGGAGAAAATTTTATTCACTTGGTTTAATTCAATCATCACTTTTCCACTCCTTACTCTTTATAAAGTGATTTTCTACGGACAGCGAGCAGGAAAGCACCCGCTTCCCTGCTCGCTATCAACTCTCTGTTTGCCGTTCGGTTCACCAGGCTTACCAGGAGGCGACTACCGAGCCGGCGAATTCTTCTTCGATAAATTGCTTCACCTCGTCAGACTGATAAATCTCAATGAACTTTTGCACGACTGGATCATCCTTGTTTTCCGTACGCGTTACAATCAGGTTCACCCATGGTGAATCGCTCGCCTCAATAAAGATCGAATCTTCCGTCGGCACATAGCCATGCTCAATCGCGAAGTTTGTATTGATTGCTGCTGCCGCAAGCTCATCCAATTGTCTTGGAATCTGCGATGCTTCAAGCTCAATAAATTCTAGGTTTTTCGGATTTTCGATAATGTCGCTGACCATCGCTGATGAACCGGCTTCCGGGTCCAATTTAATCAACCCCGCAGCTTCAAACAGCATCAACGAACGGGCGCCGTTGGTCGGATCGTTCGGCAAACCTAACGTATCACCTTCTTGCAGCTCGCTGACATCCGCTAATTCCGTTGAATAAATCCCCATTGGAAAATTAACAGCCGTCGCCACATCAGTCAGATCAAGATTGCGATCTTCCTTAAAGTCTTCCAGGTAAGGCTTGTGCTGAAAAACATTCAAATCAAGGTTGCCCTCATCTAAGGCCACGTTCGGCATCACATATTCGGTAAAGACGGAAAGCTCAATCTCCAGCCCCTGCTCAGCGGCGAGTTCTTGTACTTTTTCAAGAATTTGCTCATGCGGTCCGGCTGTTACACCGACAACGAGCTTTTCCTCTGAAAGAGCCGTGCCTTCTTCAGCACCTCCTGCATCCGTTTCTCCCGTGTCCCCTTCGCCGCTCGTTCCGCAAGCCGCCAATCCAATAAGTGATAATGCTGTTACTGTTGATAATAAAAACTTTTTCATCTGGTTCTCTCCTCTTCCTTACTTATTCTCTATTTTTCTATATGCTTCCACAGTTTGAAAACTGGAAACTACCTCTTCAATCGTAAATGATTCTTCCATAAAATGAATCGATTCCCCTTCAGCCAGCGTAAAGGCAGCGAGCTTTTCAAGCGTTTCCTGATCGTTCTGCAGCCCCAGCTCTCCGAGAGAGGACGGAAGGTTGATCTTTTCATAGAACGAGAGCAAAGCCTGGAGCTCGTCAAGCTGTTGTTCTAACGCAACCTGGACAAGAATGCCATATGCTACCTTTTCGCCATGTAAAAAAGAATGCGTTTCTTCAAATTGCGTCAACCCATTATGAACGGAATGAGCCGCGGCGATGCGACCATATTCATCACCCAAACCGCCAACAAGCCCTCCGGCTAAAATCGATGTTTCCATTATCGCGAGCAAGGAAGACGAGACGCGCTGCTCGCTAAGGGCTGAAAGCGCCTGTTCACTTTCAGCGAGGATCACATCCCGGCAGACCTCGGCCGCCTTCAGCGACATCATGACCGGAACCCGCGGCTCGGGCAACGCTTTCGTTAAAGCTTTCGCCTCATACCACTTGGCGAGCGTATCGCCGATTCCGGCGCGCAAATAAGCGGCTGGAGAATGAGCAATGATCCGCGGCTCGACGAGCACAACCCACGGATTTTTTATGTAGGGCTGATACCGTAAATAATCACCCTGCTCCGTATAAATGACACTTAACGGCGTCCAGGCGGCGCATGTCGAAGCAAGTGTCGGCAGGAGCATCACCGGAATGTTCAGCTCATTGGCAGCGGCCTTCGCGATATCCATTACCTTTCCCCCGCCCAGGCCGATGATGACATCGCTCTCGTGGTCACCTGCCACATGAGCAACGCGCTCAATTTCCTTCAGCGAGCACTCCCCCTGATAACGCTCATAGCTGACGGCCACCTCTGTAAATTCGGGCAAATAATCACTCCCCGCCTCCCACGATTTCTCGCCGTGAAGCAGCAGCGCCTTTTTGACCCGTCCCTCTACTAATAAAGCCTCTATTCTCTCATAGACGTTTTCTTCACATGCATAATAGCTTGGTGAACCTTGAACCCGAATCGCTTTCACGTTTTCTCCCCTCTTCCTTATCCCGCATCAATCTTCTATAAAACTGATAAAATTAGTTGGTTTAATATTAAACTAGTATATAGAATCCTGCTGCAAAATACAATATCTTTTTTGAGAATTGAGAAAAAACACATCACAATTAAAAAAAGCCACTCCAACAGGCTTTGCCCGATTGGAATGACGTTTTTGCTTTCAGTTAATGAATCTCTTCATAAATTAACGGCGGCCGGTTGCTTTCTCCTTCAGAAATCGAATATGCTTGACGAACCATTGCCACGACTTCATCGACATCTTGCTGATTGGCATGTAATGTCGCAATCGTCTCGCCGCGTTTTACGTCGTCGCCGATTTTCTTTTCAAGTTCGATCCCGACAGCGAGATCAATCGTCGATTCCTTTGTCGCCCGTCCTGCTCCGAGCAGCATCGCCGCGGTGCCGATTTTATCGGCGACAATTGCCGCGACCTTCCCATCCTGTTCAGCTTTGACAGGGATCTTCAGCTGGGCCTGCGGCAGCCTGGTTGGATCATCGACAACCGCCGGGTCGCCGCCCTGCGCTTCGATAAATGTCTTCAGCGTCTCAATTGCCTGGCCGTTCGCAATGACTTCGACCAGTTTTTCTCTCGCTTCTTCAACTGAATCAGCTCTATCGGCGAGATAGACCATATGGCTTCCAAGTGTCAGACAAAGCTCCACCAAATCAGCCGGCCCTTCGCCGCGCAGCATCTCAATCGCTTCCCTGATTTCAAGCGCATTTCCGACGGTGCGCCCCAACGGCTGGTTCATATCGGAAATGACGGCCATCGTATTGCGGCCGAGGCTTTTTCCGATCGCCACCATCGCTTCGGCAAGCTCTTTCGCCTGGTCAAACTCTTTCATGAACGCCCCGGAACCGGTTTTGACATCAAGGACAATCGCATCGGCCCCTGAGGCAATCTTTTTGCTCATGATTGAGCTGGCGATCAACGGAATGGAGTTGACTGTTGCTGTTACATCACGCAGCGCGTACAGCTTTTTATCGGCCGGTGTTAAATTCCCGGTCTGACCGACGACGGAGAGCTTGTTCTGATTGACCAGCTTCAGGAATTGACTTGTCTCCAGCTCGACACTGAATCCAGGAATCGCTTCGAGCTTATCAATTGTGCCGCCGGTGTGACCAAGTCCGCGCCCCGACATTTTTGCAACAGGAACACCGAGCGCGGCGACGAGCGGCGCTAAGGCAATCGTTGTTTTGTCGCCAACGCCGCCGGTCGAATGCTTGTCGACCTTGATGCCTTCAATCGACGATAAGTCAATTTGATCCCCTGATTCTACCATTGCCATCGTTAATTCAGCGCGCTCTTCTGTCGACATATCTTGAAAAAAGATCGCCATCGCCAACGCGGACATTTGATAATCAGGAATTTCTCCCTTCGTGTAGCCTTCTACAGCATAACGGATTTCAGCCTTTGTTAATTGATGGCCATCGCGTTTCTTTTCAATCAGGTCAACCATACGCATCAGGCTTCGCCTCCTTTTTGTCCGCCCACCTATGAAAGGGGTGCAGTTGCCACAAGTTCCTTAACTAATGTAATGAAAACAGGCTTTGTTCGGTTGGCGACAGCGACCACTTCCTCATGGGTGATCCCTTGAATTTCTTCCCCGATCGCCATATCGGTAATACACGAAATTCCGAGCACCTTCATTCCGGCATGACGAGCGACGATGACTTCAGGCACGGTTGACATCCCGACGACATCGCCGCCTACATTGCGGAGCATGACCAGTTCGGCCCCGCTCATATACGTCGGGCCGGTCACGCCTGCATAGACACCTTGCTGCAGTGAAATACCAAGCTTCTTCCCGGTTTCCAGAGCGAATTGCACGAGCTCGGGCGTGTAGGCATGGCTCATATCTGGAAAGCGCGGTCCAAGCTCTTCCTCATTCGGTCCGATTAACGGGTTCTCACCCGTCATATTCAAATGGTCGGTAATGACCATCAAATCGCCGGGGGCGAATGCTTTGTTCATTCCGCCGCAGGCGTTCGTCACGAGAAGCAGTTCGACGCCGATTTGCTTCATCACACGAACCGGAAAGGTTACCTCTTGCATGGAATAGCCTTCATAATAGTGAAAGCGGCCCTGCATCGCGACAACCGGCTTGCCTTGCAGGCTACCGATCACGAGCTGCCCGGCGTGACCTTCTACGGTCGAAACCGGGAAATGCGGAATATCGCCATAAGGAATCTTGACAGCATCTTCAATCTCATCGGCCAATTCACCCAGGCCTGAGCCGAGAATCAGTCCGATCTTTGGAGTGGTCGTCAGTTTTTCATTCAAATACGCCGCCGATTCTTTTATTTTTGCAAGCAGTTGTTCCATGTTTGTTCCCCTCACTTGTTATATATTTTTGACAATCGCATTTATTAGGGCGAGAAAGTCTTCCTTCACGCGCTCGGTCGTCTCAATCACTTCCTCGTGATCCAATGGCTGTGGAAGAATGCCTGCGGCCATGTTGGAAATGCAAGAAATCCCGAGCACGTCCAATCCGGCATGGCGGGCGACGATGACTTCAGGCACGGTCGACATTCCGACTGCGTCGCCTCCAAGCTTGCGAATCATTTTCACTTCGGCCGGAGTTTCGTAGCACGGACCGGTATTGGCGACATAAACCCCTTCCTTAACAGAAATATGTAAGTGGGCTGCCTGCTCTTTCGCCACCTGACGCAATGAAGGCGAGTAAGCGTTGGACATATCCGGAAAACGGACGCCGAAATCGGGATCATTCGGCCCAATGAGCGGATTTTGGCTCATATTATTGATATGATCTGTAATCAGCATTAAATCGCCCGCCTGAAACGATTCATTTACCCCTCCGGCGGCATTTGTCACGATAACGATGTTGACACCAAGCTCCTTCATGACACGGACCGGAAACGTCACCGTATCCATTGAATACCCTTCATAAAAATGAAAGCGGCCCTGCATCGCGACAACCGTCTTGCCTTGTAGGCTGCCGATCACGAGCTGCCCGGCATGACCAGCCACCGTCGATACAGGAAAATGAGGGATTTCCTTATATGGGATCGAGACCGGCTGTTCGATTTCCTCCGCCAACACGCCGAGTCCCGAGCCAAGAATAAGACCGATTGTCGGCTTTTCACCGATCTTCCCATTAATATAATCCACTGCCTGCTGCACTGTCTGTTTCTCCATCTTTGTTTCCCCTCCCATTATAATTGTTGTAAAAAACTCGTACCGTGCTTTGGTAGAGGAACGCCGAAATTATCGGCAATTGTTGCTCCGACATCGGCAAACGTCTGTCTTGTTCCCAAATCATTGGCCGTCGTTTGCTTTTTATGATGCACAAGCAACGGGACGAGCTCGCGTGTATGATCCGTTCCCGGAAACGTCGGATCATTGCCGTGATCAGCTGTAATGACCAATAAGTCCTTCTCTGTTAAGGCGTCCATTACCTGCCTAAGCTGGCGGTCAAATTGCTCAAGCGCCTCGCCGTACCCGAGCGGATCGCGCCGATGACCGAACTTCGCGTCGAAATCAACTAAATTCAGGAAGCTGAGTCCGGTAAAAGGCTTTTTCAGCGTGTCGAGCAGCTTATTCATCCCATCCTCATTGGAGACGGTGCGGATCGATTCCGTAATCCCTTCGCCGTCATAAATATCGGATATTTTGCCAAGCGCAATCGAATCAAGGCCGCTCTCGACCAGCTCGTTCATTACCGTTTTTCCAAATGGCTTCAGCGCGTAATCATGCCGGTTCGGCGTCCGCTCCCATTTTCCATCCTCGCCGACAAACGGGCGGGCAATCACTCTGCCGACCATATAGGCGGGATCTAACGTCAGCTTTCTCGCCTTCTCGCAAATATCATACAATTCCGCAAGCGGGACAACGTCTTCATGTGCGGCAATTTGCAGAACGGAATCCGCCGATGTATAAACGATCAGCGCCCCTGTTTCAACATGCTCACGTCCAAGTTCCACAAGGATTTCCGTGCCCGAGGCGACTTTGTTGCCGATAATTTTCCGGCCAGTCTGCCGTTCAAGCTCCGCGATTAATTCCGGCGGGAACCCATTCGGAAACACTTGAAACGGCTCCGTTATATGGAGACCCATTATCTCCCAATGGCCGGTCATCGTATCCTTTCCACTTGAAGCTTCCTGCATCAATCCGTAATGAGCAAGCGGATTCGCGACCTTTTCCACCCCTAAAACAGGGCGAATATGAGCCAAGCCCAGCTTGGCCATATTTGGCATTTGCAGACCTTGCATTCGTTCTGCTATATGGCCGAGTGTATCCGACCCTTCATCGCCGAATTGTGCCGCATCCGGCGCTGCCCCGATGCCGACAGAATCGAGGACGATTAAAAAGATCCGTTCAAATTGAGCTTTCTTCATCAAGCCTTCCTCCCTTTTCTTCCCTGTTACTATACCCCGTTCTCTCTATCTTAACGATCAAATCATAAGACGTCAGAAGTCTGACCTCTAATTCGGAAAAAGACTATGCCCTCGGATGATACTGGGCATAGACATCTCGCATTCTCACCTTCGTGACATGGGTATAAATTTGTGTCGTCGAAATATCAGCATGGCCAAGCATTTCCTGCACGGCCCGAAGATCGGCGCCGTTTTCCAGCAAATGTGTTGCAAAGGAATGCCGTAACGTATGTGGCGTCAGTTCTTTTTCAATCCGGGCCTGGGCGGCAAGCTGCTTCAGCACCTTCCAAAAGCCCTGCCGCGATAACGGTTTTCCATGATGATTAACGAAGAGTATTTCATGCCGTTGTTTCTTCATTAATACCGGCCTGCTCGCTTTCACATAATGCTCAATCGCCGCTGTCGCTTTCCGGCCAAGCGGGATGATCCGCTCTTTGTTCCCTTTGCCGATACAACGGACAAATCCCATTGTCAAATGCGTGTCGGAAAGCGTTAAGCTTAACAGCTCCGTCACCCGCATTCCGGTCGCGTAAAGCGCTTCAAGCAGAGCGCGATTTCGAATGGAAAAGGCATCTCCTCCGTGCGGCGCCTCCAGTAATGCTTCCACCTCGGCCAAAGACAGCACTTTCGGTAAACGCTTGCTCGCCTTGGGCAGTTCGACATGAGCAGACGGATCGCGCTCGGCAAGCCTTTCGCGTAACGCAAATTGGTGAAAGGCGCGAACCGCAGCCATCATTCGCGCCACTGTCGTTTCCGCTTTTCCTTGATCCTTTAAATAATATAAAAATTGCAGCACATGCTGCCGCTCAATTGAAGCGAGTGATTCGACCTGCTCAACCTGCTTTACATAAAGCTGATATTGTTTCAGATCACGCTGATAGGATTGAATCGTATTAAGGGCAAGTCCTCTTTCTACGCGAATATAATGGAGAAACTCCGCTATTTCCTGTTCCACCTGACATCGCTTCCTCTCACAAGGGCTATTCTCCTTCCAGGTAGAATAGCAGCAATCGTTCTATCCATGAAGAAGAGCCGTTGTCATTCTCCATGTGAAACACTTTGATTGCCTTTCCTTTCGGTTCATCGTATCGATGATAGCTTTCATATTCCTGACTCACCCATAGAATACCATAATAAAAGAGAAGTGTGCATCCCATAAATAAGAGAAATACTTTTAATGTTTGGATGACCGCCTGAAACCATGTTTTCATCGGGATACCCCCCAGCATTCTTCTTATTACAAGCTATGCCAAAAATGCTAAAGAATATACCTGACAGAAGAGCTTCCGCACCTGCAAAAAACGTCTTCTCTAAAAACCTTCCTCCCCACTCTCTCCTACATATAAACTTAGAGGCTGGCAAAAGGTAAAAAAAACACCTTTTTGTCCAGCCTCTTCTCCACGATCATCTATGAAGTTGTTCTTTTTACTTCTCTTCATCCTTGCCGTGGCAGCGATGACAAATGCCATGAAAGGTAAGACGGTGGTCTTTAATTTTAAAGTTCCAGTCGCGCTCGACCACTTCTTCCACATCGCCGAGCAGATCCTCTTGAATTTCATCTACAGCTCCACACTCTATGCAAACCAAATGATGATGGAAGTGCGCAGCCCCTTCCTGACGCAAATCAAATCGTGAGACACCATCGCCAAAATTTATTTTATCTACAATCTTCAGCTCCGCCAGAAGCTCAAGCGTGCGATACACGGTAGCTAAGCCAATTTCCGGTGATTTCTCTTTCACGAGGAGGTAAACGTCTTCTGCACTTAAATGGTCTTCTTCATGCTCAAGCAGCACCCGTACAGTTGATTCCCGTTGCGGTGTAAGCTTGTAGCTCTGTGAATGCAAATGCTTCTTGATTCGTTCGAGTCGTTTCTCCATCGTACCAGCCTCCCCTCAAACCATTTTACCTCCTCTCATTATAATCATTCAAAAAAACAGTGTCAATTGATAATGATTATTGATTAAAAAGATAGAATTATTTTCATTTGATAATTACTATTATTAAGAGCTGATCACAAATCTCATTAATACCGGAGAAATATACGCTTCAAAGGCAGAAGCAAGCGTCACAATCCCACCGACGCTGAAAACGAGCAGTGAATATTTTAGAAATTGCGGCATTACCGGAATGTTGGCTTTCTTGACGAACTGCTGGCGTACCATTTTCAAGCAAAAGGAAATACTCGCCGTACCGACGATAATAAACGCCGGGACAAGGATGAAGTTTTGCGGCATAATCGAGACAAACGACAAGAAAAACCCGGACATCCCCATCTGATTGACGAGAAAACCGACAGTAAAGCCGACGACCACTCCTTTTAAAAACAAAAGCACTAAAATGACCGGCAACCCGATCATCGATAAGCCCAAAATCCACATCAGACCGAAATATTTCGCATAATGGACGAAGCTCTGGCTGAATATCGCCGCCGGTTCGGCCAAATCGCCCTGCTCAACTTGTCCAAAAAATTGGCTGACATACATATATAAATCGTGCTTTTGCGTCAGGCTCAAGCTATTGACGATAATCGCCCCAAATACAATGCCGATTAAAAAAAGCACGGTCGTAAATAAATAGATTGCCCGGTTCTCTGTTACATGGCCCGTTACAGCCTCCCGAATCCCCTGCCTTCTCATCTTTTTCCCTCCTCATGTACTCTTACTCCACTCTATGAATGGAAGGGAAAATCTATGACAAGTGTTCTATTCTATGATTCTCCGCACCTTGCCGTACGTCCCGCCTCCGCCGGCCTCCACCTCCAGCCCGTTCGCCCTCGCGGCAAGAATATCGTTTGCGATAGAAGACGGCACGACCGCTTGCAGTTCTTCTGCGGTAGCGCGGTGAATGATATTCATGTCCGTTCCAAAGACAGCGCGCAGCTTTTCCAGCGTTTTCTTTCCGAGCTTTGGAATAAACTCCAGTGGAATTTGATGCACATAGGGCGGCCGTGAAGCAGGTCCGCCCTCACCCGATTTCAGCTCACGCAGGCGATCGGCCACTCCTTTAATCTGTTTGTGCGAGCCGCAGGCGGAACAAGCCGTCCCTGAAGCGGTCACCTCCCCGCAAACAGCGCATCTTGTTTGATAATATTTGCCGAGCAGCGGGTTCAAACCAAAATTGCTGACGATCATCCGCCCCTGCTCGTTTTTCAACGCCTGCTTAAATTCGCTGAAGCTCGGCTGCCCGAGTCGGATCATTTGATACTCTCGCGCCATCTTTTCAAGCGAATGGGCGTCGGAATTCGTCAAATAAGGATAGCGGTGCAGCTCTTCAATCTGATCGGCCATCGTCGTATCACTGCTTAAACCTAGCTCGATTGCATCGATTAAATCGGGATCAAAGATTTCCGCCAGACTCCGCTTCACCCCTTTTCCATAGACACTTTTAAAAGGAGTGAATACATGGGCCGGAATAAAAAGGCCGTCAAGCTCGCGCACTTTTTTTTGCACCGTCTTTGCCCGCTCATAAACCCGCTGTGAGCTAAGGCGCGGGTTTTTCATCCGTTGCGCGAGCCAGTCGCTGAGTTCGCGCATGCTTTCCAATGTCGGCATAAACAGGAGAACATGAACCGGTCCCTGGCCGGCTTCATCAGACAATTCAATTTCCGTGCCGGGAAACAGTGTCACCCGTGAAAATTGTAGCCCTCCGCCTGCAAGCGGATAAGCAGCCTGATGCTCGACCGCCTCCTCGATTTGCCTCAGCACCTCATCGACGTGACAATCGATCACACCGACGATATCAATTCCTTTCGTATCGCCAGCCATCCCGAGAATCCGTTCCAACGTCAAAGAGGGAGCAGCTGAAATTTTCACTGCTTCCCCCTTTCTCGTTCTTCCGATATGAATATGTAGATCAGCAATGTAATCATGCAGCATTTACGTTCGCCCTACTTCCTTAAGCTTCATATATTGCACAGCGAAGGCCGTCTTCGCGTCATAAATCGTTTGATCGCGGATCATTTGCTCCGCTTCTTCTAATGTAACCTCAAGAACATCGAGAAATTCATCAGCATCCAATGCCCCTTGCCCTTTTTCAAGATCAGCGCATTCATACAGGTGGATCAGCTCATCGGCAAAACCCGGTGATGTATAGAAGGAAATAAGATAATGAAGCTTTTCCGAGCGGTAACCGGTCTCTTCCTCCAGCTCTCTCCGCGCCGCTGCATCCGGCTCTTCCCCCCGTTCAAGCTTGCCTGCCGGTATTTCGACAATCACTTTATCTAGCGCTTTCCGGTATTGGCGGACGAGCACAAGCTTTCCTTCCTTTGTAATCGGAAGAATCGCCACCGCGCCGGGATGCTTAACGATCTCACGTTTGCTTTTTTTGCCATTTGGCAGCGTGACGTCGTCGACTTGTAAATCGATCACTTTTCCTTGATAGATCGGGGTTGTTTTTATCGTCTTTTCAAAAAGATGATCCACATTCTTTCCTCCTGTTCTTTTTCAGCGTCCTCTCTCATAGAAGTGTATCATACTTCTAAACAGAGAGGACGGACAGCCATGAACATTTATCTCCATCAGCGAGGTGTTGTGTTGACAGGAAAAGCGTGGGAAATCAAAGCAAAGCTCAAGGAGCTCCGCCACTCCTATTCAACAGTCGAAAGCTGGCTTCAATCGGTTGAAGGGACAAGCTCAAGACCGAAGCGCACCGCTTCGGCGACGGCCAGAAAAAACGCCGGATCATCGGCAAAGCTGCGGCCCATCGTTTGAAGAGGGAGCTTCGCCGCTTTTAGCGCACGCAAAAAGGCAGACTGAGCCTGATTGCGTTCAGCGAAATGAATCTGATGGCTGCATTGAAAGCTGACTTCCTTCAGCTGCCTCTTAATCACTTGCCGATACTTGTCGTCAAGATAAGGAAAAGGCAGCACCACCTCTTTTAACGTAAACCGGCTTAGAGGAGTGAGCGTGTGGTGACTGAGGCCATAGTGACGCTCCCGCTTATCGGCAAAGGAGAGGCGCGGGACCCAGATCGGCATGCCACCGAGGGCGCTGACCGTGTTGGACCAATTCGCCTGAGCCATCCCGCTGAAGCCGTAGACAGTTCCTGTGCCGACGACACCGGGGCCGACCGAAATGACGATCATCTTGGCCTGCAGCACCATCTTGGCAAATTGCAAAGCGGAGGCGAGCGTAACAGCTTCATATTGCCCGCCGAACGCCTGACCGACCGTGATCGAGGAAAAAAACTCCTCACGGTGCAGTTCACGCAGCTGATCGCTGAGGGCAAGCGGCAGAGCCGCCTGATCATCAAAAATCACGCAGCAGCTGATTCCTTCTTGCAGCTCTTGGGCCATGTAGTACATTAACGGCACCATGCTGTGAAGCTCGGCCAGCCAGACGTGGGTGCCAGCTAACGAAAACGGCTCACAAAAGATATCATGGAAGTCACTTTGCTGCTCTTCAACGGTGAGCACACTATGCTGGACAGGGGTATAGCGCGCTTTCATAATATGACCTGCTTCCCAGCTTCCCGCTATCATCCCGTCATGATTCCCTGCCAGGCTGCGAACAATATCCCAGCCGCCCGTCCCAAGCTTGAGCGTTGTCGCCGTCGTATTGACCCATACTTGCTCTCCGGCCTTTACAGGTGGCGTAAAACGCTTAAATAAGATCGCGCGCCCCACTTCACTGTCTGTCGTCAACTTCTGAACCTCTTCATCCTCATACCATACAGCCAACACCGTTGCTTTCGTTTCTGTATACATATCTTCACGCCCAACTTCGTCACATTTTCTCCTAGTGTACCCCGTTTAGGCAGAAATCATGACGGCGCTGCTCGCCACTATTGATCAAGCAAAGGCAAAATCAGCTCCTCCAGCCCTTCATATGTTACTTCGCCTGCAATTCGCTCTTCAATGACCCCGTCCCTGTTAATAATGTACGTTACCGGCAGTCCCGGAAGCTGATACTGATCATAAACGAATCCATCCTCATCGAAAAAGACCGGTAACGTAATGTTCATTTCTTCAATAAATTCAGCAGCATCCTGCAAAGTACGTTCTGTTTTTTGCATATTCACCGTTAGCACCGATAACCCTTGAGCGTGGTAATCATCCTGAAGCTGCATAAGGGCAGGCATTTCCTCCCGGCAAGGCTCGCACCACGAGGCCCATGTATTTAAGACGATCACATTTCCGAAATAATCATGAAGCTCCCCCACAGGCTGCTCATACATCGGCAATTGAAAATTTTCCGCCACCATTCCCGGACTGTTTCCGACTTCCTGTCTATCTCGAGACATGAAAAGATTGGCTATCAACAAGACTGCCACTACTACGACGACACCAGTTAGCTTTCGTTTCATTCTGGTCCTCCTACTCTGTTCTTTCCTCATTATAGAAAGAACCGTTTCTAGGGCGCAAGCATCAAAGATGAGGATACTTCTTTTCCATTAGGGAAAAGTTTGCTAGAATGAAACAGTTAAGGCGGATCAATAAATAACAGTTCAGCCGCTAAAGCCTGTTTCTCTGCGGCTTCGCTGTCTTTATTTATCCGTCCGATTTATGCTTTTGTTTTTCTACATGGTAGGAATGACTATTTTGTGAAAAAAGGACGGAGACACACATGTCAATCTTAGAAGCGTTAATCTTTGGCATTGTCCAAGGAATTACAGAATTTTTGCCCATTTCCAGTACAGCTCACATTGTTATCACCCAGATTCTGCTCGGTTACTCATTTCCCGGACTCGGGTTCGAAATTTTTCTTCATTTAGCATCGATTTTAGCCGTTGTCATTTACTTTAGAGCCGATCTGCTGACGATTATAAAAGGGTTCTTCGGATACATAACGAGCCGTTCCGCCGAATACCGGACTTCTTTTTATTTCGCTCTTTATATTATCGTTGCCACCTTTATTACAGGGGTGCTCGGCCTCGTGCTTGAAAATGCGATCAGAGATGTCTTTAAAACGCCGCCGTTTATTGCTGCCGCGCTGGCCGTCACAGGACTTTTCCTGATCATCATTGAACGGTTCGCACGGCTTGGAAACCGGACGGAAAAAGAAATGACCTTTGTCGATGCTGTGATTGTCGGTCTCGGTCAGACAATCTCCGTCATGCCGGGAGTCTCCCGCTCAGGCGCAACCTTGATTACGGCTTTGTTCATCGGCTTAAACAAGGACACCGCCGTTCGTTATTCATTCCTTTTGTCGATCCCGGTCATCCTTGGCTCCACCGTGCTGGCGATCGGTGATTTTATGGAAGGCTCTATCATCGCCGAGGTCGGGGTCGGTCCTTTAGTGATTGCTTTCCTCGCTACGTTTGTTTTTTCCTGGCTCGGCATCGTCTGGTTAATTGATTTCTTGAAAAAGAGCAAGCTGATCTACTTTGCGCTTTACTGCTTCGCCGCTGCGATTTTTGTCTATTTTTATCTCGAAAACAGCATCATCATTGATCTATAGGAGAGGCTGGGACAAGATCTTTTAAAGCCCGTTGTGAGTGGGTTTCTCACAACGGGCTTGTGGCGTGTGAAGCCATTGCCAGTAGGTCCAAAGCTAGTTTTGTCTCATCGCCCTTCCAAGTTGTTTCCTTCTTTCCTTTAGCCAAAAACCATGTAAGATTTTCTCACATCGTTAAAAACGTAAATGAGATGTATGTTACACTGATAGAAAAGGTTTTAAGGGTGATCAATGAATGGGGAAGTGGGTATCCGTAGCAGAAAAGCGTCAATTTCTTAAATGGTTCCTCGCACAGCAGCAATTAAAACGAAAAGAGGCGGGGCGGGTACTGGAACACCTCTTGCAGCATTATCATTTGCTTGAGCAAGTCATCTTTACTGAAGAAATCCGCAGCCGTGAACGGACCATTGTCGTTTCGTCCATCCAGTCCGAGGAGACGGGGTTTGCTTTTTACTTATATCGTAAAAAAATCGATGATCCGGCCCGCGCCATCGGAGAGCTCCAGGCGAATCCGGCCGATCCAGTCTACGTCATCCTCCACTTTCATGGCAAAGCGCAAAATCAGCAATATTTACAAATGCTGGACTCCGAGTCAAGAGAATACATTAAACATTATAAGCAATTCCGAGCATATAAAAAGGAAGCCGGCTCATTGATTGAGGCCGTACTGATCGAAACAGAAAAAAACACCCTGTTAAAGCAAATCGATGAAGCGCTCGATCATAAGGATGAGCAGCGCTTCAAACTGCTGGTCAAGCAGCTGCAGGAGTTGGACGCCCAAACTTCCTGACTTAGCAGATCGTAAATTCCGGCTCAAACAACCCTCAAGAAAGTGCGCGAAGCCTGTCTGGCTCGCGCACTCCCTGCCAAGAGTTCGCATCACATCTCCGAGACGAGCAAGAAGCTTGAGGAAAAGCCTCAAGCTCAAAGCCACTGCCCTATTTTCGTTCCACTCTATGTTAGTTCAGCGCATCAAGCGCCTCAACAATCGGCGTGTCTCCATTTAGAATTTCAAATGTTTTGTGAATCGTCTGCTCGCGCTCGACCACATTGGCGAGAACAATCGCGACATCCTCTCTCGTGATCGTATTATCCCGAACTTTAATTTCCGGTTCCAGTTTGATTTTTCCCTGAGCGGGATCATTTGTTAAACTGCCCGGCCGCACGATCGTATAATCAAGCCCGGAACGTTTCAAATGGTCGTCAGCCAGCTTTTTCGCCACTAAATAGTGGCGAATCCGGTCGCTTTTATCAGGATCAACGGTCCCCATCGAACTTAGCATAACAAAGCGCTTGATCCCGTGCTTTTCCGCCTCGTCAATTGTTTTGATCGCTCCCCAGAGATCGATCAAAATCGTTTTGTCCGCACCGGTATGACCGCCCGAACCGGCTGCAAAAATAACGGCATCAACGCCGGCAAACGCCGCGCTGATATCCCCTTCCAAATCGGCGACGACCGTTCTTGCTGCGCCGAGCTTCAACAGCTCCTCGGCCTGCTCTTCCTTTCTGATCATTGCTACGGGCGAATGCCCAAGCTCCTTAAGCTTTGACAGCAAATGCCGGGCCACCTGTCCATTTGCTCCAACGACTAAAATGTCCATACTGTGATCCTCTCCTTTCGCTCATTAGATTTCCCTTCTCCCCTATACGGTAAACAACTTCAGTCCGCATGGTCAATCAAAAAGCTCGCAAATAAAAATGGAGCTGAGACAAAAGGTTGTTGTTTTCTACCTTTTGCCCAGCTCCTTTCCTAACAACGCTAGGATACTTTCGCTTTGCTGCGCATGAACTTCTCTTTTCTTTTTTTCATTGCTTTTGTAATATAACCGCCTTTGAAGTTGCGCGGTTCGTACGAGACGATGAAGGCACTCGGTTCATACTTGCTGACAATTTCAATAAATTCCTTCTCGCGATCCCGCCTTGCCGTACAATCCAAACGGTAGCGTCTCGCTTCGTTCATTCCTTCCACTTCTGCGGTTGAAACGCTAAAGCCTACCTCACGCAACCGGTTTGTCAGGTCTTCGTTTTTTTGCATAATATTTACTTCTATCGTTACATAGCCGATTGCCAGCTTCTGTTCAATAATTTGTCCAATATATACACCAATCCCAAAACCTAATGCATAGGAGATCATATTCATATAATTCGATAAATCACTAAAGACAATGCCAAGCGCGACAACGTAAATAATCCCTTCAAGCATGCCCATCGCCGCCGCTTTTTCCTTCATTCCCTTTACCATCATAATCGTACGCAAAGTCAACACCGGGACAAAAAGCAACTGGGCAACAAAAATAATCAACGCCTGCAACATATTTGATCACCTACTTTCAAAACTTAACAACTACCGTAGTGTAACAGGAAATATTGCGATAAGCCAGCCTCTTTTTTTTACTTTTTCTGGATTGCTACATTTCTGTTACAATCAGCCACTCGACCTGCAAATCTATCCATTTATGGTAAAATAGCAGAGAAGCAAATCATGCGAACGAACTGCAAGGAGTATCGCCACTATGCATAGTGTAAAAGAACGGTTTCTTTCATTTGCAAAAGACTTTCTCGGTTTTCTCTTACTTATCCTCTTCCTCATTTTATTTTTCACGATTGAATCCTTCAAAAACGAACAAGCCGGCTTTACAGTCCCGGATACATGGTTGCAAGTCAATACGATCTTCCTCAGTATTGTTCTTGAGGCGATTCCTTTTATTTTACTTGGTGTTTTCGTTTCTGCCCTGATTCAAATTTATGTCAAAGAAAGCTGGATGCAGCGGTTTTTGCCGCAAAATGCGTATGCTGCCCTTTTACCTGCTGCTATTTTAGGAACGATCTTTCCGATTTGTGAATGTGCAATCGTCCCGATTGTCCGCCGGCTGATCAAAAAAGGCATGCCTCTCCATGTCGGCGTCGTCTTCCTTGTCGCTGCGCCGATCCTTAACCCGGTTGTCGCTGCTTCAACTTTCTTTGCCTTTCGGACCGACCTTACCGTGTTATATGCGCGGATGGGACTGGCTTTCATCCTTTCTATCATAATTGGGGCGATCCTGTACATAGTCTTTAAGAACAAACATCATTTAAAGAGAACAAAGCATGACCTTACCCACGAGCATGTCGAAGTGATAGGGAATTCGCACGGCTCTGTAACACGCTGGAAGCAAACGTTCTATCATGCCGCCGATGAATTTTTCTTAATGGGGAAATATTTAATTCTCGGCGCTTTCGTCGCGGCTCTCTTTCAAACATTTCTGGATCGCAGCTTCCTCCAGACAATTGGCGGAAATGAGTGGTCCTCCACAGCGGTGATGATGGCATTCGCTTATTTGCTTTCCCTTTGTTCGGAGGCCGATGCGTTTGTCGCCTCGTCCTTTTCCAACATGTTTACGACAGGCTCAATCGTTGCATTTCTCGTCTATGGTCCGATGATTGATTTAAAAAATACGATTATGCTGTTCGCTTTCTTCTCGGCTCGTTTTGTGATCGGCTTCATCCTGACTGTTACGGTAACCGTCTTTCTCGCTGTGATGGCACTTCAGCTTGGCGGGATTATTTAGATAAGGGGGATCATGGAAATGAACAAGCATACCGACCTCGGTTTTCATGCCTATATACGCGGGATTATTTTAATTGGCTTTGCGCTGTTGATGCTCGCTTTTATCATCACCGGCAACATCCGTTATTATATTGCTCCGACGATGATGCCTTTTACATACTTTGCCACCGTTGTCTTTCTGTTGCTCGGTGTCGTCCAAATTATTCGAAGCACCGCGAAAAATCAAGAGGAGGAGCATGATTGCGAGTGCGGCGCCGACCACAGCATGCCGGGATCACCAGCCGGAAAGCTGCTCGTATATTCGATTTTTATCGTTCCCATTATTCTCGGATTTGTGCTGCCAGACAAAGTATTGGACAGCTCGGTTGCAGCTAATCGCGGAATTCAGTATGGCTCCGGAATCCTTACGGAACAGTCCTCTGCTCCTTCACCGGCTCAGCCGGCCGCCACAAATACCGCCAGGGCGGAAGCATTTTTAGCGGATCCTGACGGCTACTATGAGCAGCTCGAAGCGGGAAGCACAGAAGCTGACGAGTTCGATGCCCGCGATTATTATGTGGAGGAAGGCTTCAAGCAATATTATGAGGATTTGGCCGAAGAGTTTCATCAAGCAGAAACGGTCATTGTCACAGAGGAAAACTATCTCGATGTGATGACGATCCTCGATCTTCAGCTTCAGCGCTTTGTCGGTCATACGATCGAGATCACAGGTTTTGTCTATCGCGAGCCTGATTTTGCTGATCATCAGTTTGTCGTCGCCCGCTTCGGCATGACATGCTGTGTCGCCGACGCCGCTGTTTACGGCACAATGGTTCACACGGACGATGCAAGCCAGTTTGCAAATGATACATGGGTCACACTGCGCGGCGTCCTCAATCAAACCGAATATAACGGCTACCCGATGCCGCTCGTTCAGTTAAAGGAGATTGAAGTGATCGAAGAGCCGGAAAACCCCTATGTCTTTCCACGCTTCAGCTTCTAAAGGACGGTGACGCCACCACCAGGAAAAGAGCTGTAAGGCAAAAAACAGTTTTTTGTCGCAGCTCCACTACAGGAAAAAGAGGATGTCCAAAACCACGGCTGGTTGGACATCCTCTTTTCGTTATTCGATAATCGTGACCGTAACAGTTCTGCGGCCGAACGAAAGGGCTTCTTCCTTTGTCGGCACATGGAGATCGATTTTATTTCCTTTAATCGCCCCGCCTGTATCACCGGCGATTGCTTCTCCGTAGCCTTCAACGTAAACGCGGGTTCCGAGTGGAATAACGTCCGGATCAACAGCAATCACTTTTTGCTGCCGATTTTCATGCAAATTAATTCCCGTAGCGGTCATCCCTGAACAGCCTTGACAATCGGCTGTGTAAGCAGTCGCTTCCATTTCGAAAACCGTCGCGCCTTCGTCAGTTGCCGCCGGCTCGGTCGCGGCTGCCTGAACGAGTGGTTCAATCTCCGCTTCCTGCGCTGCCTGTTCTACCTTTGCCAGTTTGGCATAGGTTTGCGGGCCGGCGATCCCATCCTTGGCAATTTGCTGTGAAGCTTGGAAGGCTTCCACTGCCTGCTTCGTCAACGGGCCAAAAATTCCGTCAGCTTCTATTTGATCATAGCCCCATTCTTGAAGCAGCTTTTGCAATTCTTCAACAAGAGCGCCTTGATCCCCTTTGCTTAACATGAGCAATGCGCCTAATGTGTGTGGACCGGCAATGCCGTCTGCCGGTAAATCGGCTTGTTCCTGGAAGCGTTTGACGGCTTCTTCTGTATCAGCATCATATTTATCCGTGATTGCCAGTGATTCGATTCCGGCTTGTACAGCAAGTAATTGTTGCAAAATCCCAACTTCGTGATGCTCGATTCCCCGTTCAAATTCGGTAGTCGTCAGCTGAACTGGTTCCTCGGCTTCTGACAGAGCCGGTTGTGTGAAAAAGAGGACTCCTGCGGCTGCAATTGGTAATCCGATGCGACGTATAAATCGTGATGGTCGATCCGGTTTCAAATAAAAAACCTCCTTATGTAAATGTCTCACCGAATGCAACGATATCAGCCAAGCCTCGGGGAAGCAATGCTTTCCGACCTGTTTTAACGAAAACGAAATCGCTTTGTAAACCACATAACCAAATGTAAACCGCCTGTTACGAAATTGAAATGATGAAGGGAGACAGCGAGTGGAGTTGCCACGATTTGGTAAAGCTGTTGTGAGCAGATTTCTCATAAGGCTTATGGCGAGTGACGCCTGCGCGCGTACCAGATTACAAGCCGCCTCTTTTCCGCCACCAAAAAAAAACGAGGCTGAGAGAAAAGGGTGTGTTTTCACCTTTATCTCAAGCCTCTAAGCAATGAGCAAGCCGTCACGAGCTTTCTGTAATGTGACGGACCTCTGCGCCACTGTCATTTTTTCTCGTAAGTCCGCTTTTATCTTATCACTGCATCCGCTTACATTTTGATCGTAGAATCTGCTTCTTCTTCAAAGATCGAACGCCATCCTTCAAGCGCCAGGAATATACAGAGAACAAATAAGACGAAGGCTGAACCGAACAGCAGCCAGTTGCTTGCTACAAAATTGTTGTACATCAATACACCGAGGGCGGCAACCGTCACTAAAAACATAAATACCATCGGGATGACGACATAGAAATTACGGGCGCCTGTCTTCTTAAGCCAAACAGCGACAGCCAGCAAGGCAAGGGCACCGAGCATCTGATTGGCCGATCCGAATAATGGCCAAACCTGCTCCCATGTGCCAGTTAAAGCAAGAGCAGCAGCACCGATCAATCCTGTCACTGTTGCAACATGACTGTTTTGAAAAGCTTGCGGCGCCCGGTTTTCAGTGATTTCTTGAACAGCGTAACGCATTAGACGCGTCGCTGAATCAAGAGTCGTCAACAGAAAAGCTGAAGCCGTCAAAGCAGTAAACGTTACCGCGACTGATTCAGAGATACCCCAGAACGACATAAAATAGCCGATTCCTGCTGCGAATGTTCCAATCGGGCCACCTAGCGCCTCTAAGCGGGCGGCAAAATCCGCTTGGGTTAAATAGGCAACAGAGCCAATCGCGATGATCGCCAAGAAGGCTTCAAGCAGCATCCCGCCATAGGCGATAAATTTCCCATTTCGCTCATTATCAAGCTGCTTCGCTGTTGTTCCGGATGAAACAAGGGAATGAAAGCCGGAAATCGCCCCGCAGGCAATGGTAATAAACAGAATCGGAAATAGGAAGCCCATCGTTTCATGATTAAAGCCCGTGTACGCCGGTAGTTGAATCGTCGGAGCCGCAATCAAAATTCCGACAGTCGCACCAATGATCATTCCATATAACAAGAAAGCGTTTAAATAATCACGCGGCTGAAGCAGCAGCCAGACTGGCATGACGGAAGCCACGTACGCATAGCCGAGCAAGATCAGCGACCATGTCGTCGCGCTTAAATGCAACGGAAATGAAATGCCGACCCAAATCGCAATCAGCATCGCCACGACCCCTAAAATGCTACTAATGATAAAATTCGTCCGCAATTGGTTAACTAAAAACCCGAAAATAATAGCAATTCCGATGAATAACATCGATGCCGTCGCCGCTTCCGGTACGGACACAAATGTATTCGCCACCAAAATCATGAAAACACCGACGATCAGGATCAGGGTCGCAATCGAAAAGGTGAGAAACAGCACTTGCCCTCTGCCACCCATATATTCCTTAATAATGGTACCAATCGACTGTGCTTTATGACGAATGGAAGCCTGAAGCGAGGTATAATCGTGGACACCGCCAATGAATATACTTCCGACAATAATCCAGATAACAGCGGGTAACCAGCCAAAGACAACGGCCGCAATCGGACCGGTTATCGGCCCTCCTCCGGCAATGGTTGCGAAATGGTGACCTAAAAGCACCGGTTTTTTCGCCGGTACGTATTCCACGCCATCATTGACGGTCATCGCTGGTGTCTCGCGCCCCGGATCGACTTTCAGCTCGCGCTCAAGAAATCTTCCATAAATTCGATAAGCGAATAGAAGAATAACGCCGGAAATCAATAATAAAACTAAAAAGTTCATGACTTCGCTTCCTCCTTTGTTAAGGCATTTTCAAACCCTTTAACAAACTCTCTCCCTTTTTTGTGCACAAACACATTTTTCTCTTGTAAACTCACGACGGCCATATAGCGATCAGCCCAACCATGCCAGCCATATTTCAAAAATTTGATTTTACGCGCCCGCTGTATCTCCTTCTGTACCTTCTTGTCAACCGGACCATCTACGACAATGACCCCGAGGAAATAAGTCGACATATGCTCCTGTTTTTTCGGTACAAAAGAAGGAATATGTTTATCTATTTCAGCGGCAAATCGCCTGACTTCGGCCACGCTGAGAGCTTGCTCCGCCTTCCTGACGAACACATATTGTTGATTTTCCACGCTCCATACTTTGATCGATTTCGTCATCAAGTATTTTTCATCCCGCCGTTTAAATTCAGCATAAAAAGCGAGTGGAAGCTCTCCAATTTTTTCATCGCGGTAGACATTAAACTGCATTGTGTACTGGTTCGCCATCGTATTCAAATATTTGTCTACACCGGTTTGTGCCATCTTCTTACCACCTCAGCTACACTTTTGTTCTCATTCCCCCTCTCACAGCGCCGACTATCTCCCCCTTTAGAAGTTTATTCCTGCTACTGGATAATTAGTAGGAATATTCAATCAATTTAAAACTCTTCTAAATTATACATTATTTCAGAAAAGAATCGAACCAATCTAAAGACCTGTATAACTTACTGAAAATGGATGGAGGCATCTTCGACGTTTTTCATGAAAAAAGGGCCTCGAAAGCCACTGCCTTCGAAACCCTTTTAGTAAACCCGGCCCTATGGCCTTACTTTGAATGTTTAACCGTCAAAAGCGGCGTTTCTCCCGCCACCGTTGCGCTCGCCGGCTCTTTAATGACACTGTCCCTCTGATCTTGATTGGTGATGATCACAGGCGTTAAGGCACTGGCCGCTTTTTCTTTCACAAGATTGAGATCAAACTCGACCAGCAAGTCGCCGACTCGAACCTGATCGCCCTCTTTCACGTGGGCTTTGAAGCCTTCTCCATCCATCGTAACGGTTTCAAGGCCGATATGGATCAGCACTTCTGCTCCGCCTGCAGTCTTAATTCCGACCGCATGCTTCGTTGGAAAAACCTGAACAATCTCACCTGAAACCGGAGCAAGCACGGTTCCGTCAGCCGGATCAATCGCAAACCCGTCTCCCATCATTTTCTGAGAAAACGTCGGATCCGGTACATCTTCTATAGGAACAAGCTTTCCCGTTAAAGGAGCGTGAACCATCTCTTCCTTAGGTTGAATTGGGGAAGCTTCTTTTTTATCAAGCCCGAATAATTTTTTTAACATCGTTTTTCGTCACCTCTCTGGAGTTTTCCCTCAGTTAGATTCTTTCTTGTTACTTTACCCTTCGTGTTTCATTATCAAACAACTTTGTTCCTTTTTTCAAGAGAGATATCTCAATTGTTTCCTGAAATATCAGTAATGACGGCAGAACTGTACCGAAACGTTCAAAATCCTTCTTTATGATCCATGCCTGGATAAAGATGTACAGCTAATTTCCGCATTTGATGAGACCGTCCCCTGCCCCGATGCATAGTCTATACTATCTTCTGATGAAAGGCGGTGGATAAACATGGGATTCTTCGGCGGATCAGGCTGCGGCTGCGGAGGTTACGGCGGCGGCTATGGATATGGACCGGTTGCCGGTGCTGGCTACGGCGGTGGCGGTTATGGCTGCGGTGGCGGCTTTGCGTTAATCGTAGTCTTGTTTATTTTGTTGGTTATTATCGGTGCTTCTTATTGTAAGTAAGAAAAACCGATGGGGGGCTCCGCTGGAAAATGTTAAAGCAGGAGCCCCTGCTTTTTTGCTTTCCAACGGCAATGGGCGAATGAATTTTCAGAAATATAGGCTAACATTCGTTTTTTTCGAAAAAACCTTTTATTATCTTTTGTTTTGTTCTATACTATCCCCTATATACAAACAATCAGCCAATTAAACTCGTATAATCGTGGAGATATGGTCCACAAGTTTCTACCGGGCTGCCGTAAATGGCCTGACTACGAGTGATAATTTGTACACCGTACGTAAAAAGTCCGGATGTCAAGTTCTCACTCAGCGAGAGAGAGCTTGATGTTCGGGCTTTTTTTGATTGAACAAAAAGGGAGAGATTACAGAATGGAAGCATTAAAGAAAGCGATCCAGGAGCGCGGTAATGTGCTTTCTGATCACGTTCTGAAGGTTGACAGTTTTCTAAACCATCAAGTCGATGTCGAGCTGATGGCAGCGATCGGCACCGAGTTTGCAAAACGCTTCGCCGATGAGCAAATCACAAAAGTGTTGACGATTGAGTCATCCGGTATTGCCCCAAGTTTCATGGCAGCTCATTATTTGGAAAGCCCGCTTATTTTCGCCCGGAAAAAGAAGTCCTTGACGATGAATGATCATGTTTATGTCAGTCAAGTGTATTCGTTTACGAAACAGGAAACGAATGACATCACTGTCTCGAAAGATTTTCTTCAAGCTGGAGACCGCGTATTGATCATCGACGATTTTCTTGCCAATGGACAAGCTGCCAAAGGTCTGATTGAGATTGTTGAGCAGGCCGGAGCCAGCGTCAGCGGAGTCGGCATTGTCATTGAAAAATCATTCCAGAATGGACGGAAGCTCCTTGAAGAGCAGGGCTATCGCATCGAATCATTAGCCAGAATTGCCGCCTTATCCGACGGTCAAGTCCGCTTCATTGAGGATCGTCTGACTACAACGTCTACCAACTAAGGAGAGAATGCAGATGTCTACGAAAGAAATTCATTATCCATTATATAAAAAAGAAGATACAGATGCTTTTTTTGCCTTATTTCAAAACAACCTCGCTAATTTTGTCGTCATTGCCGTGACGATGCTTGGGCTTGGCTTTCCGGCAAGTATTGTTTTTGGAAAAGTGATTCCCGGAGCGGCCGTTGCTGTCATTGTCGGCAATCTTTATTATGCGTATATGGCGAAACGCCTCGCCCAAAAGGAAGGCCGGACGGATGTCACCGCCCTTTCCTACGGGATCAGCACCCCTGTCATGTTTGTCTTTTTATTTGGTGTCCTCGTCCCGGCCCACGCCTTGACCGGTGATCACGAGCTCGCCTGGAAAATCGCTGTCGCCGCCGCCTTTTTAAGCGGTCTCGTTGAAGCTCTTGTCAGCTTCAGCGGCAACTGGATTCGCGCACGTCTGCCCCGCGCTGCCCTGCTCGGTGCGATCGCCGGGGTAGCGCTGACGTTTGTCGCCGGGGAAATGCTATTTAACACCTTCTCCATCCCGGTTGTCGGTCTTGTGTCACTTGCGATCATTCTTGTTGGTATTGTCGGTAAAATCGCGATGCCGTTTCGCATTCCGGCTTCTCTCTTTGCCGTCCTCGCCGGTACAGTGCTTGCTTTCGCGCTCGGTTTTCAATCGCCTGAACAAATTAGAGAAGGATTGGCAAACATCGGCTTCTACCCACTCCTGCCTTCGCTTGCACCATTTGAAGGAATGAGCTACCTGTTCGGCGCTCTAATCGGGATTTTGGCCGTGCTGATTCCGATTACTCTTTATAATGCGATTGAGACGATGAACAATGTCGATGCGATGGCTGCTGCCGGAGACTCCTACGACATCCGCGAATGCCAGGCGGTTGATGGCATTGGGACGATGATTGGTGCGATTTTTGGCGGCTTGTTTCCGACTACGGTGTACATCGCTACAGTCGGCTCAAAGGAAATGGGAGCTGGCCGGGGCTACAGCATTTTAAATGCGATCGTCTTTGCGCTCGCGGCCATGAGTGGTGTGATTGCTGCACTGGCTGCGATTATTCCATTGGCCGCTGTTGCGCCGATCCTCGTATTTGTCGGAATGTCAATGATCGGTACAGCTTTTGTATCAAATGAAAAGAAATATTACCCGGCCGTTGCGTTGGCGATGCTTCCTTATCTCGCCAACTATGTGATGACCCGCTTTAATAATGCCGCCGGAGAAGTGGTAGCCGGTATTTCAGAAGGAATTGTACCACTCGGTCAAGGGGCAATGTTCACGGCGATCCTGCTCGGAGCGATGACGGTCGCAATCATTGATCGCCAGTTCCGTCAGGCGACAATTTTCGCCCTTATCGCCGCACTGCTGTCATTTGTCGGCTTCATGCACGCTCCGGCTCTCGCATTCAATGCGGCAGGCGATTTCGCCGTTGGCTATATGCTAGTCGCCGTATTCTTCATCTACTGCGCCTTTGCCACACGTACAGCCGCCACAGCCGAAGACCCGCTGAAAAAAGCGGCATAAGAAAAGAGCTTAGAGAAAAGGGAAAGCTACCCTTTTCTCTAAGCTCGAAGCAATATGAAAGCATGCGCCTGCTTTAAAAACCATGTGCGGATTTCACTCACCATTTCGGGGATGTGCCATGCAATGGCTTCACACGCCACAAGCCCGTTGTGAGAAACCCACTCACAACGGGCTTTAAAAGATCGTGGCGGTTCCGCTCATTGCTTAGAGAGGCTGGGAAAAAGGTAAAAAAACAACCTTTGTCCCAGTCTCTTCTACTGTTCATAAATCATTTTGCGGGTCATGCCTCCGTCGATCGTGATGTTCTCTCCGTTAATAAAGGAATTGTCGTCGTCTGCGAGAAACAGACAAGCTCGGGCGATATCGTCAGGTTCGCCGACGCGCTTGGAAAAATGCTGGGCGTGATCCTGCTCGCGCAGCTCTTCCCGCTTTCCAGTATGAATCCAGCCTGGACTGATCGCATTCACCCGGATTCCTTCTTCTTGAAAGGAGGCGGCCAACGCATGCGTCAGCGCGACAATTCCGCCCTTTGAAGCGGCATACGCTTCCGAATGCGGTTCAGACATTACAGCACGGGTCGAAGCGATATTAATGATCGCCCCTTTTTTCTGCTTGCGCATCACTTTCGCAGCCTCTCTTGAAAAAAGAAAGACGCTTCTTACATTCGTCGCGAGAATATCATCCCATGCAGATGCGCTAAGATCAAAAGGAGAGCACCATTGCGATTTGCCCGCATTGTTAATCAGAACATCGATTCTGCCAAATTGTTGCTGAACGTGGCTGACAAGCTCGATAATTTGCTCTTCGCTCCTGACATCACAGCGGATCGGATGAGCTTCACCATTCTGCTTTCGGATACCGGCAACCACTTCCCTCGCTCTATCTAATTCGACGTCGGCCAGGATGACGATGGCTCCGCTTTTGGCGAACGCCCGGGAAACGGCTGCGCCGATCCCTTGAGCCGCTCCTGTTACAATGACAACACGTTTATCCATTTTCCCCCTCCTTTTGTCTCCAGTATAGCCTAGCTTACCTGCTTTTGAAAAAGAACACGATCCTGGGCGGCATACATACCTGTCACGATCATGACGAGACTACATCCGATCAAGAGGAAAATCGCCGGTGTCCAGGAATGAAAGTGATCAAACAAATACCCCATGAACATCGGGCCGATCGCCGCTAAAAAATAGCCGCCGGATTGAGCCATCCCCGACAAATTAGCCGCCTCTACGCCATTGGATGTCCGCAAGCCGAATAACGTAAGGGCCAAACTGATCCCTGCGCCCTGCCCTAATCCAAGCAGGATGTTAAAAAGGGTAAGCGAAGCAACGCTTCCTCCGCTGTACAGACCGATAAAGCCGACAAGATAAAGCGTAACAATCGCCAGCACAATCGGCCGCTGGCTCTTTAGCCGTACTGCCAGGATCGGAACGACGAGCGTCGCCGGCAAGCCGGCAATCTGCATCACCGTTAGCAACCAGCCCGCTGTCGGCACATCAACTCCACGGCTGACGAGAATTTCCGGCAGCCAGGCAATCAGGCAATAAAAAATCGCCGACTGAAAGCCCATGAAGATCGTGACTTGCCAGGCTAATGGTGAACGGAAGAGCGAGCTGTTCGCTTCAAATACCGGTAACGTCTTTGGCTTGTGCTGTACGCGCAATTGCGGCAGCCAAATCAGCATGCCCGCTCCTGATAAAAGCGCCCAAACAGCTAATGCCTTTTGCCAGCCGAGCCCGAAAGTCTCCGCAAGCGGAATACTCAAGCCGGAAGCGAGAGCGGCCATCAGCGACATCGAAGTTGTAAACAGACCTGTCATGACGCCCATTTTTTCTGGATATTTTTCTTTCACAATTGCCAGGATCAGCACATTACAAATCGCGATCCCGAGACCGATCATCGCCGTCCCGACAAATAAAGCCGACAAGTACCCTGTAGAACGAAGCAAAATTCCAGCTGTTAGGACGACCAAAGCCAGAAAAACAACCGTTTCATTTCCGAGCCTTCTTCCCATTTTCGGGGCGACAATTGAAAAGACGCCAAACGCCAGTAATGGCAATGTTGTCAAAAGCCCGATGGCCGTATTCGACATTCCCGTATCAGCACGGATCCAGCCAATTAACGGTCCAACCGATGTAATAGCCGAGCGCAAATTAAAAGCAGCAATAATGACGGCAGCAAGAAATAACCATGTGCGTAATGAAACATGCTTACTCCCAGCCAGAGCATTGTTCTTAATGTTCATCTCGATCTCCCCTTATTTCATACCCGCACTTTTTCTTTCGTAATCCAGTGCGTGATATCATAAAATCTAACAATTATCAATTTCCATATTGTAACATGAAAATGTTCTTTAGTGTGACGAAATAATGACGCTATTTTCGTTGACGTAACCAATGACTTTTAAAAAAGCAACACCATTTCTTACGTTCACGCCTAGCAACAGCAATTCATGTTTCATTTTCCTGATAATCGAGAATATAACTTAGAAAGCAGACTTAATGGAGGTGTCGCTATGTATATCCTGCTGAGCTTTGTGCTGATGATTTTCGCCGTTATCGGCACGACTTATCAGATTGGCAGTTTTGCTATTTATGTATTGCTGGCGCTAGCTTTTATTCTCCTTTCCGCCCATGTCCTCAATCATGTGCCAAAACGTGAAAACATCACGGAGAAATAGGCTGGCTGTTTTCAAGAGGCTGGGAAAAAGGTTGTTTTTTACCTTTTTCCCAGCTTCTTTTTTTATGAAGTCAAATGATTATGAATGTTACTTAACTATGTGTTAAACTGTTTATATGTCACATTTCAACAGAGGTTTATGAATGGAATATGTGGACCCGATCCGAAAGATCGAACAAATCAATCAAATTAAACAGCTATTAAAAGAGCGTTCTTCCCGTGATTATTTACTATTTGTCATCGGGATTAATACAGGACTTCGCATTAACCAGCTGCTTCATCTCACCAGAAAAGATGTGCTGGCCCAAGACAGGATACGTGATTTTCTTATTGTTCCTTCCATCGATGAAGCGATTTATCTGAATACCAATGTTAAGAGAGCAATCGAGTATCATCTCGCTGAAATGAAACGGACGGACGATTATTTATTTGCTTCTGTCAAAACAGGCAAGCCGATTTCAAGGCAGCAGGCGTACCGCATTATTTCTCAGGCGGCTCAGCAAGTAGGCATCCCGGGAAAAATCGGTACCCATACATTGCGGAAAACCTTCGGCTATCATGCTTACCGCCGCGGTATCGCAATCTCCTTTTTACAAAAACGCTTTAAACATAAAACCCGTACAACGACCTTGGACTACATTGGCGTAACATCTGAAGATAACCGACCCCCAGAAATAGACGTCGATTTATAATTCCTCTTTTACACGCAGATAGAGACAGAACAAATAAAGGAGTGGAGACCACTATCATGATGAATCAAGCCTTTTCTATTGATTACTTTATTTTACTGGCCGGACTGTTGCTCGTGGCAGGCGTAATTACTGCCAAATTCTCAACGCGATTAGGAGTTCCCGCGCTCGTTCTTTTCTTGCTCGTCGGTATGCTTGCCGGCAGTGACGGCCTCGGATTTATTTATTTTGATAACCCGACGTACGCCCAGCTGATCGGTATACTCGCCTTAGTCATTATTCTATTTGAAGGGGGCTTGCAGACGAAGTGGTCAACGATAAAACGCGTTGCCGCCCCTTCCTTATCTCTCGCAACAATCGGCGTTATTTTAACTTCTTCCGGCGTAGCCGTTGCCGCTAAATTCATTTTGGATGTATCGTGGCTGGAGGCCTTTCTTTTTGGCGCGATTGTTGGTTCCACCGATGCGGCGGCGGTTTTTGCCGTGCTGAAAGGAAAGAATATTCGCAAACGTCTTGGCTCAACGTTGGAAGCTGAATCAGGAACGAACGATCCAATGGCTGTCTTCCTCACCATTTCCTTTATTGAATTGTTGGTTTCCGATCAGCCGAATTACCTCTTTATGCTCGGTTCCTTCTTTTGGCAAATGGGCTTGGGAATCGTGTTTGGCTTTGCACTTGGAAAAATCGCTTCACTTGCGATCAATCGAATCAACCTCGACTCGAGTGGATTGTATCCGGTGTTTGCTTTAGCTTTTGCTCTTTTAACATACAGTGTTACGGCTCTTATCGGGGCAAGCGGTTTACTTGCCGTTTATATTGCCGCCCTTGTTATCGGAAATTCAGATTTAACTTATCGTCATTCGATTTTCCGCTTTAATGAAGGTTTTGCCTGGATGATGCAAATTTTAATGTTTGTCATCCTCGGTCTCCTTGTTTTTCCAACGCAGCTGTTCGATTGGGATATTATTATTCGCGGAGTTGTTTTATCTTTACTGTTAATGCTTGTCGCCCGGCCAATTGCCGTTTTTCTTTCGACGATTGGAATGGGCTTCTCAGTCAAAGAACGCACCTTCCTTGCCTGGGCCGGCTTACGGGGAGCGGTGCCGATCGTCCTGGCGACGTTTCCGATGATTGCCGGACTTGAGAACAGTCAGCTGTTTTTTAACGTCATCTTTTTCGTCGTCTTAACTTCCGCGCTTATTCAAGGGTCGACGATTTCCTTTTTTGCAGAAAAGCTGCATTTGACCGGCACGCAAAAGCAAACGCCTTTGCATTCGCTTGAGCTTGTCTCAATCGGCAAAGCCAATGCGGAAATCATTGAAATTGAAATTAGCGAGAATAATATAGTCGCGAATCAGTCACTGGCCGAGATCTCCTTTCCGAAGGATGTGCTCGTCAACGCCATTATCCGGCAGGGAGATTTAATTACGCCGGCTGGCGATACCCGTTTGCAGGCTGGCGATATTCTCTACGTGCTTGTCGCCAAGCAGAGCAAGCAGGCAGTAAAAACATTGTTCGCGGACAAAGAGCCGATGCTGGATTAAAAAAGAGGCTGTGCCAAAAGGTTGGTTTTACCTTTTGGCACAGCCTAGTTTTGGCTCAAGCTCTTTTTAGCATTAAGCTTAAGAAAATGCTTTAATGCCGACGACAAAGTGAATAAAAGCAAACACGACAATCATCATCACGATCCCAAAGGCTAAGCCGATAAGAGATTCCTTGATATGAAAGTTGTTATTATTGTTATTCATGACATGTTTCCCCCTTCATTTCGTTTCTATCGCAGAAACAAGGAGGAAATAAACGTACTTTGAAATTTAACCGTCAGCAGCAACGCTTTTGTTTTTATCAGTTGAATCGCGGAGCTGAACCAATCGCCATCCGGCAATACCTGTTGTTCTCCGCTTTGCAACGTTGATTCTTCAATCTTTTTCTTTTTTAGCGGCGGAGACGGGGAGCTCAGATCACAGGAAGGATCAATATCTGCCGTCAAATACAGGAAGGGCAGGTCCTGCTTGTCCGTCACATCTTGAATGGAGGCGGGCAAAGGCGCAAAAAGAGCAGACAGAAGCAGACTAATTACGAGCAATCCTTTTCCGAACATCTTACCTCTTCCCCCTCCCGCAGTTTTTCTTTCATTATAAACAACTTCCCCGAAGCAATCTACCACATTTTCGTGGCAGCTTTTGGTTGGATAAACTCTTCCTCTTCGACACATCCTAAAAACAAAGGAGGGATGACGATGAAAAGAACAGTGACAGAGCAATATGGGAACTCCGCTGACGCTAAAGAGCAGGTGACGATCCAAACCGACGATTCTCTTCCGAACAGAAAAAACATCCCCGGCGATTCCGTCGACGCACATAAAGAACTGGAAAAAGCGAATGCCGCCATCACCGGAGAAGAAATTAAACAGCAGAACGAAAATTTGTAAATTACCCACCTCAAGCCGCCGCTGAAGCTATTTAGTTTGTGAAAGGAGAAATATCGTTTATACGAGACTAGTAAAAAATGGCTAGTCGAAAGGATGTTTCTCATGTTAAATATTGGTTAAAAAGCTCCAGATTTCAAAGTGGATACGGTCTCCACTTTATCAAGCCTGCCGATCCCTGCCACGCTGGAAGGCTATCGCGGAAAATGGCTGATTTTGTTTTTTTATCCGCATGATTTTTCTATCGTTTGTCCGACGGAAATTAAAGTAATGAACAGCTATTTACCTGAATTCGTAAACTTAACACCGAAGTGCTGGCGATTAGCACCCTTTTTTATTGAAGAGAAATGAGATAACGCTTGAAAATGCAGCTTTTTTGTCCGCCGCTGCTGCCGTTTCGGCTTCAACCGCGTTTTCCTCTTTGGCCATCGTCCGATTTTTAATAAAGAAAAGGGCAAACAGACAAGCAAGAGTCGATATTTCCTACTTCTTGCGAAAATCCGCATTTTGATGAATAGACAATCCCCCCTCCTTTAATCCTTAATTTCAATAATTCCAAAAATAAAAGAAGGTGGGATGCTGGAATACCGTGATCATGCCAAAGGTAAGAGGTCTTAAGAATGTGTCCGTTTGCATCCTGTTTTCAAGCTGGATTGAGCACGGTCCATAAAAACAACGACGATTCCATATTGAAGAGAAATCTCGTATGCCAAACAGGCTTTCTTATCGTATAATAATCCTAAGGGCAGATTTGTGCCGAAACTAGTTTAACCTCGGAAGGTGCTTCTTTTTTCATGTGTGTATCGTCTGCTTATTTTTTCTGTGTCTGTCTCACATAAATTGAAACAGAAAACAGGCTCAGGCAAGGAACCTGAGAGCCCTACAAGGAAACCGCAATCGTCGTCATTGTATGATGACGCTATTAAATAAATACCTTTCAAAAAAATAAACTGGGATTTTCGTACGAAAAATGATGCATACTTTTAAAAAAAGCGGGTATCAATCCATATACCCTTATCTAAATACCTATTATTAATGATTCAGTCCTTTGAAGCAGGAAGAAAGGAGACAGTATGATCTCTAACGAGGAAATGATTATTTTTATTAAAGAATTTTATTTATTGTTAAATGAATATCAAAAGTGCGAGGACGAAGCTCTCAAGAAGCAAATTCATAACGACATCTTATTTTTAAGCGAAATTATCGAGCATTAAACAACTTTGAAAAAAAAAAGAGGCTCTTATTTCTTTTTTTATTTGGCAAGTAGTGAAATAATCTGATTTGAAGAAAATAAAGCCCTTTCATAAAAATAGGAACAGATACTTGATTAACCTTTTTCTATCTTACTTTTGGAGGATTCCTAAATATTCTTCCCAAGGACCTACATCCTCCTTGTAGCGTTTCGCCATGACACGGGTCATTTGCGAAATATGGGTTAAGTCATGAACAACCCATGTCGCCAGCAGCTCCCTTAGCTTAACAACTCCAAAAGCCGGATGCCCTCCTTTCTTTTCAAGGGGCAGCCCCGCCTCTACAAGTGCTTTAAGCTTTGCTACATTTTCTCTTCGGCATCTTTTAAATTCAGCTAACTCTTCTTTTATCGACTTTTTTTCTACGTGCAAATGTGAGTAGCGGTCAAATTCCGGAAAGGGCTTATTCTCTCCTTCTGCCAGAATAAACATCAAACGGGGCATCCAATTATTCTTCTCAGCTTCAGTGAGGTGGCGAACCACTTCCGTCACATTCCAGGTTCCTTCCCCCTCATTGCATTGCAGCCAGCCATCCGCCAATCCGTCTAAAAAACACTCTAACGTTCGCGGCGTACGCTCAAGCACTTCCATTGCCTCTTCCAGTGTAAAATTCATCAATCTGCTCCCTTCATGGAAATGTACCCTAACTAAAAGAGATATTGTCTTTGCTGCTTAAAGGGCGAACAACCTCTGTTCCTTGTTATTCATTTTAGCACAACGCAGCCAGACCACACAGTTCTTTCCGTACCTGGCCGTCCAGCTTTCGTCGGCCGGTAAAAACATTTCAAGCCCGAGACAGAGGTTGTTTTACCCATTGTCCCAGGCTTGAAGCTGTGAACGAAAGCGTGGCGCCGGAATAAAGAGGTCGTGAATTAATATCCCCGAACCAGCGAAGGGAGGCTTCATCATTGTTTGAAAAGTGAGCAGAGACTTGATTTCTTTCCTCCGCTCACTTTATGAGCAACGGCGCAGCTGTCTTGTTTCATATTAAAACTTTGCTTTTATCCTCGTCCTTTTTATTTTAGATTCACGGCGACTCTCTTCTTTCCTAGCCGAATCGAATCGCGTTAATATCACAGTTAACCGCCGTAGCGGATGTAACGTTATCAGCCGTCGTGAAAATCACCCGTACATCATACACAATCGAACCCGTTTCTGTTACTGGATCTACAAACGTTACAGCTACCGGAAAACTTTGTGTGCCTGCGGCCGTTAAACTTCGTTGTACCACCCGAGTCTGAACGAGAACATCATTCCGATAGCACCGCACTTCAAACTCCAGGACTGCATCAGCTGTCGTAATCGCCTCAATCGAAAGAGCTGAATCTACTTTGACTGGTTGACCTGCGGTGACATCCATTGCCGGTTGCGTAAGAACTGTCACCTCCGTATCAAGCGGTGGATATACAGCGACAGGACCATCTTCTTCAGCATAGAACAAAGCTGGTTGAATGCCTGTTGGGCCCGGTGGTCCGGTTGGGCCGGTGGCTCCGGTCGAGCCAGTGGCTCCTGTCACTCCGGTTGGGCCGGTGATTCCTGTTGCTCCCGTCACTCCGGTTGCTCCGGTTACTCCAGTGATCCCTGTTGGGCCGGTTGCTCCTGTAACACCAGTGGCGCCAGTTGCCCCGGTGACGCCGGTAGGTCCAGTAGCTCCTGTTGGGCCCGTGGCTCCAGTAGCTCCTGTTACCCCGGTTGGACCTGTCGGACCTGTAGTTCCTGTAGCACCTGTCGGACCTGTAGTTCCTGTAGCACCTGTTGGCCCAGTGGCTCCTGTAATTCCGGTCGCCCCCGTCACTCCGATCGCCCCGGTTGAACCCGTGGCACCTGTCGACCCCATTGGTCCAGTAACGCCGGTGATCCCTGTAGGTCCAGTCACTCCGGGAGCTCCTGTAATACCCGTAGGGCCTGTGGCTCCAGTGATTCCGGTAGCCCCGGTTGGGCCTGTTGCTCCAGTTGGGCCCGTTGCTCCTGTAACACCAGTGGCACCAGTTGACCCCGTGACTCCAGTAGCTCCGGCAGGACCTGTTGCTCCCGTCACTCCGGTTGGACCAGTGACTCCCGTGAGGCCGGGGGCCCCGGTTGGACCGGTCGACCCCGTTGCTCCGGTGACTCCTGTTGGGCCCATGATTCCTGTCGGGCCAGGGGCCCCTGTTGCTCCTGTTGCCCCGGTCGGGCCCGTTACTCCTGTTGGGCCAGGTGCCCCTGTTGCTCCTGTTACCCCTGTGGCTCCTGTTGGGCCAGTGACTCCTGTGAGGCCAGTTGGACCTGTTGGACCTGTTGGACCAGTGACGCCGGTGATCCCTGTAGGTCCAGTCGCTCCGGGGGCTCCTGTAATACCCGTGAGGCCAGTTGAACCGGTTGGACCCGTGGCTCCCGTTGGACCGGTTACTCCGCTGATCCCTGTTGGGCCGGTGGCTCCTGTAATACCCGTAGGACCGGTTGCTCCCGTTGGGCCTGTGATTCCTGTTGCTCCTGTCACTCCGGTTGGACCGGTAGCACCTGTTGGCCCAGTGGCTCCTGTCGCGCCCGTAATTCCGGTAGCCCCCGTCACTCCAGTAGCACCTGCTGGGCCCGTGGCTCCCGTTGGGCCGGTGATTCCTGTTGCTCCTGTCACTCCTGTTGGACCCGTAACACCGGTTGCTCCAGTCGAGCCAGTGGCTCCCGTTGGACCGGGGGCTCCAGTAACGCCCGTAGACCCGGTTGGGCCAGTCGGGCCAGTACTTCCTGTTACTCCAGCAGGACCTGTTGCTCCGGTTGGACCTGTTACTCCTGTAGACCCTGTTGCCCCGGTCGGGCCGGTCGAGCCGGTAGTTCCTGTTACTCCAGCAGGACCTGTTGCTCCGGTCGGGCCTGTAGATCCCGTGGCTCCCGTGATGCCTGTGACTCCCGTTGCTCCTGTCGGGCCTGTTACTCCAGTAATGCCAGTAGCTCCGGTTGGACCGGTTGGGCCGGTAGCGCCAGTTGATCCGGTGGCTCCTGTAATTCCTATTGGACCCGTAATACCGGTTGCTCCGGTCGGGCCAGTGACTCCAGTAGATCCCGTAGGGCCGGTTGCTCCGGCAGGACCGGTTGCTCCAGTGACCCCTGTTGCTCCTGTCACTCCGGTTGCACCGGTCGACCCCGTTGCTCCGGTGACTCCTGTTGGGCCCGTGATTCCTGTCGATCCAGTGACTCCAGTAGCACCTGTTGGGCCAGTAGCACCTGTTGGGCCTGTTGCTCCTGTAATACCAGTAGGGCCTGTTACTCCGGCAGGACCGGTTGCTCCGGTGATTCCGATTGGACCCGTTGCCCCGGTAGCGCCCGTCACTCCTGTTGGACCGGCCGGGCCAGTTGGACCTTGGGTTCCGGAAACAGGTACGCTTATGAGAGAAATATCATCTATAACGATCGGCGCTGTGTTTGTTCCGGATATTTTATTGATAAGAACTAAGGCATAAGCTGTGTCTAAAGGCGCGGACGAACTCGTTGCATAAGCCTGAAACCAATTATTTGTTTCAAGCTCCGGGATGTTGTTGAGAGGTACTGTTGTAACCAAACCATAGTCTAAAAATTGGAAGGATGAATCATAAAAATTGATTGTGACCGTTAAGCCTGGGCCTGGCATCCTGCCTATTTTGCTCACCGAACAAGCAAACTTATAGGTCTGCCCCGGCTCAACTGAAACAAATTGATATAAGAAGGCATTCGCAATCCCTCCTCTTAAAAAAGCGGCAAACCTGCCCGTATGCCTGTATTGAGAAGTGATTATCGTATTTAATGCCTGCCATGGATTCAAAGTCCCTGTCTCAAAACCTCCATTTATAATTTCATTGGTAATCATTTCGTCCCCCACTTAGAATGAGATGCCATATTTTATGTAGAGAACCATGGTTACGCTACTGCATGTACCTACTCTTAAGTGAAAAAATTTTTTCTCCCTTTCCCCTCTTGCACTGCCGATCTCAATTCTGCAAATTGAATTTTCTGATAGTTGCGATTATGATGAAGGAGAGAATGATTACTTAAAAACAGGAGTCCTGACCTTGAAGCTGATTATTCATGATATTGAAACGTTTCTATTAAATGTTTTTATTATTTTTGTCTTTTATTTTGTTTATTTGCGGATCGTTGAAGCTGCACGAAAACAATGGCGCTACTTTACTCATGAGCTTTTAATGACCCTTCTATCGGGGCTGGCGATCATTCTTTGCATGACCTTCCCGATTAAGCTGAATCCAGATCATTTTTTTGATTTGCGTCAAGTGCCATTTATACTTGGAGCTTTATACGGCGGGCGCAGAGTAGCCATTTTTTTATTCCTTATTCTCATTACCTTCCGTTTTACGATGGACGGGGTTGGCGCGTATGGAGCCTTCCTTGTAAACAGCGTATTGCTGCTATGCTTACTGCTGATTATTCCAAAGTTTAAAAATCTGATCAGCGTAAAAAAACGGGTTTACCTTGCTTTATTCACTTCCTGTCTCGGCGTCTGTATTTTAGCGCTAGTCGTGCTGGGGCTTTTTCCCGAGCTGACCGGCTCACGGTATTACAGCTTTCTCATTGCCTTATTTGTTGTGCATATTGTGACAACGACTCTCTTTGTTGTGTTCATTGAAAAAGCACGGCTGGCGATCGCGTTTACTAAAGAGATGCGTAAGCTTGAAAAGCTGAAAACAGTGAGTGAAATCGCCGCAAGTATTTCTCACGAGGTCCGAAATCCGCTGACTGTTACAAAAGGTTTTATTCAATTGTTGCGGGATCCTGACTTAACCGCAGAGAAGAAAGAGCAGTATATCAAGCTTTCATTAGATGAATTGGAAAGAGCTGAACAAACGATCACCGATTATCTCACCTTTGCCAAACCATCCCTTGATAATCTGCAAATTTTAGATGTCAACAAAGAGCTGGCCTATATTCTGCAAGTCGTTACCCCTTATGCCATGATGAACAATGTTCAGATTGAAGTTATTAAAGAAAACGATATTTACATTACCGGAGAAAGCGAAAAGCTCCACCAATGTTTAATCAATATTATTAAAAACGGAATTGAGTCGATTGAAGACAACGGACATATTATCATTACGCTTGAAAATAGAAGCAACAAGGCCGTCATCAGCATCAAGGATTCAGGTATCGGAATGGACGAGCAACAGCTTAAGCGACTTGGAACACCTTTTTATTCAACAAAAGAGAAAGGAACCGGTCTTGGTACAATAGTCGTCTACAGCATTGTGAAGGCCATGCGCGGAGAAATTCATGTCGAAAGCCAACCCGATGAGGCACATGTTTCACCATATCCCTGCCCATCCATCAATAAAAAAGCTCCCCCTGAACCGTTGATAGGCATATTACAAATTTTTCACAGAAACACCGCAAAAGCAGCAGGAAGCGCCGGCACTTCCTGCTGTCTTCCCACCCTTCTTTATCCCCTTCACAAAGAAAATTGTTCGCTCACAGCGATTTCTTCACTCCTTCAATTTACGTTACATATTTTTCAGGAATTAACCAATCCTAAGAATAAAGAAACTTTACTAGGAGGGTGCATGTGATGGCGAGTTTTTTCAGAATCTTTAACGCAATTGTGCTATGGGCTATTGTCATACGTTTTCTCCCGAAGCATTCCTTCAAACGATATTTGCCAGTAACGTTATTTTGTTCAAGTTTGCTGTTAATTCAGGCACTTTTAAACCTGATTTTCAAATGGTGGACTGTAAAAGGCGGCGTGAAATACATGGTATTTGATGCCCTCGCCTTTATATTCGGACCGTTTTTTACGATCAATATGTGGGTGTTTCATTTTACATACGGGAAATTCTCACTATATGCCGTCTGTAATTTAATCATGGATCTTATTTTTGCCTTTCCTTTAAATGCTCTATTTCAAAAAATAGAACATTATAAGTTTAAAAAATTTAACTCTACCATCATTTTCCTTATATTTTATACATTGGCTCTCCTGAATTACGGATTTCAGACCCTCTTTGAACAACCAAATACATCGAAAGGAAGCGATCTTAAATCCAGTGAGTAAGCCTGGATTTTTTTATTTGAGGGCTTTCCGAACGCTTCCATTCCCCTCTTGCATATTCTTGTCGAACGATCAGTTCTTTTGTCAAAATAGTTTAATCGTACTAGGAAATTATATATAATGTAGAAGCTTTTCAACTTTCTTGAGAGGGGATTAAGGATGAAAAAGACGATTTTAGCAGTTCTCAGCTTGTTCTTAGTATTATTGATGATGGCGCCTTCACTGGCCGGCGCCCATCCGGGACGGACAGATGCCAATGGCGGTCATACGTGCCGGACAAACTGTGCAAAGTGGGGCTTGAAAACAGGAGAATATCATTATCATAATGGAGGCGGCAGCAGCAGTAAATCACCGTCATCACCTACATCATCTTCACCTCCGCCAGCCAAGAAGCCTGCACCAGCTCCAAAAAAGCCGGAATATGTAAAGACGGACGTCTATATTAACGGGACAAAACAAAACTTCCAGCAAAGTGCTTATATTAAAGACGGAACTACTCTCGTACCAATGAGACCGATTTTTGAAGCATTAGGCGCAAGTGTCCAGTGGGATAACCGCGCGAAAAAAGTAACGGGAACTAAAGATAAACGAAAAATCACCTTAAGTGTAGGAAACAAAAAAGGGTACATAACAGAAAACGGCGTCACCGGCTCCGTCGATCTGACTCATCCGGCCGAGATCACAAATGGCGCGACAATGGTTCCATTACGTTTTATTAGCGAATCACTTGGCGCCAATGTCAAGTGGGACAGCGCTTCAAAATCCGTCAAGATTACTAAGTAAACTATTCAGGCAGATTGTCTAAAAAGGGCCTGTTTCCCTTTTTAGACAGCCTTCTTTGCCACAGATGAGTCCACAAGCTATTACCTGCTCCATCGTCTTTTTATTTCCTCTTCGATCGCATCCCTTTCAGAATCGTGATAGTAGATGAACCATCGAGAAATTCCTCATATGCTTCGCTCCCTATTTCATATAAAGCGATTTTCCCTTCGTCATCGTAATGAATCCCCCATCCATACTGCTTCACCAATGGAGAAGCTCTGAAACAAGCTTTAGGCTTCTCAAAAAACTGTTCCCTCACTTGCTGCAAATCCCGCTCTCCGATTTGGTTTTTGAGCAAATACGTTTTAAACTGCACATCCGCTTCTGTATATTCGTAAGGATGTTGGCTGATTAACTCATATTCAATTGAGGCAATCGTAGGCTTGTTATTCCGTGGAAGAGGAACAATAGCCGAAGTAACCGTGGCGTCTTCGGAAACGGTAATAAACGTATTGATGTAGCTCATGCATTCCCTCCTGTCTCATAGGTTAAGCCGCTTTCTTCCTTGCACTACTCTAATCCATTAAAATTCCGCCATTGACCTCAATGGTTTCCCCGGTAATATAATCCGCTGAATTTGAGCATAAAAACAAAACAGCTCCCGCACACTCCTCAGGCGCACCCTCCCGCCCTAACGGAATGCCGGCATTAAGCTGCGCCCGCAGCTTCTCTGGGGTAGACAGTTCATGTAGAGGAGTCGTAATGATCCCCGGGGCAATCGCATTGACCAAAATTCGATCCGCGGCGAGCTCCTTTGCCAGACCTTTTGTAAAAGTCGCGATCGCGCCCTTCGTTGAGGCATACCCAACTGAACCTCCCCCGCCCCCGGTTTTTGCCGCTAATGAGGAGACGTTGATGATCTTCCCCTTTCCCCTCTGCTTTAAAAGTGGAATCGCTTTTTTCGAACAGAGAAAAACAGACTTTATATTGACGCTATATAAGAGGTCCCACAGTTCCTCAGGCATCTCCTCGATCGGCGTACGCTGCATCAGAGCCCCGGCATTATTAACGAGGATATCCAATCCTCCATACGCGTCGATTGTTTTTTGAAAAAGCTGATCGACTTCCTCGGCCTTCGATACATCAGCCTTTACGGAAATCGCCTCTCCTCCCGCCTTATGAATGCTCGCTACAACGTCTTCCGCTTCTTTAGCACTTTTCCGATAATTAACCACTACCTTTCCTCCCGCTTCCCCAAAGCCTCTGGCAATAGCGGCTCCAATGCCCGTACTTGCCCCCGTCACTACAATCACCTTTTGATCAAACCGAACGTCCATCATTTATTCCTCCTCTTCATAAAGAAAGCGCATTCATTCCTATTGCTACTATAGCATTACTAGAAAAACAGAATCAATGGCACAGCCGGCTCGGAAGGCACAGCAAAGTTGATATTCGCTCAATCTGCTTCATAAGTTCTCCTTTTGACTTATCATTTGTCTCAATTTTTCAATTTCATATTCCAATTCCTTGATTTTCAATTCATTTTCTACCTTAAAATGTTTCATCGCCCGGTCAATCAAACTCTGAACGATGAGCATGATAATCACGAACAAAACAAGCAATACAAACAGAAACTCCAGCACAAAGATCACCCTTTTCTTTATCTCTCTTACCCCCACTGTACCATATTTATGAAACAAATGAAGCTACGTAAGTAACCTTTAGTGCTAATTGAACTGCTCTTAAAAGTTGATATACTTTTACTGTGTAAGAAAGGTATATTTTTGTTATAATAAGAATAACTTAAAAAAGACCGCTGGTGCGCCAACGCCAACGGTCATGCAATAGAGTCTCCCTTAAGGGACTGGCTCGTGAGTTACTGATAGACCACCCTTAAGGAGCTTATTCTATTGCTCTTTCATTATACCAAAAAACCAGTTGTTTCCTTTTTTGTAATTTTATGTTTCTTACTATAACAGCCGGCGGGCAGAAAGAAGGAATTCTTTCTGCCCGCCGGCTCGTTTTATTCTTTAATCTTAATGTTGTATTCTTTCAGCCAGTAGTCCATCTGAATAAAGTGGGCCAGCAGCTGCGGGCCGGCCATGAGTTGGCCGAAATACGGCTTGCCGGTTGGAAAGCCTCCGGTGTCGGCCATTTCCTGGAGGGCTGCTTTGTTGATAAATTCGAATAGCGGCGCGTCCTTTTGGGCGAGGATTGCTTTCATCTCCTGCTGGACGGCGGCTGTGTATTGGGGGTGATGGGTTTTCGGATATGGACTTTTTTTGCGGTATAGCACATCGTGCGGTAGCAATCCTTCCAATGCTTTGCGGAGGATGCCTTTTTCGCGTCCATCGAGCCGCTTCATTTCCCACGGAATATTCCAAACATATTCAACGAGCCGGTGATCGGAAAAAGGTACGCGTACTTCCAGACTGGCCCCCATACTCATTCTGTCTTTACGATCTAATAGATTTGTCATAAACCAAATAATATTTAAGTATGAGATCTCCCGGCGGCGCGCCTCTTCAGCAGTATCTTCCTCAAATCTCGGTGTTTCCTGGATCGTTTCCTTATAGCGGTCATATACATATTGCTTGACGGCAAGCTTCTTCTTCCATTTCTCATTTAATAGATTTTCCCGATCTTCAATTGAACGCATCCACGGGAAGCCGTCAATGTTCATCACTTCCGGCTTATGGAACCATGGGTAACCGCCAAAGATTTCGTCGGCGCATTCCCCGGAGAGGCCGACTGTGACGTCTTTTTTAATTTCATGACAAAACCAAAGCAAGGAGGAATCAATGTCGGCCATTCCCGGTAAGTCACGAACTAACACAGCCTCCTTCAAGCGATTGGTCAGTTCTTCGATCGAAATCACTTTGTTGACATGGTTCGTGCCAATCGCGTCTGAGACGACTTGCACCCACTGCGCGTCGGAGTTTGGCTGAAAGGCTGAAGCCTTAAAGTATTTGTCATTTTCATCGTAATCAATCGAATAGCTTCGAATCGGTTCCTTTCCTTGCTTCGCATAAACATTGGCGGCTAACGCGGTCAAGGCGCTTGAATCGACTCCGCCTGATAAAAACATGCCGACAGGAACATCAGCAAACAGCTGGCGTTCGACAATATCCTCCAATAATTCGCGAATGTAGACAGCTGTTTCCTCGACATCATGTTCATGCTTTTTGCTTTTCAGCTTCCAGTAACGGCTGATCGTGGCGCCGTTCCGGTCATAAATCAAAGCATGAGCCGGTCTCAGCTCATGAATGTCATCAAAAATGCCGTGGCCCGGGGTTCGCGACGGGGCTAAGCCAATGATATCCGCCAGCCCTTCCGTTTTCACAACCGGATCAATATTCCGATGCGCGAGAAGAGCTTTCAGTTCTGAGGCAAACAGCAGGCATCCGTGGCGGACGGTGTAAAACAACGGTTTCACGCCTAAACGGTCTCTTGCCAAAAATAATGACTGGTCCTCCTCATTCCAAATCGCAAAAGCAAAAATTCCGTTCAGCTTTTCTAAAGACTGGTAGCCCCATTCCATAAATGATGTAAGTAAAACTTCCGTATCAGAGTGCCCGTTGAACGTATGCCCGTGTGCCAGCAGCTCTTTGCGGAGATCCTCTGTATTGTAGAGCTCACCATTGTAGACAATTGTATATGTTTTATTGCGGTACGTCCGGGTCATCGGCTGAACGCCGCCCTCCGGATCAACAACAATCAGTCGAGCATGGCCGAAAGCAGCGTGCGGGGAGGTCCATATATTTTGGTCATCCGGCCCCCGTCGCCCTAATGTTTTCGCCATTTTCGTTATTTCCTTTTCCTCCTTTCGCAAATCATGTCGCCAATCAATCCACCCTGTTATTCCACACATGTATTATCAGCCCCTTTTGGGAAGTTTCTCATTCTGTCTCCACTACTTTATTCACCCCTGCTAGGCTCAATACCCATAAGCTATCCTATTCAGCAGCTTGAATGGATGTGAAATGTCCGCAGTTTCTTCTTTTGCTTGATTGAGCAGCTTGGATCGATTTATGATGGAGAAAGAAAAAGAGGCGAAAGGAAAGGGATTGACGCCAGATGAAGCCGGATAGCGCATTTTTTAAAAAGCAAATACAGGCTGTCGCCAGAACGTATACAAATAGTGAAATGGATTTACCGTTGACGGAAGAGGAAGAGGCACAGCTCCTGCACGGGATGCAACAAAAGCTTGAAGCAGAGCCGGAAATGGAGCTGCACGAGGTGGTGCATGATGTCGTCTATCGTTTTTTTGCTGATCAGGAGGAGTAAATCCCTTCTTTTTTCATTAATCGTTTGACCTTTGCCGTCGGCTCCCAGCATGTAAACGTGTAGGACGGTTTTGTCTCATAGCCGAGACGGACACAGCGGTACGCCATGCCGCCTTTCTCCTTTTTTTCGGCGGCAAAATGAATACAGGTTGCACAACAATGAAAGCGGTTCTTCATCCACGGGCCTCCTTTATTTTTGCCTGAATTGCTTGCCGGCGATCTTCTCGATAAAACCAGGCATCAGCTGGTAGGCGACCGCTCCCCAATTCATCCAGCCCGGCAAATTGCGCTCGCGCTTTGGTTTATCAAGGAGCTGAAGCGTCGCTTTCGCTACTTCCTCCGGCTTCAGAATCCATTTGTCTATTTTGGCGAGATAGCTGCCATGCTCATCAGCACGGGTAAAAAAAGGCGTCTTGATCGGTCCCGGATTGACCGCGCTAACCTTAATATTCGTCTCGCTCAGCTCCAGACGCATCGCATTCGTAAAGCCGAGAACGGCATGTTTGGTGGCTGCGTAGACGCTCGCTTTCGCTGTCGCCAGCTTGCCGGCCTGCGAGGCGATATTGATAATATGACCGCGGTTCGCTTCCAGCATAAAAGGAAGCACTGCCTTCGTGAACGTCATTAATCCGGTCACATTGACGGCAAACATTTCCTCAATCGTTTCAACCGGGGTATCGGTTAATTCAGCAAACTTTCCGAAGCCGGCATTGTTAATCAGGACATCGATTCCGCCGACCTCTTTCATTATATGCGGAATTCGCGTCTCTGTTGTTGACAGGTCACTTACATCAAGAGGGAAAGCATCCGCGCTTCCGCCGAGGGCTTCAACCTCTGCTTTCACTTCATTCAGCCGTTTTTCATTTCTTGCCAGCAGGACAACATGCGCCCCGCGTCTCGCTGCCGCAAGGGCCAGCTCCCGTCCAAGTCCACTTGACGCCCCTGTAATCCAAATCGTTTCTCTCTTCGTCTTCATTGTCGCCTCCTGTTACTTCGTTTAAGTTCATCTTACTGGAAATTGAGTTAGACTGCTATTCAGATCCTTATTTAATGATGAAAGGAATAGATTGTAGTTGACTGACAGCTCGTCTTGCTTTTATAATAAATGATAATATCATGTGGCGTTGAAAGAGATTAGTAAATATTGCTCATGTGAACAGAGAGTGACCTCACCGGCTGCAAGGGTCATCACCGCTGACGATATTGAACCTGCTCCAGAGCCTGTCAGCCCGGCTGTCCAAGTCGGAAAACGCTGGCCGTTCCCCACGATACGGGTGTAAAGTGGACATGAATAATGTCAACAAAGGTGGTACCGCGGATGAAGCTCTTCCGTCCTTTTTCAGGACGAAGGAGCTTTTTTATTTTTCATTTGTTCAAGAATTGAGCTAGAAACGAGGTGAGCAAGATGAGCAGGCAACGTGTCGTCGTGAAGATTGGCAGCAGTTCATTAACGACAAAGGCAGGAGCTCTCAGCCTGAAAAAGGTTTCAATGTTTGTCGAGGCCGTCGCCAAACTGAAGCAGGCCGGCCATGAAGTGGTCGTCATTTCCTCCGGTGCGGTGGCAGCCGGCTTCTCAGCCATCGGCTACCCGACCCGTCCGGTGACAATTGCCGGCAAGCAGGCGGCGGCGGCCGTCGGTCAGGCGCTGTTGATGCAGGCGTATATCGAGCAATTTTCCAAGTATGAGCTTATTCCCGCCCAGCTATTATTAACGCGCGAGGATTTCGCCGATCAATCCCGTTACAGCAACGCCTATTCCACATTAAATGAATTGCTGAAGCGCGGCGCCATTCCGATCATCAATGAAAATGATTCAATTTCAATTGCCGAACTGACCTTCGGGGATAACGACATGCTGTCGGCCCTCGTCAGCGGCATGATCCACGCCAACACGCTTTGTATGCTGACGGATGTCAATGGCTTGTATGATGCCAATCCGAAGCTGGATCCGAACGCTAAGAAAATTCATTATTTGCCGGCATTGACTGATGAGCTGATTGCTCTTGCCGGGGAATCAACCTCCAAGGTCGGGACCGGTGGAATGAAATCAAAGGTCAGTGCGGCGCAAACCGCCCTGTCGCTCGGCGTCAATGTTTTTATCGGCAAATCAGATTCGAGTGACACCTTTCTCGACATTCTTGCCGGTAAAGGAGACGGCACCTATATCGGAACCTTCCTGCACGAGCCGGTCATGCCGACGACTAAACAGTGGATTGCCCTCCATTCACGCTCGATCGCCAAGATTACCGTCGATCAAGGCGCCGAAGCCGCCCTGTTAACGCGCGGCAAGAGCCTTTTGCCCGTAGGCATTACGAACGTAGAAGGGAGCTTTTCCGTCGGCGATGTGATTGAAGTGTACGGGGAAGATGACAAGCTGCTCGGCAAGGGAAAAGCGAGCATGACGGTTCATGAGCTGGAAAAGTTCCGGGCGGAGTGTCAAAAGGATAAAGAAAGTCGATACAAGCATCCAGTCGTCATTCACCGTGATGAGTGGGTACCGTTAAAAAAGGAGATGATGAAGCGATGAGTGAACTTCTTACAAAAGCAAAAGCAGCAAAAGAATGCGCGCGTACATTAAGTCAAAAAACAACCGAACAAAAAAATCAGGCATTGCTCGTAATGGCTGAACAGCTGCTTGCCGAAAAGGATTATTTACTGGAAGAAAATGCCAAGGATCTTGAAACAGCACGGGCTAACGGAACGAGTGCGAGCTTACTTGATCGCCTTACCTTGACAGCGCAGCGTCTTGATGAGATGGCGACTGGGCTGAAACAGGTCGTGGAGCTTCCTGATCCAATTGGCGAAAGCCTGAGTACCCACACGCGGCCGAATGGCTTGCACATTGAAAAAGTCCGGGTGCCACTCGGTGTCATCGGCATGATTTACGAGGCTCGTCCAAATGTGACTGTTGATGCGTCAAGCCTTTGCTTAAAAACCGGCAACGCCGTCCTCCTGCGGGGAAGCTCTTCGGCGATTCACTCCAATATCGCGCTCGTTGCCGTGCTGCAGCGCGCTTTAGAAAAAGCCGGTCTTCCAATTGAGGCGATCCAGCTTCTTGAAGATACGAGCCGTGAAACAGCGTCAGAGATGTTTACTTTAAATGAGTATTTGGATGTGCTTATCCCGCGTGGAGGGGCGTCATTAATCCAGTCTGTTATTAAAAACGCCTCTGTCCCTGTGCTGGAAACAGGAACCGGCAATTGCCATCTGTTTATCGACCGCAGCGCCCGGCCGGAAATGGCGATTTCCGTTGCCGTCAATGCGAAAACGCAAAGACCGTCCGTTTGTAATGCGATTGAGACCATTTTAGTTGAAAAGCAGTGGGCAGCTGAGCATGGAAAAGAGCTGCTCGAAGCACTCTTTGAGAAAAACGTCACGATTGCCGGCGACAAACAGGCTCAGGCCTTTGACAGCCGGATCACCCCTGCCAGTGAAGAGGATTGGGAAACCGAATTTAACGATTTGAATGTCGCCTTGAAGATTGTCAACAGCTGCGAGGAAGCGATTGCCCATATTTATCAGTATGGGACGAAGCACTCCGAAGCGATCATTAGTGAGGATGCGACCAACGTTGCCCTCTTCCTTAATGAAGTCGACGCGGCGGCCGTTTACCATAACGCCTCCACCCGCTTTACCGATGGTTTCGAGTTCGGTTTCGGAGCCGAAATCGGGATCAGCACCCAGAAATTACATGCCCGCGGTCCAATGGGACTTGAAGCGCTGACGTCAACGAAGTATCTTGTTCGCGGGAATGGTCAGGTGAAAGGCTAGGTGACAGACATGCTCGAACAAAAAACGATCACATTTCTTGGCGCCGGTTCGATGGCAGAGGCGATTCTTGGCGGCCTGATCAACAAACAAATCGTCAAGCCTGAGCAAATTATTGTCACAAACTTGCAGGATCAGCAAAAGCTTACCCGGCTCGCCGGCACTTACGACGTAAACACAACATCCAACCGAATGGAAGCCGTCAGACGCGCCGACATTATTATTTTGGCGATGAAGCCGAAGCATGTGAAAGAAGCGCTTGAAGAGGTTCAAACGGTGACTCGCCCGGATCAACTGTTCGTCTCCGTACTCGCCGGGATTCCGACAGACTATATGGAAAGCCTGCTGAAAGGAAAAGCCAGTGTGATCCGCACAATGCCAAATACGTCAGCGAAGGTCGGCGCATCGGCTACCGCGATTAGCAAAGGCGCCTACGCGAATGACGAGCAGCTTCAAGTGGTCGAGGCTTTATTTGCGGCGATTGGCACGGTCACCGTCGTCGAGGAGGAGAAGCTCGATGCTGTAACCGGTCTTGCCGGAAGTGGCCCTGCCTACTTCTATTATCTGATTGAAGCAATGGAAAAAGCGGCGGTCGACAACGGACTAACAAAGGAAGAAGCGTCCGCGTTGATTACCCAGACCGTTATCGGAGTCGGCCAACGTCTGCAAAAAACGGAAAAATCCGCCAAGGAACTTTATGAAGAAGTGATGAGCCCGAATGGGACGACAGAAGCCGGAATCGGAGTTTTGCGTGAATATCATATGCAGGACGTGATGGAAAAAGCAATTGCCCAAGCGATTGCCCGTTCCAAGGAATTAGGCGTCGTCTTTCATAATTAAAGAGGCGTGGGACAAAAGGTGTTTTTTTACCTTTTGCCTGAGCGGAACCGCAAGATCTTTTAAAGCCCGTTGTGAGGAAGCTGCTGACAACGGGCTTGTGGCATGTGAAGCGATTGCCAGTAGGTCCAAAGCTAGTTTTGTCTCAAGCTCTTTTCTTTACTGAGCTGTATCAAGGAGCATCTCAACAATCAGATCGATTTGACCCTTGACCGCAATCGGATCATAGCGGTAAAACGTATCAAAATCGTTATAAAATAACGTCTCATTTTGGACGGCATCAAGACTGTTCCAGACGGCCGAGTTTTGCAGCTCAGCAAGCGCCTCGCCTTTTTTCTCCGGATCATACGTTGTTAAAAACATATAATCGGCTGCATACTCCGGTAAAACTTCAAGCGAAATCTGTCCCGTCCCGCTCTCTTCGACTTCCGCTTTGATTTTCTCCTGCATCTTCAACCCTAACGCATAATAGACGGCTTGACCCGCTCGTCCCGCATTCTCGCCAAATATCCACAAGTCGCCTTTATCCGTCAGCTCATAAAGGCCAAATGTCGCATCTTCCTCAATGACACCCGCCAAACGCTCACGACCTTCTGCCGCGGCTTGTTCAAATTCTTCGAGGAACTGCTCCCCCTGCTCCGGGTCGCCGACCACATCGGCGAACAGCTTGACTGTCTCTTCGATATTGGTCGCCGTGCCATACGGGATATGAATCGTCGGCGCGATTTTTGCTAACTCCTCATAGTTATCATCATACATGACGACAATGAGATCAGGCTGTAATTCCAACGTTTTTTCTGGATTTACCGGATAGCCGACTTCCACAGCTTCCGTTAAATAGTCTGTCAAAAAAGGATTATCAAATGTCGACGGCTCCACCCCAACAACATTTCCACCAACGGCAAGAAGCTCCCCTCCGTAATAATCTGTGACAATTCGTTGCGGCGCGCTCGGGATCTCCACCGGGCCTTTTACCGTTTCAAAGCTGCGCATCCCGCTGTCAGCAGCCGGGCCTTCTACTTCCTCCCCAGCCCCGGCCTGAGGCTGTTCCATCTCTTCATTGCCGCAAGCCACAACGAGCATGGCCAGCAGCAGGAATAAAGCAAGCTGTATGATACGCTTCATTCTCCTGACTCCTCCTCCAATAAACGATAATGGTTATCATTATCACCAATTGTAGCAATCTCTCTACGGATTCGTCAATCCTAAAAAAATTCGCGGGATTGCAACACTCGCGGAGAAGAAAAGGTTTTTCCTTCGCGCAATATCTTGTAGAATAAGAACTAGCTTAACGGAGGAGGAGTTTAATCATCCCATGAGTGAATTATCGTCATCACCTTTCATTAGAACGATTCAGCAAATCGTTCACCATCGCTTCTTTACAGGAACGATTATTACGTTAATTATGATTAATGCGATTATCGTCGGGTTGGAAACATATCCGGCTTTATACGGCCAATATAAAGAGCTGTTTTTTGCCATTGATTATGTTTTATTATGGATTTTTACGATCGAAATCCTCATGCGTTTGCTGGCGGCCAGACCGACTTCCTCCTTTTTCAAAAACAGCTGGAATTGGTTTGATCTGATCATCGTCGCCTCCAGCCACATTTTTATCGGTGCCCACTTCATTACGGTGCTGCGGATTCTCCGCGTCCTCCGGGTGCTCCGGGCGATTTCCGTCATCCCGTCACTGCGCCGGTTGGTCGATGCTTTGCTGCTGACGATTCCGTCTCTCGGGAACATTATGATTCTGATGGGAATTATTTTCTATATTTTTGCCGTGATGGGAACGATGCTCTTTGCTTCGATCGCTCCAGAGTATTTCGGCAATCTTCAGCTGTCGCTGTTAACGCTCTTTCAGGTCGTAACGCTTGAATCGTGGGCCAGCGGCGTCATGCGGCCAATTTTTGCGGAAGCATGGTGGTCATGGATTTACTTTGTCCTCTTTATCCTTGTCGGGACGTTTGTCATCTTCAACCTCTTTATCGGGGTGATTGTCAACAATGTCGAAAAAGCAAACGAAGAAGAAAAAAATGCAGAAACAAGCAGCGAACTGACAGCCCTCCGCCAGGAAGTCGCCGAATTAAAAACAATGCTGCAAGCATTAACGAAGGAGAAGAGAAAGTAGAAGAGGCTGTGTCGAACGACACAGCCTTAAAGCAACGAGTGGAGTCTGCGCAAGGGTTTTAAAGCTAGAAGGAAAGCGGGTTTCTTTCCTTCTAGCTGCGCGCAGTACGGAACCGTTGCCATCCTTGAGTTTGCCTCATTAAGAGGGTGTCCTGAAGGACATCCTCTTATTGCACCGTCTCCCCTGCTCCGGCGAAGAATTCTTCGTAGAGGGCGCGTACGGCACGGTCGGCATCCTCCTGATGGACGCCCAGCACGAGGCTGACTTCGGAGGAGCCTTGGTTGATCATCTCAATGTTGACGTTTGCCCGTGCCAACGCTGCTGTTGCCCGGGCGGAGACACCGACGGTATTATGCATTCCTTCCCCGACGATCATCACCATCGCAAAATCCTTCTCGACATACACATCATCGACACAAAGCTCTTCGCGAATCCGCTTGATGATGCGCGCTTCCATTTCAGGTGTCAACTGATTCTGACGGAGGATAACGGACGTATCATCAATCCCGGAAGGAATATGCTCATAGGACAGACATTCATCCTCCAAAATTTGCAGCAGCTTGCGGCCAAAGCCGACTTCCCGGTTCATCAGATACTTGCGGACATAAATCGTGGAGAAGCCTTCATCGGCCGCGATGCCGATCACCGGATTCAAAAAGTATTCCCGCTCTGAAATAATCATCGTACCGGACGAAGCTGGATTATTCGTATTTTTCACACATACCGGAATCCGTTTGCGGAAGGCTGGAATGAGCGCCTCATCATGAAAGACGGAAAATCCGGCATAGGACAGCTCGCGCATTTCACGATAGGTCATCCGCTTAATTTTGACTGGATTGGCGACAACATTCGGATTGGCTGCGAACACCGAATCTACATCGGTGAAATTTTCATAAAGCTCAGCCTCCACTCCCGCTGCAAGAATCGAGCCGGTAATGTCCGAACCGCCGCGCGGAAATGTGACCAGCTTCCCTTCCTTCGAGTAACCGAAAAAGCCGGGAAATACAATGATTTCTTTCGTATCAGCCAGCTTCGACAGATGGTCGAATGCTTCCGGCAACACCTGGGCATTGCCCGGCTCGTCACTGACATATAAGCCGGCATCCTGCGGATTTAAATAAACCGCATTCAGACCGAGACTTTGAAAATAATTGGCGATCAATTTCGCATTATTGTCTTCTCCGCTCGCCTTAATTAAATCGATAAACGATTCCGGCTGATTCCGATCAAATTCTAGCCGTTTTCTTAAATCAGCTTCGATTGTCGCTACAATATCATCGCCCAATCCTAGTCCTGTCGCAATGTCCGAATAGCGAGCCACGACAGCCTCCAGCGCATTTTCCGTATCCCCTTGGCTTAAAGCCTCCTCAGCAAGACGAATAAGCAGATCCGTTACCTTTGTATCAGCACTGCTCCGCTTTCCTGGAGCTGAAACGACGACAATTTTCCGCTCTTTATCAGCAGCAACGATATCGGCTACTTTCTTTATTTGCTCCGCGCTCGCAACAGAGGTACCCCCAAATTTTGCTACTTTCATGTTTGCTCTCCAGCTCCTTATTTCAACATTTCTCTCTACTATCAGTTATTAGAACATTCCAACTATACCATATGTAGATTATCCCGAAAAGCCCCACATAACCGATTTTTGCAAGAGATCCAATGCTCACTGGGCATGAGTGGGGATGACATCTTTCTTCCATACGATTAGCTCTTCTGGGTGGAGGATACGTAGCCATCTCTACTGAAAGATTGCAATCAAAAACGGCTTTCGTTCAGTTGCCAGCTCCTGATCCGTACAGCTTGATTCGCTAAGATAGGATAAGTGCCGGGCTTGAGCGAGCGTTGTTTCTTCCAGATTATTGGTCAAATCAGCTTGATCAAAACAAGCAGGGGCGCTGTATACCTTTTTTGTATGATCAATGACAACCCTTGCATCCTCTGGCGGACCGACAGATATTGGAATCACAAAACCGAGAATGAGCAACACAACAGCTCCACCTATTAACATGATTGTCCCTTTTTTCATAGTAAACCTACTTTCTTGTCTCTTTTTCCCTTTGTAGTGTAATATGGAGGAAGCGTCAATGCAATACTATTGACTTACTTAGCCGTCTTTCTTACTATTTGAATATTGGGTAGAAAAAAAGCGAGGAACCATAAGCTAGGTCTAGATAGAAAACATGAATTTTCAGGAGTGATGAGTAGATGAAACGTTCGTTACCACCAAAGGCTGAGCGTCATCGTCACTTTGGTTCTGTCGATCCGATTGTCGGCAGCAAACCAACGGACAAAGAGAAGATGCCAGACCTTCAAAATAAACCAGATGATTTTTATTTTCCGATTCAACAAGTTGGCATTTCCAACGTTAAATACCCAGTGATGATTGAAGCGGAGCTTGCGCCGACGACGCAAACCACAACAGCGGAGTTCGCGATGACAACAAGCCTCGAGCAGGACTTTAAAGGAATTAATATGAGCCGTTTAACCGAACAGCTCCATCTCTTTTTCCAAACTCACCTGCTATCAGTTGAAACGCTGCGTGAATTTACAGCGATTTTGGCGAAGGAAATGAAACAGACGAGTTCGAACGTTCGCGTAACGTTTCCGTGGTTCTTTACGAAATCAAGTCCCGCCCTGCAAAAGGAAGGGATGGCTCACGCCGACGTGACATACGATGTCACCTATGACGAAAAAGAAGGCTATCAATCGAAGATCACCTTAACCGCCGCTGTCACGACGCTCTGCCCGTGCTCGAAGGAGATCAGCGAGTACAGTGCACATAATCAGCGTGGTTTTGTCACGATGACAGTGACGGTGGATGAGACATTTGATGCTGACTGGAAGAAGGTTTTATTAGAAGCGGCGGAAACAAATGCCAGCTCGATTCTCTATCCAGTGCTGAAGCGTCCTGATGAAAAGGCCGTAACCGAGCACGCTTATGAAAACCCGCGCTTTGTCGAAGATTTGGCCCGCCTTGTCGCTGCCGACCTTTATGAGCATGAGGCGGTGCAAGCTTTTGAAATCGAATGCCGCAATGAAGAATCAATCCATCAGCATGACGCGATTGCCCGCTTATCGTTTGCGAAATAACACTTCTCGATAGAAGTGGTGCGAGTAAATGAAATGAAGGGGGTGGGAAAAGGTTGTTCTCTTACCTTTTCCCACCCCCAAACTAATGAGCGGAACCGTCACGATCTTTTATCTCACAACGGACTTGCGGCGCGTGAAGCCATGTCGACTCCATGCTTGCTATCTAGTCTCGACTCGTCTCACCTATGTGTGGAATGACGTTTGCCGCTACCTTGCTCAAGACAGTTTCTGCTTTCCATCCTTCATTACCCATTCGACATTCAGCAATGCTTCACTGTCCGCCTGAACATTTCCCCGAACTGCCACAATATCCGCTTTCTTTCCTGCATGTAATGATCCGATGCTATTTTCCATTTCGCACAGCTCAGCAGCACGCGATGTAATTCCTTGTAATGCTTTTTCAAGCGGTTCGCCAATGTTCTCCAGGAAGATGACATCCTTTGCCAGTTCCCCATGTGTCGCATCCGTTCCAACCGCATAGCGAACCCCTGATTGAAGCAGCCTTTTATGGGTGTCGAGCACCTCTTCTTTATTGCACTGGAAGCTGAGAGCGACGCTGTGCGGGACCGTATTCCATCTGTCCTGATGAAAGAAGATGCTCGGCGTTAACACGACCCAGCGACTTTGTTTTATCATCTCTTCAATTTGACGATCGTCAGCAAAATAGGCGTGTTCGATCACATCGACTCCTTCCGCGATGCAGTCGGTCAGCCCTTTTCCACCGATCGCATGCGCCGCGACTTTCTTTCCGACCTGATGAGCTTCCTCGACGGCGACGCGGATTTCGGCCGCTGTCATATAAGAAGGAAGGAACTCTCCTTTCCGTACGGTATCCGTCGTGAAAATTTTAATAAAATCAGCTCCATGAAGCAGGTTTTCACGTACGGCCGTTCTAATTTGCTCGCCGCCGTTAAAAACCGTACCTACAGAGCCGTGCGCATGGCTTGCTTTAATGCCACGTGTACACGTCACAATTCGCGGCCCCTCGACGATCCCCTGCTCAACCGCCTCCTTCAGGTACACATCAATGAAATTTTTATCGCCGAGACAACGGGACGTCGTAATGCCGCTGGCAAGATCGATTTTCATATTTTCAATACCGCGCAATAGTAAGAGCGGGTCCGGATCGTTCATCAATTGCGGGTGGTTTTCAAGCTGCGGTGAGAGCGAGAGATGATCGTGGGCATCGATAAAGCCCGGTAAAAGCGTGCAGCCGTCCAGATCGATGACTTCCCTGCCCTCAGGAATTTCAATCTCGCCAAATTTAAGCTCAATAATCGTATCACCTTCAACCGTCAGCACCGGGTCCCGCGTAAACGTTCCTTCTATACTATCAAACAGCCAGCTCGCTTTAATGTACATGGGCATCGACTTCATTCCTCTTTTTCAATTCCGTTTTCAGCCAAGTAAAATATGCTTCGAGCGACTCTCTGAAGTCAGCAGAGGGCTTGTAGCCGATCTGTTCCTTATAATTGGAGACAAGCGGCCCCCTGATTGGTGCCTGAAGCACGAATGGCTCAGCCCCTTCGCCGACATTGATGTTGCTGGCGGGGCATTTTTGCTGAAGAAACTCAATGATTTCCTGGTTGGCGTATAATTGTTCACTGCTTAAATGCACGCATGGAGGTGCCTCATCTGTTTCGAGCAGGCGGACGATGCCTTCCGTCACATCATCGACATACGTGAAATTGGCGATGAAATCCCGGCCCGAGCGCTCCTCTAATTGATTTTCAGTCAGAACTTTATACGTATAATAGGCAATCGGGCCATTGCTCCAGCGCGGCTCTTTGACTGTCGGTAAGGGGCCGAATACCCAGGAGACGCGAATGTTGATCGTTTCCATTCCATAATTCACACGGTAGCAATGCAGCAGCTCCTCACTTAAGCGCTTCGTCGTCGCGTACGTATTCATCGGCGTCGCCGGCACCGTTTCATCAATTGGATCCGTTGACGTTTGTTTCCCGAAGACCGAACCGGAGCCAATATAAATGAACTTTTGAACTTGGTGGATTCTCGCCAGTTCCAATAAGCTTAATGTGCCGATTGTGTTCGTCTCCACCGCATCTGTAGGATTAGCTTTGCAATACATTCCATTTAGATTGGCTGCCGCATGGATGATCGCATCAAAGCGATGCTTCGCAAAAAGAGCGGTAACGGTAAAATGGTTCGTCACATCGCCTTGTTCAAATTCGATCGAATCACTACCGGTAAAGAAATCCGTATCCCGGTCAATCGTTTTATCAAACAGAACAACGTGATGCCCTTCCTGCGCCAGCCTTTTTACCGCATTCGCTCCGATCAGACCGAATCCTCCCGTAACCAAAATCTTCATTCGCCCAGCTCCTCTCTCTGTAAACGTTTTTTATTTCGCCGCCTGTTCAAAATCATCGCAGATTTGTTGAAAAATAGCCGTATAGTCAATACCTCCCCCGTAGTGATCCACCAATCGGGCAAACATTTCTTCTATTTTCCGTAAAAGCGGCAATTCGAGCCCTTCCTCCCGCGCTTTATCGACAGCAAGACGGACATCCTTCAGCAGCAGCTCCGCTTTAAAGCTTGGAGAGTAATCTCCGGCGATCATTCCAGCTGCCTTGTGCTCCAAATGCCAGCAGTTCGCTCCTCCCGACTGTAAAACATCGCGGACATGGTAAAGGTCGAGTCCCTCCTTTTTGGCAACCGCCAGCGCTTCACTCATTGTTGTCACCGTGCCAGCGACCATGATTTGATTGCATATTTTCGTTGTTTGCCCGGCGCCGCTTCCTCCCATATACATGACCCTTCCACCTAATACATCAAGGATATCCTTTACTTCAGAAAAATAATGACGCTCTCCCCCAACCATAATTGATAAAGTGCCTGCTTCCGCCCCGACGCGGCCGCCGCTCACCGGGGCATCGATAAAGCCGACTCCTTTTTCCTGAAAAGCATGATGGATTTCTTTTGTGACATTGGGTGAGATACTGCTCATATCAATCACGATCGTACCCGGTGCCGCATAGTGAATCACCGCCTCAGCACCGTCTGTTAAAGCCGTTTTGACATGAGGGGAATTCGGAAGCATTGTAATCACAATCTCATTTCCTTCGATCAGCTGTTCAACCGTTTTTGCTCTTTTCGCACCTTGTCTGATCAACTCCTCAACCGGCTGTTCCACCAAGTCAAAAACGGTAACATCATAACCGGCTCGAACTAAATTACCTGCCATTGGTTTTCCCATAATTCCCAACCCGATAAACGCGATTTTCTTCATGCCGTCTCTCCTTGTCTCTTCGTTTTACAGAAGAAGGCCAGAAGTCACAAACTGCTCACTTCCAGCCTTTTTCTTCTTATCGCAATTCGTTACTCCGCCGCCCGAATCCGTTCGACGAGGTCCGGAGCCCACTCCCCTTGAAACTGCTCGACAATATTGCTTTCCTCCAATTTCTTGGCAAACGCATCACGGTCCACGTCATCAATTATCGTCGTTCCATCGTCGATAATCTGCTGTCTGTAAATTTCCTCGTTTTCTTTGACGAGCTGCTTCTGATAGGTCCCCGCTTCTTCAATCGCTTCAACGACTTGTGCCTGCATCTCTTCCGGGAAGCTTTCAAACGTATCATTGTTGATGACAACGACCATTGGGGCGATTAAATGCTGGGTCGTCATCACATAATTTTGCACCTCATGCAGCTTTGACGTATAAATCATATCGAGCGGATTTTCCTGCCCGTCAACAGTTTTTTGCTCCAGCGCGACGTACAATTGATCAAATGCCATCGGCGTCGGATTGGCGCCAAGGATTTTCCATGCTTCCACGACTAATGGAATTTCAGGAACCCGCAGCTTCATTCCATTTAAATCGTCCGGCGTCCGGATTTCCGTATTGGCCGTCAAGTTTCGCGGCCCGCGGTGCCAGTAATCCAAAATGCGCGAATTAAGGGACTCATTGATTGCCGCATTAATTTCATCGCCGACTTCTCCATCAAGCACGCGATCTAAATGGTCGGTATCTTTAATTAAAAACGGCAATGACAACCCGCTGTATTCCGGGGCGAACATTCCGAATATCGCATCGCCGGTGATAACCATGTCAACGGTTTGCAGCGACATTCCCTCAAGCAAGTCGCGTTCCCCGCCGAGCTGAGCATTGGCGAAAATGTTGACCGTCAGCTCTCCACCTGTTCTTTCCTCAATCAGTTCCTTGAACTTCTGTGCTCCTAAATCCGTCTCACTGTCAGTCGCGTTAATATAGCCGATATCGATCGAGTAACTGCCGCCGCCTTCCGCCGGTGCTTCCTCTCCCTGATCCCCGGCATCTGCACCCGGGTCTGCTTCCGTCTGAGTGTCGGAGCTTCCCCCGCATGCAGTGAGCAAGAATGCAAAGAGCAAGGCCATTACAGTAAAGAAAAATTTCGCTTTCATCATTAACCCTCCTTAAAATGTACGATCAACAAGGAATAAGAGCCGTGAGATGACTTCACAAAATCTGGCACCCCTCCTTTCAGTAGCGGGCATTCATCTGTCCATTTTTTATAAAAGATTCGGCAGCCAAAGACTAATCACCGGTAAGAACGTTAAAATGAGCAGGTTAATAATCAAGACGAGTAAGAAAGGCAGAATCCCTTTCGTAATTTCTTCGAGCGTAATCCCGGCGATCCGGCTTGAGATGAACAAGTTGACCCCAACTGGCGGTGTCACCATCCCCATCGCTAAATTGACGATCATAATAATCCCGAAGTGGACCGGGTCGACGTCAAACGTTAGCGCAACCGGCAAGAGAATCGGCGCTAATATAATAATCGCTGCGCTCGTCTCAAAGAACATGCCGATAAAAAAGAGAAACAGATTGACAAGAAGCAGGAAGATGACTTTACTTGTCGTGAAATCGGTAATGAGCGAAGCCGCTTGCTGTGGAATCATCCCCTTCGTCATAATCCAGCCAAACAGTCCGGCCGCTGAAACAATGATCATAATAATTGCTGATAAGACGGCCGATTCCCCGAGGATTGGCAGGAGATCCTTTATTTTAATTTCTTTGTAAATCCATAAGCCGACGATCAGAGCGTAAGCGACTGAAACGGCCGCAGCTTCTGTCGGTGTGAAGATTCCTCCGTAAATCCCGCCTAAAATAATGACGGGCATCAGCAAGGCCAGTGTCGACTCCTTCAGAGCGATCCATTTATCCTTCCATGTCGTTTTTACATCGTTCGGATAGCCTTTCATTTTGGCAAGGATCGTAACGGTAATCACAAGCAGCAGCCCGATAATCAGCCCGGGGACAATCCCGGCGAGAAACATCGCGCCAATCGATGTTCCGGTTGACACCCCGTAGAGAATCATCGGAATACTCGGTGGAATAATGACGCCCAGTTCACCGGAAACGGCCTGGGAAGCGGCGGCAAAGCGCTTGCTGTAGCCTTTTTTGATCATCGCCGGAATAAGGATCGCCCCTAAAGCGGCAACCGTCGCCGCACTGGAGCCGGAAATCGCGCCAAAAAGCATCGAGGCGACGATTGTCACGACAGCCAATCCACCAGACATATGCCCAATAAACGCTGATGCCAGGTTGACGAGGCGGCGTGAAATTCCCCCGGTCCCCATGATTTTTCCAGCTAATACGAAAAAGGGCACCGCCAACAGCGCAAAGGAATCAATCGAGGTAAACATCCGCTGTATCAACAATTCATACGGTAAATTCCCGTCAATGAGAATCGCCACAATGGAAGAAAGGCCAAGGGAAAAGGCGATCGGCACACTCAGCAGCATCAGCACAAGCAAAGTGATAAACATAAAGAGCGCCATCTTACTCCCCCCTTTCTTCTACTTGAAACGTTCGAATTAACACGCTGAATACGTTCAGTAAGATGAGGAGTCCACCGACCGGAATGGCTGCATACGGGATCCACATCGGGAGCCGCAATGCTGTTGATCGCTGAACGGCGACTTCCTGTACCATGCTGAAGCCGTAAATGATTAAATAGAGACAAAAAACAATCGAAAAAAAGAGAACGACAACTCTGAAGGCCTTTTCGATTTTTTCTGGAATGAGCTGCATAATCGCTTCAACAGAGATCAGCTCCCGTCTGCCTGCCGCGATGCTCGCCCCGAGAAAAACAGACCAGATGCTAATATATTTCGTCGCCTCTTCTGTCCAGCTCAATGATTGATTGAGCGCATAACGGTAAAAGACTTGCGTACAAATAAAAATCGTCATCACACCAAGTAAAATCCCGACAAAGATCAGCATCCATTTATTCAGTCGCTCCATAAAACTGACATACGGTTTGAACAGCTGCATCTTCACCACTCCCCTTCTCTGAATTCTCCTAAAGGTTCAATTTACCGCCAAAAAGAAAGCGCTTACTTTTATTAAAATGCTATACACTACCATACTACTTGTATCTATATGCGCCTCTGGACAAAATCTTTCAATAAATCTATTCGCCTGATAAAAGACCTTTAGGAGTAAGAAGACTATGGTGCTTCTACCATTTCCATCCTGGCATCATTCATCTGACTGGTCTTTCATCCAGGTTATGCGCTGACGATCGGCTTTTGGTAGCGCGATACCCGCTTCGACATATCTTCACGATCAAACACTTCCGGGCGTAAGGCGGTCCCAAGACCAGGGCCCTCCAACGGGTAGACATAGCCGTCCTTGACGAGAGGAACTTCTGTGACGAGCTCCTTGTACCAGCCTGAATAGAAAGCGCGCACGCATTCCTGGACAAAGGCATTCGGTGCATTAATCGTCAAATGGACATCGACGGCAAAGGAGACCGGACCAACGCAGTCGTGCGGTGTAACGGGAACTTCATATGTCTCAGCGAGCGTCGCGATCCGTTTTCCTTCTGAAATCCCTCCGGTAAAGGTTGGATCATAAATGATCACCCCTGCTGCGTTCCGTTCTAAAATATCACGGAAGGCCCAGCGCGTTCCGAGCGTTTCGCTCGCCGCCGTCCGCACGCGTGTTGAACGGGCAAACTCCTGCAACGCATCAAGATTATCCATATTAATCGGATCTTCATACCAAAATGGCTCAAATTCCTCCAACGCTTGCGCGATCTGCTTCGCTGTCGGCAAATCCCATAACGAGTGCAGCTCGACCATAATTTCGATTTTGTTGCCGACCCGTTCCCGTATTTGTCTAAAAGGTTCAAGCGCTTTGTTCAAATCGGCCGGCGAAATATAACGCCCTTTCGTTGCTTCCGCATATAAATCGAACGGCCAGATTTTCATTCCCATAAACCCTTCCTCAACTAGGCTTTCGGCTAAGTCACCGGCATGATAGAGAAAGCCGTCCAGATCCTCATATGGCCCTTGCGCATCACCTACTCCCCAATTATCAACAGGCAGGCTGGCATGCTTCGGGCGCTTACGCGTGTAATGATAGCCGGCACACGTATTGTAGGCTTTGATTTTCTCGCGGCATTTTCCGCCAAGCAGCTGGTAGATTGGCTGCTTTGTTACTTGCCCGAAAATATCCCACAGCGCGATATCCAACGCAGACCGCCCACGGTTTTCCACCCCCGTGCTGCGGGAGCCGATAAATCCCACCATTGCCTGCCAATGCCGTTCAATCGCCAGCGGGTCTTCTCCAAGCAATACAGGAGCGCCTGATTCATGAATCCAGGCTTCCACCGCTTCTGCGGCAAAATACGTTTCCCCAAGTCCAATATGACCTTGATCGGTGTGAACCTGGACAAAACAAATATTCGGAAACTCTTCTAAACGGATCGTTTCGATCTGAGTAATTTTCATCTTTTCCACCACTTTCTTTTTTATTTAATAGTTTGCTTGCAAATCAACCTGATTTTTTAACGGTTTATTTGCAAGGAAGTTAGCGACATTGTCAAGCACAATCCGAAACACTTTCTCCATATAATGATCGGAATTTCCGGCAATGTGGGGCGTGAGAAAGACATTCTCCATCTCCCACAATGGACTTTCGGGCCCAAGCGGCTCCTTTTCAAATACGTCCAGCGCCGCGCCGCCGATTTGGCCGCTTTCCAGCGCGGTGATTAAATCCGCTTCCTTCACAACATGGCCTCGCGCCAAATTGATGAAAAAGCAATCCCGCGGCATCGCAGTAAAATGCTCCTGACGGATAAAATGCTTCGTCCGAGGGGTCAATGGCAGCAGGACAATGACAAATGAGCTTTCCGGTAAGAGCGTCTCCCATTGTTCCTCTTTAACGATGCGATCAAAGTGAGGCTTGCTTGCGCCTCCGCGGCTAACCCCATTGACGTTCATCCCGAACACCTGGCACATCTCGGCAATCGCCGAGCCGATCGCGCCGGCACCGACAATCGTTACCGTTTTTCCGGCTAACTCTCCACCGATAAACCCGCCTTCCCATTGATGCTTTTTCTGCAGCCCCCGATAGTGTAATAGCTTGCGGGTATGGGCGAGCATCATTCCGAGCGCGTATTCTCCCATTTGTGAGCCGTGAATTCCTTTTGCGTTTGTCACGGTAATTCCTCGTTCCGCAATTTTCGCAAACGGAATATTTTCGACGCCGGCGGTCGTGAGCTGAAGCCATTTCAGCCTCGGTGCCTTTTCGATCGACTCCGGGTTGAAGTTCAAATGATCAGACAACACAATGTCAGCCTCTTCTAAATAAGGCTGCGCCTCCCTTTCTGAGTGACAGTGACAAATTGTGATCTCAGGATAGCTCTCTCTTAATTCATTCAATTGTTTTTCCGGAATGTTGATCGTTGTTACGAGTTTCATAAGTCCCTCCCTCAACGCTACTTGATTAGATTTCCGTTCTCGTCAAACGTCCAGGAGACAGCTGTCTCTCCCACCTCCATTTGGGCATGCCCTGCCGCCTCGTTGACTAAATTTTCAGAAATTAAAATTTGGTCAAGCTCGAGTGTATTTTTAATGCGGACCACTTTTACATCGTTTATCTTTCTTCGCCCGGCCGTCCGGATCGCTGTTACAATCGCTTTCTGATCAGTGGCGAGCATAACCGGCAGCTTGGCGCCGTTAATTTCGACCGCCGTCGTTGAATTAGCATACAGCGCGGCAAAATCGATGCTTTCGACCGTCCTGACGGTCGTATAGTCCGCCAAACCAATTCCGGAGGCGTTGCCTTTTGTTTCTTTCGTTAAATTCAGCACGACAATTTTATTGATCGGCGGGGCATCAAACACTAATGACTGATTACAGGAGGAACGTCCGATAATATTCGAGTCCATCCCGCTGCCGCTTATGTTCTTCCCGATTTCATCCACGATCAGCACATCAATTTCCTTACACAGCAGCTTCGGCATCAGCCGCTTCGCTTCTGCTAGCAGCTCTTTTTCCCTGCCGGGCAGCTGGTCTTTTAACACGATTTCGATATGGGCCGTTTCGTGAAATGAATTTTCAATAATGCCTACACCAAACAGAAACGGCGTATGCTCAATAATATGACGGCCTACTGCCGGTATCAGCTCGGCGAAGTCTCCCATCCCTCCTTTATGAAGATAGCTCGCTCCTTTATGCTTGCCGAGGCCAATGCCAAGCATCTTCATGATACCGCTTTCAATTTCACCTTTAAAATCAGTATGCGGCTTAATTCTCGCAATGACGATGATTCCCTCCGCTTCTTCATACGCCAACCGATCAAAGTATACCTCAACGTCGCCAAAGGCTTTGCCGAGGTAGACCGTCTCCATGCTCGCCCTGACCGGGGCGCCGACTTCCGCTTCCGTAATGCCGTAGCCTGCTAAAATCTTCGCCTGACCCTCGGCTTTTCCCGCGCCATGACTTCCCATGGCCGGCACAATAAACGGCTCAGCCCCCAATGCTTTTAATTCGGTAATGGTCGCTTTGACAATCGCCTGCAAGTTTGTAATGCCCCTGCTGCCGACTCCGACCGCAATTTTCATCCCCGGCTTGATCTTTGTCGCCAGCTGCTTTCGCTGAGACTCCGTGTGCATCAGTGCCGGAATCGCCTGCGCCTCTATTTTCGTCCTGGCAAACTTTTGCCTTGCCGGATACATCGCAGGTAATTCCAGCTCAAATCCGCCTTCCAGTTGAAACTCTTCAATTTTCAGCTCCATCTGTTAACTCCTTTCTATGACGTAGTCGACCAGCTTCATCAGTACCTATGATTTCGAAAAAAATTCAGTATATGTCTCCTTGTACAGTTCAATGATTTCTACTGTGCTCTCTTTAATATGCTTGCTCAATTGAAACTGGGCCATCTCGACATCCTTTGCGATGACCGCATTCAAAATCTCTTCATGCTCTTCAATCAGTTTGCTCGTCTTTCTCGTCGCCAGCAAACTGAGATAACGGACGCGATCAAGATGCAGCTTTTCTGCCTGAATAACGGACCAGACATTTTGATAGCCGCTCATTTCAATCAGCTTCTCATGATACTTTTCATCAAAGTAATAGAAAGTTTCGCGCCCTTTTTCATCCTGGAATTCTTTTTGTTTAGCAATCAGCGCCCTTAATGCGGTGATATCATCCTGATTCAGCCGGGCAATGCTTTGGCGAAGAGCGGCGCATTCTAACGATTCCCGGACGAAGAGTGATTCTTTCACTTTATCAATGTCGATATAGGAAACGAACGTCCCTCTTTGCGGATAAATTTCCAGCAGCCCTTTTTCAGAAAGTCTAATGAACGCTTCTCTAATCGGCGTTCTACTCACATCGAGCATCGCCGACAGCTCTTTCTCCGATAAGCGTTGCCCCGGCAAAAATTCCAGCGAAATAATCGCTTCTTTGATTCCTTCGTATACTTGGGAATGGATCGATTTCGTTTTATCAATGGTTAGTTTCATTAGGATCACCTTTCATACTAATATGGTAGTATGTTACCCTCTTGATGTCAAGAAAGTTTTTTGTTTTAAATGAATTTTCTGATTTATCACAAAAAAAAGCCTGGAACAAAGGTAGGTTCACCTTTTCCCAGGCTAACAGCAAGACGCAGGAGGAAGCCTTTTCACGGCTTCCATCTCTCACTTCGTTCTAGTTTATTTTTTCTGAATTACTTTTTCCCTGATACAAGTCGATTTTTCAGCCCACCTATTTCTTTTAATTGAACATTCCATTACTGCTCCCGCACCAAGTGGGCCTCCCGTTAAAATCATTTACTATATAGGCGTTGCGCAGCTTTTTCCTTAAACTCAATCCGACGACGATGCAAAATTGGTTCTGTGTAACCGCTTGGCTGTTCTTTCCCAAGGAAAATCAAATCTTTTGCTGCTTGAAAGGCAATCGACTGCTCAAAATTAGCAGACATTGGACGATACGCCGGGTCACCGGCATTTTGCTCGTCAACAACCTTTGCCATCCGCTCCAACGTTTCAATTACTTGCGCCTCCGTGCAAATCCCGTGGTGAAGCCAATTGGCAACATGCTGGCTCGAGATACGTAATGTCGCACGATCCTCCATTAATCCAATATTATTAATATCCGGTACCTTCGAGCAACCGACGCCTTGTTCAACCCAACGAACAACATAGCCCAGAATACCCTGTGCGTTGTTATCAAGCTCTGCCTGAATCTGTTCCGGGCTCCAATTTGTATCTTCCGCGAGCGGAATTGTCAGAATCTCATCTATATAATTTCCGTTTTGTATTTTTAATTCATTTTGAATCTCAACAACATTTATTTCGTGATAATGAAGCGCATGAAGCGTTGCTGCTGTAGGAGAAGGGACCCAGGCTGTATTGGCACCTGCTTTGATTTGCCCGCCTTTTTGTTCAAGCATGGCCTTCATTAAATCAGGCATTGCCCACATTCCTTTTCCAATTTGCGCCTTTCCTTGTAAACCCGCCGCCAAACCAATTTGGACATTTGATTTCTCATATGCTTGCAGCCACGCTGAAGCTTTCATATCATTTTTACGGACCATCGTTCCAGCTTCCATCGATGTATGAATTTCATCACCGGTGCGATCCAAGAAGCCTGTATTAATAAAAACAACCCGTTCTTTCACTTCATAAATACAATTCTTTAAGTTAAGGGACGTTCGCCGTTCTTCATCCATGACACCAATTTTCAAGGTAAAGCGCTCCAGCCCTAACAAATCTTCCACGCGCGCGAATAATGTATTGGCAAATGCCACTTCTTTAGAGCCGTGCATTTTTGGTTTCACGATGTAAATCGAGCCGGTTGTTGAATTCTGATACTTTCCATTTCCGAGCAGCGTATGTTTAGCGATTAAACTCGTTACAACCGCATCCAAAATTCCTTCAGGAACTTCATTTCCATCCTTATCAAGTACAGCGTTGATCGTCATCAAATGCCCGACATTACGGACAAGCATCAGCGAGCGGCCGCGAAGCGTTACTGTTCCGCCATTCGCTGTTGAATAAACCCGATCCGGATTTAATGTTCGCGTCACTGTTTTTCCAGCCTTTTCAAATGATGCTGATAAATCACCTCTCATCAAGCCAAGCCAGTTGCGATAGACGACCACTTTATCCTCTGCATCAACCGCTGTTACCGAATCTTCACAATCCATGATGGTGGTGATCGCCGCTTCAACAAGAATATCTTTCACACCGGCTTTATCCGTTTTACCGATCGGGTGACGGCGATCAATCTGAATGTCAACATGAAGACCATGATTGTTTAATAATATCGCTGTAAGCTCACCCTCTTTTTCTTGAAAACCTCTGTATTTTTCGGCGGCTTGCAATGTCGTTTCTTCACCATTTGCCAGTGTAGCCGTAAATGCTGCACCAGCCTTGTATTCTGTTACATCGTGATGCGATCCCGTTTGAAGCGGGAATGTTTTATCAAGAAAGTCTTTTGCAAAGGCGATGACTTTATTCCCGCGCGCTTCATTGTAGGTGGCCAAGCGTTCCGCACCACCCTCTTCAGGTATCACGTCCGTACCATATAAAGCATCATACAGACTTCCCCAGCGCGCGTTCGCGGCATTGATGGCATACCGCGCATTATTCACTGGAACAACTAACTGCGGGCCAGCTTGCTGTTTAAATTCTAAATCGACATGATCCGTTCTAACTTGATAATCTTCTTTCTCAGCCTCCAGATAGTTGATGTCTTTTAAAAATTCTTTGTAAACAGCAGGATCAAAAGAGTCTCGATGCTGCTTATGCCATTGATCAATTTGCTGCTGAATTCGATCACGCTCTGCTAACAAAGCTTTATTTTCTGGTGCGAGCTCTTCAATAAGTCTCGAAAAGCCATCCCAAAACTGCTGTTGATCAACCCCGCTCTCTGGCAAAGCCTCTTGATTAATAAACTCAAATAACTCCGTCGCGACTTTTAATTGACCTACTTTTTCGTACTGTTGCATCGGTTCATCCTCCTTATTTTTGAGTGTACCCTTAATCAATCTTTTTTGTTTCCTAATAAGAAACGATGTTTCTCTTTACTACAATCATAGCACACCATCCAAAGAATTTCCAATTACTTTTTCATTAATTTAAATTTTTAGATAATGGCACAAAGCAGCGTACGTGAAGCCGTTATCATTTATAGGAGGGAGGCTGAAAGTGCAAGACGTGTAACGGGCAAGCCCGCTCCCTCTTGAGTAAGCTCCCAGCCCCTTAAGGATTGGCTTTTCTAAAATCAAAGATTGGCTTACTCCGTATAGCCTAATCTCGCTGATATTTTCTTGCCAATTTCGATAATCAATTGCTGCAAATCATGTAAACGTTCCGCCGTCATTCGAAGGGTGGGCCCTGAAATACTTACAGCTGCTGTCACCCTTCCGAGGTGATCAAAAATCGGCGCGGCGATACAGCTAATCCCGGCTTCATTTTCCTCTATTTCAACGGCATAGCCTTGTTTGTAGATTTTCTGCAATTCTACAAGAAACGCTGCTTTGTCTGTAATTGTGTTTTCCGTATGTTTCGGTAAGCCCTGCTTTTGGATTATTGCCTCTACCTCCTGTTCAGTCAAATGGGCAAGGATCACTTTCCCGACACTCGTGCAATGAATTGGAGCTCTGCGTCCAATCTTCGAGTGCGTGCGAAGCGTTTCATTCCCTTCCAATTTCTCAATGTAATACACTTCCCCTTGATCAAAGACGACCAGATGGATGACCTCATTTGTCTGACGCTCTAATTCCTCTAAATAGACACGTGCCTGACTGCGCAGATCAATGGAATCAAGCAATAATGAGCCGAGCTCCAAATATTTATAGCCTAAGCGATACTTTTTCGTCGTTTGATCTTGTTCAATAAATCCATGACTAACAAGTGTGCTCAAAATTTTGTAGATCGAGCTTTTATTTAATTCGATCTGAGATGCTAATTCCGTTACACCTAGTCCGTCTTTATTTTGACTCACTAAGCTGATAATTCTTAGTGCTCGGTCTACCGACTTAACCATACATAACCTCCATTACGCTGCTTCATTAGTAGGGACATTATACCATAAGATAGCATCTCCGATTAAAGTACGGAGGTCGATATGGTCATTTTCCTTCGTCATCTCGTTGACATCAACCTTAGACCTTTTCTGCCTGTTTAGCCAGCTTCACTTCCACACATCTTCCCGGTGAAGGAAACAGCTTCCCGTCGTTGAGCAGGCGATCCGGGTTGAAAACCTCTCGAATATCCGTCTGGGCAGAAATTTCTTCTTCCGAGAAAATATAGCGCATCTCATTCATCTTCTCAATCCCGACACCATGTTCACCGGTGATCGAGCCGCCGACATCTGCACATACCTTCAGGCAAGCGCTTCCTACTTCTAATGCTTTTTCAGCTTGACCGGGAATCCGCGCGTCAAACAAAATGAGCGGGTGGAGATTTCCGTCTCCAGCATGAAAAATATTCGCAATTCGCAAACCACTCTCTTTGCTAATTTGATTGATGCACGTTAGCACCTCAGGCAGCTTGCTTCGGGGAATGACTCCGTCCTGGACGAGATAATCAGCGGAAATCGCCCCCATCGCGCCAAAACCCGTTTTACGATTAGCCCACCATCTGGCTCGTTCGCCCTCATCCTGCGCCACCTTCACTTCTCGAACATGATGCCGTTGACAAACGGTGAGAATATGGTCAATTTGCTCCTCTATCCCGGCAGAAATCCCGTCTACTTCGATCAAAAGAAGCGCTTCTATATCAAGCGGGTGCCCGACCGGAAAGGCAGCTGACTCAACACCTTCAATCGCCGTTTTATCCATCATTTCTAGTGCAGCCGGCACAATCCCGGCAGAAATAATATCGGATACAGCCTGGCTCCCAGCCTCAACCTTATCAAAATACGCCAGCACGGTCTGCTTTGCTTCAGGATTTTTAAGAATCCGCACCGTAATCTTCGTCACAATCCCAAGCGTCCCTTCCGAACCGGTGAATAAGCCTAGTAAATCATAGCCGGGTGCATCCGGAATGCCTCCCGCTCCAATTTCAATAATGTCTCCATTCGGCAGGACAATCTCAAGTCCAAGAATATGATTCGTTGTGACCCCGTATTTCAGACAATGAGCACCGCCGGCATTTTCAGCGACATTGCCGCCAATCGTACAGCAGGATTGACTGGAAGGATCCGGCGCATAATAATACCCTTTATCGGAGATGGAATTGGTTAGTTTAAGATTAATATAGCCCGGTTCAACAACAGCGCGCCGATTTTCTAAATCGACTTCCAAAAGCCGCTTCATTTTCACGAGACTGATAATCACTTCGCCATTTACCGGAATCGCGCCCCCACTTAGTCCTGTGCCGGCTCCGCGCGCTAAAAACGGCAGCCGATGGCGTGCGCAGTAACGCACAATCGCAGCGACCTCCTCTGTCGTATTGGGAAAGACGACAGCTTTCGGCAAATGCTTATGGATCGTGAACCCGTCGCAATCATACGCTAATAAATCTTCACGTTCGTAAAGAATGGAGTAAGGACCTGATACGAGCGCTGCCAGTTCACGAATATGGGGATCTTTTGTTTTCAGTTTACTCATTCTTTTGCCCCTCCTGCTCATCTTCTTTTTGATACGCCCAATCCAATAATTGAACGGTATGAACAACCTTTTGATTTCGTCCATATTTTTCAACGCCGATCGCCATTTGCAGCATACAGCCTGGATTTCCCATCGAAATCATTTCAACATCCCTAGGAACATTGGACATCTTTGAATCAAGCACAGCGCTTGCCATCTCAGGGTTTGTTATATTGTAGACACCCGCACTCCCACAACAACGATCCGCGTTTGCCATGTGAACCATCTCGACACCGGGAATATCGATTAATAAGTCACGCGGCTCTTGCCGAACACCTTGACCATGAGCGAGATGGCAGGCATCGTGATACGTAATTCTAGCATTCAGCTTTGCTTTTGGTTTTTGGTAGCCTGTGTCATGTAAATGCTTTGATATATCTTCTACCTTTTCAGCAAAGCGTTCCGCTCTTTCATACCATTCTGTGTCCACCTCTTTAAAAAGCTCTCCATATTCTTGAAGCATGCAGCCACAACCAGCCGCATTGACAATGACCTTATCAGCTTGCTCAAATGCTTCAATATTTTGCTTCGCCAGCTTTCGCCCCATATCACGATCCCCGGCATGGACATGTAAAGCACCACAGCACGTTTGATTTTTAGGAATCGTGACTTCGTTACCATTTCTCGTTAGCACATTAATCGTTGCCTGATTAATATCGCTGAACATCACATCCATGACACAGCCTGTTAAAAAAGCGATCTCTTGCTTTTTTTCGCCTTTGGCAGGAATGGTTTCCTGATTTTTATAACGTTTCATCACAGGTCTGGCAATGGTCGGCATAACCGCTTCCATTTGAGCCAAATGCTTAGGCATTATTTTTGTCAAACCTGTTTTTCGAACCACTTTTTGAACGCCTGTTTTCTGATAGAGCTTCAGCAGCTGACCAAGCGAGTGAAGTCGACTTTGATGGGGAAAAATCCCTTGCAAAAACAATTTGCTTACTTGGCCCTTCCACCCTGTTAATGGCATCGCCTGGCGAATCTGCCCACGCGCCTCCTCAATTAGACCACCTACGTCAACATCAGCTGGACAAGCAGTCGTACAGGCTCGACAATCCAAACAAGCAAACACCGGATCGGAAAATTGCTCATTTACGACCAGCTTTCCTTCGGCAACCGACTTAATTAAATGAACGCGTCCGCGCGGCGAATGCTGCTCCTGACCTGTTAGTTCATAGGTCGGACATGATTCTAAACACATCCCGCAGTGAACACAATCAGCCCATTTGTTTTCATCCGGTTGATCTTTCCATAAATAATTGTTCATGCTGCTCGTGCACGGAGGCTCTTGCTTTTGCTTTCCTTCAACTGTACTCATCTTACATCCCTCCCACAAAGCGCTTAGGATTGAGAATCTTATTCGGATCAATCTTCGCTTTCATTCCTTCCAGCAGAAAGAAATACGATGGCTCCTCGCCCCATACCGAGATGTTTTTTCGAATCGACAGTGGGATATGTTTGACAATCACATAGCCGGATAATGCGGTTACTGCCTGCTGAATAGCATCGATTGCCGTGATCACATTCTTTGCCGCCCCTTTTAGCACCACTTGACTTAAACCATGCCCTAAGCCTCCATGCGCCGCAACTTCGATATGATGTGACTCCTCCAGCATATGGCAGCTGCGGATGACTTGCAGAACATCGAGGTTTTTGACGCCTATTTTTAAGATGGCTTCTGTCTCATGCTCCTCTGGTTGTCCTAAGCCATTAGGAGGAAGCTCATAAAAGCGCTTCCAAAAGTTCCTTGCATCTTCGCCTGCCAAAACCCGCGGCTCTGCGCCAGCAGGCTTAAGCTGTTTTGTAAACTCCTCCTGATAACGGACAGAGCTCTTCACATCTTCAAAGCTAATCGCCAATGTATACCGCTCATTTCTAGTCATTGCTTTCGCAAGCGTTGGATTGAAAAGCTCAAGCGCGACCGGCTCCAATGCTGAATCCAAAAAACGAACGGCAAATTTGCGAACTTCCTCTAGCTGTTCTTGGGCAAAAGCAAGCAAAATGAGACTTTGTTCCTTCGGAATTGGGCTGAGCTTAAATGTGATTTCCGAAATCACAGCAAGCGTTCCCATTGAACCGATAAATAATTTATTCATATCATAGCCTGCAACGTTTTTGACGACTTTTCCACCTGCGCGGATCACCCTCCCATCTGGATAAATCAATTTCATTCCGATAACAGCATCCCTTGCAGACCCATAGCCAAGGCGCTTTGGTCCGCTGTCATTTGCCGCTACAATTCCACCGATCGTCGCTGAATCAGGCCAGAACGGATCAAGTGGGATCATTTGCTTATGGGCAGCGAGGTAATCCTGAATGTCTTGAAACCGAGTGCCCGCCCTTACCGTCAGTGTCATATTGCCGACAGTATGCTCGATGATCCCGGTATAGTTTTCTAATGAAAGCAGAAGATCAGATTGTGCGATCACGCCACCAAAGGCTTTTTTTGTCCCTCTACCGGCCACCGTTACGCTCTTACCATTGTCATTGGCATAGGTGAGGACGCTTACAATTTCCTGCTCTGTTTTGGGATAGACGGCCACCCGCCCTTCGTTCCCAAATAGAGTTTGTTCTTCCCCTTTTTCTTCAATCTGCTGTTCCGGCACTAGTGTTTTTAACTCCTTGAATTCTTCTGAAACAATCATGCTATCACCTCTTTTTGTTTCGTATTAGGAAACACAGTTTCCGAAATCACCCAAAAGAAGTCTGTAAAAATTTTCACTTTTAGTAATATTCCTCATTTTATGCGAATGTCCTTCTTTATAATACTTTTTTCATGAGGTTTTTTTACTTTGAAAATGGCGGGCGTATAAAGACTGGTGCGGAGCCTTTGCCCTTGAAACCGCTCAAAAACCTCGCTGGAATTTTATTAATTCTATCTTTTAAAAAAGGATTTTCATACCTAATTCCGATACGAAAATCCTCTTGTTGCCTTTATTAGTCTTGCTATAGCTTTTCTACATGCCTAAATCCTTAAACGTTGCCATTTCTCGCATCATGCGGGATGCAGCTTCGACGATCGGATAGGCGAGCGCCGCTCCGGTGCCTTCTCCGAGACGCAGATCAAGCTGAAGCAACGGCTTGATCTGTAAATAATCGGTAACAATGCGGTGGCCATCTTCAACAGATTGGTGAGCGATCATTAAATAAGGATGGACTTCCGGCTCCAGCTTGGCGGCGGCAAGCGCCGCGGCCGAGGAAATAAAGCCGTCGATCAGAACGGGCACCCGCCGGGCCGCTCCTTCAAGTATCACACCGGCAAGCGTCGCGATTTCCAGTCCGCCGACTTTCGCCAAAATAGAGAGCGGCGGGGTTTGCGACGTAATGCCACGGTTCGTGAGCGCTCTTTCGATAATCGCGATTTTCTGCTGCTTCGTCTCCTGATTAATGCCGGTGCCAAATCCGACGACATCGGCGACCTTCGCACCCGTAATCGCCGCGGTCAGCGCGCTCGAAGCCGATGTATTGCCGATCCCCATCTCACCGGTAATTAAAAGGCGATGCCCTTTTTCAATTTGTGCAACAGCCAACTGGCGTCCGATTTCCACTGCCGAGGCTGCTTCCTCCTCCGTCATCGCATCCTCAAGCAGGAAATTCCCCGTGCCATAACGGATTTTATGATGGGCAATCGGCTGGCTGCCGAGCTCATAATTGACGCCGACATCGGCTACGGTAACCGCTGCGCCGATTTGACGGGCGAACACATTGATCGCCGCTCCCCCTTTCACAAAATTATCAATCATCAGCGCCGTTACTTCCTGCGGATACGCCGACACTCCTTCGTTTACGATCCCGTGGTCGGCCGCTGCGACGATAATCGCCGGTTTTTCGATCACAGGTTGTACCTCGCCGGTAATCCCGGCCAGCTGCACGGCCAGCTCTTCTACCCGGCCAAGGCTGCCAAGCGGCTTTGTCAGCTGGTCGAGATGTGCTTTTGCCTGCTCGATTATTGCTAGATCAAATGGTTGAATCGTCATCGTATCTTCCTCTTTTCAATTGTTTCTTATCGCTTCTTCCAGCAGCAATGTGAAAGAACGCTCCCGTTCAGGCTGGCGGAGGAATTCTTCAGCAGCCGCCTGTTGTAAGAGCTGTTTTCGCATTGCCGCCGGAAGCTGGCTGGAGAGCACCCGCTGGCGGACATCCTCCAAAAAAGCTAAATCCTGTTCACTATCCTCGGGGAGAGTCGCAACCAGCCTCTGTTTGATCCGCCTTGCATAGGTTGGACTGATTCCGCTTGTCGACACGGTAATCAGCAGCTTTCCTTTTTTCACTGTTAATGGAAAGGTAAAATCACTTAAAGCCGGGTCCGTGGCGACATACACCCATTGAGAGGGCCGACGGTTTCGATAGAGCGCTTGATGAAGGGAATGGTCATCGCTCGTCAGCAGCAGCAGGTCGGATGAAAAGCTTTCTTCAGCGGTTACCGTTCTTTCCATCCATGTAACCTCGCTTTGTTCGAGATAGCCAGTCAACTCCGGATTAAGACGCGGCGATATCATGACCACGCTTGACACTCCGGCTGCCAGTAATTTCGGCAGATGCCGTGCTGCGACTTTTCCCGCGCCGACAACGGTCACACTTTTTCCTGCTAGATTGATCATCACCGGCAGCTCGTTCATTGTTGCAGCCACCGCCTGTTCAGATTATCAGCCGAAAACGGCTCGGCCTCCAGCGCTTCTTGAACACGCTCGGCCAGCACATCAACCAGTCGGTCGTCAAAGCCAAGATAGTCACAAAGAATAAAGGACTTTTCCGTCTTTTTCGACCACTGCGCAAGCTGCTTTTCCAGCGTTTCCATCAACACGCCGGTAAATAGCAGATAAGGGATGACGTAGACCGTTTCATTCGGCAGGCGGGTAACACGAGCAAGCCCTTCTTCGACATTCGGGTGCGTCGCCGCCATAAAGCACACTTCCACGTCTGTTACCGGCGTATACTCCCACACGAGCCTCGCAATCTTCATCAAATCGCTCGTCGCATCCGGATCACTGCTGCCCCTGCCGACAAGCAAGAGCGAGACCGGCTGCCGTTCTTCATAGTTCGGCCGCGCTTCTGTCAAACTCATTCCGGCTTTTTTTAGGCGTGCTTTCATAATTTCAATCATCGTCGCCTCAATTCCCATCGGCCGGCCATATGTAAAGCCCACATCCGGATAACGCGCCCGCTGGCGTTCGATTTCCTGCGGAATATCAACTTTGGCGTGCATCGCGGTTAATAAAAGAACAGGAACAACGGCAATCCTCGTCGCTCCCTGCTTTATACAGGCCCGCACTCCCTCCGTGATATCCGGCTCAGCCAGCTCCAAAAAACAGCATTCCTGAATGGCGACTTCCGGATGAGCGGCTTTTGCTTTTTCGACAAAATTACGTAACTCTTCATTCCCTGCCTGCACACGGCTTCCATGTCCGATATAAAGAATCGCCTGCATCTTACACCCTTCCTTTTGCAAAGTGAGCCTTCATTACTGCCTCGCTCAAAGCTTCCCTCGTCGGCTCCTGTAACGTTTCCCTGATCTCATATCCTAACCGGCGCGCTTCGTTTGCCGAAGCCGGCCCGAAGCAGATCACCGCCGCCCGCGAAGAGAGGCTTGCCGGCGTTTCTGAGCAAACTTTGATTTCTTCCGTCACGACGCGAACCGCCTCCGCGCTTGGGAAAACAATCGTATCGAGCCGATCCTCCTCCAGTAAGCGCCGGCACGTCATATGCGATTGAGCGACGACGGTTTCACGGTGGGAGCGGCAAAATTGATAGCTTCCGTAATCGGGGAGCTGTCTCTTCTCAACCCTCTCGTCACCAATGACTAGCCGCTTTCCCTGCTGGTGGCGAGTAAGCTTAGTTACAGGATAAGCGAGACAGGTGTAACTTTCAATTGCTTTCACCGACTTTCCTGAAGCCCCGTACAAGTCAGCCGTTAATGAACGAATATCAATTCGCAGCTCCTTCAGCTTCGCAAAGAACCAGTTGACACTCGCCGGCGAATGAAAGATGATCTCCTGAAACTCTGCGAATGAAGGAACAGGAGCCGTTTCCCAGATCGTTTGAAAACGAGGGTATTCAAACACCGTCGCCCCAAGCTCGGTTAGCCCGGCGGCGATTTCGCTTTTCCCGCTGCCGGTTCGCGCAAACAGAAGATGCGTACCGAAGAGGGGCTGCCGTTCAAACCAGCTCTCCTTCGTCCGCAGCTTGGCGACATCGCCGATTAAGGTGATCGCCGGATTGGAAAAACCGACGCGGCTTGCTTCCGCTGAAATCGTCGCGATCGTCCCTTCAAGGACCTTCTGCTTTCCAAGCGTCCCCCATTGAATGAGCAGCACCGGCGTTTGTCCGGGTTTCCCATGCGCCAGCAGCTGCTCGCAAATATAAGGCAGGTTTTTCACTCCCATATAAAAGGCGATGGTATCAATCGTCGCCAGCCCGCGCCAATCGAGCAACGGCCGACCGTTGTCCGATTTATCATGGCCGGTGACCATCGCGAACGATGCGCCATGATCGCGGTGGGTAACCGGAACCCCGACATATGTTGCTGCGCCAATTCCCGCCGTAATACCGGGAACAATTTCATAACGGATACCGGCCTGCTCCAACGCCTGCGCTTCCTCTCCGACCCGGCCGAATACACTTGGATCTCCTCCCTTTAAGCGAACGACCCGTTTTCCAGCCTGACTGTATGCGACAAGCAGCTCATTAATCGACTCCTGGCGAAGAAGGTGGCGATCAGGCAGCTTGCCGCAATAGACAAGCTCAGCTTCTGGCTTAGCCAGTTCAAGCAAGAGCGGATTGACTAAACGGTCATACAGAATGACGTCCGCTTCTTTAATGACCTGTTCCCCTTTTAGCGTCAGAAGCCTTACATCTCCCGGTCCTGCTCCGACTAAAAACACATAGCCTTTTTGCTCTCCCATCCCGATTCCTCTTTTCTGTATCCCGACTTTTTTTATAAGTTTTATCAAGTATAATACAACATCTGGATAATCACAATACAGGAATTCAACAAAAATCACCTCCTAAAAAAAATGTAAGATTATCTAACATGAACGGACACTTCTTTACACTCAATGTGATATGATATTGCAAAAGGTCCGAACATTCCAACGAGAAAAACAGCATATGGCGGGGGTGGTGACAATGTCCTACAAAGATAAAAAAGTAATTACGATTGGGATGGTAAGTGAGTTAACCGGACTGTCTGAGCGTAAGATCCGATACTACGAGGAGCGAAAATTAATTTATCCCGAGCGTTCCAAAGGCGGAACGAGAAAATACTCTTTCCTTGATGTTGAAAGACTCGTTGATATTGCGAATAAGATGGAAGATGGCATGCAGACATTTGAAATTAGACGAATGGAACAAAAACAGTTGCAGAAGCAGGAAGTACGGGAAAGAATGTTGCGTGGTCAGTTGAATGCCGCGTTCAACATGCGAAAATAACATACGCTTAGAGAGGGTGCCGTAAAAGTGTCGACTTTTACGGCACCCTCTCTTTTTGCCGGCGCGTCAAAAGGAAATACAATCCATTTGGCGCGCCCTTACTTTTTCGCTCATAGAAAAAAGTCTCCTATGGCAAACTAGACAAAAGATCAAGAAATGAGGGACTTATGAAATGCCACGTTTGATACAGGTTACCTTGCTCTTGTTTGCTGTATTGACCATCTACTGTGCACCTTTGCCGCTTTCCGCCGCAGAACAGAACCAGGTTGCAATCATTATTGATGATTTTGGCGGGGATGTGAAGGGAGTTGACGATTTTCTGACAGGAGACATTCCGATCACAGCGGCGATTATGCCGTTTCAGCCCTTTTCCACAGAGCAGGCGGAGCGGGCTCATCAAGCCGGCCTCGAGGTGATTATTCATATGCCGATGGAGCCGAAAAGAGGAAAAGCTTCCTGGCTCGGTCCAAAAGCGATCACCAGTCAATTATCTGATGATGAAATTCGCGCCCGTGTCCGCGAGTCGATCGCCGATGTTCCCCATGCAAAAGGAATCAACAATCATATGGGTTCTAAAGTTGTCGAAAATGAACACATTGTCAAAGTCATTCTGGAAGAAGTGAAAGCCCACAATTTGTATGTGATTGACAGTGGGACAAGCCCTCGTTCAATGATTCCAAAAGTAGCCGAGGAACTGGGAATCCCGTATGCGACGCGGCATATTTTTCTCGATGATACATTGTCTTCACGCGCTCATGTTCACAAGCAGATGACCTCGCTTTTGAAGGTGGTGGAAAAGCAGCATAAGGCGATCGGCATCGGCCATGTTGGCATAAAAGGAAACGAAACATTTGCCGGCATCAGCCATGCCCTTCCGATCTTTAAAGAAAAAAGAGTCGACATTGTCCCGGCCTCCCACCTGCTTGATTCACCGATTGATAAAGATTATCAATTTTTTTGGCAAGCGAAATGGAAGGAGGAATAAGCAGATGGCAAATCAAGTTCAAGACAAGCCTTTGATCTGGTCCTTTGCCGCTAACGACCAGACGAAGGTGACGCTGCGCCCCGTTGTGAAAGGCGACGCCAGTGCGATTATCGCTTCAGCCGCCGGAATTGTGTCCCAAGGCACCTATCTTCAAAAGGAACGTGTCCACACCCTTGCCGAAGAGGAAGCCTTTATTGAACAAATTGATCGAAAAGACAATATGTACATCGTCGTTGAGATTGGCGGAGCGGTGCAGGGAGTCGCCCGCGTTTTGCGGGGGGAACTGGCGATGAAGCGCCATACAGGTCTCTATCGGATGTGGCTCGACGACAGCGCTCAAGGGAAAGGGATTGGCAAAAAAGTGTTGGACTATACACTTGCCTGGTGCCGCCAGCACCGGCTTCATAAGCTTTGCCTGACTGTGTTTTCCACCAATGAAGTTGCCAGGCGGTTATATGAAAAAAGCGGCTTTGTTACGGAAGGCGTGCAGAAGGACCAAGTATGGCTTGAAGACCATTTTGCTGATGAAATGTTTATGGCCTATTTTTTTGACGAAAGCTCCACTACTTTTAAATAAATCACCAAGAAAGGATGACAACAAGAATGATGTGGAGAATGGCAAAAACTGTACTTATCGTTGGAGTGATTGGACTTGGTCTGGCGATTATCGGCAGAACGCTGATTACCGATAATCAATACTCGATTCAAACAAAGGATATCCCGCAAACGCTAGAAAACTCAGCGATGGACAAGCTGATGGCGGAAGATTTAGCGATGACCACCTCGCTCTTTTTAAAGCAGCTGTCCGCACAAATGCAGCGCTGGGCGGATTCCAGTCAAAAGGATGAACTACCGGAAAAATTTACAGAGGAAATTAACGAGCATCCCCACTTCCATGGCTTTGCGATTTTAGATGAGAAAGAAGTAGAGGTCGAGGTTGGCGAGGTGGAGCGTTTTGACACCTCGAAGCTGACGCATACTCATATGCACAGCCAATTTTCTGATCCTTATTCCGTTGACGGCAAACAGTATATGCTAATGGGGGAAAAGCTAGAGGATGGACGGACGGTGCTTGGTGAAATTGATCTCACCTTCGTCCAGCAGTTCGTTAAGGATTTGGCCTTTGTCGCCGATGCGAATGGCAGCTTTTTCGTTTCCGGAGCCGACCCTGATATCGGCTGGAAAACGACAGACGACATGCCGGAGAACCTGCAGGCAGAAATCGTCCCCGAACTGGGCTGGCAAATCGTTGTCCAGTCCGATAATCAAAAGCCTGAACATTTGCAGCATACTTATCATGAAAATCAAGCCGTCATTAAATTCAAACGGCCTCTGGCAGCGGCAGACTGGTTTGCCGCCCAGGAAAATTTAATCGTCAAAGAAAACCATGATCCTTTCTATGTCGTCGAATCCCCAACTGAATCGACCGAGGGATTAATCGGCCGGCTTCGGCGGGAATATGACTTAGAAATCGCTGAACCGAATTATATTTTCTCAAAGCAAAACCTTCTGCTTTCGACTGTGCCGAAGGAGGAGGAACCGACAAAGCCGAGACAGCGGGTCACAGCCGAGGGCGCCGTGCCGAATGATGAATTTTTCCAGCCTTATCAATGGAATCTGAATCAAATTTATGCCGGCCAAGGGTGGAATCTGTCGGGCGGCGAGGATGTTACGATTGCCGTTCTCGATACCGGCGTTGACCCGAACCATCTTGATTTAAAAGATAAACTTTTACCTGGCTTCAATGCCTTTGATGAAAGTGACGATGTGTCCGACAGCCACGGTCATGGGACACATGTCGCCGGAATTGCCGCGGCTCTCACGAACAACGTAACCGGAATTGCCGGCGTTTCGTGGAAAAGCCAGGTCCTCCCTGTGAAAGTGTTGAATGAAAAAGGAGAGGGTTCCTCGTTCGAGGTCGCGAAAGGCATTTATTGGGCGGTTGATCACGGGGCCGATGTGATCAATATGAGCCTCGGGGACTATTATGACTCCGATGCACTGCATGACGCGATTCGCTACGCTTATGAACATGACGTCGTCTTAATCACGGCTTCAGGAAATGACAATGTGGAAGACCCGATGTATCCATCGCGCTACGATGAAGTGCTGACTGTAGCGGCGGTTGATGATACGCGAAACAGAGCCTTCTTCTCAAATTACGGTCAGCACGTCGATGTCGCTGCGCCCGGGGAGCATATTCCAAGCCTGTTTCCGGACAACAACTATACGGTCATGTCAGGAACGTCGATGGCAGCGCCGCACGTCGCCGGACTGGCCGGTCTCATCCGCGCCTTACGTCCGGACCTGACGAACCAGGAAGTGTATGACGTCATCACCTCCACCGCGGAAGATCTCGGCACCGCAGGCCATGACCCTTATTACGGCTTCGGGGAAATCAATATCGTCGCAGCGCTGGAGTCGATTTCATAAGAAAAGCGCCACAGGCGTTTTTCTTACAAGCAATGTGCGAAGCCGCTACATTGTTTCAAGTCCATCTCCAAGTGGTGTTCTTGGTGACGGACGCGTAGCGAGCGTAGCCATTGCCCTCCTTGAATGAGCTTTCCAACTTCCCGGCTGGCTATGGAGGCAGCCGGCATGTTATAAAGAAAAGCGCCACAAGCGTTTTTGGAAATCGCTGCTGTGTTGAAGCGTTATCCCTTTGCTTGAGTAAAAACTTACCTTTCTACTATCTAACATTAGCAAGGGCTCCGTTCTGCGCCAATCCCCAACCGAAGAAACCCGCTTCGGTTGGGGATTTTAAAAGAAGCGCAGACTTCGCCCCCTGCTTCGAGCTTAAGAAACTACCTTTGACAACATTGGCAATCGCTCCGCGCGCTGCCCGTCTGTTAGGAGAAAAACTGCTCCTAATAGACTTCAAACCCTTGCAGCGGCTCCGCTAATTGCTTATAAGGTTGTGCCCGTTTGGGCACAACCTTATACCATAAACGCGGCTGTTTTGCGTAGTGGTTTTTTTTCAAGTAAGGTTATTTCACCGATCTCCGGGAGTTTGAGGAAGCTTTTTTCGACTTCCTGTTCAGCGGCGGTAAAGGCCGCTTCTTCGGAGTCAGCGGCGACGATCACTGTCACGCTTTTTTCTGCGAGGTCGACTTCGAATTTATAAAGGTACCGCATCAGGAAGCCACACCGAGAATTTCATCGAGCGCGTTTTGCAGCGCTTCGTGACCGACCCGTTGGTAAAAATCAAAGAACACCTCATTCGGTTCCTTATTTTCTTCGAAATAGCGCAAAAGTGAGGTTAACGCGGGCGCCAACTCTTCTGCCTCGACCTTTCCCTTCAGCTTATTGTTGAATTGCGCATGCTCTGTATCCAAAGTTCCGCCGACGTAAAACTCAAACGCCTCCACCATCTGTTTATCCTTCGTTTTCATCTTTACCCCTTGGAGACCGATATCGGCAATTTGCCGTTGCCCGCACGCATTCGGACAGCCGATCATATGAATCCGGACAGGAACATCGACCGAAATATGCTCATCCAAATATTCCGCTACGCGCCGCATCCGCTCTTTCGTCTCAACAAGCGCCAGGTTGCAATATTCAATTCCGGTACAGGAGACGGAATAGCCGATAAAATGCTTTGGCTCAAGCTTAATCCGCTCAAACAACGGCTCCGCCAACAGCTCTTCCACTTTCTCGTTTGCAACATTTGGAATGATGATATTTTGCGAATTGCATGTGCGAATTTCACCATTTCCATATGTTTTCGCAATCCGGGCCAGCTCAAACCACTCCGCCGAGTTCATTCTTCCGACCGGAACATTAAAGCCGACATAGCTTAAACCAGCCTGCTTTTGCGGATGAACGCCATAGAAATAGCCGCCATTCCATTTCTCAAGCTTGCACGTCCCCTTTGACGGCAGCTCTCCTGTATATTCGAGCAGCTTCTCTTTAAAGCGGTCGACGCCCCAGTCGGCCACGAGAAACTTCAGACGCGCCCGATGACGCTTTTCCCGGTAGCCGTAATCGCGGTAAATCGTCGTAATCGCGATCGCCACTTCCTTCACCCGCTCCGGCCGGACAAACACATCAAGCTCTTCAGCCAAATAAGGCTTTGCTGACAGGCCGCCGCCGACCTTGACATGGAAGCCGACGACTTCCTCGCCATCCACTTCCTTCACAGCCGGTGTAAAGGCGACGCAGTTAATCCGGTCGTGCCCGGCGTTATGAATATTAGCTGAAATCGACATTTTAAATTTACGCGGTAAGTTGGAAAACTCCGGATTGCGCTGGAAATACCAGTAAACATCCTCGACAATCTGGCGCGTATCAAGCAGCTCATTCGGGTCGATCCCAGCGAGCGGATTGCCGACAATCGTCCGCGGGATATCGCCGCAAGCCCCGACCGATGATAAACCGACCGATTCGAGACGCTTGAAAATATCCGGCATTTGCTCAATCTGAAGCCAGTGATATTGAATCGCCTGGCGTGTCGTAATATCAATCACATCGCGCCCATAATCTCTCCCGATTCCGGCAATCACTTCGGCCTGCTCATTTGTGATGACGCCGCTCGGAATGTTGACGCGCATCATGAAATAACCGTCTTCCTTCGGCTTCTGCAAATAAAGACCTGCCCATTTAAACAGACTCCAGTCTTCTTTCGGAATCGATTCAAATCCCTCTTTCGCATAGCGCTCGATATCCTGTAAAATTTCAAGGCCGTCCTTTTCCAGCTTGCGCAGCTCATCTTTATTCAACTTATCAGGCTCGTTTGCCCAAATCTTTTCGTATGCCATCGCTATCGCCTCCTTAGATGATCGCTCTCTTTTTCAAATAATCCACTATTTCGTCGACGGACTGCTCAACCGTTTTTTTATCGGAATCAATAATCAGCTCCGGTGCTTCCGGTTCCTCATAAGGTGAGCTGATTCCGGTGAAAAACGGGATCTCCCCTGCGCGCGCCTTCTCGTAAAGTCCTTTCGGATCACGTGCTTCACACTCTTCAAGCGAGCAGCGCACATAAATTTCAATAAACTCGCCTTCTTCAACGAGCGCGCGAACCTGTCGGCGATCGTCCCTGAACGGCGAAATGAAGGCCGTACAAACAATCGTACCCGCATCGACAAACAGCTTGGCAACCTCGCCAATTCTGCGGATGTTTTCCTTTCGGTCCTCCTCGCTAAAGCCAAGTCCCTTATTCAACCCGTGACGAATATTATCGCCGTCTAACACATAGCTGCGTGTTCCTTGCTCAAACAGCTTCTTCTCCAAAGCGTTGGCGAGCGTCGACTTTCCCGCGCCTGATAAGCCGGTAAACCACAGGATCGCGCTTTTATGACCGGTCTGCTCCCAGCGCTCTTCCTTGCTTACCGCTGCCTCGTGCCAGACAAGTTGTACCTCTTTCGATTGAGTCATCTTTTTCCCTCCAGCTCGTTCTCTATCTTTTAGATTCCTGCCCCATCATCATATGTCGTTCTTCGTTCCTGCTGAACCGATTTGTAAAGGCTGTAGGTTCCCACTGTCGCGATGAAAACGCTGAGCAGCATAAACAGCGAATAGTAATCACTCTTCCTGAACAGTAAAACAAGTAAGTATGACAAAACGAGTGAAAAAACCGGGGAAACGACCCACACCTTGATAATTTGTTTGAGAATATTTTTCTGCCAGAGACGGAAGCCTCTTTCTACCGTCCCCATTCCGATAATCGCTGAAGTCGTAACCTGCGTCAGCGGGACGGGCAGGCCGAAGATCGAGGCGATGATGACAAGCGTGCCGCCAATCCCGGAAACCGCGCTTCCCTGAAGGAGGCTGAGGCTTGTGATTCGTTTGCCGTTCGTTTCAAGCACTTTCCCCCCGAGTACGATCGCTCCAAGCGCGACAAAAGCGCCTCCCAGCAAAATTCCCTCCTGTATCCCGATCACGCCCGCTCCGACTAACGGGCCAATCGCGTTGGCGACATTATTCATTCCCGCCGCGAACGCCTCCATACAGCCGCTAATAATCAGCAAAATGACAAGCGGCTTGCGCCATCTTCCTTTCCCTTTCAAAAACGTATACTTCCGCTCTCCGGAACGGATCAATGTCCCGACGGCCAATGCCAGCGTAAACGCGACGACGGGAACGATCACCCAGAACATCACGATCACGAGCAGCGTTTCAAAATAAAGGGACTGATAGGCAATGCCAGCGCCGACAATCGCCCCGACAACGACCTCGCTTGTTGACAGTGGAATTCCGATTAAATTAGCGATAAAGAGCGAAAGACAGGCGGCGGTGAGAATAATGACGACAAGTTCAACATCGACAATCTCCGGGGAAATGATCCCACTGCCGATCGTTCGCACAACCTCTCCTCCTGCCAACGCCCCGCAAAAGGCAAATATTCCGACCAACAGCATGGCTACTCGTTTTCTTGGCAGCGCTCCACTGCCATAGGCGGGCCCCATAGCCGCTGCCGTGCCACTTGCCCCAATATTCATTGCAAAGAAACAAGCAATCACGATGGCTATGATGGAAAGCATCAGGCTCATCCCCTCTTTCTTGTAAATCAATCATTTCTGACGGACCAGCCTAATGGCAGTTTTTTTCGATTCTTTTAGGCATGCACCTGTTTTTGGAGTCCGCGAATCAGCACTTCTACCACTTCCGCCCGGCTAAATTCAGGGGGAGGTGTTATTCCTTCACTAAGCATCTTTCGCACCTTCGTTCCCGATAAAATCACATGCTGATCTTTCGGGTGAGGGCACGTTTTCGTCGAAGCCATGTTCCCGCATGCCTGGCAAAAGAAGCTGTGTTCAAAAAAGAGCGGGGTAATCTCAAGCTCCCCTTCTTTCAAATCCTGAAAAATGAGCTGGGCATCGTACGTTCCGTAATAATCGCCCACCCCGGCATGGTCCCGTCCAACAATGAAATGCGTGCAGCCATAATTTTGCCGGACGATCGCATGGAAAATCGCTTCCCGTGGGCCGGCATAACGCATCGCCGCCGGAAAAACAGCAAGAAAGACGCGGTCTTTTGGATAATACTTTTCCAGCAGCACTTCATAGCTTTCGAGCCGGACGTCGGCCGGAATATCATCTGATTTTGTCTCGCCGACAAGCGGATTTAAAAACAAGCCATCGACAATTTCCAGCGCCGACTTTTGAATGTACTCATGGGCCCGGTGAACGGGGTTGCGTGTTTGAAAGCCGACTATCCGCTTCCATCCCAGCTCTTCAAACGTGCGGCGCGTTTCGACAGGATCAAGATAATAGCTTTGAAACCGCTCGCGCTCAACACGCTTGACGAGCGTCACCGGACCGGCGACATACACATCCGGGCGCTCATACAGCTTTTTCACCCCTGGATGGGCTTCGTCTGTTGTCCGATAAACATGGAGAGCTTCCTGCTCCTTATCAGCCTTGTAAAGCTCGGTAATCTCAATGACTCCATATGTTTCTCCGTTGAACGTCAGCCGCGCCCGTTCTCCTTCGGCCAATTGCGTTGCCTTTTCCTCTGTAACCGGCAACGTGATCGGAATGCTCCAAACCGTGCCATTATCGAGACGCATCGACGTCACGACAGACTCATAATCAGCCTTTCCTAAAAAACCGGTCAACGGGCTGAAGCCGCCAATCGCAATTAATTCAAGGTCTGAGAGAGCAAATGAATCCAGTTCAATCTCTTTTTCAATTGCTTCAACCGACAAGCTCGGATCAAAGCGTTGTACAAGTGTTCCACCATGCGCATTTATCATCTTCCTCATCCTTTCTATATAAGAAAATTGCGGAGCAATTTTCTTAGTAGCGGCGTGCGGAGCCGTTACACGGGCTTATGACTGACGAAAAACGACTTTCTTTTCGGCAGGCGTAACGCGCGGAGCCGGCGCCCTCCTCGAATCCTCCCACTCTTCCTTTTTAAAAATTGCGGAGCGATTTTCTTAGAAGCGATTTTCTAGCCTTGATGGAGGCCGCATTCGGTTTTATTAAAATTGGACCAGCGGCCGCTGCGTGAATCCTCTCCCGCCGCAACCGGCTTTGTACAGTACTCACAGCCGATACTCGGATAGTTCCGATCATGAAGCTCGTTGTAAGGCAGCTGATGAAGCTTGATGTACATCCAGATTTCTTCTTCCGTCCAATGAATTAGCGGGCATATTTTAATCGATTGAAAGCGCTCGTCGCGATTGACAAACTGGGTGTGAGCCCGGGAAGGCGACTGTTCACGACGCAGTCCGGAAATCCAGGCGCGATACTGGCTCAGCTCGTTTTCCAGCGGAACCAGCTTGCGGATTTTGCAGCATGCGTCGGGATCGCGCTCCCATAAGCGTTCTCCATAGGATGCTGCCTGTTCTTCCGGGCTGATTGCCGGCCGGACAAGCTTGATTTGGAGCAGAGGATACTTTTTCTTGACCCGTTCAATCAGATCATAGGTTTCCGCAAAATGAAAGTCGGTATCTAAAAAGACGATCGCCGCATCCTGCTTCACCTTGCTAATTAGATCAATCAGTACCATTCCTTCTGCTCCGAAGCTACAGGCATAGACCAGCTCATCGCCAAACGTCTGGTAAGCCCATTTCAGCACCTCAATCGAATCCTTCTTTTTCAATTGTTCATTAACTCGCACATAATCGTCTTCTGTTAACTGCTGATAGGATAATGTCATCCAATCCCTCCTTTGATCCATGATCGCAAACGATGCAAAAAAGGCGATCAAAGAACAAACTTGCCTTGTTCCTTGATCGCCTCTAGTTGACTAGTCAGCTTCATGGTTATTTCAACCGTACTTTTTCATTTTTTTCCATCTGAATAATTTTCCCGTCCTGAATAATCAGGGTAACAGAACCAAACTTTAATCCGCTTAACAGTTCCCTCAATCTTTCTGTTACTTTTTCAAATTCTTGATCATTCGGCATCTTGGACCTCCTCAAATTTTCAGTAGTTGGAAGAGGAAGTTAATCCCTTGTAATTTTATAAGAATTATTAGTTTAATAGTATTCTATCCATCATTCCCCAAATTGTCAATCACTGATTTAGAAAAAAATCAAATTAGGCCTTATTTACATCTTCCAGTAAACCGGGACAAAAAAAAGAAGAGCACCCTCGGGCTACCCTTCTTGTTCTGGTTCAGTGATCGTCCCACCAATATTGTCCAATGTCAGCGTTCCATCACGGTTTTCCAAAATCGTCACATCGCCGCTCACTGAATCAATCGTCACATTTCCTGAGCCGCTGCGAACGGAGACAGATCCTTCTTGATTTGAAATATCCACATGGCCCGATCCGGCAATCAATTTCACATTGCCAACCGAATCGGCGATTGTTATCGTGCCGGCATTGGCGTTAATTGACAAGTCTCCAGCCATCTCAACGACATCAATCGTGCCGGCCCCATCGCTTATCGTTACATTCCCCTGCAGACGCTCGAGCTTCATCGAACCGCGCCCGTGCTGGATCTCCACATTACCCGCTAGATCGGTTATACTCAATTCGCCTTCATTTTGCTTGTACTCGATCATCAGCTCCTGCGGCACCTCGATCGTCAAATGCTGGCCCCCTTGCGCCGTTGCATTCTCCTGATGGACCGCCGTCGTTAAGTAACCTGTTGCTCCCTCGCTCGTCAGTTCAAGCGAGAGATTGCGCTCGGCAAATTGCTCTGCTTCCTCCATCTCTTCACTCGTCACCGCGACTTGAGAGGTTACCGTAATTTCAGTCGTTCCAGCCACGCCGATAATCGACACATCTCCTTGATCCTGATCAATCACGAATGAGTCCAGTTCGCCGGCATCCAAAGTGTAGACCTGTTCCTCCTCATATGTCACTAAATTGCAGCCCGTCAAGCCGGCAACAATCCCGAGTCCGATCACTGCTTTTAGTAATAATTGTTTCATCGTTCTTCTCTCCCGTCTTATCATACCATTCCTTAAGTGTACCTAATTGAACGAAAGAAACCAACTCCTAACTCCGACGTTCACCTATTGTTCAAATAGAAGCTGCTGAAAAAGTACGATTTACACTTTTTCAGCAGCTTTTTCTTCAACTTACGAAAAAGGTCGTTTTCCAGTGGCCTCCTTCATTCCACCCGTTCTAAAAGGCAAAATCAGAGCAGGCTGCTTTGTTTCATTAATATACTCGACCTTATACCCTTCTTTTTCGCGTTTTTTAAAGGTTCTTTCCGAAATCGGTCGCGGTGTTGACCAATTCAACGATTCAGGCTGCTCCCATGAAGCATGGGAAATCAGTTCCGTCTTATAATAATAGCGGTTACCGGATATGTACGTTCGACAAATGTATTTTACCGTTTGCTTGGAATGCATCGTGCACCTCCTCGTTAGTAGGTATCTCCATCTTATCGACGGATTACACTCACACCGTTTAAAATAAAAAAAGACTTGCCCAAAAGGTCGGGACAAGTCTATATAATCGTTGTCATTCAAAAAAATCAATAGATGTGTTTTGCCCCATATAAAAGCAGTTCCTTTGCACAAGGGAACCGACTTTTTACAGCGCTATTTCATGTAAAAAATATGTAATAAATCACGCCTCCGATGGCGAACAAGGGAATCACAAAAAGCAGGCTCCGCTTAAATGATGTTACATAGGAACGAAGTCCTTTCCCGCTGTCCCGGGACGTGGCGACCTCCATTGCGAGCCAGATGATGGTCAAAAGGGCAATCCCGATCCCGATGAACCAAGTCATGTTCCACCTCCTGAAAATTTTTCCTTATTATCCCAACTATTCACTTCCATCATACACGGTACGCAAGCGCGATTCAATCACTGTTTATTTGATGTCCAGTCCAAGCATCGCCGCAAACGTAAGGGCCTGTCTTTCGGAAACAATACACCCTCTCAACTCATCCGGTGAAACAGTCAAGGATTGAAAGTCAGAGCTGCTAATATCGATTCCTTTTAAGGCAGTCCGGTCAAAACTGACGCCATCCAAGTCGCATCGCTCATAAAGCGTCTTTTTCATCGCGCAATGATAAAAATCGGCGTTGGATAGATTGGAGTCTTTAAAGTGGAGCTTTTCCATTTTCGACTCGCCAAAGTTACACATCGACAGCAAGCAATGATCAAACAAAACATTCCCGAATCGGCTTTCTGCAAGCTGAACCCCTAACAGCTTGCAGTTGCTGAAGGTTACACGATGAATGCTCGCATTGCTTAAGTTCGCATTTGAGAGGTCACAATTTTCGAAATGAACGTCGGTTATGTCGATATGACGAAACTGCGTATGCTGAAAAGTAGAGTTTTTGATCACCATTCCATACAATTGAACCCGGTCGATGGTTTCATGATCAAAAAATGACTTTTCCACTTCCACTCCATGCAGATAAGGATCTTCCTCGCTATAAATATCTTGAAACTTTCCTAAAGGCAGCTCACGGGGCAATTTTGGTTTATCAATCTTCATACAGGTCACCTACTCTTTTTGATGATAACAGGAGAGATCACTCTCTACTGGAAAACATTACTTGATTGATTATATCACCAGGTGTCAAGAGCTCTTTCAGTTGTTTAACTTAGTTTCCACTCATCTATTTTTCTGTAATCATATAAATCTGCTGTAACCCTGCCCGAAAATAGCATTTTTCTCATCTGTTAAACTAAGACAATTGTTATTGAAGTGAATTTCTTACTCTCGTCAAATTTCTATCCAAGCATAGCATTACCGCATCTTCAGGCGATTCCGTGCCCGAATGAGGAAGAAAAGCAGTACTGGAAGCAGTCCAGCCATCGTCGAAGCACTCCATATCACATCTGCCCATCCGGTCACTGCCTCACCAAGCAAACGGTAATAGACATAGGAAGAATAGGGGAGAACGAGGACAACCGAAGATATCAAACCAGGTGTATAGCGCCTTACATAAATCGCTTGCCCGATATGGGTAAAGACATGAGCAAAGAACAAAGCGAGAAACATTAAAAACGGAAAATAAAAGGAATACAAAGCAGCAAGCAAACTCGCTATCACAATCGCCAAAAACAGCCAGAACACATTACGCGCAAATTGAAGTGTTGTCAGCTGAAAGCTGCTTGATAAATGCCTGCGAAAAAATGGGCGAAGCTTCTTCATCACAGCGTCCTTGTTTTGCTTCGTCCAGTTCTCAACAGTAAGAATTTCTTCAAAGTCATGAAACATAAAGACAATCGGAAATAACCATATCAGCGTTAACATAGGCATGTAGCTTTGTAACCAGTCGACGAACATCCTCATCTCCCTTTCTAGCCTGGATGATTGAATTTCACTTTTCTTCCCTGTTCTCTGTATAAGATTTCCTTTTATAGTATAATCCTATCTTCTTTTCCCCTTCCTGCCTATTGTTTTTTACTTTTCGATTTGCTCTGTGAGTGTGCTCTTCTCCACGAAAAAAGCCGCACCCTAATAATCGGGTACAGCTTTTATTGTGCTTGGTCAACAAGCGATGATCTGCTAGGCATAAATATTAACAAGCAAGCCTTTGATTTCGCCGACCATATTCAAAATATCAAGTCCTTTTTTCTGCTTTTCAAGGACAGCGTCCGTCAAATCGAGAAGCTTCCGGTCAACTTCCTGCACAATTTTATAAATCTTCGTCCGTCCCCGTCTGTTAAAGCCCCGCCGTTCTTCAAGACTCAGCCCTAACGAAACAGCGTCTTCCATAAAGTCTTTCACCAGCTGTTTATATTTGCGCAGTTCACCGACCGTTCTTGATTCTGCCAGCACCCTTCCTTGATCATCGATTTTTTCCATCAGCTTTGAGAGGCGTTCATACGCTTTCTCATCGCGCTGCTTTCCGATCACTTCACTGAAGGACACCTTTGCTTCGGGTCCGGTATTTTTTGTTCCTGTCCGTTGTATGCCGGTTTTGCCAACTCGTTGTACGTCCATATTACGCGCACCTCTTTACTCGATAATCTCGTCTTTTCAGTGTATCATACCAAACGCCCTTTTTCTTATGGAACTTGGTTCTTTTAAAAAACTTGCAGGAGCCGGGTCGTCGCTCTTCCCTTTGAAAAAGGAGCTGTCCCAAAATCGAAGTGGAACAGCTCCTTTCATATAAAATTCCTTTTTCAAAACCGCTGTTTAGCTTATTGCAGCAGCTGAAGAACGCCTTGAGGCAACTGGTTCGCCTGAGCGAGCATCGCCGTCGCCGACTGGTTTAAAATATTGTTACGCGTAAACTCCGTCATCTCAAGCGCCATATCCGCATCGCGAATCCGTGACTCAGACGCCGTTAAGTTCTCATGCGTTACTTGCAAGTTGTTGATTGTATGCTCCATCCGGTTTTGCGTCGCACCGAGCTTGGCGCGGATAGAGGATACTTGCTGAATCGCCTGATCAAGCGCAAAAATCGCATTATTGGCATTATCCTGTGTCGTCACACTGATTTCATCAATGCCAAGACGAACCGTATTCAACTCATCAACATCAATCATCACATTTTGATTCGTATTCGGCCCGATTTGGAAAGCAAGGGCGTTGTTGATGATGGAGAATTCCGTATTCGCATCCTCGATATTACTGTTAAACTTAAATTCAACGCCTCCGTGCTCCATTACGCCATTAACCGTACGAATCGTTTTCGAGAAAGCAATCGGATTGTAGTCGGTCGTGTTGATTTTGTGTGGAGTAGACCCACCTGCATCTGTAACAACAAGCATATCACGGGTGGCTTCATCGCCATTTTCCGCAGGTGACCATGCTTTAACTCCGGAATATTTCTCTGAAAGAGCGTCGCGAATCTCCTTCAATGTAGTCGGTCCATCAAATGTAATTGGTTCACTATCAATATCAATAGTAGCCGGATTAGTTGTACCACTATAAGTTGCACTTGGCTCAATTTCAAGTACTCTTGTCTCGCCATTATCATTTATTATTGAAAAATAATAATTATTGTCAGTTTGATTCACCTCATAATCCTCACCATTTTGATACACTACAGACTGGGACTTGATCACTACAGCTGACGAATCGCCGTTTGCTCCATTAACTTCAGTCATAACCTCACCCGCAGTAACCCCTGTACCAACCTTCACCTCAGAACCAGTGACTACCCCATCCGCGTCTTCTTCCACCTCAACCCCATCCACAACAGCTGAATCAAAGTTGCGGTCGCGTGATAAAGTAAAGGAGGCTTCAGCTTCGATCGACACCTTTACTGTTCCTGAGCCAGTAATCGCTCCGGCATTAATACGCAATCCACCAATTGTGATATACTCGTTACCTGCATCAATCGCTGCTTGGCCGACACTGATTGCTTCGCTTTCAATCGGAAGCCCGTCTGGTCCAATTACTTGAAGCGTTGCTCCTGTATTTGCACCGTCAGCATTGTAGTTTCGCACATTAATTGTATATTCTCCGAGAGCCTGTCCCTCAATGGATGGATCAGCAAACTCAACATCACCCTGTTTTAAGCCTGCAGCGGGCTGAGTAATCGTGTAAACAAGCTCGGAATTTTCGATATTAACTTCATAACGTCCTGATTTTAAGCTTGGATCGATAATAGCCGGCAATCCCTGGACATTGGCATTATTGTAATCAACCACACTCAACACCGCACTTGATCCGTTTAACAGCTTGCGTGTGTTGAATTCTGTTTTTTCGGCGACGCTGTCAATTTCGGTTAACAGCTGGCGGATTTCCTTTTGGATTTCAGCGCGGTCTTGGTCGGTGTTTGTGTCATTGGCACCTTGGACCGCGAGTTCTCGCATCCGCTGCAGCATGGCGTGGACTTCCTGCATCGCTCCTTCGGCTGTTTGCAGGAGGGAAATTCCGTCCATGGCGTTACGTTCTGCCATTTTTAAGCCGCGGATTTGCGAGCGCATTTTTTCGGAAATCGCAAGACCGGCAGCGTCATCGGCGGCACGGTTGATTCGCATTCCGGAAGAAAGTTTTTCCAGGTTTTTTGAAGTTTGAAACTGATTTTTCGTTAAATTCCGGTAGGCATTCAGGGCTTGAATATTATTATTGATTTTCATGAGAGTCGTCCTTTCTTTATTTAAGTCTCATATAGCGAATTGGTTTCATACACATTTACCTTTTGTTTGACTGCTTTCGGTTGAGCATCGCGCTTCGATTTCATCGCTTCGTTCCATGATTTCACAAGCGGTTCAAGGATCGCGATAATCTCACGGATCATCGTCGCATCTTTCTTGAAATTGGCTTCAACCAGGCGGTCGGCTATGTAATTATAAAGCTGCTCAAGCTGATCAGCGACAATGCCGGCTTCGTAGTTTAATCCAGCGCCAAGGCGGTGGATGATGTCGCTTGCTTTTTGCAGCTTCTCATTGGCAGCTATAAAATCCTTCTCTTCTATATTGGTAATCGAATCTTCTAAATTGATCAGACAGGCTTCGTAAAGAAGCGCCGTAATCTCCTGTGGTGATTTTTGATGAAGGGCTTCGTTGGTTATCAACGTAGTCAAGGCTTTCACCTCCAGCTATCTATTTGTTGATCTACTCTTATTATCGGAGTTTGGCGAAAAATGTTTAATAGTGTTTCAGAAAAAATCAATTTCTGTTAATAACTCTTCTCCATCTCCTCAATCAACAGCAAAATCTCTGCCATCACCGAATAGAGCTGAGGGGGGATATTGTCACCTAAGTCCATATCAAGCAGGTTTTCGACTAGCCCTGGATCCTCCTGCATGTGAATGTTATTTTGTTTGGCCAGCTCGATAATGTGATTGGCGACCTGGCCTTTGCCCTGAGCGACGACCTTCGGCGCGTCTGTTTCTTCATCATACCGAATCACCGCGGCAGTTGGGCCGTTGAGCTGTCTGCGTTGTTTTTGGTTGAAATGCCTTGAAACGATCATATTTTAAAATCAAATCCTTTCTCGGTAAATACCGGCTGCTGGCGTGTTTCCGTATTCTCTTTCTCCGTCCGTTCCGCCGTTGACAGCTGCGCATATTTTATTCCATTGATCGAATAGCCAATCTCTGACAGCTTTTCGACTGCCGCGGCGACAAGCGGCTCCATCTTTCTCTGAAAGTCGGATTGATCGTTTTTTAATGTGACCGATAATTGGCGCTCTGTAGCGGACACGACAATGCCGATTTCACCCATTTTCGGCGTTTCCATCAGAAAGTAAAGGCTGCAGTTCTCCCAATCAACCTGCTCGCCCTCATTGCGCGAGTTGACAAACACTTGTAAGTTCTGCACCTTTTCCTCCAGCAAAAGCGGAAGCTGAAAAAACATACTCTGCAAATTGCCTTGCTGGTCGGAGCGGCTTAACAGCTGCTGGCCGGTCAAATTGTTCAACGCCTGATTGGCGAGCTGCTGAACGCGCGCACCCTCTTCTTCCCCGCGCGCCAGCTGAAGCAACGTTGTCTTTAAATTGCGCTGCTGTTCATCCGGCAGCTGTTGGTCGCGGCCGGCGACAAGCTGCTGGGCAAGCTCGCTGTCACGGTTCAAGCCAAGGCTGCGAATCATCTCGAACATCGCGCGCGGCGAGCCTTCCTGCATCGGTCCGCGGGCGATTTCCCCAAGCTGTTGCGGCATGTTTTTTCCAGGAAGCTGTGCGTCACGTAATGCCTGCTCGCTGGCGGCTGTATAATGCTTCACCTTTGTGTCAGATGGTTTGAAATTGAGCCGTTCGACAAGCTCCGTCACTTCTTTCACGATCCGGTTCGCTTCCTGGTGCTGCCCTTTGGCAAGCAGTTTTTTCGCTTCATGAAGCTGGCTGCTGGCCTGCATAAGCTGGCGCTCTGTCTTCATATCAGCAAACTGCATCATCTCACTGCGCAAAATCGCATGATCGAGCTTTTTGATCGTCGTTTCCAGCAATGGCTTCGCCTGCTGCTGGGCCTGACTGCGGAATTGCTCGATTTGCCGCGAAACGACGTCAAGCTGTCGGCTAACATCGCGCTGAAGTGTTTTGAATTCCGCTGTCATTTGCGCCAGCTTCTCGGTAATCGTCGTCACGGCAATGGATTTGCTCGCCATTTCGACGCTCGTTTGAAACTGTTCATTTTGCACATAGGTGTTGCTTTCAGCTCTCTGCTGCGCAGCCTCCGACCGTGGGCTGCTCGCCTTCACCTGCTCGATCAGCGACGCAAGCTCCTGTCTCGCCTTCAATTCCCGTCCCTGCTCTTCAAATTCGCGCGCCATCTCCAAGCTATTGTTTACTTGACGGTTCAGCTCCGCCGGCAGCGCCTGCTCACTGAGCAGTGCTTGCACTTGCTGAATCGTCCGCGCTAACGAAGGCTCCCGTTGCAACGTCGTTTCCGCCTGCCGAATAGCTTCCTGAAGCGCCATTGGCTGTTGCTGTGGCTGAGTGCCGCTAAGCGCCGGCAGGGCTTGCTCGATTCTAGCCAAAGAAGCAAGAAGACGCTCTTTTGCCACTGTTTGAAGCTGCTCTGATTGCAGCACGGCGCGTTGCAGCTGTTCGGCCGTTTCCGGGCGCATTCCAGCTTGCTTCAGCAACGCCTGCGCCTGATCCCGGAATGATTCCGTGACACCTTCTCTGGCAAGAGCTGTGCGCATCTCCTGAATCAGCTTAATTTGATTTTGCTGTGAATTCGCTTGACCGGACTGTTGTAATGTTTGCAAAATCCGGTCCGCCGCAATCCGGTCGAGATGCTTCGCTTCGGCAACTGCTCGCTCCACAGTTCGCTGTCCTTCCCGATCCAACGGCGTTTTCTGGGCGAACTCCTGCAATCGTTCAGCAGCCCGCTCGACACTCGGCGCCCGCTCCACCGCCTGGCGCACCTGCTCTACTTCCGCTGGTCGCGCCGGAGTTGGCGCGGAAGGCTGTGGGCGTTCTGCCTGCACCGGGCGCTCGGATGGCGACGGTGCTGATGGACGATCGACCTGCTCCAGCGCTCGCACCAGCCGCGCGATTCCTTCTCTTTCCTGGCCGCGGGCGGCGTCGGTACGGGCATTTTCGATTGCATCTGAAAGAACCCTTGCCTGCCCGCCTGTTACAGAAGGCATCAATTGGCGTTCGATATGGGCCGCTGCCCGGTCAACCGTCGTCATCCGCTGCACTTCTTGTCTGACCTCGCGAACCGTTGGCTGCTGGCGATCAAGCTGCTCCCTTTGAACCGGCTGGGCCTTGAAGTCCGGGTCCAGCTCTCTTGCTAAGTCGGTCAGCACATGATTGAGCGGGCGGCCGTGAAGGGCTTCATGAACCGCGTTCAAATGAGAGGACGTCACGTCCAGCCGCTTATTGGCCAGCGCCTGGACCGTTTGCAGCCGTTGCTCCGGCTTTCCTTCCTGGAGAAAACGCTGCAAATCGGCAACGGCTTCCTTTGAAAGCGGGACGCCCTTGTCCATCAGCATCGCGGCAGCCTGTCTCAGCTCGGAAGTAGGCTGGCTGACGCCGAGCTGTCGCAAAGTTTGAGTCAACTCTTGCTGGCGAGCTGAACTTCCCTGTTCAGTTGCGGGAAGCTTCCTGTCACTGTTACCAAGCGCTTTCACCTGAATGACCTCACTGGCAGGATCGACTACTTGAATCGTCGTCCGTTCTCCGGCAGGAACACCTCCTTCAAATCTTGCGACAACCTCTCGTCCTCTGATCGAGAGCACAGCCTCGTCCTTTCCTTTCCGTTCCTTGATTGTTGCCCGATACACATCGCCTTCTCTAAGCTGAACCGGCCGGTCCGGTGTCTGGCTGATGGCTTGGGTGTGTTGTTGAATTTGCATACGGTTCACACTCCTGGCTTGTAAAAAAAGTCCTTACTTTCTTATCGGTATTTTTCAGGTGATTGTTTACTTTTGCGTGCCTCTATTTTGATGCCAGCCTTTTTGCACAGCATGATCGCCAAACTTGGCTTTGATGTCGTTGATCGTTTCGAGCAGCTGCTCCTCTTTCTGGTCTTTTTCATAAGAAAAGAGATCCAGCTGCTTATACGCGTATTGCTGCTCGATTAAATCATAGGTGCTTATTCCGAGCAAACGCACCGGCTCCTGCGTCCATGCTTTTTTAAACAAAGATGATGCCTGCTGAAGAATGTCCGCTTGCTCTCTTATCGGATTGAGCACTTTCTGGCTACGGGTCACCATTTTCCAGTCGTGATAACGGATCGTCAATTGAACGCCCCGCGCCATCACTCCTTTTTGCTTCAATCGTTTTTGAACCTTGGCCGCCAGCTCAGCAAGTGTTTGAAAAATGATTTGCTCATTTCGTGTATCAGCGCGTAACGTAGTTGAATGTCCGACCGATTTAAATTCCTCATAGGCATCGGGATCGACCGGTCTGTCGTCGTGTCCGTTCGACCGGTCAAGCAAAACGAGACCGCGCTCGCCAAATTTCTGCTTTACCAGCAATGGATCAGCCTTGGCTAAATCACCGATTGTTAAAATTCCCAGGCGCCGCCATTTCTCAATTGTCCGTTTGCCAATACCGTGCATCTCACTAATAGAAAGCGGCCAGAGCTTCTTTGGAATGTCTCGTTTTCTCAGGACGGTAATGCCGTTCGGCTTTTTCATATCACTCGCCATTTTCGCCAGAAATTTGTTTGGAGCGATTCCGATGCTGCATGGCAAATCAAGCTCTTCTGCAATTCTTGCCTGAATTTGCCCGGCGAGCTTCACAGGGTGAATCTGCCCTAAATAATGGGTAAGATCCAAATACCCTTCATCGACCGAAACCTGTTGAACAAGTGGCGTATAGCTCGCTAAAATCGCGAACATTCTTTGTGAAGCAAGCCGGATCCGCTCACGGTTGGCCGGGAGAATGATTAAGGCTGGACAGAGCTTTTTCGCCTGCCAGATCGGCATCGTTGTTTTGACCCCTTTCGCCCGAGCTTCGTAGCTGCTTGTCACGATGATTCCTTTCCGTTCCTTCGGGTTCCCGGCTATCGCGACAGGTTTTCCTTTCAGCGTCTTATCATGGGCGATCTCCACTGATGCAAAAAAACTGTTCATATCCAAGTGAAAGATTAATCGAACCGGCTTCATCTGTTTTTCCTCCTTTCCCATTATTTTATGACTTTTTTGATACCATAACTCGATTCGCAGCACGGCGTTGCTTTGTTCAAGCTTTCAAGGAGATCGTCTCCCTCGCCCCTCTAAGAAAGCAGCAACACCTCATCTTGCTTCCATTTAGCAAAATTCTTCTTATATGTCCCCCTCTATTATACGAAAGAATGTTCGATTTAGGAATAAGGTTGGTTGAAAGATGGACATGTTTTCGTTATGGTAACTATACAGGGGAGGTATTTCCTGCCTGTAGATTGGAGGCTGCTATTTATGCACATGAGCAAACAAAAACAGGAGTCTCTCTACTCCTCATCGTTCAAGCAGATTCAGTTTATCCAACGTTTAGCCCGTAAAAAACACAAAAAATCACCAACAATAGCAGAAATTGCCGCGATTACCGGTGACTCAGAAGAGTATATTCTTGAAAGCATGGAATATGGTCAGCCTAACCTTGCGAATATCCAGCCGTATTATCACTAGGAAAAATGCCACAGTCGGATTTTCTTAGAAGCAGCCTGTGAAGCCGAGGCCTGCTTACACCAGCCCCGCTCCTTTTCTCCTTTCACCTTTTTAAAAAAACGAGGCCGGGATGAAAGGTTGTTTTCACCTTTAACCCAGTCTCGTTGTCTACCCGCTTTACTTCTTCCCCTTCGCTACTTCCTGAATGATCGCCACAACCGCTTCGGAAAGCTTTGTCAGTTCGGCAATCGGCATTTTTTCGTTTTTCGTGTGAATCTCTTCATAGCCGACGGCAAGGTTGACGGTCGGAATGCCGTGGCCGGCGATAATATTGGCGTCGCTTCCGCCGCCACTCTGCAGCAACTCCGGCTGACGGTCGATCGTTGCCATCGCTCTTTTCGCGACTTCCACGACCTCGTCGCCATCGCCAAGCTTGAAGCCCGGATACATAATGTCGATTTCCACCTCGGCCCGCGCGCCCATCTCGGCGGCAGTTGATTCGAAGGCTTCTTTCATCTTTGCCACTTGCGCTTCCATCTTTTCCTGAATGAGGGAGCGCGCTTCGGCCAAAATTTCGACATGATCGCAGACGATATTCGTTTGCGTGCCGCCTTCAAAGCGGCCGATATTTGCCGTTGTTTCCTCGTCAATTCGTCCGAGCGGCATTTTCGAGATCGCCTTTGCGGCGACGGTTATCGCAGAGACGCCTTTTTCCGGCGCGACTCCGGCGTGAGCCGTTTTGCCGTGGATAATCGCCTTGACTTTGGCCTGCGTTGGAGCGGCGACGATAATATTCCCTACCGGACCATCACTGTCCAAAGCAAAGCCGTAGGAAGCCTCGATCAAGTCCGGATCAATTTCTTTTGCTCCGACAAGCCCTGATTCTTCTCCGACCGTAATAATAAATTGAATCGTGCCATGTTCGATCCGCTGCTCTTTTAAGACGCGTATCGCTTCGAACATCGCGGCGATCCCCGCTTTGTCATCCGCTCCTAAAATCGTCGTGCCATCCGTGACAACATAGCCGTCTTTGATTGATGGCTTAACCCCGTTTCCCGGTACGACCGTATCCATATGCGAGGTGAAATAAATCGCATCGACCCCCTTTGTCCCCGGCAAGGTGCAAATTAAATTGCCTGCGCCGTGACCGGTTTTCTTCGCTGCATCATCTTCAATTACGTTTACTCCGAGCTTCTCGAACTTCGCCTTTAAGATTGGTGCAATCTTTTGCTCGTGCTTCGTTTCTGAATCAATTTGGACAAGCTCCAGAAATTCATCGACTAATCGTTGTTCATTTATCATGATATTCCTCCAGTATGTAAATAAGTGATACGTTGCTTCGAAGTAGTCCCGAAGCTGCTGAAAAAAGGACGATTTTCGCTTTTTCTACGAAAAAAGGAAGTTTTTCAGTGACCTCGGGCTGCTCCTTCTTCTTTTTCGCAGAATTCAAACAGCACACCGCGTGCAGAGCGCGGGTGCAGAAAAGCAACCTTCGCTCCGCCCGCGCCGGAAACCGGCTCTTGATTAATCATTTCCACGCCGTTTTCCTGAATGTCTTTAATTCGTTTTCTTATATCCGTGACACCAAGGGCGACATGATGCAGCCCTTCCCCGCGCTTTTCAATAAACCTGGCAATCGGACTTTCTTTGGAAAGAGGTTCAAGCAGTTCAATTTTCGATTCCCCCACGCCTAAAAAGGCCACCTTCACGCCTTGAGCGGGTACTTCTTCTATTCCCAACAACCGCAGCTTAAGACTCCCTACATAAAATGGAAGCACTTCCTCAATTGAAGAAACGGCAATACCAATATGGTCAATTTTTTTTGGTGACTTTTCATTCATGCTGCTCCCCCCAGACGCTTTTGTCTTCTCCCTTACTTCGTCTATTTTACCAAAAAATCCTTCTTCGGCGCTTATTTTTCTCTCCCCCTTGTCCTCAAAAGCAGAACACAGTAAAATAAAAGAACGTATGATTTAGAGGAGGGTGCACAATGCCACGCAAATTTCGCAAGACGATTATTTACATTATGATAGCCACAATGGTGCTTGGTTCCGTCCTGATGGGCATCTCCTTTTTCTAAAAAGAAAAAGCAGCGATAGAAGCATTACTTGCTCCGGGGAAGAGCAGAAGGGCGCCACCTTACCTTCTGCTCTTCCCTTTTTCACATCGCACCAAACTCTTTGGCAATGTCCTCAAATGATTGATTTCCATTCGTAATATGGACCTTTGTGCCAAGCGGGACCGCATCAAACAGCTGAATCACCGCTTCATTTCTCAGGCGGATGCAGCCGGCCGACACGGGTCTGCCAATCAATTCCGGCCGGTTTGTCCCGTGAATGCCATACACCCTGCCGTTCGTGTTGAGCGCATCAAAGCCGATCCATCTGGCGCCGAGCGGGTTGTTCGGATGGCCGCCGGGAATATTTTTTTTGCGATAATACGGCGTGTGAGCTTTTACCGTGACGGTAAAGGTGCCGAGCGGCGTTTGGTCAGTCGGCTTTCCCGTCGCCGCCGGCATTACCTCTTTGACCTCTCCCCCATGAATAAAAGCAAGCTGATTCGTGTTCGTGTTGACAATAATAAAAGGATCTCCGAGCAGCGGATTGTCGCCGATCGGCCAAATTGGCGAAGAGATTAAACAACTGATAAAGGCAAGCATGAGAACTCTCATCTGTTTCAATCCTATCTTTTTTTCCTTAGGATTTCAGTTAGAGCTTCTTTTTATCCGCCTTGTTCCACAAACGGTCCTTAATATACAAATATTGTTCCATTTCATACATGATATAGAGCAGGGCCGAGCGCACTTCAAATTCCTCCCGTGTCGCCGGAAGATCGGTCTCTTGAAAGGATTGCTTAATCGCCCTCAGCTTTTCCTGAAAATAAGGAACGCGATTGGCGGGGCTGACCGCGCCGCTCAGCTCCGAAAGAAAATCAGCAAGTGTTTCTCCCTGCGGGACAGAGTGTGTAATTTTAGACACAAACGGCATAACCCGTTCAAGAATTTCGAACTGTTTCTCGCGCATTTTAAAGTAATAATAATATTGATCGTCATAGCGGAGAATGTGGTTCTGGATGTTACGGAAGGCGACATTTTGCCCTTCCTGAAGCAATTGAACCGTCTCTGGAATCTCTTTACCGTCCCAGTCACTTTCCCCATGCCGCAAATAAGTCGCCAGCTCGCGCAAAATCGTTTTGAAATGGTCTTCAATCTCATGGTGATAATGGCGCAGCTCGCGGTCAATATTTGGCATATACACATTCATCAGCAACGCCATGCCGACGCCGATGACAATCAGCAATAATTCATTGACGATAATCTCGACTGACAACGCTTGAACCGTATATAAATGAAGAATAATAACGGAGCTCGTGACGATTCCTTCCTTCACCTTCGCCATCACGCTTAAAGGAATAAACACAAGTAAAATGGCTGTTAACGTCCACGGATAGTAGCCAAGCAGCTGAAAGAAAAGGACACTGACGGTCATACCGATTAAACAAGCCGCAATCCTCGACCCGGAAGCCTTTAATGAGCTTCGACGTGTGATCGACGTGCAGAGAATGGCAATAATCGCAGCCGCAGAATAAAACTCCAGCTGTAAGGCCTGCGCAATCGCAATCGCCCCGCCTGCGCCGACAGCTGTTTTCAGTGTGCGATACCCTATCTTAAATGCCATAATTCGCCTCATCTCATTTTTTCTATAGTGTAACATGGGGAAGGGCTGTCTCAAAAGTCCCCATTCGCCGCATGTCCGGGGAAAAAGGAGCTTCTCCAACTACAGCAAAAAAAGACCTGCAGAGCCTGTCTGCAAGCCTAGCTGCCCTACAACACCTTTTCGAGGAAGTCTTTCGCCCGCTCGGTCTTCGGTGCCGTAAAAAATTCACTTGGCGGGGCATCCTCCATCAGAATTCCCTGGTCTAAGAAAAGGACACGATCAGCCACTTCGCGGGCAAAGCCCATTTCATGGGTGACAATCGCCATCGTCATCCCGGACACGGCCAAATCCTTCATCACCGCCAGCACTTCCTTGACCATTTCCGGATCAAGTGCCGATGTCGGCTCATCGAACAGCATCACTTCCGGCTCCATCGCTAAAGCGCGCGCGATCGCGACACGCTGCTTTTGCCCGCCTGACAGGCGGTTCGGATATTCGTCCCGCTTCTCATACAGCCCGACGCGACGCAGCAATTCCTCCGCTTTCTCGACCGCTTCCTCCCGTGCCATACGCTTCACCGTCATTGGCGCATACGTCAAGTTAGCGAGAACGGTCATATGGGGAAAAAGATGAAAATGCTGAAAGACCATGCCAATTTGCTGGCGGGCTGCCATCACATTCGCCTTCGGATCAGTCAGCTCTTTCTCGGCAAGCCAAATCTTCCCCTGCGTCGGCTTCTCCAATAAATTCATGCATCGCAGCAAGGTTGACTTCCCTGAACCGGACGGACCGATAATCGCCACAACATCCCCTTTATTTATCGTCGTTGAAATGCCTCTCAGCACCTCAACCTTTCCAAATGATTTATGAAGATCATCCACCTTAATCACCGCGCTGTAACCTCCTTTCGATCATCCGTCCAATCAACGTCAGCACCATTACAAGCAGGTAATAGATTAAGCCGACGAACAAAAGCGCTTCAAAATAACGGTAAATTTGCGCATTGACGACCTGCGCTCTACGCATTAAATCCATGACGCCGATGATCGAGACAATCGCTGATTCTTTCGTGAGATTAATAAATTCATTAAATAAGGCCGGTAAAATATTGCGAAATGCCTGCGGCAAAATAATTCTCAGCATCATCGGACGATAAGGAATGCCGAGAGCCGCGGCCGCTTCCTTCTGGCCTTTATCCACCGCTTGAATTCCGGCGCGGATAATTTCCGACACATAAGCGGCTGAGTTCAGTCCAAACGCTAACACCCCGGCCTGATAGGCCGAAATATCAAGATTAAACTGCGGCAAGCCAAAATAAATAATGGAAAGCTGTAAAATTAACGGGGTTCCTCTGAACACGGAGGTGTAAGCGTCGGCGATAAAACGCAGGATTCCAAAGCGCCCTATTTTGAAAATCGCGAGGACAATTCCCAATACAAGCCCGAAAATCAAAGCGACAGAAACAAATTGTAAGGTGACAATGACCCCTTGTAAAAGAAAAGGGATATGCGGCACAATTTGATTAAAATCTAGCATGTCAGTTTGTCCTTCCTATTTCATACTTATTAAGAAAAGCCGCCCATGGCTTTTCTTGAAAGAATTGAATCCCGCGGACACCAACTGCACGCGGGATTCAACCGTTCTATTCTTGTTCAGCTTCGGCGTCAGCGTCTTCTACTTCGCCTTCAGCATCAAACCATTGCAGGATAAGCTCATCCATTTTACCACTTTCAATCAGCTCATTCAACTTCTCATTGAACGGTTCAACAAGCTCGCTGCCTTTCGGAAAGGCAATCGCTGAACCCATTTCTTCTTCACTTTCAACCTCGAAGCTCACAAGCTGATCCTGCGCTTCCATGTGACCTGCCGCAACAGTATCCTCCATTAGAATCGCGTCGATACGACCGGCAAGCAGCTCTTGCATAATCTCAGGAATTCGATTCAGCTTCACTACTTCAAAGCCGTGCTCTTCAGCCAGCGCCTCTGCGTCTCCCTCTTGGATTGAACCAAGCTGAACACCGACCTTTAAGCCAGCTAAATCTTCAACTGCGGAGATACCTGCATCTTCTGTTGTGACGATTAAGTTCTTCGCATCATAATAAATATCGGAAAAATCAACGTTTTCCAGCCGCTCTTCCGTTGGCGTCATCCCGGCAAGTACAAAATCAACACGTCCTGCTTCCATCGCCGGAATCAAACCGTTGAAATCCATATCTTCAACTTGAAGCTCATAACCGAGCTCTTCTGTAATATATTTCGCAATATCAACATCAAAGCCGACAATTTCACCGGACTGCGTGTCAATTGATTCATAAGGAGGATAATCGGCTGACGTTCCCATCACAAGCGTACCGCCTTCCCCTTCCGTTGCTTCTGCCGGCTCTTCCGTTTGCGGCTCTTCTGAATCAGTTGGCGCATCGCCCGACGGCGCTTCTTCTCCACCTGTTCCACAGCCTGCTAAGATACCGAACGATAATGCTGCTGATAATCCAAACATCCATAATTTTTTATTCATCGTGTTACCCCCGTTTTCTTTCTTGTAATATAATATTTATACTCGCATTTGCATAATAACACAACGCTCTTGAAAAAGGGAATACTTTTTGTAAAAAAAGCTGACAGCGCGATTAAAGACAGAATTTTCCCTTTATTCCCGGCTGCTTGCTTCTCTTTTGCTCTACCCGTTTATTCTTGCAACATAACACTTTACGCCCAAGATCAGTATATTGTCCTACTAAAAAAGCAATCTATCCGATGGACAGATTGCTTTTTTAGTATATATCGCTTCTTAGCTAGCAGGTTCTTCTGCTTCATCTACCGGCGCTTCAACTCCTGAATCATCAGTAGGGGCAGCCGGGTCCTCCGTCGTATCTCCACAAGCTGCTAAAACACTTACAGATAGAGCACCCGCTAGAATCGTGTAAAGTAATTTTTTGCTCATTATGAATTCCTCCTTAATGAATAAAAGCTGGTGTGTTTCCAACCATTTTCATCATACTAAACGCCTCCTTAAAACAAAAGAGTATTGGCAATAATTACAATTTTTCACAAACTTCTTTGACATTCTTTCATTTCATTCCACTTGCATTCAAAACACGCTGGTGATATTCCTTCTTATTTAGATATGAAATAAAAGGCCACTTGCAGTATACTAAGAAGGGTCGTTTTCTTTTGCCATCATACTCAATGCCGAATGACGGGAAGCGGGACATTGATGTTACTACTCTGGAATTACTTCTCGTTCACGTTATAATAGAAGGAAGGAGCATTCCTGTAATGAAGAAATTTGAGGATTGAACAAAAAAGAGCCCTCTTGGTATTATACGAGGTGTCCAAAGCTTCGAAGCAAAAATGGACCCTTAAATTAGTAACCAAGGAGGACTCGTA
>NZ_JAMBOL010000110.1 GCF_023715605.1 Halalkalibacter oceani
CTCCGATGAACTTACTTGTTTATCATGATCTAGTTTTCAAAGAACCAATTGACAGAAGAATACTCTTTGTCAATGAAGCTACCGACTTCGTTCCCCTCATCGAAGAACAGATTCCAGCAACTTAATTATTGAGAGATTGAATTCTCTCAAAGTGGAGCCTAGCGGGATCGAACCGCTGACCTCCTGCGTGCAAGGCAGGCGCTCTCCCAGCTGAGCTAAGGCCCCAAATCAAATAATATGGTGGGCCTGAGTGGA
>NZ_JAMBOL010000111.1 GCF_023715605.1 Halalkalibacter oceani
GGAGTGGCACTATTGAGGGTGTTAGTGTCATAGATGGTTTAGTGTCAGGAGAAGATATGACTGGTGGTATCGCAGGAAGCTGGTCGGGTGCCATGACGGAATCCTATAGCAGTGTTGATGTAAAAGGTGGGACTGATACCGGAGGTATAATCGGAGAGGGGACTGCAGCTGATTTTAAAAAAGTCTATGCGACAGGAGAAGTTGAAGGCGAGAATAAGGTTGGGGGTCTTATCGGGGAGGCGCGAGGCGCTATTG
>NZ_JAMBOL010000112.1 GCF_023715605.1 Halalkalibacter oceani
GTGGAGAACCCCACTCCTCTCTAGACTTTGAAAAACTTGTAGCGACTCCGCACATTGCTTCGCCCAGTCCCCAAAAACAGGGGACTTGGGCTTGATTCTTTCAAAACTAGATCATGATTGTACAAGTGTCAAGAATAGCTTGGATAAGTCCTCGACCGATTAGTATCTGTCAGCTCCACGTGTCGCCACGCTTCCACACCAGACCTATCAACCTCATCATCTCTAAGGGGTCTTACTGGATTAACTCCATGGGAA
>NZ_JAMBOL010000113.1 GCF_023715605.1 Halalkalibacter oceani
CATTTACGAAATCAAACATTTACAGGGGAGAATCGAGGAAGGGCGTCGGCTTCGCGCGTTACGCGGCTGCCTGAAGGAAGCCCGTTTTCAGTCATCCTTAAAAAATGGTAACGGCTTCGCACGCCGCATAAAGAAAAACCGTCTGGCGGTTTTTCTCATTTACGAAATCAAACATTTACAGGGGAGAATCGAGGAAGGGCGTCGGCTTCGCGCGTTACGCGGCTGCCTGAAGGAAGCCCGTTTTCAGTCATCCTT
>NZ_JAMBOL010000114.1 GCF_023715605.1 Halalkalibacter oceani
GCCTGCATGAAGCCGGAATTGCTAGTAATCGCGGATCAGCATGCCGCGGTGAATACGTTCCCGGGCCTTGTACACACCGCCCGTCACACCACGAGAGTTTGTAACACCCGAAGTCGGTGGGGTAACCTTTTGGAGCCAGCCGCCTAAGGTGGGACAGATGATTGGGGTGAAGTCGTAACAAGGTAGCCGTATCGGAAGGTGCGGCTGGATCACCTCCTTTCTATGGAGTTTAGACTCTAATCGAACTTACAC
>NZ_JAMBOL010000115.1 GCF_023715605.1 Halalkalibacter oceani
TTTGCTCGTCTCTACCAATTGAGCTAGACCGGCATGGTTTAGATAGTGTTCCTTACTTTATGCTGAAGACTGTGTCTCTTCCTCTTGACAGCTTTTGCTTCGATGCGGGCTGCGTCGAGACGACTCGCCGTTTATTCGACGATGCTTTTGCTCGTCTCTACCAATTGAGCTAGACCGGCATGGTTTAGATAGTGTTCCTTACTTTATGCTGAAGACTGTGTCTCTTCCTCTTGACAGCTTTTGCTTCGA
>NZ_JAMBOL010000116.1 GCF_023715605.1 Halalkalibacter oceani
TCGAACTTACACACCAGCTGTGTAAGGAACGCTTCGGTTCTTTTGTTCAGTTTTGAATGAATTCTTTTGCTCCTGCGGTTACTCGTCGCATGAGGAAAATATCTTGCTCCTGCGGTTACTCGTCGCAAGGCAGCATGAAGTCATTCAAAGAAGAAGGTCATGACGGGATTGAAGTCAGTTGCCTTGTTCAGTTTTGAGAGTACTCAACACTCTCAATAAAGTTACTGGAATGTGCTCCTGCG
>NZ_JAMBOL010000117.1 GCF_023715605.1 Halalkalibacter oceani
TGTAGCTTGATATTGGATGTTGGTACAGTTTGTACAGGATAGGTAGGAGCCAGAGAAGTCGGAGCGCCAGCTTCGATGGAGGCGTCGGTGGGATACTACCCTGACTGTGCTGACATTCTAACCTCGAGCCGTGATCCGGTTCAGGGACAGTGTCAGGTGGGCAGTTTGACTGGGGCGGTCGCCTCCTAAACAGTAACGGAGGCGCCCAAAGGTTCCCTCAGAATGGTTGGAAATCATTCG
>NZ_JAMBOL010000118.1 GCF_023715605.1 Halalkalibacter oceani
CGTCTTTGCAATATGTGGTTGAAATAAGATTTATCGTGAGAAGTCAGCAGATACCATAGTAGTAACGCAGTCGACAGCGTTATGAAGGGTTGAACCTAAGGAGGTGTTTAGTAAATGAATGTTACCAAAGTCGGGACAAAAGAAAGCAGAATACCTTGCTGTAGCAAGGGCTGCCCGCAAAGAGATAGTGCGGAACACGAAGGGTATGCGGGAGTGCTTACCGACAAGCGGATAACTGAA
>NZ_JAMBOL010000119.1 GCF_023715605.1 Halalkalibacter oceani
CCCAGGGTAGCTTTTAACCCTAGAGCGATGGCCCTTCCATGCGGAACCACCGGATCACTAAGCCCGACTTTCGTCCCTGCTCGACTTGTAGGTCTCGCAGTCAAGCTCCCTTATGCCTTTGCACTCTACGAATGATTTCCAACCATTCTGAGGGAACCTTTGGGCGCCTCCGTTACTGTTTAGGAGGCGACCGCCCCAGTCAAACTGCCCACCTGACACTGTCCCTGAACCGGATCACGG
>NZ_JAMBOL010000011.1 GCF_023715605.1 Halalkalibacter oceani
AGGGCTCAAGAGCGTACTGGAACGTTATGAAACCCTTCGTCAGACTTAACTGAAACCGCCGTATACGGATCCGTACGTACGGTGGTGTGAGAGGTCGGGGGTTAGTCGCCCCCTCCTACTCGATTTGAACCGGACAGAGGGGAAGGGATTGGTTCTTTGCCGGCGATCTGTGATAAAATGGAGGCATTCGATATAAAGGCCGTTCTCAGGTAGGGGCAGCAGGGAGGGAGCAACTGATGAAAACATTCAAGCTGTATTCGATTTGCTTGCTAGAAGGTAAAGCAGACAGCGTGGAACAGAAAAAGATTTCAATCGAAGACGGATTAATCATTAACATGGAAAACCCGGAGAAGACGTGGTACATTGAAGCCGTGTTTGCTCGTACTGAGCTCGACTTTTTTGAACGGATCCAAAGAGAAGACCGCCACATGCTGGCCGATGTTGTGATCACTAGTAAAGAAAACCAGCCGGCTACGATGATTACGAAATTAAAGGCGATCACGAAGTTATCTGAACAAATCAGCGTGTTATTTGAAGCAAAGCTCGCTCAGAAAAAAGGCGAGCTGTTTGAGAGCGTGCTGAAAGATTTAATTGAAAAAGGACTGAGCGGCGAGGAACTGCTGCAGGAATTCCGTCTGCAAACCGCCAGCCGGATCGCCCATTCCCAGCATATGCTGGACGAGCTCTACCGCTCACTGCAAAAAAACAATGAATTGAATTTGTAAGAGCATGGTTCAAAAGTGGTTTGCTTTTGAACCATGCTCTTATGCAAGGAGCGGAGCCGCTGCAAGGTTTTGAAAGTCAGCTGGAAGCGGGGTTCTTCCAGCTGACGGGCAGCGTGCGAAGCGCTTGCACTACCTCTCGCGTGGGTCATTCATGGGAGGCGGTGGCTTCGTTCTGTGCGCGGCTGGAAGGAAAGAAGGCCGCTTTCCTTCAGCTTTTAAAATCAGCTCAGACTCCGCACACTGCTTCAAGAGCTTGAGATAAAAGGTAAAGCGAACCTTTTATCTCAAGCTCTTTTGCATAGAAAGCCGCTTTTTCCCCATACTAACACTACTACAATATAGGTGGAGCGGGGGAGCTTGAGATGCAGGAGAAAAAGACATGGGATATTCTTTCCATTTCGTCTATTCCGTTAGTAATGACGTTGGGAAATTCAATGCTGATTCCGGTTTTGCCACAGATTGAAAAGGAGCTGTCGATTTCCTCCTTTCAAGTGAGTATGCTCATTACCGTTTATTCCATTGTCGCGATTCTTTTTATTCCTGTAGCCGGATATATTTCTGATCATATCGGCCGGAAGAAGGTCATTATTCCGAGCCTGATCATCGCGGGAATCGGCGGGCTGCTTTCCGGATTTGCTTCGTGGCAGCTGGAGTCGCCGTATACGATTCTTCTTGTGGGGCGCCTGCTGCAGGGCGTGGGCGCAGCTGGAGCCTCTCCGATTGTCATGCCGCTAGTAGGCGATATGTATGTAAAAGAGGATGATGTCAGTAAAGGGTTAGGAATGATTGAAACGGCCAATACGCTTGGAAAGGTGCTCAGCCCGATACTTGGCGCAGCGCTGGCGACCATTGTCTGGTTTATGCCTTTTTTTGCTTTTCCAGTCTTTTGTATCATTTCGATTTTGCTGATGATCTTTCTTGTAAAGTCCCCGCCTTTAAAAAAGGAACCGATTCGCTTCCGTAAGTTTTGGCAAAATATAAAGGTGATCTTTAAGCGTGAAGGAAGATGGCTGTATGCTGTGTTTATCGTTGGCGGCATTTGCATGTTCGTGCTTTTTGGTGTGCTTTTTTATTTGTCGACGATGCTTGAGGATGACTACCATATTGACGGGATAAAAAAAGGGATTATTTTGGCGATCCCATTAGGAGCGCTTTGCTTCGCTTCTTATGCAACGGGGAAAGCGATCGGCCAGAACAAGAAAAAAATGAAATGGATGACGGTTGTCGGGATCGCTTTATTAACCATCGCGATTTTTTCCGTTTCCTTTTCGAAGGATGTGTATATTTTACTAACCGCTCTGTTTATTAGCGGTGTCGGAATCGGGATTGCTTTGCCGAGCCTTGACGCGCTTGTGACAGAAGGGATTGCGATGGAACAGCGCGGTTCGATCACGTCTTTTTACAGCAGTATGCGTTTTGTTGGTGTCGCGCTTGGTCCTCCTGTTTTTGCTTTATTCATGAAGCTGTCTCATTCGACGATGTTCTTGCTGAATACACTTGTCTGTCTGCTTGCCCTGGCGATCATCCTCTTTGCGATCAAGCCGGAGGAAACCGTTAAGGCGACATGGTAAGGAAAAGAAATAGTAATTATCGCCTTTCCTCGTTATACTTGACGTAACAAGTGGAAAAGGATGACCGATCATGAAACAGTTTATCGATCAGAGGGGCTGCCAGGTGCGGATTGTCTTTGGAGAAGAAGCAAGCTTGTCTCCGACGGCGAAGCATGTTTGGATTGTCTGCCGCTATCAGGGAAAATGGCTGTTAACGAACCACAGGAAACGAGGCTGGGAATTTCCTGGAGGGAAGGTAGAGGAAAGAGAGTCTGCAGTCGAAGCGGCGAAGAGAGAAGTATACGAAGAAACAGGAGCGCGGCTGGAAGCCGTGCATTATCTTGGGCAATATGAAGTAGCCTGTCAGCAGGAAACGATGTATAAAAACATTTATTTTGCAACGGTGAAGGAGTTGCAGCAGAAAGATGATTATTTGGAAACAGCGGGTCCGGTCTTGCTCGAATCCTTTCCTGCGGCTGTAGCAAAGGATGAGCGCTTCAGTTTTATTATGCAGGATCAGGTGCTTCCGCTTGTGCTTGCTGAAATCGTAAGGAAAGGCTTGCTTGCTGAGTGATAGGAGGAGAGGGCGCAAACCGTTGCCGGTTGCTCTCCTCTTTTTTGAATGGAACGGCTTAAAACCTTTTAAGCAAATAGCTTTCAAACAGCTCGACGCCTTTATACATAACGGTTGCCAAAATCGCGATGACAAACAGGCTCATCAGGACGAGAGTAAAGTTAAATACTTGGAAGCCGTAAATGATCAAATAGCCGAGGCCCTGCTTGGAGACGAGAAATTCCCCGACGATGACGCCGACCCAGGCTAAGCCGACATTGACTTTTAAGGTCGAGATGATCGTCGGCAAGCAGGCCGGAAAAATAACGTGCTGAAATGTCTGCGTCTTCGTCGCCCGGAACGTGTGCATCACCTTTAAATAGTTTGGATCGACTTCACGAAAGGCGGTGTAGACGACCATTGTCGTAATAATGACGGAGATCAGCGCCCCCATTGCCACGATTGAGGTGAAGGTAGGTCCGAGACCGACAATGAGCAGGGGCCCGAGTGCGACCTTCGGCATCGAGTTCAGAATGACGAGATAAGGGTCAAGCACCTTCGAGAGGAAGCGCGACCACCAGAGCAGAGCGGCAAGGGCTGTACCAATGAATGTTCCGAGCAGGAAGCCGAGGATCGTCTCAAGCAACGTGACCGCTGTATGCCCCAGTAAAGAGCCGTCTGTCAGGCGTTCGATAAACAGCTGGCCAATCCGGCTCGGCATACTGAAGAGCAACGGATCAATCCAAGTAAGACGTGCCGCCAGTTCCCAGAAGAGAATAAAAAGGACGAACAAGCTGAGTTGAACGGTGAGAACTAGACGCTTTTCTTTTTTTAGGGTAGTTAAATACTGCTCGTGTAACGCCTCAAGTGTTCGTCTCAACGTGTTCCATCTCCTTCCATATTAACTGAAACAGCTCATTGAAACTCGGGTGGCTCCTTGCTTCAAATGGTAAGGCGGAGGCGATTTCCTGCGGCATCGTGAAGGTTCGATGAATTCGTCCCGGTCGTGGAGTGAGGAGAATAATCCGGTCAGACATCGCGATCGCTTCGCCGATATCATGGGTGACGAGAATCGCTGTTTTATTAGCTTTTTTCAATGTGCTGAAGACGAGGTCTTCCAGCTTGAGCTTTGTCTGATAATCGAGCGCTGAAAACGGCTCATCTAACAAAAGCAGGGAAGGGTCTGTCGCGAGCATCCGTACGAGTGCAACGCGCTGCCGCATTCCACCTGATAATTGATTCGGATAATGGTCCTTTTTATCTCCTAAGCCGATTTGTTCAAGCCAGTTGAGCGCCCGTTTAAGCGACTGGGGTGAATAGTCTCCGCGAATTTTTTGACCGAGGGTGACATTGTCCTCAATCGTCCGCCATGGAAATAAGTAATCCTGCTGCAGCATATAGCCGATGTTGGCTCCTTTTTCGGAAGTAGGCTGGAGCTGACCATCGATCTTAATTTGCCCGCTCGTCGGCACGAGCAGGCCGGCGATCAGAGAAAGCAGCGTCGTTTTGCCGCAGCCGCTTGGACCGAGAAGGGAGATAAATTCTCCCTCCTCAACAGAAAAAGAAATCGACTCAAGCGCCAGCATAGCTTCGCGCTCGGTAATATAACTGCATGTGACGTCGGTAAGCTCAAGAATAGACATGTCGCATTCCTCCTACTCCATGACCTTCTCTGCTATAGAAGTGTCTACAAGGATGTCATAATCAACATGCTGCGGCAGTTCACCGGCCTCTTCCATAATAAGCTGCAGATTATCCCACGCTTCTTCCTGGACAATCGGCGAGGTGGCGAAAGAGCCTTGAGCGTGGTAGCGTTCTACCACTTGAGCGATCAGCTCGACAGGCGTATCTTCAAAAAAGTCGACAATGGCTTCGGCGACCTCTTCTGCCGGCTGCTGCTCGACCCACTGCTGACCTTTATAAAGCGCGCGGGTGAACCGTTCCAGCATTTCAGGGTTTTCGTCCAGCATGCTTTGCTTCGCGATAAAGCCAGTGTAAGGAACCGAGCCTGATTCCGTGCCGAAGGATGCGATAATGTGACCGATGCCTTCATTTTCAAATAACGTGGCCTGCGGCTCAAAAAGCTGAACAAAATCACCGGTTCCGGAAGCGAACGCACTTGGAATGTTACCGAAGTCAATGCTCTGAATCAGCGTCAGATCATTGTGCGGATCAATCCCATTCTTTTTCAGTACATGCTCACCGACCATCTGCGGCATCCCGCCTTTGCGCTGGCCGAGGAACGTGCTGCCTTTTAAATCCTCCCAGGAAAAGGAATCGAGCTTTTCCCGCGAGACGAGAAAGGTGCCATCTGTCTGCGTGAGCGCGGCAAAGGTAACAGCCGGATCTGATGCCTCCTGCGCATACACATAAATGGTTGTCTCCGCGCCGACGAGGCTGACGTCAGCCCCGCCTGACAGCAAAGCGGTCATCGCTTTATCGCCGCCCCAGGCCGTCGTCAATTCAAGCTCAATGCCTTCCTCTTCAAAGAAGCCTTGAGCGACCGCCGCATAAAAAGGAGCATAAAAAATCGATCTTGTGACCTCAGCGACGCGCACTGTTTCTGTGTTTGACGAGCCGCCAAACGTACAGGCACTTGACGCCGCTACGAGCAGCAGGACCGCAAACAAGGCTGAAGCCTTTTTCCATATCGGCATAACGGTCATCTCCTTTAAAAATAGTGTCGATTACGATAGTGTATGAACAAAGGAGAAAATGTGTGTTTACCCACTAGAAAGGAGGTTGCAGATGAAGCGCTTAATTGACAAAGTCAAGATTCCTTCGCCCCACCCCCGCATTTCCCTTTATTTGATTACATACTGGAGTACGGGCTTACGGGTTAAGGGCTATCTCGCTATCCCTGATGGAGAAAAAAAGCTGCCGGGACTTCTCTATTTACGGGGCGGAATAAAAAATGTCGGCATGGTCAGGGTGCAGCGCCTCATCCAATGGGCAGCTGAAGGGATGATCGTGCTCGCTCCGTTTTACCGTGGAAATAAAGGAGGAGAAGGAAATGAGGACTTTTGCGGAGATGACCGTGAAGATGCCTTTGCCGCCTTTGATCTTCTGCAAAGCGTGCCTGAAGTTGAATGTGAGTCCGTCCACATTCTTGGATTTTCAAGGGGCGGGGTGATGGCATTGCAGACTGCTTTGGCAAGGCCGCAGGCAAGCTCCGTCACTTGCTGGAACGGGGTATCCGATATGGTTCTGACATACGAAGAGCGCGTTGATCTGCGCAGAATGATGAAACGGGTCATCGGGGGAACGCCGAATAAGTATCCAGAGCGCTACCGCTGGCGAACGCCTCTTCATGAGCTGGGCGAGCTCAAGCCGCGGATATTGCTTATCCATGGAGAAAAAGATGAGCACGTCTCGCTAGCTCATGCCCTGCTTGTGGAACAGGCATGCAGGCAGGCGGGGAAGGAAGTTGCGACCTGGTATTTCCCTCAATACACTCATCATTTTCCGCCAAAGGAACAGCGCGTGATTTTATCGGAAGCTGCCAGGTGGATGAAGGGGAAGGAGAAAGACAAAACGAAAAAGAGTAGCGGATTGTAGCAAGCATCTTCACTCCATGCGTAAGGGCTGTGACCAAAGGTTGTTTTTACCTTTTGCCACAGCCCCTTCATTGCGTAGCCGTCCTTACTTAGGTCCGGCTGCTTTAATAGTGTCGCTGATATTATCGAATTTCTTGAAGTTTTCTTTGAAATTAGCTGCTAATTCTGCTGCTTTTGCATCGTAGGCAGCTTGATCGGACCAAGTATCACGCGGTTTTAAGACAGTGTCCGGTACTCCAGGGCAGTGAAGCGGGATGTGAAGACCGAAAATCGGATCAACCGTCGTTTCAACTGTGCGGAGCTCGCCGTGCAACGCCGCCTGAACCATCGCCCGGGTATGCTGGAGGTTCATTCTGCTGCCGACGCCGTAAGGGCCGCCAGACCAGCCTGTATTGACGAGGAAAACATCGACATCATGCTGGTCGATCTTTTCACCGAGCATTTCAGCATAACGGGCAGCAGGTAGTGGCAAAAACGGTGCGCCAAAGCATGTTGAGAAGGTCGCTTCAGGCGAAGTGATGCCACGCTCTGTTCCCGCTAATTTACTCGTGTAGCCGGAAAGGAAGTGATACATCGCCTGCTCCTTTGTCAGCTTGCTGATTGGCGGCAGCACGCCGAACGCGTCAGCTGTTAAGAAAATAATCGTATTTGGGTGTCCCGCCAGACTTGGGAAAATCGCATTTGGAATCGCTTCTAATGGATAAGCGGCGCGCGTATTTTCCGTTAACGATACATCGTCGTAATCCGGCTCGCCGGTTTTTTCATCAATCACGACATTTTCAAGAACGGTGCCGAAGCGGATCGCGTTCCAAATTTGCGGCTCTTTTTCAGCTGATAAGTTGATACATTTCGCATAGCAGCCGCCTTCAATGTTAAACACGCCGTTGCTTGACCAGCCATGCTCATCATCGCCGATTAACGAGCGGTGAGGGTCGGCGGAAAGAGTTGTTTTTCCGGTACCGGACAGCCCGAAGAACAAGGCGACGTCGCCTTCCCGGCCAACATTGGCCGAGCAGTGCATCGAAAGGACATCCTGCTCAGGAAGTAAGTAATTCATCACGGAGAAAATCGATTTTTTCATTTCTCCGGCATATTCGGTTCCGCCGATGAGGACAATTCGTTCCTCAAAGGAGACGATAATAAAGGTCTCGGACAGCGTGCCATCGACCGCGGGATCAGCTTTGAAGCTTGGCGCTGAAACGATCGTAAACGCATTATCGTAAGATTCGGCATCTTCAGCCGTCGGACGGATGAACAATTGACGGGCGAAAAGCTGCTGCCAGGCAAATTCGTTAATGACTTTTAACGGTAAACGGAATCCTTCATCGGCGCCGGCAAAGCCTCTTGACGCGTAAAGTTTATCCTTTTGCCCTAAATGGCGGACAACTTTTTGGAAAAGACGGGTAAAAACATCTTTTTCGATCGGTTGGTTTACAGCTCCCCAGTTAATTTTATCCTTAACGCTTTCTTCCTTCACAATAAATTTATCTTTAGGGGAGCGGCCCGTATAGGCGCCTGTTTCGACGCTTAATGCACCGGTAACAGAAAGCTTTCCTTCGCCGCGCATTAACGCCTCCTCGATTAGAGATGAGATCGGTAAATCATGATGGACCTGGTCCTGATTAAGTAACTCTGCTAGTTCTGTCTGTAGGCTAATCGTTTTCATTGCCGCACCCTTTCTTTCATCATATAATTTGGTTAACATTAACAGCTTTAACTTGGTTAATAGTATAACACATTTAGATTAATAGTCTATACTATTAGCGAATTTTTTTTATCGTGCGAATTATAAAGAAAAAAAGGTACCTGTGTAGCCAAAAAAGGCTGTCATCCAATTAACTGGTTATTTTGTCGACATTTTTTTCCTTCTGCATAAGATGGAAGTATCAGGTAGAATGACCGGACAGATAATGATAAGGAAGAATCAACCCGTTTCCTTATGTTAATCTTGTCCACTTGCGGTTGACAGTACACGTGATGTGCGATATGATATGCGTCGAACGGATACTCTTATCCTGAGTTGGCGGAGGGACAGGCCCGAAGAAGCCCAGCAACCAATACTCAAAGCCATGAGTGTTAAAGGTGCTAACCTGCAAGGCTATTTGCCTTGAACGATAAGAGGCGAAAGGTAAACATTCAACCCTTTTCCTCGATGGAAAAGGGTTTTTATCGTTTATACACGTCTTAACCAGGAAGGTATCTCCCATTCTGTGGGACATGAGTGCCGTCTCAAAGAAAGACACATGCTAGAGAGAAGGCAGTGTTTAAAGGAGGAAATCAATCATGACAGAGAAAAGAAGCCGTCGTTTGTTTACGTCTGAATCTGTAACGGAAGGACATCCTGATAAAATTTGTGATCAGATTTCAGATGCAATTCTTGATGAAATTTTGAAACGGGATCCAAACGCCCGTGTAGCATGCGAAACGTCTGTGACGACAGGTCTTGTCCTTGTGGCGGGAGAAATTACGACAAGCACATACGTTGATATTCCGAAAACGGTCCGGGAAACGATTAAAGGAATTGGCTACACTCGTGCCAAATACGGATTTGATGCCGAAACATGCGCTGTTCTTACGTCGATTGACGAGCAATCCGCTGATATTGCGCAAGGTGTTGACCGCGCGCTTGAATCGCGCGAAGGCCAGATGACCGATGAAGAGATTGAAGCGATTGGTGCGGGGGATCAAGGCTTAATGTTTGGTTATGCTAATAATGAAACGAAAGAGCTTATGCCGCTTCCGATTTCGTTAAGCCATAAATTAGCACGACGTTTGACAGAAGTACGGAAGGAAGATGTTCTTCCTTATTTACGACCTGATGGAAAAACACAGGTTACCGTTGAATATGACGAACATGATCAGCCGCTGCGGATTGATACGATTGTTATCTCCACTCAGCATCATCCTGAAGTTTCCCTGGAGCAGATCCAGCGCAATCTGAAGGAGCATGTCATTAAGCCGGTTGTGCCGGAAGAGCTGATTGACGAAGATACGAAGTACTTCATTAACCCGACAGGCCGTTTCGTCATCGGCGGGCCACAGGGCGATGCCGGATTAACTGGACGGAAAATCATCGTCGATACTTATGGAGGCTATGCGCGTCACGGCGGTGGGGCGTTTTCCGGTAAGGATGCGACAAAGGTTGACCGTTCCGGTGCTTACGCGGCCCGCTATGTCGCGAAAAACATCGTCGCGGCCGGTCTCGCTGACAAATGTGAGGTTCAGCTTGCCTATGCGATCGGAGTTGCCCGTCCGGTTTCGATTTCTGTCGATACGTTCGGAACAGGGAAGGTTTCTGAGGAAACGCTTGTTACACTTATCCGCGACAATTTCGATCTTCGTCCAGCGGGGATTATTAAAATGCTCGATTTACGTCGACCTATTTATAAGCAAACAGCTGCTTACGGACATTTTGGCCGCACGGATGTAGAGCTTCCTTGGGAGCAGACAGATAAAGCGGACGATTTGAAAGCGCAGGCTGGTTTGTAAAAAAAAGAGAAACAATGTAACTGGTTTTTAAAGGCTGGGCCAAAGGTGTTTTTTCCTTTTCCCCAGCCTCCAAGAAATGAGCGGAAAGCGTGCCGGCTGGGTGTTACATCGCTGGCTGAAAGCATCTTTTGCAGGAAGGCAATCGCTTTGTTCCCTACTCGTCTAAAGAGTATGGGAGCTATTTTTTTTGGTCACACTAATGAATAGGGAGGTGATTGAACATGGCGCAAGATGTATTATGCGAAGTGAATAATTGCGTATATTGGGGAGATGGAAACAACTGTAACGCTGACAGAATTTATGTCGTGAGCCACAAAGGAGAGCAGGCCGCCCGCTCTGAAGAAACGGACTGCAAAACCTTTGAACCGACCCACTAAAGAGTGCTTACAAATGTCAGCGGTTGTGCTGGCGCGAACAAATTTGTTGCTTCGGGGCTTGAGACAAAAGGAACCAACCCTTTTGTCTTAAGCTCTTTTGCGTTGTACATATAGTATTGATAATAATAATCAATCTTATACACTTATTGTTTTGTCTCGGCAATGATCTGCTTATAGTGCTGGCCTTTTTCTACATATTCACGCCGGATTCGGGCCATTTCTGCCAGGTCATCTTCATTCAGCTCACGGACGACCTTTGCCGGGCGGCCAAAGGCCAGCATGTTCGGTGGTATTTTTTTGCCTTGGGGAACTAGGCTGCCTGCCCCGATAAATGCTCCCTCGCCAATCTCAGCGCCATCGAGAATAATCGAACCCATACCGACTAATGCTTTTTTGCGAATCGTACAACTATGTAGCATCGCCTGATGTCCGATTGAGACATCGTCCTCCAGCAGCAAAGGGTATTTCGGACTTTGATGAAGCATGCACTGATCCTGAATGTTTACACGGTTGCCAATCCGTGTAGGGGAGACATCGCCGCGGATGACAGTATGAAACCAAATGTTCGTTTCGTCGCCAATTGTTACATCACCACTGACAATGACACCGTCTGCTAAAAAAGCGCTTTCTGAAATGACCGGGTATTTTTGCTTATAAGGGTAAATCATCTGCTCACTTCCTTTGCCTTTAGTCAAAAAATCGCTATACTTATTTTAACAAAATTTATAAGGGGAGGCTCCTTCTTTTCACTAAAAAGAAGCAAGGGGGAATACATCATGTGGAAATGGGAAGCAGAAGAGCCGCGCGGAGTCATTGTAAGCGTTCATGGAGCCGGGGAGCATCATGCCAGATATCAATGGCTGGCTAAAAAATGGAATGAGCACGGTTTTGATGTCGTAATGGGTGATTTGCCGGGCCAGGGCAAAACAAGAGGAAGACGGGGACATATTCAATCATTTAACCAATATATTGAAACGGTTGAAGAATGGATGGAGGAGGCGAAAATCAAGCAGCTGCCGATCCTGTTATTTGGTCATAGCATGGGGGGACTTGTCGTCATTCGTACGTTAATGGAACGTCCTCAGCTTCTCGTAAACGGGGTAATTTTATCATCGCCGTGTTTAGGCTTAAGTAGGCCTTTGCCGAAAACAAAGGAGCTGGCGGCCAAAGTCTTTCATCGTGTGGCGCCGACCTTCAGTGCCAATTCCGGTATCCGTTCCGAGGACGCGACGCGAAATGAAGAGGTTCGCGCGGCGTATCTTCGTGACGAGTTACGGGTCCAACGGGTCTCGATCCGCTGGTATCAGGAGCTTGTGAAGGCGATGCGGATTGCGCACCGCTATCCGGAGAACTTTCCGAATGTCCCTTTATTAGTCGTCCAGGCTGGTGAGGACCGGATTGTGAATAAGTATGATGTCAGAGACTGGTTCGACCAGCTTCCGCTGACAGAGAAATATTATAAAGAATGGGATGGGCTGTATCACGAAGTGTTTAATGAACCTGAGCGCGAGGACGTATTTCGTCAGGCGATCGGCTTTGTAAATTTGCTTTTTCCGTAATAAAGAAGGTCTTAGTTGTTGCGGATTTTGAATTATGCTAGTGTTACATGTATTGAGTTGAACCAAGGAGGATTATGCAGTGGGTGTTCCAACAAAGCCGATTCCGTTATTAATCAACATTTATAAAGAGGTGCTGCCGACCGTTCATCATTATTATAATCAATGGAAGGAACGTGCCGCCGAAATTCCAGATGATGAGCTGCGCTCACAGGCACAGGATGCGCTGGAGAGAAAAGCGTTTCACTGTGAGGGCGGGGGCGTTTATGGCTTAATTGCGAAAGAAAATGGCCGTTTTGAAGAACTGATTCAATTTATGATTGCGTATCAAGTCACCTGTGATTATTTAGATAATCTTTGTGATCAAAGTCCGTCGCTCGACCCAAATGATTTTCGCTCCTTGCATCAGGCGCTGCTTGACGCCCTGACTCCAGGCGCCGAGCCCGGAAATTATTATCAGTTTCGTCAGGAGCATGAGGATGGAGGTTACCTCCATGCCCTCGTTCGGACGTGTCAGGAGAAGGTAGCCTCGTTTCCGTCCTTTCAAAAGCTGCAGCCGGCGATGAAGGAGCTGAGCGGCTATTACGGAGATTTACAAGTACATAAACATGTTATAAAAGAAGAAAGAATTCCGCGGCTTGAAAGCTGGTTTGAGGAGCATCGTCATAAAGTCCCGGAGATGACATGGTTTGAGTTCTCGGCCTGTACGGCCTCGACTCTTGGTGTGTACGCGCTTGCGGCGTACTCGACCACGCCGGACTTGAGTGAGGAAACAGCCGCGCTCATTAAAAGCGGCTATTTTCCATGGATGCAGGGACTTCATATTCTGCTCGATTATTTTATTGATCAAGAGGAAGATATTGCTGATGATGAGTTGAACTTTCTATTCTATTACCGCGATGAAAAAGAGATGATTGAGCGTTTTCAATTTTTTGCTGAAAAAGCGGAAGAGAGCTTAGCAGCGTTGCCGGATCCGAAATTTCATCGGATGCTGATGCGCGGGGTGATTGCGATTTATATCGCTGATGAAAAAGTGCAAGGCGACAAAGAAATGAAGCAAAAGGCGAAGCAAATGATTAAAACGGGCGGCTTGCCGACGATGATCTTTTATTTGAATCGCTGGATGTTCCGCCGTGGAAAATAAGAGGACTGATGGGTGAGGCAGCCGTTCCGCCCGGGCAAAAGGAAAAAAACATCCTGCCCTTCTTGTGTCGTTTATGAGGGGGAGATCCACCGCTCCTGAAATAGACTTCGCTTTCCTCGGGAAGCGGGTGATCCTCCTTGGGCTACCGCCCTGTGGGGTCTCACTGTTGCTTCTATTTGAGGAGTACCAAACCCTGACTAGTAAAACAACTAAACAAAAAAGCCTGTCGACAATGTCGATAGGCTTTTTTGTTTTTCATTTATAACCATTGACGATAACGTCGAGCTTGCCGGTTGTCGGACAAATCACGAGGCCATGCACCGGAGTGTCGGCCGGAAGCAATGGATGCTGATTGACCATCTCAACGCTGTGCTTGACGCTTTCTTCGACCGTTTGAAAGCCGGTCAGAAACTTGTTAATGTCAATTCCTGAGTATTCCAGCTTTTTCAAGATGTCAAGGTCGACTCCGCGCTCTTCCGCTTTTTGCAGAATGCTGTTTGGTTCAAGGCCTGCCATGCCGCAGCCATGATGTCCGACGATCATCACTTCATCGGTTTTTAGCTCATAAAGGGCAACGAGAATACTGCGCATAATACTGCCAAATGGATGAGAAATGACAGCTCCGGCATTTTTAATAATCTTCGCGTCGCCATTTTTCACGTTCATCGCTGATGGAAGAAGCTCAAGCAGACGTGTATCCATACAAGTTAAGATGACGAGCTTCTTATCAGGGAATCGGGTTGTCTGGTATTTCTCGTATTCTTTCTTTTCAATAAATTGATGATTGTGTGTAATAATCGAGTCTAGTAGTGTCATCGCTAGCCACCCCCAGTTAATTTTCTACATTATTTAAGCAAAGCTGTTTTTTGTCAAGAATTATCTCTTTTCAAGCGCCAGCACAAACGGTGGATGATTCGCTTGATTAATAAATTGATAGGTCAGAACGTGGGCATAACGCTGATCAATGCTTTCGGCATAGGAGAGCAGCTCCTTTTTCTCATGCTGACCTTCACGGTGTCCATGATAAATGACGAGGACGATAATGCCGCCTGGCTGCATTAGCTCAAGCAGCGATTGCACGGCGGAAATCGTTGATTCCGGCTTCGTGACAATCGCTTTATCTCCGCCCGGCAAATAGCCGAGGTTGAAGATTGCCGCTTTCAGGCGCTGAGAGTTGGCGCCAGCCAGCTGGTCGGCGGCATGCTCATGGCTCTGCTGAAAGAGAGTCACTCTGTCTTCAAGCCGCGCTTCCTGCAATCGTGCCCGCGTGTTCTCAATTGCGGCCGCCTGAATATCAAAGCCGAGCACCTGCCCCTCTTCGCCGACAAGGCCGGCGAGAAACACCGTGTCATGTCCGTTGCCGACTGTGCAATCAAGCGCTGTATCCCCTTCTTCAAGTACCTTTTCCAATAAAAGCCGCGCAAACGGCAAAATTCCCGGTACGTTCATTAAACTGAAACCTGCTCTTTCTGATAAAATTTCCCCTGCCAGCTGTCTCGTGCTTTCAACTCCGCTTCAATTGCGTTCAGCACGCTCCATTTGTTCATGCTCCACATCGGTCCGATCATCAGATCGCCGGGCCCGTCTCCCGTTAAGCGGTGAATAATCATCGAAGGCGGGAGAATCTCCAGCTGATCGACGACAAGCTTCACATAGTCATCCAGGCTCATCAGCTCCAGCAACCCTTTTTCATATTGCTTGACCATCGCTGTTTTCTTTAACAGATGGAGCAAATGAATTTTAATGCCCTGCACGTCGAGCTTAGCGACCTCCTTCGCCGTCTCAAGCATCATCTCATAGCTTTCGAGCGGGAGGCCGTTAATAATATGGCTGCACACGCGAATGCCATGGCGCCGCAGCTTGGTGACGCCGTCGACATAGCATTGATAGTCATGGGCGCGGTTGATCAGCTGCGCCGTGCGCTCATGGACGGTTTGCAGCCCTAACTCCACCCATAAGTATGTCCGTTCATTCAGCTCCGCCAAATAGTCAACGACATCATCAGGCAGACAGTCCGGTCTTGTCGCAATGGCCAGACCGACAACGTCCTTTTGCGCCAAAATCGTTTCAAAATAGGTTCGAAGCGTTTCAACCGGAGCGTACGTGTTCGTATAGGCCTGAAAATAGCCGATGTATTTGCCCTGCTTCCATTTTCGGTGCATCCGCCCTTTAATCGTCTCAAATTGCGTCACAAGATCATCGGCGCGATCCCCGGCAAAATCTCCCGAGCCCCGTTCGCTGCAAAAGGTACAGCCGCCAAAAGCGACGCTGCCGTCACGGTTTGGACAGTCAAAGCCGGCATCGAGAGGGATCTTGAATATTTTTTCGCCAAAGTGTCGGCGTAAATGATGGTTCCAACTATGATATCTCTTTTCTCCAAACAGTTCCATCGGCTTCTTCCTTTCTCGTATCCTCATCCTATATTGTAGCATGTTCACTAGAGGAGGAAAAAGCAATGGATGGCGGCTGCGGCAAATGGAAAGATTTAGAGCGCAGCTTGACAGTGTGCGTGCGAATTCATACAATACAAGTAAGTTCATACGCAAACGTAGACAAGGATTAGCAGTCACACTTGGGAATAGAGAGCTGGCAGATGGTGCAAGTCAGTGGAACAATATGGTGAACTCGCCTTAGAGTTTTAAAAGTGAAAAACGAGAGTAGCTTTTGACGGGTCACGTCCGTTACACGTGATAAGTGAATGAATGATAAGTTCATTAATATGGGTGGTACCGCGGGAAGTATACAGACTCTCGTCCCTAACAACAGGCAGTGTTGGGGAGGGGAGTTTTTTTTAGAGCAAAGAGAATGGCTTCACTCATTACATTAAATTAAGAAAAGCCGCAGCGCGGTTTTCTTATTGGATCTCAATCATTCTATGCAGGTCAACGATCTAGCAATGGCTATCAACAGGAGGATGAAAGCAATGTCATTTTCACATGAGCAAATTGAGCAAAAGTGGCAGAAATATTGGGAGGAACAAAAGACGTTCCGCACGACAGAAGATGAAGATAAGCCGAAGTTTTATGCTTTGGACATGTTCCCATACCCATCTGGAGCAGGGCTCCACGTCGGGCATCCGGAAGGCTACACGGCTACAGATATTTTAGCAAGAATGAAACGGATGCAAGGGTATAATGTTCTTCATCCGATGGGATGGGACGCTTTTGGCCTACCGGCTGAACAGTATGCGCTTGATACAGGGAATGATCCGGCTATTTTCACCGAGCAGAACATCAATACGTTCCGCCGTCAAATTAAAGAGTTGGGCTTTTCCTATGACTGGGATCGCGAAATCAATACGACTGATCCCGAGTATTATAAATGGACGCAATGGATCTTTACGAAGCTATACGAAAAAGGCTTAGCCTACATAGATGAAGTGGCTGTCAACTGGTGTCCAGCGCTTGGGACCGTGCTGGCGAACGAGGAAGTCATCGACGGCAAGAGCGAGCGTGGCGGCCACCCGGTGGAACGCCGCCCGATGAAGCAATGGATGCTGAAAATCACGGCCTACGCCGACCGTCTACTTGAGGATTTGGAGGAGCTTGATTGGCCGGAAAGTATCAAGGATATGCAGCGTAACTGGATTGGCCGCTCTGAAGGGGCCGAGGTGACGTTCAAAATGGACGGGCATGACGATGCTGAAGTCAAAGTTTTTACGACAAGACCGGATACGTTGTTTGGCGCGACGTATATGGTGCTTGCCCCTGAGCATAAGCTAGTCGATGTGATTACGACAGAGGAGCAGCAGGAGGAAGTGGCAAACTATAAAGCGCAGGTTGCGGCGAAAAGCGACTTGGAGCGTACCGAGCTTTCAAAAGAAAAAACCGGTGTCTTTACCGGAGCGTTTGCTGTTAATCCGGTAAATGGGGAGCGGATTCCGGTGTGGATCGCTGATTACGTTCTCGTCAGCTATGGGACCGGGGCGATCATGGCTGTGCCAGCTCATGATGAGCGTGACTATGAGTTTGCGAAAACGTTTGATTTGCCGATCAGAGAAGTAGTCGCCGGCGGCGACGTGGAGAAAGAAGCCTATACAGGCGACGGCGAGCATGTGAACTCCGATTTTCTCAACGGACTTGATAAGGAAACGGCGATTCGCAATATGATTGATTGGCTTGAGGCCAATCATTACGGAAAGAAGCAAATCACCTATCGGCTACGTGACTGGCTGTTCAGTCGCCAACGCTATTGGGGGGAGCCGATCCCGATCATCCACTGGGAAGATGGAACGATGACGCCGGTTCCGGAAGAGGAATTGCCGTTGATTTTGCCGAAAATGACGGAAATCAAGCCGTCAGGTACCGGCGAGTCACCGCTTGCCAACGCGAAGGACTGGCTCGAAGTCGTTGATCCTGAGACAGGCAAAAAGGGTCGCCGTGAAACGAATACAATGCCGCAATGGGCGGGCAGCTGCTGGTACTTCTTACGCTATATCGATCCACATAACCCGGATGCGCTTGCTGATCCGGAGAAGCTGAAGAAATGGCTGCCTGTTGATATTTACATCGGTGGAGCGGAGCATGCCGTCCTTCATTTATTATACGCTCGTTTCTGGCATAAATTCCTGTACGATATTGGCGTCGTCTCAACGAAGGAGCCATTCCAAAAGCTGTACAACCAGGGGATGATCCTCGGTGAAAATAACGAGAAGATGAGCAAATCGAAAGGAAATGTTGTCAATCCGGATGATGTAGTCAAAAGTCATGGAGCGGATACGCTGCGTCTGTATGAAATGTTCATGGGGCCGCTTGACGGTTCGATCGCCTGGTCAACGAACGGTCTCGACGGGGCACGCCGCTTCCTTGATCGCGTTTGGCGCCTGTTTGTGAACGAGGAAACGGGAGAGCTGAATCCGGCCATTCAGGATGCAGAAGGCAGCGCGGAATTCATGCGCGTTTACCATCAATCGGTGAAAAAGATTACCGATGATATGGCAGAATTGCGCTTCAATGTTGCAATCTCGCAAATGATGGTCTTTATTAATGAAGGCTACAAGCAGGAGATCTTGCCGAAAGCGTTGATGGAAGGCTTCGTAAAGATGCTTTCACCAATCGCGCCACATCTTGCTGAGGAACTGTGGGAGAAGCTTGGACATCGCAACACGGTCTCTTACGAAGCATGGCCTGAGTATGATGAAACACAGCTCGTGGAAAACGAAGTCGAAATCGTCGTGCAAATTAACGGAAAAGTACGGACGAAGCTGACGATTCCGGCTGAGGCAAACCGTGAGCAAATGGAGGAAATCGCCAAACAGGATGAGAAGGTCCAAGCGGCGATTGCAGGCAAGACGATCCGCAAGCTGATCGCCGTACCAGGCAAGCTGGTGAATATCGTCGTCGGTTAAAGGCAAATCCGGCATCATAACATAAAATGATGCTTACTTTTTAATCGTCTGATAAAAGTCAAGCTTGCGCTGGAAATCATGGCAGCGCACCTCTTTTAAGCCCGGAGCACAAGGTTGATTTTCACCTTTTGCTCCGGGCTTTTTTAAAAGATAAGAAAAGTCGCTGTGCGGTTTTCTTACCAGCCTTTGCGAACTCGCAAACTTGTAATATGGGCAATATGATGTTTTCCGTGCCAGGCGTAGTTGCCGATATTCCAGCCGAGTGTCACTTGACCGCTTTCCGGATGGAAGAAAGCCTTCTCTAAGTCAGTAGGGGTAAGAGAGCGCAGCAAGGAAACCCATCTTTCATGCAACGCATCAATCAATTGTAAGGAAACGTCAATCGGAAGCTGTGAATCAGTAAGCTCGGCCCATTTCTGCTCATTGTACGGCTTGATCGTAGGACTGTCTTCTGTCAATGCCAGCTTAAAACGCATGTACGCATTGAGATGGCTATCCGCAAGATGGTGAACGACCTGACGGATGGTCCACCCGCCGGCCCGGTACGGAGTATTAAGCTGCTCCTCATCTAAGCCGGTCACTGCCGTACGCAGCGCTTGCGGTGTTCGCTCGATCTCATTAATCCAGCCTTTAACCGCAGTGCTTGAAGGTTCTTCGCTACTTTCAAATAGACCAATCGGATAACGCTCGTCCATTCTTATCCCCTCCGAATGTTTGATCATTACTTGTATTTCATCCATAATAATAACATTTTTTTGAAATTATTGACAAAGCAAAGGGGCTGGAAAAAGGGTATGTTTTTCACCTTTTCCCAGCCCGCGCTGACGAGTTTTGTCTCAAGCCCGGGATGTCCCGGTCAACTTATTGAAATAATTCCTCTGTTTGCTGCCAAAGTTGTAAAGCCAGTTGGTGATCGACGGCCCAAGGCTTGACGCCCTTCCGTACTTGGTCGTCAACAGCGATGGGGGAAATATCGCAATTTTCGCAATAGACGCCTCCGTACTTGTCCAGCTGCGGGCTTGTTGCACACCAGACGATCGTGGCTGCCCCTTCCGGAATTGTCTTTCTTTCCTCGTCATAGCTGTCATAGCCCCGCTCTCCGGCAGAAGTGAGCGCACCCATGGCCGCCATTTCCTCCTTCGATAAATTGACGGAAAGGTTCGTCACAATACTTCCAGGGTGGATCGCAAACGAACGAATCAGCTCGTTCCGATAAAGCTGATCCAACGCGACGCTCATTAAGGAAACGGCAGTCTTTGATTGCCCATAGGCTTTCCATTTATCATACTCGGTATGGAGGAAGTTAGGAGCCTCAAAATGAAAGGGTGACCGCCAATGCCCACGTGAGGATAAATTGACAATTCTTGCCCCACGCGCTGCCCGAAGCTGTGGCAAAAGCGATTTTGTAAGGTGATAGTGTCCTAAATAATTGACAGAGAGTTGCAGCTCATTGCCGAGGGGATCTCTTTGCAAAGGGATCGCCATAATACCGGCGCAGTTAATTAAAAGATGTAACGCGGTGTAATGGTTTTGAAACCATTTGACAAATCTTTCAATTGTTTCACGTTTGCTGAGGTCCATTTCGGTCTCGTAAAGCACAATATTGGGAAGCGAAGCAAGCGATCCGGCTGCTTTTTGGGGATTTCGTACCGGAACAATGACGGTGGCACCCGCCTCGGCCAGGGACGTTGTTGTCTCCAATCCAAGACCGGCAGCCCCCCCTGTCACAATTGCTGTTTTTCCTGTCAAATCAATTCCTTTTATAACATCCTTCGTTGTCGTTCTGGCTGTATAACCTGTTTGCAAAGGCTGTTGTTGCATTATGTTCCGCCACCTTTTAGTTTACTAAAGTGAGAAACCTTGTATTGAATCTTTTCCAGAATCATTTGCCGCTTTGCGAGTTCAAGCTGCATCTTCTGTTCATGCTCCTGCAAAATCGCGTAGCAGGTTGAATAATCGTCCAAGCGATACGCATGAACATAATGTTTAATCTGCTCCAGCGGCATGTCTGTATCGCGCAAATGGACAATGAAGCGAAGATATTCAACATCCTGCTTACGATACATTTTGTATCCGCGGGCATCTTTTGCAGGAGTTTCAATAAAGCCCAACGTTTCATAATAACGAATGGTGGGAATAGGCAGGTTGACTAATCGGGCGACTTCAGAAATTTGATACAAGCTTCTCACCTCCTTTTCAACGTTACACCGTAAAGTTAACTTTATGTCAAGGCGCTTTTCGGAAAGAAAATAAAGCTGAACAAAGCCAGAACAGAATAGGGAGGACAATTCTGTTCCGTCCTGTGGTTATGTGGATAAAGATGTGGATAAAAATAGAGTCTTTGCCTTCTACGTTAGATAAATAATGAGTAAATGACTGTGTATAAAAAATGTATAGGTTTGGCCTTCTGTTTGTGGACAATGTGGATACTAGTTGTGGATAGCCTGTTCCGCCGCGGATTTCCCAGCCGTGTATCCTGTGGAAAAGGCGCACGTAATATTGTAGCCACCTGTATAACCGTGGATATCAAGCACTTCTCCACAGAAGTACAGTCCGTTTTTCTTGCGTGATTGCATCGTTTTCGGCTCTATTTCTTTGATTGAAACGCCACCACCGGTCACAAATGCTTTTTCGATCGAAAGCGTCCCGTTCACCTCGATGGAGAAATGCTTGCAGCTGTGGGCAAGAGCGCGCCAATGGTCATGAGAAACAGTCGACGAAGGCAGCTGTGAATCAAGCTGCAACCGTTCATACAGAAAGAGCAAAAAGCGCTCGGGCGCGAACCCTTTCAAATTGTTTTTGAGCGACTTTTTCGGCTCCTGCTTCGCTTTGGCAAGCAGCTGTTGAAAAAGCGCTTCTTCCGACTGCTGTGGAAAAAGGTCAATTTCCATCCGGATCGAAGGAGTGTCGAATTTCTTTAACGCCTTGACGACAAATTGACTGCAGCGCAAGGCAGCCGGCCCTGAAATTCCAAAATGGGTAAAAATCATATCACCTTCGTGCGTGATGATTTTCTTGCCTTTCGGATTAAAAACGGTTAATTCAATATCGCGTAACGACAGTCCTTGTAGCGATTTCGCTTTAATAAACGGCTCGTCCGACGTAATCGGCACCTCGGTCGGATAGAGCTCGGTGATCGTATGGCCGGCTTTTTCCGCCCACGGGTAGCCATCGCCGGTGCTGCCGGTGTGCGGCACCGATTTGCCGCCCGTGGCGATAATCACTGCTTTCGTCGGAAGCTGCCCGCCGTCTTTTAACAGCACCTGTGAGACAGCATCTTCAGTATACTCCACCGATCGGACCGCCGTGTTCGTACGAATCTCGACGCCAAGCGCTTTTACTTGTCCGAGCAATGTCTCGACAACGGTGGCGGCTTTATCGTTAACCGGAAACATCCGACCGCGGTCTTCCTCTTTCAATTCAATTCCAAGCCCTTCAAAAAATTGAATAATGTCCTCATTATTAAAAACGGAAAACGGACTGTGCATAAACCGACCGTTTCCAGGAATATTGGCGATCAGCACGTCAAGCGGACTGCGGTTCGTCACATTGCAGCGTCCGCCGCCGGAGATCGCCAGCTTGCGCCCGAGCCGGTCACCTTTATCAAGCAGGAGCACGCTCGCGCCATGGCTCGCAGCGCCGATCGACGCCATCAGTCCGGCCGGGCCCCCTCCAATTACAATTACATCATGCATATTGCTACACCTTTCTGCCAGCAAATTTAAGCTTTTTACTTTTTTAACCTCTTTTATCGTTTCTAATCATATCTTCTTCCATTCATTCGGGCAAGAAGACAGTCGAAAGCTAAAAAGTCGTAATTATCAGAATGTAACTTGTGAAACCAGTTTAATAATGGTAACGTGGAAAAATAAGTAAGGCAGAGATCCTGATAATAGTTGCTTTAGTAGAATTAAGAGAGGGAGCGGTGATTTATGAATTTAGCAGGTTTAGCTTTTCTGTCTTCTACATTGTTTAAAATAACCGGTATCATTCTAATTGTTTTATCATTATGGGAGCTGCGGGAAGGGAAAAATAAGAAGAAGTATCTTGTGTTCATGTTAACCGGTCTGTTTCTTTATCTGTGGCTGGCCAACGCTCTTTGCTGTTAGCACAACCATTTAATGAAACAAGTCAAAAACCCCTGCTTATTCCGCTAATAAGCGGGTTTTGCTTTGTTCAGCCGTGTATGCATAAAACAACCATTACTCGGGGGACAATAACGGCAACAAATGTAAAACATGGAGCGAAGGAGTTGTTATGATGGGGAGGCCGAAACCGATTACGTTTAAGTCACATAAGATGAAGCCCGAAGAAAAGCTGACCTCAGTCGAGATGGGCAAGCTTTGGGCGACCTTTATGGGAAACAGCATGGCGAAATGCATTTTAACTTATTTTCTTCACCATGTTGAGGATAAGGAAATCAAAGCTTTATTGCAAAAAGCGCTGCACTTAAGTGAAGAGTTTCTTGGAACGATTGAAGACATTTTCACAAAAGATGAATTTCCGATTCCGCAAGGATTTTCTGAAAAGGATATTAATTTAGGTGCTCCCCGCTTATTTCAGGATGAATTTTATGTTCATTATTTAAAATACACGTCGAAGGCTGGCATGAGCATTTACAATGTCGCTGTACCTTTGGTTTACCGCAAGGATGTGAAGGAATTTTTCACCCATTGTATGAAAGAGACGATGAGTTTAATCGATCAAACGAAAGAAATGTTAATGAAGAAAGGGTTGATTATCAAGCCGCCTTTGATCCCGACTCCGGAAAAAGTCGAATTCGTCCATAAGGATTTTTTAAATGGCTTTTTTGGTCATGTAAGGCCGATGCACGCGTTGGAGATTGCTCATTTTTACGATAATATTGAAAACAATGTCACGAGTAAAGCGTTGATTTTGGCTTTTGCCCAAGTAGTGAAAGATGAACAAATTCGCAAGCTGTTTGAACGAGGAAAAACGTTCACGACAACAGACATTGAAAATTATATGCAAAAGCTGCACGATGAAAATTTGCCGTCGCCGGCGTTTCTCGATCATCTTGTCACGACGTCAGCTTTTTCCCCATTCTCGGACCGGCTGATGCTATACCATAAAATGGACATGTTTATGATGAAAATAAGGTCATTTGGAAATTCTGTCGCGGTGAACGGGCGGCGTGATATCGGCCAGGTTTACACAAAATCATTAATGAAAATTTATTTATTCGTTGAGGATGCGACAAAGATTATGATTGAAAAAGGCTGGATGGAACAGCCGCCGCAAGCTGTAAAAAGAGGAAAATAGCGTGTGGTCATGGAAAGAAAATTCGGATTACAGATTTCCAAAGCTTATAGTTGAAAAGCCAGGATCAAAAGAACAGAGACAAAACTAGCTTAGAGGCTGGGCAAGAGGTAAAAAAACAACCTTTTGACTCAGCCTCTTCTTTTTGTCTATTCAGCGATTTATTTAACGGGTGGAAGCATTCCATGGATGACTATGGTAAAATGCAGAGGGACGTTTACCTTTTCATGATGGACAGGTCGTTTCAAAACCTTATTTGGATCAATGAAAGAAGGAATCGGGGATGGCAGATTCAAAATTAATCCGCGGCACGATGCTGTTAAGCGGTGCGGCGCTTGCTTCAAGAATATTAGGTCTTGTCTATATTTTTCCTTTTACGGCAATCGTCGGTCAGACAGGGGTTGCCCTTTATCAGTACGGCTACATTCCATATACCGTCTTGCTGAGTTTGGCGACGCTCGGTGTGCCGCTTGCCGTTTCAAAATTTGTATCGAAATATAACGCGTTAGGTGATTATCGGACGGGCTACCGTCTTTTTAAATCAGGGCTCGTTTTCATGGCAATCAGCGGCTTGCTCGCTTTTTTCCTTTTGTTTTTCCTCGCGCCGGTCATTGCGCCCATTGTCGTCAGTGATCCGACGGCCACTGAAGGGAACTCATTTGAAGACATTGTCTTTACGATCCGGATGGTGAGTGTGGCGTTGCTCATCGTCCCGCTGATGTCGGTTGTTCGCGGTTATTTCCAGGGGTTTCAATCAATGGGGCCGACCGCTGTTTCCCAAGTGGTTGAGCAAATCGTCCGCGTTCTCTTTATTTTAGCGATGACGTTTTCAATCGTGCAGCTGATGAATGGCAGCAACGGACTTGCCGTCGGTTTCGCGACCTTTGGCGCTTTTGTCGGTGCTCTTGGCGGGCTGGGCGTTCTTCTCTATTATTGGGTGAAGCGCAAGGATAATATTCTGGCCGAGGTCGAGAAAAGCAAGGTCGATCACCAGCTTTCTTTACGTGAGATGTATAAGGAACTGATTGCCTATGCGCTGCCTTTATCGTTTGTTGGACTGGCGATTCCGCTCTATCAATTAATTGACTCGGCAACCTTTAACCGTACGCTGCAAGCGATCGGGTACAGTCAGCTTGAGGTCGAAACGTATTTCGCTGTTTTCACTTCCACCGCTCATAAAATTGTCCTGATTCCGATGGCTCTGGCGACAGCGCTGTCGATCACACTAGTGCCGACAATCACGAAATCATTTACGAATCAGGATCATTCTTTGCTGCAACGGCAAATCACTCAGACGTATCAGGTAATTCTCTTTTTGACGGTGCCTGCGGCGGTTGGTTTGGCAGTGCTTGCCTACCCTGTCTTCGGTACGCTTTATTCGATTGAGGACCTTGAGATTGGTGGTTATATGTTGCGCTATTATGCCGGTATTACGTTGTTCTTTTCCTTGTTTGCTGTAACGGCGGCGATTTTACAGGGGATGAATAAGCAGAAATACGCGGTGATTGCGCTGGCGGCCGGGCTTGTGATAAAGCTTGTGACAAATATCTCGTTTTTAAAAGCATTCGGTCCGCTAGGCGGAGTGTGGGCGACCTACGCGGGTCATCTCGTTTCGATTGCGGTGACCGTTTGGGCGATTGGGAAGTTTGCCCACTTTCGTTACACATTAATCATCAAACGGGCGATCTTGATTGCTCTCTTTGCCGCTGTCATGGCTATCGGGATCAGCATTATTAATGTCGGCATGCAGAGCTGGTTTCCGCTCACGTCACGGGGAAATGCGTTGGCGATCGTGCTCGTGACGGTTAGTTCCGGAGCGGTTCTTTATTTATATATCAGCTATCGCTCGCATTTAGCCGGCAAGATTCTCGGAGACCGTTTCCGTTTTTTAAAGAAAACGAACAGTCCTTCCAATTAACTTCAACGGACAGCTGACAAAATACTGGTCGCATTCGACAATGGTTGGCAACGAAAGCCTCTTTTGCTTCATTCTATCGTTTGCTATAATAGAGCAAGCTACCATAGGCCTTTCAACAACTGGGGCAAAAACAGGTTGGAGGACTCGATGAACTATTCATTTCGAAAAGATAACGATTGGTTATTAATCATCACGACGTTCCTCTTGGCTGGGTTCGGCTTAGTGATGGTATATAGCTCAAGTTACGTGTGGGCGATGGACCATGTTGACAATCCTTATTATTTTATTCAACGACAGCTGTTATGGTTTGGTTTGGCTGTTTTTGTGTTTCTGTTTGTCATGCATATACCGTACCGCTTTTATAAAAAGCTTTCACCATTAATTATTGTGTTGTCCTTGCTGTCTTTGGTGCTTGTGCTCATACCTGGTATTGGGGTGGAAATCAATAATGCCCAGCGCTGGATTGATGTTGGCCCACTGAATGTTCAGCCGTCTGAGTTTGTGAAAATCGGGATTATTATTTATCTCGCTCAAGTATACTCGCAAAAACAGGCTTATATTGATCAGTTTATTAGAGGGGTTATGCCCCCTCTCGTTGTCGTCGGTTTTGTTTTTGGATTAATTATGCTTCAACCCGATCTCGGTACGGCTACCTCGATTATGATGGTAACGCTGCTGCTTGTTTATTTTTCAGGAGCGAAGTGGCGCCACCTGATCGGTTTAGGGCTTGTCGGGGCGAGCTTGTTCACCGCCTTTGCTTTATCAGCTCCATATCGGGTTGAGCGGCTGACGTCCTATCGCGATCCGTTTGCTGATCCATGGGATAGCGGGATGCAGCTGATTCAATCGTATATTGCGATTGCCCATGGCGGGTTAACGGGGACGGGACTTGGACAAAGTGTGCAGAAATTGCTCTATTTGCCGGAGCCGCACACTGATTTTATTTTGGCGATTGTCGCCGAGGAATTAGGTATTTTTGGGATTTTATTCGTGCTCGGCTGTCACGCTTTAATTCTGTTTCGCGGGGTCCTGATCGGCACCCGTTGCAAAAGTCCGTTTGGTACTCTACTGGCTTTTGGTGTAGTCTTTCAGATCGCGATTCAGGTGATTTTTAATGTCGGTGCTGTTTCGGGACTATTGCCGATTACAGGAATTCCGCTTCCTTTGGTTAGTAACGGGGGCTCGTCGCTTCTCATTACGCTGGTCTCGATTGCGATTCTGGCCAATATCTCCCGCAATACAATTCGGCAGCGGCGCTTGGAAGAAATGAAGGAAGAAAAACGCTCAGTCTCTTAATCATAGAGAACGAAGTAGAAACGATAATAAAGTACACACTAGATGGAGGCGACAATGGAAGAACGAAAATCGGGCTTTCAGCAGTTGGACTATACGTTGCTTTTTCTGCTGTTTGTGCTCATGTGCTTTAGTTTGTTGGCCATCTATAGCGGATCGGGTCAGTACCATTCTGACCCGATGCATTATGTCAAGCTGCAGCTGATCTGGTTCGGCGTCGGCATTGTGGCGATGGTTTGTATGATGGTTGTAGATTATGATCTGTTTAAAAATTTTTCGATTCCGCTTTATGGAATCGGAATTGTTGCTCTGTTACTTGTCGCCTTTTCCCCTTTAGGGGTTTTTCGAAACGGGGCGACACGCTGGTTGAATTTAGGGGTGACGGACATTCAGCCTTCAGAGTTCGTCAAGATCTTTGTCATTATGGCTATGGCCCATCTGCTTTATAAAATAACGAGCCAGCGCACTCAAAAAGATTTAAAATCTGATTTAGTGATTGTTGGTAAAGTATTTCTCGTTGGTTTGCCGCCGTTTTTCTTAATTTTGACCCAGCCTGACCTTGGGACAGCGCTTGTCATTGCCAGCATTATGGCGACGATGCTGCTCATGTCCGGTATCTCCTGGAAAATTCTCGTCTTTCTTGGGTTAGCGGCAGTTTCTGGTCTCATTTGCTTAGTCTGGCTCCATAATTATCACTTTGACATCTTTTCAATATTTATTGAACCGCATCAGCTTGAGCGGATATACGGTTGGCTTGCACCATACGAACATCAAGGCTCCTACGGCTATCAGCTTGTTATGGCGATTCGCGGTATTGGCTCAGGTCAGCTGTACGGCAGCGGCTTTATGCAGGGTGTACAAACGCAAAGTGATCGCATTCCGGAAATTCATACCGATTTCATTTTTACCGTGATCGGTGAGGAATTCGGTTTTATCGGGGCGACCATTCTTATTATTACTTACTTTTTGCTGTTCTATCGGATGATTATTATTGCGCTGACCTGCAACAATATGTACGGAAGCTATCTTGTCGCCGGGGTAATTGGGCTGCTCGTGTTTCAGGTTTTTCAAAATATCGCCATGACGATTGGTTTAATGCCGATCACAGGTCTTGCGCTGCCGTTTATCAGCTATGGGGGCAGTGCCCTTTTGACCAATATGCTGGCGATGGGGATCGTCTTAAATGTCAACATGCGAACGAAGCACTATATGTTTGAGGCTGAAGAGGAAGCCCTTTAAGACAAGTTCCTCAAAACAGGAGGGAATGCAATGAGAATCGATAAGCTGCTGGCCAACATGGGCTACGGCTCCCGGAAAGATGTGAAGAAGCTGTTGAAAACAGGCAGCGTGCGGATTGACGGGGAAATCGTCAAGGATGGCAAGGTGCATGTGAATCCTGACCGGCAGGAAGTGACCGTTGCCGGCGATGTAGTGGAATATAAGCCTTTCATTTATTTCATGATGAACAAGCCGAAAGGAGTGATTTCAGCTACGGAGGACGGGCAGCATAAAACCGTGATTGATTTGCTGCAGCCGGACGATGTGTTCTATGACCCTTTCCCGGTTGGCCGGCTTGATAAAGATACGGAAGGATTGCTGCTGCTGACGAATGATGGACAGTTTTCTCATGCGCTTATGTCGCCGAAACGGCATGTGGAAAAAACGTACTTGGCCGAGGTGGAAGGCGAAGTGACGGAAGCAGATGTCGGCTGTTTTCACAAGGGAGTCGAGCTTGAGGACGGCTATGTGACAAAGCCGGCTCACCTGGTCATTCTTGAGCGGGGCAACCTTTCGAAAGTGGCGTTGACGATTACGGAAGGAAAGTACCATCAGGTGAAGCGGATGTTCGCCGCTGTCGGAAAAAGAGTAACGGCGCTGGAGCGGATTGCGATCGGCCCGCTCAAGCTTGATCAGCAGCTGAAGAGAGGCGCCTATCGTGAACTGACCGAAGCCGAATATGACCAACTGATTGGACGGGAATAAAAAAGCAGCTAGTCTCCTGAGCGGGACTAGCTGTTTGTTGTATTGCTTTATGATTGACGTTTACCTAAGACACACGAGTTTTTTTCTTTTTAATAACACTCCATTTGCCACGTGTCGGACTCTCGACAAGGTTATTGTACTCTAACACATTTAAATCGCGTTGAATTGTCCGCTGGGTTATACCGAATTCTTCAACTAACTCATTCGTTGTGACGATCTCCTTTTGTTTAATGTAGAGATAGATGGACTTAATACGAGTCAGCATACGATCAGTTGAAGTTTTCAAAAAACCACTCCTTATTCATAATCATGAATTGGCTCTTGCTTACAGTCTATGCAGTGGCAGGAAAAAACATACATACCACCAATGCGGAGAGCATTCTACAAGCCCGGCCTGTCCCTTTTCTATTTGCTTTTTTCAAGGAAGACGGGTAAGGTTGTAGTGATTAACGATGTGAATCAATACAGTGGCAAATGTTATTATCTCCGACGCTTATATTTTACAATATTTCTACAAATTAAGCAAAACGGAATGCTCAACTTCTTAAAAAGAAAGGAAAAGGAAAGCAAAATGACACGAATCGACTGGCGATTGGAAGTGGAAAAAAGAAAGGATGCCCTGCTTGCAATGACGCAGGAATTCCTTCAAATAAACAGCGTATATGATGAAACGACGATCACAAAAAAGCAGCCATTTGGGAAAGGGATTGATCAGGCACTTGCGTACTTGCTGGACAAAGCGGAAAGCTATGCTTTTTCGGTGAAAAATATCGACGGTTACGCCGGTAAGGTTGAACTTGGCGAAGGAGAGGAGAGCGTCGGAATCCTTTGTCACATCGATGTCGTGCCGGCAGGAGAAGGCTGGACGTCGCCGCCTTTCTCCGCAGAAAGTAGAGATGGCCGCATTTACGCGCGTGGCGCGATTGATAACAAAGGACCGACGATCGCCGCCTTCTTTGCATTATGTTTGGTAAAAGAACTGGAGCTGCCATTAGAGAAACGGGTTCAGCTTATTTTAGGAACAGATGAAGAGCGGGATTGGCGCTGCGTGGAGCATTATTTTAAGCATGAGGAAATGCCGACAGTCGGCTTTGCTCCCGATGCTGATTTCCCGATTATTCATGCCGAAAAAGGGATCGCCGATGTGCTTTTTGAATGGCAGGCAGAGAAAGGCGCGGCTTCGGTGCTTGAATTGAGTAGCTTTACCGCTGGAGAACGCCTGAATATGGTGCCTGACCGGGCGAGCGCCGAAATACTAGGAGAGCGGGCCGAGCTTGACCGGCTGGAAAGGCTTTTCCGCAAGCATCTGCTTGAGCAACAGCATAACGGGGAAGCGGTTTTTGCTGAAAACGGGCGGTTAATCCTTATTTATGAAGGTGTCGCTGCTCATGGCTCGACCCCGGAATCCGGGAGTAACGCCGGAGTGGAGCTGGCCGCTTTTTTGGCCCCGTTTTCCTTTCAGGAGCAGGCTGTTTCCTACTTGCAGATGATTACGAGTCTGTTTCACAATGATAGGCGTGGAGAAGCGCTCGGAATCGCGATGGAGGATCAAGTGTCAGGTCCTTTGACCGTAAATAGCAGCCTATTTACATGGAATGAAAAAGAAGCAGGATTCGGCCTCAACATCCGCTATCCGGTGACAGTTGACGGACAAATCTGTTTGCAGCGGCTTGAGCAGAAAATGAGCGAGTACGGCGCCAAAATGGTGGTGAAGGATCATATGACGCCAAGCTATGTCGATGCCCAGCATCCGCTTGTGCGGACGTTACAGGCTGTTTATCAGAGGCAAATGGGCGAAGAGCCGACCTTGCTTTCAACAGGAGGAGGTACCTACGCGCGCACCTTGGCGACAGGAGTCGCTTTCGGTCCCCTTTTTCCGGGGCGGAAGGACGTTGCCCATCAAAAAGATGAATATATCGAGATCGAGGACCTGCTGAAAGCGACCGCCCTTTACGCCGAGGCGATTTATGAACTGGCAGGAGGTTGCCAAAAAGAGTGATTTTTGGCAACCTCCGAAGCAACGCGCGGAGTCGCTGCATATTTTTAAAGAGGCTGGAACAAAAGGCTGTTTTTTACCTTTTTTCCAGCCTCTCTAAGCTTGTGGCGTGTGAAGCCATTGCCAGTAGGTCCAAAGCTCGTTTTGTCTCAAGCTCGAGTAGCGAACGGCTTTGCCCACTTTTTTTCTTTACTTAAACTTCGCCCAATTATTCAAATCGAAACAAATCGGTCGATAAATAGCGCTCTCCGGTATCGCAGGCAATCGCGACGACGACTTCGTCCGGCTGGAGTTTTTTCGCTACTTCCAACGCGGCGAAGCAGGCAGCTCCTGAAGACGGGCCGACGAGGATGCCTTCTTTACGGGCTAATTCGCGTGTAATGAAGTAGGCGTCTTCATCTTCAATTTTTAGAATCTCGTCATAGACCTGTTCGTTCAGGATTGGCGGGATAAAGCCCGGACTCGTTCCGACCAGCTTGTGAGGTCCCGGTTTTCCTCCTGATAAGACGGGTGATCCGGCCGGCTCCACGACGTGGACGGAGAGGTTTGGATAAAACTTTTTCAGTTCTTCCCCGGTTCCTGTAATCGTTCCACCTGTTCCGGAAGCGGCAACGAAGGCGGCAAGCTGTTTATTTATTTGATCAAGGGCTTCTTTAATCTCCCGCGCTGTCGTATGGCGATGAGCATCCGGATTGGCTTCATTTTCAAATTGCATCGGCATAAAGCTGTTCGGAATCTCTTCTACAAGCTCGTGCGCCTTTTCAATGGCACCAGGCATTTTTTTGTCACCGGGCGTGAGCACAACCTCAGCGCCGTATGCTTTTAACAGGTTAATCCGTTCGGCAGACATCGTATCCGGCATCACAAGAATCGCTTTGTAGCCTCTGGCGGCGGCATTCATCGCCAGTCCGATTCCTGTGTTTCCGCTTGTCGGTTCGATAATTGTTGCTCCGGGTGTAAGCAGGCCATCCTTCTCTGCCTGAATGATCATATTGAATGCCGCGCGGTCTTTCACGCTTCCGCTCGGATTTTGCATTTCGAGTTTTAAGTAGACAGCAGCGCCGTCAGAAGCAGGGAGCCGGTTCAAACGAACGAGCGGCGTGTTTCCAATTAGGTCAGCAATATTATTTACCACGGTCATAAATCCACTTCCTCTGTAAATGATAAGACTATCCTTAGTTTATCATACCTTTAGCGATATTTCCTATTTAATTAATAGGAAAAGAAGGCGAGATAATTGGGAAAATAAAACAAAAGTAAAGACAGCGTCTCGAACGTCAGCTACAATAGAAGAGACAGAAGGATGGTGAAGGAAATGCAGCCGCATTATTTTTTGGCAGTGCCGGTGCCGCAGCTCATACAGTCAGCTTTACATCAGGAGGCCAGGCAGAGTGGCCAGCTTCAATTCCAACGGTGGGTTCACCCGAATGATATTCATTTGACGCTTGTTTTTCTTGGAGGGTGCACAGAGAAGCAGCTCCATGAGCTCGTTCAGCATGGCAGAAGCCTCGTTGAAAATTGGGCTCCCTTTTCGTTAACGCTGTCTCAATCAGGCAGCTTTGGGCAAAAAAAACAGCCGCGAATTTTTTGGGTCGGTGTAAAAGCGAGCCAGCAGCTCGCTGTCTATCAGTCTCAGCTTGCTGATCTTTGCCGGTCGCTCGGCTTTGCGGTCGATCAGCGTCCGTATGCCCCTCATCTTACACTTGCCCGGAAGTGGGCTGGCGATGAGGAGTACAATGGCGACGGTCTAGCGCTCAGGAATGGGCAGAGCTGGGAGGTTAATGAAATTATTCTTTATGAAAGTCATGTTCAGCAGGAACCAAAATATAAAACGTATCAAGCTTTTTCTTTAAAAGGAGTTCAACATGAAAGTGATTAATGGCATTTGGCATATTGCGTTATTGACAGTTTTTTACATTATTGGCTGCTCGATTCAGCAGGCTTTTGATCTTTTTATTCCCGGCAGCATAATCGGTATGCTGCTGTTGTTTACGTTGCTTAGTACGAAAATTGTTCCGGTTCGCTTTATCGAAGAGGGCTCCGCTTTTATGCTGCGGCATATGCCGTTGCTGTTTCTGCCCGTAACTGTCGGTATTTTGCAGTTTTTGGATGTTTTTGCCGGAAAAGGAGTCTTTCTTATTGTTATTGCGTTAATCAGCACGGTTATGGTCCTTGTGATCGTAGGGCTGACCAGCCAGGCGTTTCTCATGAAAAAGGGAGAGAAATAGATATGCTTTTTCTACAAATCTTACTTTCTATCTCAGCAACAATTGCGGCATACATAGGGGCGAAAGAGCTGTACCGGCGCTTTCCTTATCCATTCATGCTGCCGGTGTTAGTCGGCACCATTATCCTTATCCTTCTTCTTTTACTCTTTCAAATTTCATTTGAAACGTATTACACGGGCGGCCAATGGCTGGAAAAATTGCTTGGGCCGGCGGTGGTCGCGCTTGCTTATCCGCTTTATAAGCAAATGCAGATGCTCAGAAACTACTTTTGGCCGATCGTCGTCAGTGTGTTCATCGGGGCGCTTGTCGGCATGACCAGCGGCCTTCTGCTGACGAAGTGGGGCGGCTTTGACGCGGAGCTTGTCTATTCGATTGTGCCGAAGTCCGTGACGGCTCCCATTGCGATGGATATGGCGACAACGCTCGGGGGCATCGCCCCGCTCGCCGCTGTGCTGGTGATGGTCGCCGGAGTAGGCGGAAGCGTCCTCGCGCCTTATTGCTTTACATGGTTTCATATTAAGAATGACGTGAGCAAAGGGGTGGCGATAGGGAGCGCTTCCCATGCGATTGGGACGGCTAAAGCTATCGAAAACAGTGAACAGGAAGGAGCCGCCAGTTCGGTGGCGATGACTTTGAGCGCGATCATTGTTTCCGTCATGGGGCCAATGCTTGTCTTTCTTTTTTACTAGCGGCTATGGTACGATCAAACAAGACAACTCACTACTGAAACGCGCGACAGGTATCACACGATTAGATATGGAGGTACGGGTGTGGCTCATTTAATAAAATTAGAAGATTACATCTCTCGGTACCAATTTGACTTACATCGCTACCCGAGTCAGTTTTCAAGAATGAAAAAAGAACGCTGGTATTATGTGAAGTCTGAATGGGAGCAGGCCCGGCATCCTTCGTTGCAAGTGGAGGATGAGCCGGAGGAGGAAGAGGCTGGATCGAAAGGAGAGGGCATCTTCTCACAAGCGCTTCAACGGCTGAAAGGATGGCGCCGGTCAGCGGTTGAAGAGGATCCATGGGAGGAAGCCCCGCCTTCGGACGACGAACTGCCGCCAAAATCGCTTGAACAGGTGAAACAGGAATTTCTCGATGAACTGTACAAATCTCAGCTGAGGTGGGCCAGCTCGTCTTTACTCGAGGAATCGACCCTTCATCCCCGTTATAAAGCAGATAAATGGCTGCGCTTTTTTTGCCAGCATATTCCTGATAACTACTTCCTGTTATATAAGCCCGTTCTATTTATGAAAAAAGCTCCGATTGAGCTTGATATTATGTTGATCAGTCCGACGGAAATTATCTGCTTAACGATGCTCGAAGGCAGTGAACTGAGTGTGTTTGAAGCGAGCTCTGACAGGTTCTGGATCGAATATGTCGATAAAACGCGTAAGAAAAGAGTCAGTCCACTCATCTCATTGGGACGGATGTCGAGGGTGCTGACAACCATTTTGGAAGAAGCAGGATTGTCCTATCCGATCCGGAAGGTTGTATTGTCCCCTTCGAGCATGATTGATCATAAGCTCCAAGGCGCGAAGCTCGATCTGATTGACCGGAGAGGCTTCGACGCCTGGCATCAGCGTTTGCGGAAGCACCCGTCTCCTTTAAAGCATCAGCAGATGAAGGTGACAGCGGCGATTCTGTCCTATTGTCATACGGTTTCCAGTGAGACCGTGCAAGAAGATGATGAACAATTCATTGATGAGCAATTGAAATAAGCGGACAAAATCCGTATAATAAGCAAGGCATACAAATTACGTGAGTCAGGGTATGTGTCAAATGAGGGAGGATTCCTTATTGACCCTTACCCGAAGCAGCGAGTGAAGTTTGCACGATCGGTAAAGCAAGGGAAGCGGTATTCTTTCCTGTTTGCTGTGTGCAAGCAGGAATCCGCTGCCTTTTCTTTTGGCCTTTTTGAGAAGCGCTTTTTCGTATGGAAGGCACTTGCTCGCAAGGAAGGCAAAAATGTCGGGAGGAAACGCGCAGACTAGCAAAGGAGAGATACATTGACCAGAGAGAGCAGACTACTTCGGGATGGGTTTCATCCGGAAGATTTCCAATGGAGAGTACGAAAGGTTTTTGATTGGTGTGGGAAAGTGGAAATCATGATTGAGCTGGAAGAGCTTGACGGGTGTCTGAGCTTTGGCGATACGGTCCGGGAAGCGAAGGATGGACTTAAGGAAGCTCTTTATTTATGGATCCGCCGCCACGGCGAGCAGCAGCTCCCGGAGGTTCAGCAAAGCGCTCATCTTATTATTCTTGAACCGCCGATGACCACGAAGGAATTTCATCATGTGAATGATGAGGTAAAGAAAATGAATTAAAATGTGAAATCGTTTATCATATGATAAAAAAGGATTGTTTTTTACCTTTTGCTTAGCTTCTGCGAAATGAGTTCAATGCGGAAAGCGTGAAGCGCCGGGGGCGCGACAAATCCTTATACAAAAAAAGCCTGTCGACCGTCTCGCTTTTGCGAGACTATGTCGACAGGCTTTTTTTTGTTATTTAAAAAACAACCGTTTTGTTTCCATGGACGATAATTTGGTCATTCGCATGCCACATAACCGCTCGGGCAAGGGTGATTCGTTCCACATTCCGTCCGACGACCCGCAATTGATCAGTCGTATAACGATGGTTGACCCGTAGCACGTCCTGTTCAATGATCGGTCCTTCATCCAGATCATTGGTGACGTAATGGGCGGTTGCGCCGATGAGCTTCACCCCACGCGCGAAGGCCTTCGCGTATGGATTTGCCCCGATAAAGGCCGGCAGGAAGGAGTGATGAATATTAATAATCCGTTTCGGAAACGTACCGACAAAGGCGGGCGATAGAATTTGCATATACCTTGCAAGTACGATGAAATCTGCTTCATGCTGGTTGATGAGTTGAATCGCTTCAGCCTCGGCTTCATGTTTTGTTTCCTTAGTGACCGGAATATGGTAAAAAGGAATGCCGTATCCTTCGACCTCCTGGCGCAGGCTGTCATGGTTGCTGATCACAAGCGGGATGTCAACCTTCAGCTCGCCGGCCCGCCATTTCCATAAAAGCTCAAGCAGGCAATGATCTTCTTTGGAAACAAAAATCGCCATTTTCTTTCTGCGCGAAGCGAGTTCCATTTGCCAATCCATCTTAAAGCTGTCCGCCACTTCGGCAAACGCCTTTTTCACGTTGGCAAATTTCAATCCATTCTCAAATAAGTCAAACTCGATGCGGATAAAGAACATCCCTCCAGAGGGATCGGTAGAATATTGATCCGATTGGACGATGTTTGCCTGATGTTGATGCAGAAAGCTCGATACAGCAGAAACGATTCCAGGCTGATCGAGACAAGAAATTAATAAACGTGCACGTAATGGGGTTGTTTCATGTATCATCTTTTTCCTCCAGTAAGTTCAATCCTTTTTTCTGCTACTTCCCCTCCGGCTTCTTTTGAACGAATAACCGGGCTACTTCATAATTTACAATAACAGAGTAACAGAAGGAAGGGGGCCTCCATCATTGAAGCAAAAGAACCCGCCACTTGTCAATTGTCTATTTCATTCTGCTGAGCTAATTACTCCTTTTCAAATAAAACTTAAAGGCGCCGGTCTGACTTCTTTCCAACCGGTCGGCTGGACGCTTACGACTGCAACGAAGGAGCTGCCGCTGACAGTTGCCAGTCAGCAGGAGGGGGAGATCGAATTGGAGCTTCTCGATGCCTTTCCGTTCGGTGAAGATGCGTTTGTCGTTCATCTCGATCAGGCTTGCTATGTGCAAATTACAGAGGTTGTGCGCACGGAAAGCTTTGATGAGATGTTCGCGGAGGAAGCTGTTGAGCTTGGCGCTCGTTATGAAAAAGCAAAAACAAGCTTTGCCGTCTGGGCCCCGACAGCGACAGCGGTTACGGTGCATATCTTTGACGAATGGTACGACCAGTCGGGAACGGAGTACGTCTGTAAAAGAGGAGAAAAAGGGATATGGCGCGTCACGGTGCAGGGCGATCTGGAAAGGAAATGGTACGAATACGAAGTCACCGTGAACCGCAGGCGCCAGCGCGTGGTCGATCCGTATGCCCGCTTTCTATCCGTAAATGGGGAGCGTGGGATGGTTGGAGACCTTGAAAAAACGAATCCTCCTGATTGGCCGGCCGCTTTTCCGCCCGAGAGAGCGGATGAAACCGAAGTGCTCATTTATGAACTTCATATCCGGGACTTTACGATTGACCCTCATAACGGCATCCGTCAGAAAGGCAAATATGCCGGATTGGCGGAAACAGGAACTCATGACCGTGACGGGCTCAGCACAGGACTTTCCTATTTACAGGAGCTCGGCATTACTCATGTGGAGCTGCTGCCTCTGCAGGAGTTCGGCAGTATCGATGAAAGCAATCGGGAGAAAGCCTATAATTGGGGCTATGATACGACTCATTTTTTTACGCCTGAAGGAAGCTACGCGACCGATCCGTATGACGGCTACTGCCGGATACAAGAACTTAAATTGATGATTCAGAGCATTCAGCGCCACGGTATAAAAGTGATTGTAGATATGGTGTTTAATCATGTCCACATTTGGGAGGAATCGGCGCTGGAGAAGCTTGTGCCGGGCTATTATTTCCGCTACCACCCTTCAGGAGCGATCAGCAACGGAACCGGCGTCGGGAATGATATTGCTTCGGAACGAAAGATGGCGAGGAAGCTGATCGTTGATGCGGTCTGCTACTGGCTTGAGGAATTTCAAGTAGACGGCTTTCGCTTTGATTTAATGGGAATTCTTGATGTCGAAACGATGAAGCAGATTTCGGCTGAAACATCGAAACGGGCAGAGAATCTTTTCCTGCTCGGTGAAGGGTGGGACTTACCGACGGCGCTTTCCGCGGAACAAAAAGCGAGTGTGAACCAGGCGGAGAATCTTCCGGCAATTGGTTTCTTTGCGGATCGTTTTCGCGATGCGATAAAAGGAGATGCCTTTTCAAGCTCCTCCTCCGGCTATGTTTCATCTGAGCAAAAGCCGGCTGTACTGAAAGCGATCGAGGACGGCCTCAAAGGAAGTCAAGCTTATTTCACCAAGCCGCGGCAGGCGGTTCACTACGTGGAGGCGCATGACAATCATACACTTTGGGATAAATTAAAGGTGGCAGCCCCCTATGAAGATGAGCGTCAATTACGCAAGCGGCATCGCCTCGCATGCGCGATTGTACTGTTGGCCCAGGGCGTTCCTTTTTTGCAGGCGGGTCAGGAATTTTTTCGCACGAAATATGGGGTGGAGAACAGCTACCGTTCTCCGGACTGGGTCAATCAAATTGACTGGAAACAAAGAGCAGTATTTCAGGAAAATGTTGAGTATATAAAAGGACTGATTGCGCTTCGCCGTCAACATCCGGCTTTGCGGCTGCCTTCCTATCAATTGATCGAGCGGCATTTCCACTTTTTATGTCTTGATCATCAGCGGATCGTCTATCATTTGGACCAGGTCGGGCAGTATGATCAGTGGGAGGAGATTGTCGTCTGTCATAACCCGACGACAGATAAACAGAAAATCGAGCTGCCAGGCGGGGGAGGCTGGCAAGTTGTCGTTGACGATCAGGGCGCATCTCTGATACCATTATATATAATTGGTTCGAACTGTGCGTATCTTCAACCATTATCGACGTTAGTGTGCGTAAAAGGAAATTGAGCAGAGCCTTGCGGTTGCAGCTCTGCTTTCTCTATTTACGAAGCAGAGGTAGAAAAATGCGGGCGGTACAAAGGCAAAGCTGAAGAAATTGAGGGTGAATTGGGTGGAACATTTTTTAGGAGATGGCTGGAAGGTTCAACCAGCTGGAGGCGCAACAGGTGAAGCATATATAGCCCAGCAAGGTGAACAGACTGTTTTCCTGAAACGAAACTCGTCACCTTTTTTAGCCGTTCTTTCAGCGGAAGGAATCGTGCCGAAGCTGCTGTGGACAAAGCGGTTAGAGAACGGGGACGTCGTGACTGCCCAGCGCTGGGTGCAAGGAAGAGAGCTGAAGGCGGTGGAGATGAAAGAAAGCCGCGTCGCCGCTTTATTAGCGAAAATCCACGGCTCCAGTGAATTGCTCGATATGTTTAAACGAATCGGAAATGAGCCTCTCACTCCTTATGTATTTGTGGAGAACCTAAGGAGACAGCTGCAAAAGAATCTGATTGAAAATGATATTATTGAACTCGGAATGAACTACCTGGTAGAGCAGCTTGAGCGCGTCTTATATGAACATGTTGTTGTTTGTCACTGCGATATTAATCATAACAATTGGATTTTAGATGAGGAAGAGCAGTTATACTTAATTGATTGGGACGGGGCGACGGTGTCTGATCCGGCTTTAGACCTTGGTCTGCTCCTTTATTCGTATGTTCCAGAAGAAAGCTGGGACGACTGGCTGAAGCAATATGGACTGGATCTGGGAGATTCGATTCAGGAACGCATGCACTGGTATGTTGTTGCGCAATCGATTTCCTCGCTTCTTTGGCATTTTGAACGGAGGCAGTATGAACAGGTTGAACAACTGAAGGATTATATTAAGAGCCTTTTAGTAAACCGCTTATAGTTTTTCACGTGTCAAAGTGCTGGTTGTCTCTGCAGGGTTACCGCTTACCCGTTGAGACAACCTTTTTTGCAGCGCAAAATCCAGCAATTATCTTCTTTTATTTCCTGGGGAATAGGCAATGATCCCGTCGAATTAGTCGACTGACAGGTTCGTTAGCCATTGCTCGACATCATTCTGCTGGAATGGCTCGGTATTTTTCTCGTGAAGCTGCTGAATTTGTTGCAGCGTTTGCTGGACGGCAGGCTGAAGGGAAGCATCCACGGATAAATGAGACAGAAGCTGCTCAATTTGATCAGCTTCATCAATCGTCATATACTGTTCAGTAGCTTGATTTTGCAAAATATCCTTTAAAAGCTGTATTTTGTCGGCTGATGATAATGGCATACTTGTCACTCCTTGTACATTTATCACTAGCTTGTGCAGCTTATAAAAAAGATATGTAAGATACTAGTAAGTGGAGGGGTACGAATGCGTTTACGTCATAAGCCTTGGGCGAGTGAGGAATTGGAACGCCATCCGGAGATTGTTATTCCGGCACCGGCGGAGGCAAAAGGGAACTGGAAAGACATTTTTGGAAATGTGCATCCGATTCATGTCGAAGTTGGAACGGGAAAGGGCAAATTTGTCACCGGGATGGGCGGTCTCCATCCGGATGTGAATTATATTGGAATTGAAAAGTACGACAGCGTGATAATCACGGCTTTAGAACGAGTCAAGGAAGCCGGTCGGGAAAACGTCAAGCTGTTAAAGCAGGATGTCAGTGATCTGCTCGATTTTTTTGCAGAGGGAGAAATCGATAGAATTTATATCAATTTCACCGATCCGTGGCCGAAGAAAAAGCATGCGAAGCGGAGGCTGACCCATGAAGGTTTTTTACAAATGTATCAAAAAGTGTTGAAGCCTGAAGGCGAGATTCACTTTAAAACAGATAACCAGAAGCTGTTTGAATTTTCTTTAGAGAGCTTCGCCAATTACGGAATGAAGCTGCAGCAGGTCAGCCTTGATCTTCACGCAAGTAATTTTGAGGGAAACGTCATGACCGAATATGAGCAGAAGTTCTCAGAAAAAGGAATGCGGATCTATCGCTGTGAAGCGAAATATCGATCGTAATTGCAACCTCGCCTTTCTAAATTTAGAGAGGAATGAACCAGGCTGATGACGAACTAGTACATCAGATGATTAGGGGGGATGGAGTTGGAACGATTAGAACGGGACGGACTAACGATTACATGGCTCAATGGCGGAGTAACCCATATGGATGGCGGCGCGATGTTTGGTGTCGTTCCAAAGCCGCTCTGGAGCAGAGCCTATCCAGTTAATGAAAACAATCAAATCGAACTGCGGACAGATCCTTTTTTAATCGAGAAGGACGGCTATCGTCTGCTTGTCGAAGGCGGGATTGGCAATGGACGGTTTACGGAAAAGCAAAAACGCAATTATGGCGTTTTGGAAGAAGCGAAGCTTGAGCAGGATCTTGCTGAACTTGGACTCGCTCCGACCGACATTGATGCCGTACTTCTGACTCATTTTCATTTTGATCATGCGACTGGATTAACGAAGGGCGATGGCGGTCAGGAACGCTCTGTTTTTCCGAATGCGACGATTTACACATCAGCGACTGAGTGGAATGAGATGCAGCATCCTAATATTCGCTCGAAAAACACGTACTGGGAGCAGAACCGCACTGCGATAGCCGGTCAGGTCAAAACCTTCGAGCAAGAGCTTGAAGTCATTGCCGGTGTAAGGATGGTTCATACCGGAGGGCACAGTGACGGGCACTCGATTTTAGTGATCGAGCATCAGGGGGAGACGTTTCTTCATCTGGCTGATCTGATGCCGACCCATGCGCATAAAAATGTCCTTTGGGTGCTGGCTTATGATGATTATCCGATGACTTCGATAGCGGCAAAGCAAAAGTGGCAGGCCTATGCCGAAGAGAAGGATGCTTATTATTTGTTTTATCATGATTACAAATACCGGGCGTTAAAGTGGAATAAGGATGGAGACATTACATACAGTCTACAGCGGGAACGCTCCTAAAAAAGGGCTGGGGAAAAGGTGAAAAACAACCTTTTCCCCAGCCTCCTTTTATGCTAGCTGCAAATCAAGCAGAGCGCCGGTTTTTGTATCGACAAAAAATTCATACTGAACCGTGCCTTCTGCTGTCGTAGTCGACAACCCGCCACGGTAAACCTCATAGCTGATATGATTGCGTTCGATCGTTTCAGGCAGCATATGTATCCACGATCCTGAAATCGCAAAGGCTTGACTTGCTGTTTTCTTCACTTCCTTCAACGCGCGTTCGGGAGTAAGGCGTTCGCGTTCCAATGAAGGGCGAAGGACATAGCCTAACGCAAGGCCAATGCCTACTCCGGCAATAAAGCGTTTGATTGCCAATTCAATCATCCTTTCTTTCCGACTGATGGTGCAAAAAGCTCATCATCTGCTCGAGCAGATTTTCACAGCGCCGATTGGCGTTTGGGCTATAAGTAAAGCTGTTAAACAAATAGACACACAAGTAGTATAGCCGAAAAAAACGATCTTTCCAAATGTTTGTCCGTATTGTTCATGATTACTTAATTGTGGAAAAGTAGAGGTCATTCAGGATAGAATAGAAAACGTATATGTAACGAGGAAGGGGCGGTACGATGAATCAGGAAACGATGAAAATGTTTAAAACATTAACCGAACTTCAGGGAGCATCCGGGTTTGAGCATGAAGTACGGCGCTTTGTCCGTTCGGAGCTGGAAAAATATAGCGAAGATATCGTTCAGGACCGGCTTGGCAGCATCTTCGGCGTAAAGCGGGGGAACGGAGACGGCCCGACGGTGATGGTCGCGGGTCATATGGATGAAGTCGGTTTTATGGTAAGCTCGATTACGAAAAAGGGGCTTGTTCGCTTTCAGACGTTGGGTGGCTGGTGGAGCCAGGTTCTGCTTGCGCAGCGTGTTCAAATTATGACAGATGATGGACCGGTGATCGGGGTGATCGGCTCAACACCGCCTCATCTGCTGGAAGCCTCTCAGCGGACGAAGCCGGTAAAAGTAAAGGATATGTATATTGATATCGGCGCGGACGATCTTGAAGACGCAAAGAAGATCGGGATAAAGCCGGGGCAGCAAATAGTGCCGATCTGTCCGTTCACACCGATGGCCAATGAGAAAAAAATTCTGGCGAAAGCCTGGGATAACCGTTATGGAGTAGGACTGGCGATCGAACTGCTGAAGGAGCTGAAGGACGAAACGCTGCCAAATACGCTCTATTCGGGCGCCACGGTTCAGGAGGAAGTCGGCTTACGCGGCGCGACGACGGCTGCCAATCTGATTAAGCCGGATCTGTTTTATGCTCTTGATGCGAGTCCGGCTAACGATGCAACCGGAGGAAAGGATGCTTTTGGTCAGCTCGGAAAGGGAGCGCTGTTGCGTATTTTTGACCGGACGATGATTACCCATCGCGGCCTAAAGGATTTTGTTCTCGATACGGCTGAAGCACATGATATCCCTTATCAGTTTTTTATTTCTCGAGGTGGAACTGACGCGGGACGTGTGCATCTGGCTCACGACGGTGTCCCGTCGGCTGTGGTCGGCATCTGTTCGCGCTATATTCATACGGCCGCTTCAATCATTCATGTCGATGATTACGCAGCGGCAAAGGAACTTCTCATTCAGCTCGTCAAAACGAGTGACAAAGCGATGGTTGAGTCGCTTACAGCGTATTAACTTTCAAGCAAGAGAGACAGATAGAAGGAGAGATAACGATGAAGGTCGCAGTCGGTACAAAAAATCCAGCAAAGGTCCATGCCGTCAAGGATACGCTTATCCGTGAGACGATACATATTGCAAGTGTCGATGTCCCCTCCAACGTAGCCAGCCAGCCTTTTTCAGATGAAGAAACGATGACCGGAGCGCTGAACCGGGCAAAAGCGGCGGCAGAGCAGACGGGAGCCGTTCTCGGCTTTGGTCTTGAAGGCGGCGTAGTCAGAACGGTTGCCGGGCTTATGCTCTGCAACTGGGGCGCCCTTTATCATGAAGACGGTAGACACTGGATCGCCGGAGGTGCCAGGCTGCCTCTGCCTGATGAAGTGGCGAAACGTCTCGAGCAGGGAGAAGAGCTGGGCATCATTATGTCAAGCATTACTGGAGACGAGGCTGTCCGGAAGAAAGAAGGGGCGATCGGCATCTATACTTCCGGTTTGGTCAGCCGGAAAGAGATGTTCAGCCAGATTGTCAAATTGCTGTACGGACAATACTTGGCTTCCACCACGCAGCTAAAGCATTAAACAAGCTAGACGGTGTGAAATCCGTGCCTGGTTTGAACAGAGCTTGAGATTTGAGTAAGGGCTGGACAAAAGGTTGTTTTTTTACCTTTTGTCCAGCCCTTTCGTTGATTATTCAAAAATGTAGGCGAGTGCCTCAATTGCCTGGTCCGCATTTTCCACGACGAGCTGCGCTTTGTTTGCCAGCTCTTTTAGCGCGTGATGGTTGTCCCGCTCCCGAATAAGAATGACGGGCTTGCCAAGTGTCATCGCGCTTGCGGCATCCATAGCCGTATTCCACTGCTTGTACTTCGGTCCGAAATAGGCAATGACGACATCCGCTTTGGAGAGCAGCACTTGGGTTCGTAAATTGTTGATCTGCGAAGCCGCTTCATCTTTCGCAATCGCATCTGCCTGCGGGCCCAATATTTCCTCGCCGATATGGTCGGAGCGGTCGTGTTGTTCCATTGGACCAGTAAAAAGAAGAGGGAGCTGCTTCGCTTCGGCTTTCTGACGGATGTCATCGCGCCAATTACTGTGAATTTCCCCTGCTAAATAGACAGTTAATTCCATATCCTCATCCTCCTCGTCATCGGTTTACAGCTTCATTATAGCAAAAATAAGGAAAGCTGGCAGAAGGATGAAAAAGGTGTCTTGTCAGCAGGGGGACGGCAGAGTATGATTAAGAAGAACTGTGTCGGAAAAAGGAGTGTCGAGGTTTGAATAGAAAAAAAGGGGGCTTGCTCCTGGTTTGTGCTTTTGCTGCCTGGCTCGGCGGGTGCTCTGTCACCGAGCAGGAGGCAATTGAACTGAGCTATGAAGCCTTTCTCACAGAATTCGAGGAGGAACCATCCGTACCAAACACAGAAACGAAAAACATTGCTTTTTATATGCCGAGAGGTTTTGATATTGTGGAAGAAACGGAGTATAATCTTTTACTCCAGCGGGGGGAGCAGCTTTTTGTCCTGTTTCATCAGCCGGAAGAGCTGCAAACGAGCACGATCCATCTGGAAAGAGATCGTGAATTTGAACAAGAGGCTGTCGCATTCCATGTCGTGGAAACGGATGAGCATACCGCTTATTTTTGGGTCAATGAGGAAGACGATGAGCAGCTTCATGTGGTGACTGCGCTAGGAGGAGCGAAGCTGTCTACCTTAACGACATATGACGACTTGGTCAAAGATGTTGAACTGATGATGGACATTTTATTGTCCTACGAAGTGAGAACTGAATAAGAAGGTGAAAAAGCGAGATGAGGAACTTTTTGCAGCGCAAGGGAATCAGCCTGTCATGGCGTACATATTTTATTACAGCGCTTAGTTATATGGCGCTTGGCCTGTTTGCATCGCTGATTATCGGCTTGATCATCCGCACGGCCGGCGAGCAGATTTCGCTGTTTTGGCTCCCTGCTTTTGGGGGCTGGCTGGAAGAGGTCGGGGCGTTGACGATGAGTATGATGGGCCCGGCAATCGCGGTAGCTGTTGCATACGGTCTCAAAGCGCCGAGACTGGTGATCTTCGCAGCGATTATTAGCGGCGCGGCCGGAGCTGAGCTGGGCGGGCCTGCCGGTGCTTTTGTGGCGGCCGTTATTTCGACTGAATGCGGGAAGCTTGTCTCGCAGGAGACGAAGCTTGATATTATCGTAACTCCCTTTGTTACAATCATGACAGGATTTTTGGCAGCCTCGGTGATTGGTCCGTGGATTCAGCTCGGCATGCAGCAATTTGGCTATTTAATCATGTGGGGGACGGAGCAGCAGCCGATCATGATGGGGATCATCGTTGCAACGTTGATGGGACTTGCTTTGACGGCACCTATTTCCAGTGCCGCTCTGGCGATCATGCTTGAGCTGGAAGGAATTGCTGCCGGGGCGGCGACGGTCGGCTGCGCAGCACAGATGGTCGGCTTTGCGGTAAGCAGCTACCGGGAAAACGGCTGGTCCGGACTGATCTCGCTCGGGATCGGCACGTCAATGCTGCAAGTTCCGAATGTTGTAAAAAATCCTTTGATTCTCATTCCGCCGACAGCTGCGGGAGTCGTCCTCGCCCCATTTGCGACCGTCTTTTTTCAAATGACAAACAATGCGGCGGGCGCCGGAATGGGGACAAGCGGTCTCGTCGGGCCGATCATGACCTTTACAGACATGGGTTTTTCCGCTAATATATTTATCGCCATCATTGTCCTTTATTTCATCGGCCCGGCGTTGATTAGTCTGCCTATTTCCGAATGGATGAGAAGGAAAGGCTATATTAAGGCCGGAGATATGAAAATCGAACAATCGTAAAATAACGAGGAGGGAAACAGAGTGGAGCAGATTCAAACAGTGGAACAATTTCGTGAAATTTCAAGGAAAGAAGCGGCCGTTTTTATGTTCTCGGCTGACTGGTGTCCCGATTGCCGGGTGATCGAGCCGGTCCTTCCAAGAATTGAAGCGGACTTTCCGGGCTTTTCTTTTTATTATGTCGATCGTGACAAGTTCATTGATTTATGTGGGGAGCTTGATATTTTTGGGATTCCGAGCTTTCTCGTTTATGCAAACGGAGCAGAAATCGAGCGCTTTGTAAGCAAGGATCGCAAAACTCAGGAAGAAATCGAAGCGTTTTTAACAAAGGCAGAGGCAAAGCTTTAACAGATCATGGCGGATCCGCTCATTGCTTAGAAGCTGTGCCAAAAGGTAAAAAAACCAACCTTTGACCGAGGCAAGGGGCGGCTCCGTTCCAGCCGGAAGGAAAGAAAGGCACTTACCTTCCGGCTAAAAACCAAGCGAAGACTCCCCTTGCAATGGCTCCACACGCCACAAGCCCGCTCATTGCTTAGAAGCTGTGCCAAAAGGTAAAAAAACCAACCTTTTGGCACAGCTTCTTTATTTGGAACGGTTTTTTCTTTCTGGTACACTAAGGGAGATGATAAAGGAGCGTGTGTATATGAATATGCAACAATTTCGCAAGGAAATAGAAAAGAGGTTAGCGAGTGACGAGCGGTCGATAACCTATGATCATAAAGAAGCAACATTGCGTATCGAGGATAAGGAGCTTAAAAAAGGCGTGACCCTGGCTTTGAAGCCGCTGCTCGCCAAATGGGAACGAGAGGACTTCGCCGGAATTGACGAGGCACTGCGTTATGTGGAAGTGGGGCTTGCGGCGATGAAGCACACTCCGGCGCTGCAAGGAAATGAAAAGAAGGTCTTTCCGGTTATACGGGCAACTTCCTTTCCAACTGAAACAAAAGCGGGAGAGGCTTTGCTCTATGACGAGCATACAGCGGAAACCCGCATTTACTACGTGATTGATCTGGGGGACTCTTATACGTTGATCCATGAAGAGATGGCCGCTGAGTCTCCATATACAAAAGCGGAGATCGCTGAGATGGCCTTATTTAATCTTCGTTCCTTGCCACAGCCGCTAAAGGAGGATGTCGTAGCGGGAAATAAATTTTATTTCTTGCGGGCGAAAGACGGGTTTGATGCGAGTCGTGTCCTTGATCCATCATTATTAGAAAAAATGGACAAACAGGCCAGCGGTCAGCTTGCGCTCGCGATTCCCCATCAGGATGTGCTGATTTTTGCCGATATCGTCAATGAAAGAGGCTATGATGTGCTTGCCCAGATTGCTCTGCAATTTTTTGGCGAAGGGAGGGTTCCAGTTACGGCTCTGCCATTTATGTATGAGGATGGCGAGCTGGAGCCGACCTTTATCCTTGCCCAGCGCAAGCCGAGAACGGAGTAAATACGTATGTCAATCGGCAGACGGGCTATCTTTAATGGAAATCGGTCCTTTTTCACATCGCTGCATATGATACAATGAAAAATGAATAATTTTTTAATGAAGATGAAGGAGATTCAGGTGAAATGAACGTATGTTATAATCAATCGGGAATTGGCGACACGCTGATCATTAATGAGCGTGATATCGACGTATATCAGCGCGGATTTGAAAGAAGCGGAGATGTCGTCCGGATTTTTGATAAAGAGACGAATGAGACAGGCGGCTATAATATTTTTCATGCTTCCAGCTACGGCACGATCACAGATCATGGGCCGGTGAAGCTCACTGCGGCTATCAAGCAGTTGATTGCAAATGCTTTTAGGGAAAATGACGTAACGCCGGAGCTTGAACTGGAGGACAAGCCTTCCTTTGTTGTTGGCTATGTGGAAGAGAAGCAAAAGCATCCAAATGCTGACAAATTAAATGTTTGTCAAGTGAATGTCGGCAAAGAAACGTTGCAAATTGTTTGTGGAGCACCAAATGTTGAAGCTGGTCAGAAGGTCGTAGTTGCTCTGATCGGGGCCGTCATGCCGAGCGGCTTGAAAATTAAACAGGCCGCCCTGCGCGGAGTGGAGTCCTCCGGTATGATCTGTTCGGCCAAAGAACTGGCTCTTCCGAATGCTCCTGAAGAAAAAGGAATTCTCGTATTGTCTGATGATTACCAGGTAGGGGATGTATACGAACAAAGTGTATAAATGATGAAGATGGACTGTCTTCCCATTGTTTATTCAGTCCGAAGGCGGGCAATCGGCTACGTGAACGGAACGTAGCTTCGGGGGGCGTGCCAAAAGGGACGAATGACCTTTTGGCACGCCCCCTTTTTGCTTACAACGTTCGGTCCATTTTGTTTTGCCGGTGTCAATAGTACAATGAGCAAGTGACTCAATTTTAAAGAGAGAAAGTGAGTGAACGAACATGGGGCCGTTTTATCGCTTTATGAAACGATTGCAGCACTTTTTTGGTGGGGATGAAGAACATCTTCACAAGGAGCGGGAAACTGCCCGGGCGCCGAAGCCTTCCTCTCATACGAGAGCAGTTGACCCCGCCCTTCAGGAATCAAAAGTGCTCTACCATTATCCAAAGCAAGGGAAGTTTCGGTTTCCGTTATCCGTGGAGCCGGAGCAAAAGCAAAAAAGCTCGCGGACAAGCACTGTAAGGAAAAGAGCTTTTCAGCCTGAAGAAGAAACAATGAATCGTCATAACGATCATACTGGAGAGGACAAAAAAAGAGAGGAAAGGCCGCAAAAACCCGAAGCGGCCGTCCCGCCGCCATCGAAAAAAGCTGACTTTAAGCTCACGGCAGTTCCGTCCCCTGTCTATGGCTTCAGAGAAAGGGAGCAGACGAGAAGCAAAATGGATGACACGCTATCTGTCTCACCCTTTCTTGCACGGCGGCAGGAAGAAATCGTCGAAGAGGTCGCTTTTCTTGGACAACCGAGGGAAGTGCCGGAAGTAGAAAGCGGATGGACAAGCGATGTTGAAATGGAGCCGGAAAAAAGAGGCACACCAGTAAGTGAATCTGAGGGCGGGTCGGACGTAGAGCGTCTATCGGCCAATGTACGTGAGGCCGTGCTGGACGAGGAAAGCGAATCGGCATATGAACCAGAAATGAGACTGGAAGAAGAGGAAAGCGAATCGGCATATGAACCAGAAATGAGACTGGAAGAAGAGGAAAGCGAATCGGCATATGAACCAGAAGTGAGACTGGAAGAAGAGGAAAGCGAATGGATCAGTGAGCCAGTAATGGAGCTGAAAGAAGAACGAGAGGAAGCTGTGGCGATGACGGAGGAGGAATATTTGAATCCGGTCATAGCTGCTGAAGAGGAAACCGAACTGGAGGAAGCGTTGATCGAGCCGGAGCCCGCAGAAGTGCTGGAGCAGGATGAAGGGCAGGTAACGGAGGTTGCTCAGACAGCTCAAGAATCGGAGCAGCAGCCTGAGTCAACGTCTGAGTTGGAGCACGGGACGAGAGAATCGGCTGCTCCTGAACGATCAGAAGTCAAAAAGCCGGCGGTTCCTTTTAACGTGATGATGCTGCCGCAGGACAGAAGCAAGCAAAGGCAAAAAGCTGAGCAACAAAGGCGTACAGAAACTGCAACAGAACCGCCGTCTCCCGCTTACGAGCGGCCAGGCATTCAGCTGCTGCATTACCCGCAAGTGCAGCAGGAGGATGAGACAGAGTGGCTGAATGAGCAGGCGCTGATCCTCGAAGAAGCCTTGCAGAGCTTCCATGTCGATGCAAAGGTTGTCCATACGACAAAGGGACCGTCCGTGACGCGCTATGAAATTCAGCCGGCGCGCGGGGTGAAGGTGAATAAGGTGACAGGGCTTGTCGATGATATTAAGCTTGCGCTAGCGGCGAAGGATATTCGGATTGAAGCGCCGATTCCCGGAAAAAATACGATCGGCATCGAAGTTCCGAATCGTTCGTCTGCGCCGGTGTTTTTACGGGAAATCTTAAGACGAGACGTATTCATCCGCTCGCAATCACCGTTAACGGTTGCGTTGGGCCTTGATATTTCCGGTCAGCCGATCGTGACGGATTTAAAGAAAATGCCACACGGCCTCGTCGCTGGAGCGACAGGGTCCGGGAAGAGTGTGTGCATCAATTCGATTTTAGTTAGTCTTCTTTACAAAGCGTCACCGGATGAGGTGAAAATTCTGCTTATTGATCCGAAAATGGTTGAGCTCGCACCATATAATGGCGTGCCGCATTTAGTGGCGCCGGTGATCACCGATGCCAAGCAGGCGACGGCTGCGCTAAAGTGGGTAGTTGAAGAAATGGAAAAAAGATATGAGCTCTTTAGTGAACGTGGAGTGCGCGATGTAGGCCGCTATAATGACCTTTATTCGGAGCATCCGGACAAGCCGGCGATGCCGTTCATTCTCGTCGTTATTGATGAGCTTGCTGATTTAATGATGGTCTCGCCGCAGGATGTCGAGGATTCGATCTGCCGGATCGCGCAAAAGGCGAGAGCGTGCGGCATTCATCTTCTTCTTGCAACGCAGCGTCCGTCTGTCGACGTCATTACGGGCTTAATTAAAGCGAATATCCCGACGCGGATCGCCTTCTCTGTCTCATCGCAGACCGATTCACGCACGATCCTTGATATGGGGGGAGCGGAACGCTTACTTGGACGCGGCGATATGCTGTTTCACGAAAACGGGACGCCGAAGCCGGTACGCGTACAGGGTACGTTCGTGTCGGATGAAGAAATTGAAGGCGTCATCGCCTATGTGAAAAAACAGCGTCAGCCCGACTATTTGCTTGAAATCAACCAGCTGCAGCGGGTCGCCGAGCATAGTGAAGCGGATGATGAATATTTTGAGGAAGCTTGCTACTATGTGCTTGAGCAGGGCGGGGCTTCTGCCTCCAGCTTACAGCGCCGTTTCCGGATCGGCTATAACCGCGCCGCCCGCCTGATCGATTTAATGGAGGAGCGGGGGATTATTTCACAGGCAATGGGCAGCAAGCCGCGCCATGTATTAGTGGATGAAATCGAACTGGAGGAGCGTCTGTATCATCATGAAATGTAAGGGATTCAATCTTATATCTTGTTTTCGAGGTGAAGGTTTTATATGATAGGGAAGATACAAGCTTTGAAAAACGACAACGTCTTATTGAAAGAATAGGCGCGAACAAAGACAGAGTGGGTCGGTATAAGGGAGCATAGAAGGAATGAAAGAAATCACGAAAAAATTAAATGGCGAAATCAAACGGCTAACAAATGAGACTTTTAAATTCGATGAACGGGTAAAAGAAGGCTGGTTTTCAGCAGTTTATTTTTTAAAGACGAGAGAAATTGTTGAAAAGTATCGACCGAATAATATCGTCACCATGCAATTTTTTCAAAAAGAACATGCTGTATTATGTGGAACGGATGAAGTGATTGCTCTTATCCGTACGTTTGCAAACGATGCCGATAAATTGGAATTGCGCTCCTTACAGGACGGAGACAAGATTAAACCGTTTGAGACCGTATTTACTATAACGGGTAAATACGAGGATTTTGGTTACCTGGAAGGAATTATTGATGGAATTTTCGCACGACGGACCTCTGTCGCCACGAATGTGTACAATGTTGTCAAGGCGGCGCGGCAGTCAGGAGTGCAAAAGCCGATCATTTTCATGGGAGATCGCGATGATCACTATACCCAGCAGGCTGGCGATGGCTATGCGGCTTACATCGGCGGATCAAAGGCGCAGGCAACCCACGCGATGAATGAATGGTGGGGCAAGCAGGGAATGGGGACGATGCCTCATGCTCTTATTCAGCTGTTCGAAGGCGATGTCGTCGAAGCGACACGAGCTTATAAGGAAACGTACCCGCAAGATGAGCTGATGGCGCTCGTCGATTATAATAATGATGTGATTACAGATTCCTTGAAGGTAGCCCGGGCATTTGGGGAAGACTTAAAAGGAGTCCGGGTCGACACGTCCAGAACGATGGTTGATCGCTATTTTTGCCGTAACCCTGAAGTAATGGGCTCCTTTGATCCGCGTGGCGCGAATCCGACTTTGCTATTTGCTTTGCGCGAAGCTTTGGATCAGGAAGGCTTTGACCATGTGAAAATTATTGCGACAGGAGGCTTCAATGCCCAGCGGATTAAGGAGTATGAAGAAGTCGGAGTCCCCGTTGATATTTACGGCGTCGGCGGCAGCCTGTTGAAAATTACAATCGGTTTTACGGGGGATAACGTCTTGTTAAACGGCAAACACGAGGCAAAGGCGGGACGTCGTTTTCGCGATAATCCTCGTTTGGAACTAGTAGAGGATTAAAAACGGTCTTTTTTACATAAAAACACATATACTAGTGGATAAAGAGAAATTTAAAGCGTATAGTGATGGCTTGCGTTTTTTGATATAATGGAGAAATGTGCAAACAGCGAAATATCCTTCATTGTTAAAAGCCACGGGAAGTTTGGAGGTCCATATGACGAAATATCATTTTATTGGAATAAAGGGGTCAGGGATGAGTGCTCTCGCTCAAATTCTTCATGATATGAAGGAGGATGTGCAAGGGTCTGATGTGGAAAAGCGGTTTTTTACACAGCGTCCTTTGGAGCAAAAAGGAATCCCGCTCTTTCCATTTGATCGTAACAATATTGAAGCTGATCAGGAAATCATTGTCTCTGCGGCTTATGGAGAAGATCATGAGGAAGTTCTGCGTGCGAAAGAGCTTGGCCTCACGATGAAGAAGTATCCGACCTTTTTAGGTGAATTTATTCAAAATTTCACAAGCATTGCCGTGACAGGATCTCACGGAAAAACATCGACGACTGGTTTGTTGGCTCACGTGCTCGGCGCCACCTTCCCGACCTCTTATTTAATTGGGGACGGGACTGGAAAGGGAGAAGAAAATTCTTCTTATTTTGTCTTTGAAGCGTGCGAATACCGCCGGCACTTTTTGAATTATGAGCCTGACTATTGTATTATGACAAACATTGATTTTGATCATCCTGATTATTTCAAGGATGTACAGGATGTTTTTTCAGCTTTTCAGGAAATGGCCATGCAGGTGAAGAAGGCAATTGTCGCTTGTGGGGACGATGAATATCTTCAGGAAATCCATGCGAATGTGCCGGTGGTCTATTATGGATTCGGGGAAGATAATGATTTCCAAGCTCGAAATATAGAGACAACCGCAGAAGGAAGCAGCTTTGATGTATTCGTACGGAATAGCTTCTATGGCTCATTCATGATTCCGGGGTTTGGAAACCATAATGTTCTTAATGCTCTGGCTGTCATTGCGCTGTGCCATTATGAGAATGTTTCGGCTGAAACGGTCAAAGAGCATTTACTGACTTTCCCTGGAGTGAAGCGCCGCTTCAGTGAGAAAAAGGTGAACGACCAAATTCTCATTGATGATTATGCGCATCACCCGACCGAAATTGCAGCAACGATTGAGGCGGCAAAAAAGAAATACCCTGAGTACGAGGTGGTGGCTGTATTTCAGCCTCATACCTTTACCCGAACGAAAGCTTTTTTAACAGAATTCGCCGAAGCTCTACAAGGCGCCGATGCGGTCTACCTTTGCGATATTTTCGGCTCTGCCCGGGAAAATACCGGCGAACTGTCGATTCATGATTTGCAAAACCTGATCCCTGGAGCAAAGCTGATTAAAGAACATACGACAGCCGAGCTGCGCGACCATCACAACAGCGTCGTTTTATTTATGGGTGCTGGCGACATCCAGAAGTTCCAGCAGGCATATGAAGAAAGTATCAATCAGAACTAGGTCGCTATGATCTAGTTCTTTTTTATACAAAATAAGGGGCTGGACAAAAGGTAACAACCTTTTTCTCCAGCCCCTTTTAATCGCTCGTTATAGAGACAACCGTTTTAGGATTTATCTCCGCCGCTCAAAGTTTATTTCAAATTCTCCGGGTTTAACGCGTCAAGCTCGGGAATGACGAAGCGTCCGTCTTTGCGGATCAGGACGTCATCGAAATAAATCTCGCCGCCGCCGTATTCCGGTCTTTGGATCATGACAATGTCCCAGTGAATGGCGGAATGGTTGCCATTTGCCGCTTCCTCATAGCATTGGCCGGGTGTGAAGTGGAAGCTGCCGTCAATCTTCTCGTCAAAAAGGATATCCTTCATCGGGTGCTGAATGTACGGATTGACCCCGATGGCAAACTCGCCGATAAAGCGGGCCCCTTCGTCTGTATCGAGAACCTTGTTAATCCGGTCTGAATCGTTTGCTGACGCCTTAATGATTTTCCCGTTTTCAAAGGTGAAGCTGATGTTTTCAAAAGTAAAGCCCTGGTAAGGCGAAGGCGTATTGTATGTAATGGTCCCATTCACCGAGTCGCGTACCGGGGCCGTATATACTTCGCCATCAGGGATATTGCGCAGGCCTGCACACTTGATGGCCGGCACATCTTTCACAGAAAATTGAAGGTCGGTGCCTGGTCCTTTAATGTGGACTTTATCTGTACGGTCAAATAAGGCAACGAGCGCATCCATTGCTTTATCCATTTTGCTGTAGTCGAGGTTGCATACATCAAAATAAAAATCTTCAAACGCCTCGGTGCTTGTATTGGCAAGCTGGGCCATTGAGGAGCTAGGATAGCGGAGCACCACCCATTTTGTTTTCGGAACGCGGATTTCGCGATGGACTTTCGTGCCGACCGATTTCCCATACAGGGTCATTTTATCACTAGGGACATCCGCCAGTTCAGAAATGTTATCTCCAGCCCGTAAGCCGATATAAGCATCCATATCCTTCATCACGTTTGCCTCATAGGAAGCAAGTAAATTCAATTGCTCCTCCGACGCGCCCATCAAAAGCGAGCGGTCTACCTGGTGATCCTTCAATAAAACAAAAGGATAGCCCCCGGCTTTATATGCTTCATCCACCAGGGCAGTGACGAGCTGGCGCTGCAGGCCGAAGTTCTCAATTAATACCTTTTCTCCTTTTTGCAAATTCACCGAATATGTAATTAAATTATGAGCGAGCTTAGTTATACGTGGATCTCTCATCTGAACGCCTCCTTTATGTAACTTATTGTAAACATAATCGGAATTTTTAACAACTTTGGCGAGAAAGAAGGATTCATTAAAGAGATTAGCGAAGTTATTCAGACACCTATGTTTACAAATGAGCAAAGATGGGTAAATGTGTATACATATAAGGCGTTGAGACAGCAGGGAGGTGACGTTAGTTTGGAAAGTTTATTGTACATAAGTGCGCTGATTGTAGCCGTAGCGTTCGCTATTTTAGTTTTTTCGCTTGTCAAAACATTGAAATCAGCAAATAAGACACTTGATCATGTAGCCAGCACAATGGCAGGGTTGGAGAAGCAGATCAACGGAATTACGAAGGAAACAGAAGAACTTCTCCAGCGCACAAATCAGTTGGCTGATGATATAAAAGGAAAAACCGAATCCTTCAATACTGTTTTCGCTTCATTTAAGGAGCTTGGAGACTCCGTCGGGCAAGTGAATAAGTCACTGCGGCACGTGTCAGATACCGTATCCGAACAAACGGTAAAGCAATCCGAAAATATTGCCCAGGCGGTACAATGGGGCAATGTCGTGATTGATTTATATACGAAATTCAAGCAAAGAAAACAGCACTTAAATCTTAGTAAGGAGGAGACCAAATGAGTGAAATGAATACGAAAGACTTTCTTATTGGATCTTTAATCGGAGGAATTGTAGGGGCCTCAGCCGCGTTGCTGTTAGCACCGAAATCAGGCAAAGAGCTTCGTAATGATTTAAATGAACAAGCGCAATTGGCAAAAGAGAAGACGACCCAGCTGACATCAACCGCTTATGATAAAGGAAATGAATGGGCCTCTTATGCAAAGGAAAAATCAGCTTCCATCGCTAAAGTCGTCAGTGATCAGTCTGCCCAGGTAGTTGATAAAGTAAAGGAAGTCACCTCCAATGTGAAAGCCGATGCTGAAGAAACAAAAGAGCTCGCAGATGAGTTGGCTGGCGAGGTAGGCGAGGCACAGGAGGAAGTGAAGGAAACAGTCAAACGGGAAGTGGATGAGATTCAGGCAAAAATTGAAGAAGAAGCGAGTCAAACGAAGTAACATCAAGCTATCATTGTGGCTTCGTTCTGCATCAAGGCCTTATCGGAGGAAAACTTCGGTAGGGCCTTTAATAATGAGGCGCAGGCGTTGAGCATAACAAAAAGCCCGTTGTGAGTCGCTTTCTCACAACGGGCTTGGCCTTGCCACCTATGTTCCCTTTTTAAGAGGAGCGGAATAAAGAAAGCTTTTCGCCAACGAGAAGCTCAATCCGGTCCCCGTTTATTAATGGACTGTTGAAGCTTGTTTCTTCGCCATTTTTTCGCAGGACTACTTTCTTTCCTGAAAGATGAGCCAGGTCGATTTCGACGGCGGTGAAGATATCCTGAAGAATAAACGGCTCTTCCTTTTTAAACGACAACTGAAGCTGATCGTTTGCCCGCAGTTCATCGGACGGGGAGAGCACGCTGTCGCCCCGTTTTACTTCCACAACCGTTTTATATATTTCCACAGGGTCATTATTGTAGAAGACGGTGATGCTTTTTTCGGGCTCCACTTCGTTTTGCCTGAGAAATGTCGCTACGGTTAGCTGATTTTCCGAAGCTACCTCCCAGCTTATCTCGTCTCCGCTTTTCACTTCATGGCCTGGCAGCACCGGTCTGCCATTGAGCAGAAGCTTCGTCTGTTTTGGCTGAAACGACCAGCGTTCACCATTCACGATAATCGTCACCGGTTCGAAGTTGTGCGGCGATATATTTTCAAGCTGAAGAATCTCTTTTACCGTTCGTTTTGAGAGCAACGTAATTTGGTCCCGTTCTTTGACGAAGGAATCTTTTGAGGCAACGACTCCATTTTGTAAAATAGTCGCTGTGATTTCCCGTTTCTCGCCATTGATCACGAGCGATAACGTCGGAATGTCCTCAAGCAGGTCGGCGATTGTCGCCTTCGCCTGCTCGCCATTTTGCCCCCGTTCTACTACAATCTGATCGCCAGCTTCCAGCGGGGAATCGAGTGTTGTCGGCTGCCCGTTTTTCAGCAGAAGGGGCGGCCCTCCATATTCGCCCGGAATGGAAATAAGCTGCTCCTGAACCGTAACCATAAGCGCAAGGCCCGGTTTGCCATACAATCGGGCGATATCGATTCCGGCGGCGAGTAAGCCGTCTCCTATCGTTAATTTTTTGACGTCGAACAGGCGCAAAGTCCGCCCGTTTACCGTAACACTACTATATTGGATCGGATTTTCTTTCGCCGCAATCGCAATACCGATCGGAGTGACGAGCTCCGGACCGAATGGATCACCGGGCTTTGATTGTAAAGCTTTAATCGCATCGGCTCCGCGAATCGCGACCCTGTTCTCTGGCAGACCTAAATATTCAGCGACATAATAAGGTAAAAGGGGGGTCAGGCTTCCTCCTCCTACGAGCATAACCGCTTTCGGAGTTCTTCCATTTAAGCGGATAATTTCTTCACTGATCGAACGGGCGAGATGCTGAATGTTCCCTTCGATCGGAGCGATGAACTCTTTTTTCGCATATGACATTTCTGTGCCGAGAATATCGGTGATCTCGACGGTTTCCTGCGTGGAAAGCTGCCGCTTGACCTGCTCGGCATCAGGAAAGTCGAGCAAATAATGATCGCTGATGGCTTCGGTAATTTCATCTCCTGCGACCGGCACCATTCCGTAGGCAATCACCGTATTTTCATCCGTTAAGGCTATGTCTGATGTCCCGGCACCAATATCGACGAGTGCGACATTTAAGCGGCGCATCGAAGGCGGAATGAGGACATTTATTGCGGCGATCGGCTCTAATGTTAACGCTTCAAGCTCCAGTTCAGCTCTTGTCAGGGCGGCGAGCAGTGATTCAACGACGACCTTTGGCAGGAAAGTCGCGATCACTTCCACCGCTGCCAGCTTGCCTGTCTGATCAAGCAGGCTGCCGATCGGTTCGTTGTCGAGAGAATAAGCGAGAACCGAATAGCCGACACAGTAATAATCAATCGTCGATGCGTCATCGATTTCATTTGCCAGCTGAAATTGGGCCTGCTGGACTGCGCTTAGCTCTAAATGCAGCACATCATCACGATCAAACATCGGCTTTGCCGAAATATCAATTTCAAAGCGGGCCCGCTTTGTTTTCAGAGAGCGCCCGGCAGCGGCGACGCATACTTTCCGCAGTGGACCGTGCTGTTCTTCAAGCTTGTGCTTTACTGTCTCGATCACTTTAGCAACAGCAGGCACATCATGAATTTGGCCATCGAGCATCGCCCTTTCCTCATGCTCCTTTATGACAGAGTCAATTAAGGAAAAGGAGCCGTTTTCAGGACGTAACAAAAGGCCGACAACAGAGCGAGTACCGATATCAAGGGCGAATAAAGGGGAAGATTGATCAGTAGTCATGACAAACACCTGCGTTCTTTTAAAGTTTTTGACATACTTATGTTTCTTTTATTCTACTAAAGTTTGCCGGAGAACGTAAGAGAAAGATATATTATGTCGCTTTAACGCTTAAAAGCGTCTAATTATTAAAGAAAAAGTTCGTGACTTTCTGATAAGCATCCCTTATAATAAACCTAATCACGAAGAAGCCAAAGGATAAAAAGGAGTGGAGAGTTGTGAGTAACGAGAAAGTAGATCAGTTGAGAGCCGAGTTAGATGAGGTGAATCTTAAGCTTCTGGAATTGATTAATGAAAGAGCTCACCTCGTACAGGAAATTGGAAAGATCAAAGGAACTCAAGGCGTAAACCGTTTTGATCCTGTCAGAGAGAGAAGCATGCTTGATCATATCGCGGCCAATAATAAAGGCCCGTTCGAGACATCGACGTTACAGCATATTTTCAAACAAATCTTCAAAGCTAGTCTTGAATTGCAAGAAGAAGATAACAGCAAAGCTTTGCTCGTTTCCCGTAAGAAGCATCCTGAGAATACAGTGGTTGATCTTAAAGGGGTGAAGATGGGAGACGGCCAGCAGCGGTTAGTGATGGGACCTTGCGCGGTCGAAAGCTACGAGCAAGTACTGACGGTGGCGAAAGCGTTAAAGGATCGCGGCATTCATGTCCTGCGCGGCGGAGCATTTAAACCGCGGACATCTCCGTATGATTTTCAGGGATTGGGAGTCGAAGGGCTGAAGATTCTTAAGCAGGTTGCAGATGAGCTGGATATGGTCGTCATTAGTGAAATCGTCAGTCCATCTGATGTTGAAGTCGGGGCAGAATATTTAGATGTCATTCAAATCGGCGCCCGCAATATGCAAAACTTTGAGCTGTTGAAAGCCGCTGGTTCTGTTCAAAAGCCGGTATTATTAAAACGAGGCTTATCAGCCACAATTTCTGAGTTTATCCATGCGGCCGAGTACGTCGTATCGAAAGGAAATACAAACCTGATGCTTTGCGAACGCGGTATTCGCACCTTTGAAACAGCAACGCGTAATACGCTGGATATTTCCGCGGTACCGATTTTAAAGCAGGAAACACATTTGCCGGTCCTTGTCGATGTGACGCATTCAACCGGACGGCGTGATCTGTTGCTTCCGGCAGCGAAGGCGGCCTTGGCCATCGGGGCTGACGCAGTGATGGCCGAAGTGCATCCGGATCCGGCGGTTGCATTGTCTGATTCGGCGCAGCAGATGGATATTCCGCAATTCCATGCCTTTATCGACGAATTGCAAGCTTCCGGCTTATACAAAGGGTAAGCATGCCTGGATGAATTTCCGGCGCTGTCACCTCTCTTGAAAATAACGAAAAACGTGACGCGGCTCAGGCGTGTGGGTGTGTCAAAAGGAAATCGATCCTTTTGACACACCTTCTTTTTGTGAAATCACATGATTCAGCTCAAAGAGGAGAATAATAAGTAGGAATAGGCGTTTTGGGGAACGAAAAAGGTTCCGTTGTCTACTTTTCTGAAAAGAAATTGAAAATGCTGTGAAAATTTTTCATAAGCGGGTCGATATAAGTAGTGTAAGACATTGCGGAACCTCCTCATAGTATCGTATGATAACAATACATTAAGTTCGCTGAAGGAGGACTACATTTGAATACGACAATATATGACGTAGCACGAGAAGCGGGTGTGTCGATGGCAACGGTCTCACGCGTTGTCAATGGCAATCCTAATGTTAAGCCGGCAACCCGTAAAAAGGTTCTGGATGCAATTGAACGGTTAGGGTACCGTCCAAATGCGGTGGCGCGTGGTCTCGCCAGTAAAAAAACAACGACTGTAGGGGTGATTATTCCCGATATTTCGAGCATTTTCTTTGCGGAGCTGGCGCGGGGGATTGAAGATATTGCGACGATGTACAAGTACAATATCATTCTTTGTAACTCCGATCAGAACAAGGAAAAGGAAATTCATTTAATTAACACGCTGTTAGAAAAGCAGGTTGACGGAATTGTTTTCATGGGCAGTGTCATTACTGAGGAGCATGCCGAGCAATTCAAGCGTTCACCTGTTCCGGTTGTGTTGGCGGCTACGCTTGATACGAACAAGGAGTTGCCATCTGTAAATATCGATTATAAGCAGGCAGTTCATGACGCGATTAAAAGCCTGATTGAAAAAGGACATCAACGAATTGGAATGCTTTCCGGCACGCTCGATGATCCAATTAACGGTTACCAGAAGTTTGCCGGTTACCGGGAAGCTCTTGAAAGCAACGAAATTGAGTTCGATGAAGAGCTTGTCGTTATTGGAGATTATACATACGACTCGGGTCTTGAAGCGATGCAATCCTTTTTGCAGTTGGATGAAAAGCCGACAGCAATTTTTGCGGCGACAGACGAAATGGCATTAGGCATTATTCACGCCGCCCAGGATAACGGTATTTCCATTCCTGATGACCTCGAAGTGATCGGCTTCGATAATACGCGTTTAGCTGTTATGGTACGCCCGACGCTGACGACAGTCGTACAGCCTATTTATGACATTGGAGCTGTATCGATGCGGTTGCTGACAAAATATATGAACAAAGAGGAAGTGCTTGATCACATCGTGGAGCTCCCTCACCGTATTGAGTATCGTCAATCAACGAAAGCGTAAGGGGCAGATTGTGAGGCAGGGAGAGGACTATGAAAAAATTTGATTTACTGACGCCAATAGGACTCGTATTAGGGATAGTCGTGCTCCTATTGGCTGTCTTTTCAAACTCTGGACCATCTGGACTTATTTTCTTTATTCAAATTTCCTCCATTTTAATTGTCGTTGGAGGAGTGTTTGCCGCGATTGTGATCACCTTTTCCTTTGGGGAACTGAAGGCCGTACCGAAAGTTGTACGTGAGGCATTTCGGACGGAAGATCACGATTTGAAAGAACTGATTGAGACATTTGTCGATTTGTCAGGAAAGGCAAGACGCGAAGGGTTATTAGCGCTTGAAGCAGGTCTTGACGACGTGACTGACCCGTTCATTAAAAAAGGAGTACTCCTCGCCGTTGACGGGATTGAACCCGATGTGATCAAGGACATTATGATGGCAGAGGTGGTGGCGATGGAAGAACGCCACCGCAAAGGACGGGCCATTATCGAAAAGGCGGGCGAATATGCTCCGGCATGGGGGATGATCGGAACGTTAATCGGACTTGTTTTGATGCTGCAAAATTTGAATGATCCCGGTTCATTAGGTCCGAGCATGGCGGTCGCCCTTTTAACAACTTTGTATGGGACCGTGCTGGCCAATCTTGTCTTTTTGCCGATGGCTACGAAACTAGTAAACAAGACTGATGAAGAAGTGTTTGTAAAACAGATTATCATTGAAGGCGTTATTGGCGTGCAATCTGGTCAAAACCCTAAAATTCTTGAAGAAAAGCTGAGTGCATTCATAAAGGAAACGAAGCAAATAGAAGAAGATTTAGGTGATGAGTATGATCAAGCGTAGAAGGCGTCGGCAAGTCGATAAGGGGGCACCGAAATGGATGGTCACCTTTTCCGATATGATGACTCTTATTCTCGTATTCTTCATTCTCCTATTTTCGATGTCTGTCGTCGATGCTCAGAAATTTCGCGCGATTGCTGAATCTTTTCAGCAAAGACAAATTTTTGAGTTTCTCCCTTCAGCGATAGAATTTGACAATACGGCCGAAGAGCGTGAAGGAGACCGGCAAGATCCTTTTGAGGACGGACAGTTTGGTGAAAGCGGCTCTGAAACGGAAGTAAACATGGACGCCCTTCTTGCTGAAGTGCAAAATTTTCTTGAGGAAAATGAATTAACAGAAGGTATTTCGGCAACGAGGGATGATCGTGGGGTCGTGCTAGTCCTGCAGGAACGGACGCTTTTTGAAACAGCGGAAGCCGAGATCCTTCCAGAGGCGCTTCCTTTTTTAGAGAAGGTTGGAACATTGCTTGAAGCGATTCCAAATATGGTCAGGGTGGAAGGTCATACCGACAGCCGGCCAATTTCCACTTTTCGCTACCCGTCAAACTGGGAGCTGTCCGGCGCGAGGGCGAGCAGTGTCATCCGGCATTTGATCAACACCTATGACCTTGATCCGAAACGCTTTGTCGCAACAGGATATGGCGATACACGGCCGGTCGTGCCGAATACGTCTGTTGAAAACCTGCAGACAAACCGCCGCGTCGTCATTGTGATTTCGGACCCGAACAGTGAAGACAATCAAACGTTCTAAATCCAAAGATGTCTGAATAAAGATCTACCATGAGGCGACGGCTTCGATCTGCACCAGCCAGGAGGAAAGAAATCCACTTTCCTTCTGGCTTTTTATCTATGCTGCTCTAGCTAGGACGATCTCTTTTTTTCATTGAGAATATGGAAAATCGCTTTTTCCAATGTTTTACGGTTTTTCTCTGTAATTTCCTGTTTGCGCGGGATAGCGGGAATCAGATCAACCGGATCATCCCAGGACGTTGGCAGTCCGACGTCAGCCTGCTTTTCCCAGGCTTGCCGCCACTCTTTGGCAAGCGGTTCATCCCGCTTAGCGGTTTGGCCGGTCATCTCGAGCCAAATCGAAGCCCAAGCACGCGGCACGACACGCCAAATATCATAGCCGCCACCACCGACAGCGATCCATTTTCCTCCGCAATATTCATGAGCCATTTCATGGGCGATTTTCGGAATCGTATGAAAGGTCCTAATGGAGGAACACAGATGAGTCAACGGATCGAGATGGTGGGCATCCGCTCCATTTTGCGTTAAAATGACATCCGGCTTGAAAAAATCAGCCACCTCGCGAATGGATGCTTCATATACTTCGAGAAAGGAATCATCCTCTGTAAACGCATCAAGCGGCACGTTGATGGAAAAGCCGTAGCCTTTTCCCGCTCCTTTTTCATGCACTTGCCCGGTCCCCGGAAATAAATAACGCCCCGTTTCATGAATGCTCAACGTACAAACATCGGGATCATCGTAAAAAGCCCACTGGACCCCGTCGCCGTGATGCGCATCGGTATCGACATACAGCACTCTGGCCCCGTATTTTTTTCGCATGTATTCAATGGCAATCGAGCTGTCATTGTAGATGCAAAAGCCCGATGCTTTCCCTTTAAACCCGTGGTGCAGGCCTCCACCGGGATGAAAGGCGTGCAAGGCGGCGCCGCTCATGACTTGATCAACGGCTGTCAACGTTCCGCCGACGAGAAGTGAGGCAGCCTCGTGCATCTGCGGGAAGATCGGCGTGTCTTCTGTCCCAAGCCCGTAGTTGTCGGCGACGGACTCGGCAAGCGTACCTTCGCTTGCTGCTTTTACAGCTTGAATAAAGGCATCGTCATGAATGAGAGCGATTTCATCTTCGCTTGCCATTCGTGGGGCAATAATCTGTTCATCAGAAAGGGCTCCGCTCTTTTTCAATAAATCATACGTAAGGGCAAGCCGCAAATGATTAAAAGGATGCTTTTCGTTAAAGCGGTAAGCTTGCTGCTCATCTGAAAAAATAAATACGGATGGATGCTTCATCATCATAACCTCGGTTCCCCAGGCCAGATGACTTCATAGCCCTGATTCTCAAGAATACCGATCAGACGGCGAGGATCCATCGTCTGAACACGGAAGGTTAATACTTTATAAGCCGGGTCTTTGTGCGGGTAGACTAGGACGCTTGTAATATTGACCTTGTTTAGTTTGAAGATGGTCGCAATATCGGCAAGCTTGCCGGTAATATTTTCGACCTTAATTTCAATATGGGAGCTTGGCTGATTAGCGCCAATCAGTTCCACTAAGGAGTGGAGCACGTCCTTTTCTGTAATCAGGCCGACTAATCTTCCGTCGTCGATAATTGGCAGGCAGCCGATATGATGCTCGTAAAAAATATTCGAGATCTCCTCGACAAAATCAAGCGGATGGGCAGTAATCACATCGCGTTTCATAATGGTCGAAACGGGCTTATGAAAGTCTTCAAGGTGATCGGTTGCGTGAAAAATTGAGGGGCTTGCATCGCGAATATCACGATCCGAGACAATTCCGATAATATGGGCATCATCGTCAACGACTGGAATATGTTTAATTTTATGAAGCTCAATTAAACGCATCGCTTCTTTAATTGTGGCATCAGCAGGTAATGTGATCACATCCCGCGTCATAATTTGTTCAATGAGCATATCATTACCACCTCTTTCGTTGTACTAGTACATAAACCGGTTTTGAAAGCGCAGCTGGTCAAACTTCTGTAACGACTCGGCGGAAATCCGTTTGCCAATCCGCGCCATCAGGCAATTTGCCGGATGGGAGCAAATCTCCGGGTCGTCGGTAGCATACCATTCCAGCCCGCCGGCATTCATCATTTTTTCCATTACTTTGCGGTACTCCCATACATCGAGACCGCTGCCTTTTAAGTCCCAATGCCAGTAATATTCCGTCGTAATAATGATGTAGTCCTCCATCGCATCATCGAGCATCGACATTCGCAGCAAGTTTTTTCCGAGCTGCGCTCCGCGGTAGTCGGGTGCAACTTCGATCGCGCCAAGCTCAAGCAGGTTTTCCATTTTGCCTTCTGCCCAGCGTTCCATCGGATCAGGGTAAACGAAAGTGACATAGCCGACGACCGTTTGAGCATCGCGGATAATATTGATGCGACCTTCCGGTAAATCGGCGATCTCCAACAGCGCTTTCTTTTGTTCTTCCGGGGGACGGAACGCAACAAGCCCCGGGTGAAAAGCGTATGTCTCAAGCCTTTCAGCTGGAACCGGGCCTTCAATTTGCAAAGGGCGTCCATCAAATAAAACTTCTACACAATAATAGGTTTTGGAGTGAATCATGATCTGTTTTCCCCACCTCAATTTTTGCCCGATATTTTATCTGGTCGGTGATACGTTTATTTTCTCATAGATTTTTCCTTGGAACAATTTTAATTTGAATAAAGAATCTATCTGTATTATAATAGTTATGAAAATACATAGAGAGAGGAAGATGTGTAATGAAAATGCAAGCGCTTCCATCCGAAAACAAAAATAGTAATCTGGCTAATTATGAAGAAGCGGCTGCTTCTTTTGATTGGAGCACTGTTGAACAACAGTTCACCTGGAGCAAAACCGGCAAGCTGAACCTCGCCTATGAAGCGATTGACCGTCATGTTGAGGAAGATAAGGGAGAGAAAGTCGCCCTTTACTATAGTGATAAAAGCAGAGATGAACAGTATACGTTTAAAGAAATGAAACAGTATTCCAATAAAGCCGGCAATGTGCTGCGCGACGCGGGCGTGAAAAAAGGGGACCGGGTGTTTATTTTCATGCCACGTTCACCTGAGTTATATTTCGCGACAATCGGTGCGATTAAGCTAGGAGCGATTGTCGGCCCGCTTTTTGAAGCGTTTATGGAAGGTGCGGTACGGGATCGTCTTGAAGATAGCGAGGCAAAGGTTTTAGTGACAACGCCAACCTTGCTTGAACGGGTCCCGGTCGATGATCTGCCGAAGCTCGAAACGATTTTAATTGTGGATGAAGCGTATGAAGAGAATGGCGCCTACTTGAACTTTTTAACGCGCTTGAACGCGGCAAGTGATGAACTGGACATTGAATGGGTTGACCGGGAAGATGGCCTGATTCTTCATTATACGTCCGGTTCCACCGGGAAGCCAAAAGGTGTGCTGCATGTGCATAATGCGATGCTTCAGCATTACCAGACCGCCAAGTGGGTGCTTGATCTTAAGGACAATGACATTTACTGGTGTACAGCAGATCCGGGCTGGGTGACAGGGACCTCCTACGGGATTTTCGGCCCGTGGCTGACCGGTACGACCAATGTCGTACGTGGTGGACGCTTCAGCCCGCAGGACTGGTATGAGACATTGGAGCGCTACCGCGTTTCGGTCTGGTATAGTGCCCCTACAGCTTTCCGGATGCTGATGAGTGCTGGAGATGAAGTCGTAAAAAATTATGATCTGTCCTCCTTGCGCCATATTCTGAGCGTTGGAGAACCGCTTAACCCTGAAGTCGTCCGCTGGGGCAAGAAAGTGTTTGACCTACGTATTCACGACACATGGTGGATGACGGAAACGGGAGCGCAGATCATTTGTAATTATCCATCGATGGATATTCGTCCCGGCTCCATGGGGAAACCGATTCCTGGTGTCAAAGCGGCGATTATCGACGATCAGGGCAATGAGCTTCCGCCGAACCGGATGGGCAATCTGGCGATTAAAAAAGGCTGGCCGTCTATGATGCGGGCAATCTGGAACAATGAGGAAAAATACAAAAGCTATTTTGAAATCGAAGGCTGGTATGTATCCGGTGATTCCGCCTACATGGATGAAGATGGATACTTCTGGTTCCAGGGACGGATTGATGATGTGATCATGACATCAGGCGAACGCGTCGGTCCATTTGAAGTGGAGAGTAAGCTCGTTGAGCATCCGGCTGTAGCCGAAGCCGGGGTGATCGGCAAGCCGGATCCGGTCCGCGGTGAGATTATTAAAGCCTTTGTCGCTTTACGTGACGGCTATGAAGTAACGGATGAACTGAAGGAAGACATTCGGAACTTTGTCAAAAAAGGCTTAGCGGCTCATGCGGCTCCGCGCGAAATCGAGTTCAGGGATAAATTGCCAAAAACAAGAAGCGGAAAAATTATGCGTCGTGTCCTGAAAGCCTGGGAGCTTGACCTGCCAACAGGCGACTTATCAACAATGGAGGATTAACGGCAAATACAGTGGCTGGACAGAAGGTTGCTTATACCTTTTGGCCAGCCCTTCGTTTTGTCTCAAGCTCTTACTTGTCATCCCCTCCTTTTTTGCGTGGGGGTTTCGTCATTGATTCTTCTAGGGAAGAGGTATTTTCTGTTCGTTGCAGGCCAGATCAGACTCACGAATAAAACAGATGATCCGTTGTCTTTTTTTGCCGCTGTGCCCTGTGACTTTTCTGTAAGGTTTATGATTAAGAATGGCGGGGAATAGCCTGTGTAACAAGGAAAAGTCGCAAAAGAGAGGGTGTAGTAACATATGATTCGAACCATTTTAATGATTATAGGGGCAATTGTCGTGATTAGTATTATCCTTTCCTTGCTTTAAAGCGATAGCGGGAGAGCTGTCCTGGAATAAAGCGTTGCAAATCACGAGACGGCAGCCTGTACAAAAAAGGGGGTGTGGCAAAAGGAAAGAATCCTTTTGCCGCCCCCCGAAACAATGGCTGCTTATGCTGGCCGGCCAGTTTTGCAGCTGGCTCTTTTTTATTTTTAGGCCGTTGGTGCCTTGCTGTTGGAATCCATAGCTATTCAGCTAATTATTCTCTTCCTCAGGCGGCGGATCGTTAGGAGGAGGGTTATTGCCTGAACCGTTATTTCCGTTCCCGCCTCCATTTCCGTTTCCGTTGTTGCCATCAGGTTCAGCCGGTTCTTCCGGCGTATCCGTGCCATTTCCGTTGCTGTGATCCGGCTGGTTATTTCCATTCCCATTATTAGTAGAACCGCCAGATGAATTGTCTCCGTTGGCTGAATCTGAGTCTTCCGCTCCGTTGTCCGGCTGTTCGTCAGGTTGTTCCGGCGCGCTGCCGGCTATTGTGTTTGAGGCCGCTGATTCACGTCCGGCCGCATCTACGGCCGTGACATAGTACGAATAAGAGCCTCCTTGAACAGAGAAGCTTGTGTTTGTATTTTCCCGCACGCTTGTTAAAAGCTGATAGTTGTCCTGGCCGTTACTTGCCCGGTAAATCCGGTAGCCGACAATGTCATTGTCCGGGTGTTTATTCCAGCTTAAGGTTTGGCCATTTAAAGCCACTCCCCCGACTGGACCAGGAGTCCGTCCATTATTGGGCGCTTCCCGCTCAGGAATAATATTGCGCATCGACTCCGGCAAATAGTTGGACAGGTCGCCGATATCCAGGAAGTCCTTTGAGATCGCTACTCCTTGTTCCGTGAATTCGGCAGGGGTAGACGACAACGCAAGGTAGTTTTGGCCGTCAATTGTAACATAGCGCGCACTTTCCAGACTGTCATCCGCTTCCGATGGCAGAAACTTGACGTTAAAGAGATCCGTTGTAACAAGGCCTGCCTGCTGGCAAATCGTCGATGGCAAGAGACCTGTCAAACTGCAGATGGAACGTCTAACAATCCCATCCGGCATCGCAAATCTTTCGCTTGGCGCGAGCAGCTCCGGGTTGATAGAGTACGCGGCATTGGCCAGATTAGCCCAAATCTGCTGGGTACGCGGCCCGTAGCGTAAACCACCAACCGTGCGCTGAATCTCTTTCGGCGTATCATAGCCAATCCAGACGCCGAGCGTCACATTCGGGTTAAATCCGACAAACCAGGAATCATAGACATTACTCGTTGTTCCTGTTTTTCCAGCCCAATCTGCCGAAAAGGATAGCCGGCCAGGAAGAGAGCTTGCCGTTCCTCCCGGGCGAAGGACATCCCTCAGCATATCGAGTGTCAAATAGGCCGTTTGCGGGGTGAATACATCCCGTTTAACAGGCTCGTGCTCATAGACCAATTCCCCGTCCGCTGTTTCAATTCGCTCAATGAGATAGGATTCCACATAGGTACCCCCGTTGGCGAAAGTCGCATAAGCGTTTGTATTTTGTTCGACGGTAACGTTGTTTTCTGTAGCGCCGAGCGGAGCTGATTCATACGGCTCGCCATTGCTGAGACGAAAACCGAGATTCAGCAATGTGTCCCGCGCTTGCTCATGCGGTACTCTCTTAAAAGAGCGAACCGCCGGAACATTGCGTGAGCGGGCAAGCGACTCCCGCACGGAAAGCAAGCCTTGATGCTGGTTGTCAAAGTTGGTGATTTCCTGTCCGCCGGAATAGTACGCTTCTGTGTCCGGTACGACAATCCCCGGCTGAATCGCGCCGATTTCCATTGCGGGGGCGTAAGCGAGCAGCGGTTTCATCGTCGAACCGTTTTGCCGGTACGCCTGCGTAGCGTGATTGTATTGCAGGTCGCTGCCTTCATCTCTTCCGCCGACGAAGCTTTTAATGGCTCCCGTATGATTTTCAATCAGGATCGCCCCGACTTCCTCCTGTTCGCCATCCTTCATTGGTCCAAAGAGAGCATCGTTTTGCACGGCTTCCTGCATCGCAATGTACATGTTTTTATCCACTGTTGTATGGATGCGGTAGCCGCCGCTTCTAAGCTTGGTTGAAGCCTGCTCGCGGAACCGGTTATAGGTTTCAAGCCGTTCTTCTTCATTCAGTTCATCAAGAGAAATTTCTTCCTCCTCCAAGCGCTGCATGACTAAAATATCCGTCGCCCTCCGCATAACTTCGTAGGTGAGATAAGGATATTGATCAATTGGAGCCGGTGTGCTGTCTGTTAAATTGTCACGAATATCATACTGCAACGCTTCCTGATATTCCGCGTCTGAAATGAAGCCCGATTCATGCATTCTCGATAGTACGGTTTTCATCCGGTTAAGCCCGGGTTCGAGATTTTCCTTGATCGAACCGTCTCCGGTAAAAGGTGTATAGCCGAACGGGCTTTGCGGCAGGCCGGCAATATAGGCAGCCTGAGCGACGGAAAGGTCTTTTGCATCAACGCCGAATATTCCCTGAGCGGCTGCCTGTACACCGGCGATATGACGGCCTGAGGAATTGCGCCCGAAAGGTACGATGTTTAAATAAGCTTCAAGGATTTCGTCTTTTTCAAGGAATTGTTCAAGCCTTAGAGCAAGCAGGATCTCCGTTGCTTTCCGGTCAAACGAAACTTCACTTGTCAAAATCTGATTTTTGATCAGCTGCTGGGTCAATGTACTACCACCTGTTTGCACAGCAGAATTAGCGAACTCCTGGAAGGTCGCCCGCATGATTGCCTTCGGGACAATGCCCTCGTGCTCATAAAAATACTCATCCTCCGTAGCGATGATCGCATTTTTCAAATGGTCGGACACGTCTTTGAGCGCCACTTTGTGCCGTTCAATTTCGGAAGGGAGCTCGCCGAGATAAACATTATCAGCAAAAAAGACCTGGCTCGTTTCCTCATAGTCATAAATCCTTGCTTTCATGTCGTCGGCGCTGCGGAGTGTTTCGTCCTGGACAAGTGAGGCGAAATATCCGGCCGCTGTTCCGCCGATGAAGAAAAGGGACATAAAGCCAGCGACTAAACATATGAGAAAAAGATTCCAGAATACCTGATAGGTGATCCCGATTTTGCGAAAGACCTTCAGTTCATGGAGCCTTCTTGTAAACGCTTTGAATTTCTCTATAAGTGCAGAATCTTGTTTCATAGCAAACCTCCTATATATCAGAAACATTATAGCATAATGCCGTCGATGGAGGATATGAAAACCGCAAATAATGTAGAATGTTATATTGACAGGGGTGAATCATTGTGGTAAAAAAGAAACATCGTAAATAGAGCATATATAGGTAAAGCTGTGAAGGATCGAAGTAATCGTTGCTTCCCTGTTTTAGAGAGCTGATGGGTGGTGCGAATCAGTACACAGGCAACGATGAAATACAATCTGGAGCTTTCTTTGTGATAAGCAAAGAACGGAACATTCCGTTATTGAAATGAAGTGGAAGAAGGCTGACTTCTTCAACAAGGGTGGTAACGCGACAACCTCGTCCCTTTTTTAGGGAGGAGGTTTTTTTCTGCTCTAGTGCAAAAGTGAAACGAAACAGGAGGAAGACAAATGGAAAAAGAGGTAACATTAACAGCTGAACAGCAGGCCGAGGTGGAACGTCAGCTTGCTTATTTACAACGCGGCGTTGTGGAAATTATTCCGGAAGCGGACTTTCGTCAAAAAATTGAAAAGTCCGTCGTTACCGGAAAACCGTTGAAAATCAAGCTCGGGATGGATCCGTCCGCTCCCGATGTTCATCTCGGTCATACGGTCGTTTTGCACAAGCTGAGACAATTTCAGGAATTAGGGCATGAGATTCAAATGCTGATCGGTGATTTCACCGGCAGAATTGGTGACCCGACCGGGAAATCTGAAACACGAAAGCAGCTGACGGATGAAGAAGTAAAGAAAAACGCCGAAACCTATGTCGAGCAATATGGAAAAATTCTTGATATGGACAAAGCAAAGCTTTACTATAACTCAGCTTGGTTAAAAGAGTTGACGTTTGAGGATGTCATTAAGCTGGCCGGCAATATGACGGTGGCCCGGATGCTTGAACGTGATGATTTTGAAAAACGCTATAAATCGGGGCAACCGATCTCGATTCACGAGTTCTTCTACCCGCTTATGCAAGGATATGATTCCGTGGCAATGGAATCTGACATTGAAGTGGGGGGAACCGATCAGAAGTTCAATTTATTGATGGGCAGACATTTGCAGGAAGCCTATGGAAAAGACAAGCAGGTCGCACTGACGCTGCCGTTGATTGAAGGACTTGATGGGGAACGGAAAATGTCGAAGTCACTCGGCAATTATATCGGCATCGATGAAGCGCCTAATGAAATGTTCGGGAAGGCGATGTCGATTCCCGATGAGCTGATGGTGAAATACTATAAGCTGGCCACGGATCTTTCCATGGAAGAAATTGAAGAGCTTGAGCGCGGGTTGGAGGACGGCAGCGTGCACCCACGCGATGCGAAAATGCGTCTTGGCGCTACCTTCGTGGAGATGTATCACGGGAAAGCAGAGGCGGATGAAGCGGTCGACTATTTCAAAACGGTCTTTCAAAAGCGTGCTTTGCCGAGCGATATCCCGGAAGCGCAATGGACTGGAGACAACCCGGTCTGGATCGTCGACTTGCTTGTTGAGCTGAAGCTGCTAAGCTCAAAAGGGGAAGCAAGACGGATGATTCAAAACGGCGGGGTGAAGATTAACGAAGAAAAAGTAACCGATGTTCAACTGCAACTGCAAGTCGAGGACGGGCAGGTCATTCAAGTCGGAAAGCGCAAGTTCGTAAAAATAAGCATGTAAAAAAAGGAAGGCAATGGCTTTAGGAGAACAGACCTGAAGCCATTGCTTTTTCTTGCAAAAGCAGAATGAATATGCAAAAATAGAGTGATCGTTCTATATAAAGGTGGGTTGGTTGGAATGAGTCGGAAAAAAGAAAATTTATTGGAGCAGGCGGAACGGCTTTTTTACGAGCACGGTTTTCATGCGATTGGGTTGAAGAAAGTCGTTACAGAGTCCGGTGTCGCGCTAATGACGCTTTACAATCATTTTCAATCGAAAGAGGATTTAATTATGGAAGTGTTAAAAAGAAGAGAAGCCCGGTATTTTTCCAGCTTGAAGGCGTGCCTAAACGAGGCCAAAGGGGAGCCTTCTGTGGCGCTGATGGAAGTGCATCTTTTCTGGACACGGAGGCACGGATCGAATGGCTGTATGTTTTTAAGAGCGAAGGAAGAGTTTGCGAATGGCAATCAGGCGATTGTCGATTATGTCGATGCACATAAAAAGGCGCTAATCGATTTTTTCCAAGCGGCAGGCTACACAAACCGGAACGCGATCCGCCTCGCCCTGCTCTTTGAAGGAACGACTGCTTTGGCGGAAACGAGGCCGCTTGATGAAGTTGCTGAGGAATGTCTCTTTTTCGCTAAACAAATCAGACTGGAGAGCGATGAAAAAGCTAAGTCGGAATAGGAGAAGGCTTAGTTTTTTTCTTTAAAAATAGACTGATCGTTCTATCTAAAAAGGAGATGAGAAAATGGGGAAAATCGTATGGCCCGGTGTCGCGATGATTGCTGTCACCTATGCCTTGGCAAGGTTCAGCTTTGGCTTGTTTTTGCCGGATATTTCGACTTCCCTCAAGCTAAAGGAAAGCACCGCCGGGATCGCTGCATCGGCTGCTTATGTTTCTTACTCGGCAGCGTTGCTGACGGCGCCGTTTTTGATTCGTCGGTTCGGCTGTTTTCGCTTAATACAAGCCGCCGGGATCACAGCGCTCGTCGGGATGAGCGGAATTGCGCTGGCACAAAGCTTCTCCCCGCTTGTGATTAGCATTTTTGCTGCGGGGATCGGCAGTGGCTGGGCTTCCCCGGCGCTAAGTCAGGTCGCGACGATCTCACTAAAGGAAGCAGATAAGGATCGCGGGAATATGTGGATAAACAGCGGCTCAGGTTTCGGCCTGCTCGTTTCCGCTCCTGTCGCGCTTTTGTTTACCGAACATTGGCGGCTCGCTTATTTTTTATTTGTGCTCATCGCCTTGGCGGTGCTTCTCTGGAACTCGCTTTCTCTTCCGGCACGGCAAGAGAAGGCCGTAACAGCCGGGAGCAAGGCATCCTGGTATATTATCGTCAAAGCAAAGGAGCTACTGTTGGCTTCATTCCTGATTGGCGGCAGCTCTGCGATTTTTTGGACGTTTTCCCGCAGCTATTTAACGGTCGTCCATCAGATGAGTACGACGGAGAGCGTTACTTTTTGGATGGTGATGGGGATTTCGGGGATCATCGGCGGACTGACGGGCAGCGCCATCGGGAAGATCGGTCTGGCCTTGACCTATCGGCTCGTTTTCCTGTTGCTGCTGCTGGCGATTGCGCTGATTACGGTTCCAGCTGATGTGGCAGTGTATGTCTCCGCGCTGCTCTTTGGCAGCACCTATATCGCCCTGACCGGAGTGCTCGTGATCTGGGCGACACGATTGTTTCCAGCAGAGCCTTCAATCGGCGTCAGCCTTTCTTTTCTGGCGCTCGGTCTCGGCCAATCACTCGGCTCATTGGCCGGAGGAGCATTGATTGACAGCACGGCATACCCTTTTGCATTTCTAATGTTTGCAAGCCTTGGGACGGCGGGGCTGTTTATTGCTGTTCGACAATAAAAAATAGGATTTTTTCGTTGAATTAGTTTATTTATCGCTATTTCTAAAAAAGCGTTCTAAACAAAAAAGCCTGTCGACAAAGTCGACAGGCTGGGGTAAGACCCTTATAATCGCTTAACGAGAATAGAATTCGACGATAAGCGCTTCTGTAATTTCAGAAGGAAGCTCAGCGCGTTCTGGAAGACGAGTGTATGTGCCTTCAAGCTTTTCAGCATCGAAAGATACATAACCAGGAACGAAGTCGTTGCCTTCCAACGCCTCTTTAATGATGTCAAGGTTGCGGGACTTCTCACGCACACCGATTGTTTGACCTGGCTTTACGCGGTATGATGGAATATCAACGCGGTTGCCGTCAACAACGATATGACCGTGGTTAACAAGCTGGCGAGCTGCACGACGAGTGCGGGCAAGACCCATGCGGTAAACAAGGTTGTCAAGACGTGACTCAAGTAGAATCATGAAGTTTTCACCATGGATACCAGCCATTTTACCAGCTGTATCGAACGTGCGACGGAATTGACGCTCGTTGACACCATACATGTGACGAAGCTTTTGCTTTTCTTGTAATTGCACTCCGTATTCGGAAAGCTTCTTACGTTGGTTTGGACCGTGCTGCCCTGGAGCATACGGACGTTTTGCTAATTCTTTACCTGTTCCACTTAGTGAAATGCCTAAGCGGCGGGATAATTTCCAAGATGGACCTGTATAACGAGCCATAAATAGACTCCTCCTTGTTATTTTGTTTGTTGCAAAATAACAACCGCATTGTAATCTCATAGCTACGTTCATTTTGTCTTCATGCATGTTCGCTTCGACAGCTAGAAGTTACAGATGCACCTCGATTCATGCAGCCGCATCGAGGAACAAAATGAAAAACATAGTATGTTTACATTGGCTGTCTTTTTACACAAACTCCATTATATTAATTTACACGTTTAATGTCAAGAAGAGAGCGGAATATTGAGAAGGGAGATAAAAAAATTCATAATTTTTTGTATCGGAACGTTCTAGTTACATAGTAAAATGGAATAAGTTGTTTTATAATAGATGTAGAAAGACCCAAAAGAATGATGATTTAATGAATGAAATGGTTCATATATTTATGAGGGGGAGGGGCATATTTTCCTACTTCACTAATTTTGGCTAAGGAAATCATTAAAAATCAGTGCAAATGTGAGTCATTTAACATGCATGTTATGTGGTGGTGTAAGAGAATGGATAAAATTCTGAATGGAAACAGCGACAATAGTCAATATAGACCATTTTTGGAAGAGCTTGTCTCAAACCGTAACAAGAGTACAGCTTTATTTGAACCTGCTGTTTTTTTTATTGCATCAAATGAGAGAATTCTCTCCGCATACAAGATGGGTTATGTGCCGCCTTCCATGGACGAGGCGCTCACCTATTTTGAAAGCAACTTTTCAGCACAAAAGCTAAAATGCAAGTGTAAAGACTCTGTTTTGCTAGCAGTTCCTTTCTCTGCGCACGAACATATTGATACTCCGTTATATTTAGGTGTCGTTCTTTCTGCTTCGGCAAAGGAAGAGCCGATTATCAGCTATTTAGAAGGGGTTGTGACCGGGTCAGGACTGACGACGAAGCGACTGAAGAAGAAAAAGATGTTTCCGATTAATGAATTACTGGAATTGGCCGGCTATCAAATGGAGTTTACTTCGCTGGCCAATGCGTTAAACACCTGCTATAAAAAAAACGACAGCGGCTCCGGCAAGTTAGTGATTGTCGAGCGAAGTGAAGAACGATTCGTTCCTTTGTTTTATCCGTCTCATTGGGATCTTGATCATTTTGACGCGGTGTTTAAACAGCAGCACTATGAAAGCAAAATCGGTGCGGAACCGTTTGTGCTGTTAAAAGACAGTCAGTTGTTTGAAAACAATTATCACTACCACGTCATCTGTGCCATAGAAGTGGAAAACAAGCCTGTTTCCCTGCTCCTGTTTACGTTTGAAACCGAGCATGAGGCTCAAAAAGCAAAAGATGACTACGAGCAGTCGATCAAAGAAATTTTACCGATTCTTGAAAAAGCATATATACAGGAAAAAGATGTCCAGGAAGCACAAAGGCGGGATATTTTACTGCAAGTAACGAAGAAATTCCACTCTACAATGGACATTGGTGAAGTGCTGGGGGAGATTGTCGAGGCGATTGAAAGAGCCTATCCTCACTACCACGTCCATCTCCTTCTTTCACAGGAATGGCAAGTGAACGAAAATGTCTCCATTAAGCCGTTGAAATATGGAACGGAAAGCGGTAACAGTACAGCGGAGCATGCGTATTTAACCGGCCAAATCCAAGTGGATAAAGAACTGGAGGACAATTCAAAGATTCTTTACGCCCCTTTGCGCGGCAAGCAAGGTGTTTACGGCGTGATGGAAATTATGACTTCTGAAGATGTCCATGTGCCGCAGTATGAAATTGACTTCATTCAAATGCTGGCGGATACAGGAGGGAACGCTTTAGAAAATGCTGAGCTTTATCAGCAATCGAGAAATCTGATTCATGATTTACAGCTTATTAACGAGACGTCACACCAGTTAAATTCAAATCTGCGCCTGGCGGATACGATCAACTTTATGACGCAGCAGATCATCGAGTCATTTAAAGCCGAAGAAGTGGGTTTCATCATGTTCCATGCCAATGGGGAAGCCGTCGTTCTCGACGGAAGTACACCCTTTTTCAAAAATGAAGATTCCCTTGATGCCCTCGAGCCGTTAATAAGAAAGGTGAAGCGCGATAAAGACCCGATTTACATTGGGGATACGGAGCGTCATGAAGATGTTCAGCTCGATTTTTACAAGTCAGTATTAATGGTGCCGATGATTCAGAACAATGAACTAAAAGGGATGGTTGTCACGGTTCATCAAAGCTCCTATCACTTTACCTTTGAAAATTTTAAACTACTGCAATCTTTGGTTCATCATTCCACCTTGGCTTTTTCCAATTCCATGCTGCACGAAGAACTCGAACGGCTCGTGATCACCGATCACTTAACGAAGCTGTTTTCGCGTAACCATTTGGACGAGCGGATTCAAGAGTCGATGTACAAGCAGAATCAGGGGACATTTTTGCTGCTTGATATTGATAACTTTAAGCAAATCAATGATACGTACGGGCATCAGGTAGGCGATGATATCATCATTCAGGTCGCCAATATTATGAAACGGAACATTCGCGAGGAAGATATTGCGGCAAGATGGGGCGGGGAAGAGCTGGCCATCTATTTCCCGAATATCGAGGTGAAGATTGGGCAGCAGATTGCAGAGCGGATCGTCAAAGCCGTAGCGATTGAAACGAGTCCCCGTGTCACAGTGTCGATTGGGATTTCACATTGGAGCTCAAGAGAAAGCGAAGTGTCGTTGAAGCTGCTGTTCAATCAGGCCGATACCGCTCTTTATGAAGCGAAGGAAACAGGGAAAAATCGTGTCGTTGTGAAATAACGAGCGCGTAAATGAATATCCGCTTTACAAAGGCGGGGCTGGATACTGCTCTGGGCTTGTCCTGAAAGGTTAGTCAAGTGAACCTTTCAGGACAAGCTTTTTGTCTGTTTTTGACTGAAAAAAATGTAGAAAGTTCTTCGGCCAATGTCGATGGATTATGGAAGGAATTGATCAGCGTCGGGGCGAAGCAGAAGGGGAAGAAGACTATGACAAAGGGGACAACAAAACATGAAGGGATCAACGAAAAAGAAAATGGTAGATGCAGCGATCAGACTCTTTTATACCCAGGGATATGATGGTACCTCTGTCAGAGATATTGCTTCCTCAGCCAATGTGAACATCGCTTTGGTTTCCTACTATTTTGGCGGAAAAAAAGCGCTCTATGAAAAGATTTTGATTCAATTTCTCGAAGGATATTTGCAAACGATGCATAAAGCGATCAGGCAGCAAACGAACTCCGTCCAGGAGAGTCTGCTTTCGGTGATCAGGGAGCTGCTTGTTTATCAGGCGACAAATCATTATACCGCGCGGATGGTACATCGCGAAATGACGCTCGACTCCGTTCTTGTCAGGGAAATTATGACAACTTATTTACGGAAGGAAAAGCATGATTACGAGCAAATGATCAAGCTTGGGATGAAAAAAGGAGAGTTTCAGCGCCAGTCGGTCGACTATGTGATCATTCAGATCCGGACGATGGTGAATATGCCTTATTTGACTCCCCATTATTTTCAGGAGCTGTACCAGCTGTCACCGAAAGAGCCTTATTTCGTCGACCGGTATATGGAGCATATTGCAAGATGGGTGAAGGCCGCCCTTTGTCAGCCCAAGGCCGAAACAGGAATCGCGTAAGCTTCCTGTTTCGGGGCGAAAGAAGCTACGGCTTTGCCAGCGGAGCTGCGGCAAGCTGGTCGTAGCCACTGAGCAGCCCATTGGCCGAATGAGCGTCCGAGCCGTAGACAAGCGGGATCTTCAGCCGAACGGCTTCTTCAATGATGCTTGCGTAAGGGTAAGGCTCACGGCAAAGCGGCTTCAGGCAGCCTGCGCCATTGTAATCCAGCTGATATCCTTTTTGCTGGATGGCTGTCAGAATACGGGTGATCTCTTTTGCGAACAACTGCGAATCGGGAGCCGGAAAGCGTTTTTGGAATTTACGGGCGAGCGTCATATGCCCGATTCTTTTTGGCTTGTAGCGGCCCAGATCCGCCTTGATGGAAGCGAAAACGGTTTGATAATAATGCTCGTGCACTTTGGCGGTAGAGCCGAGCAAATCAACCGCTGACTGAAAGACATCCGGACTGTAATCAAGACAAAGATAGCGGTCGCGAAGATGGAGAAAGTGAACGGAAAGAATGCTGTCATCCAGCAATGGACCAACCTCGTTCAGAAAGTCGGCCGTCTCCTTTTCAAACCCTTCAATATAATCAACCTCAAGGCCCAGCAGAATGTTGAGCCTTCCTTTATATTCTCTCTTTACCAATTGAATGTGTTCGATATACCGTGGTAAATCAGCCGGGTTCATGCCGCTGTCCTGCTGAGGGGTGGGGTCATCGAAGGAAGCGGGGAGCGGGGCATGCTCCGTAAAGCTGATTCCCTCTATGCCAAGGGCAATGGCTTTCTCGCAATAATCGACAAAATCATCCTTTGTGCCATGCGGACAAAGGGGGCTGTGAACATGTCCATCGTGTACCATCGTAGAATCTCCTTCTAAAATTAAATAAGAACCACGAAAAAAACGTACAAAGTGTTACTTTCATGGTATCATAATACATAATTAAAGTCGTGAAAAATAAAAAATTTGTCAATATATAAAGGATATTTGTGTTTTGTAGAGAAAAACAAAAGGGCGATGAGAAATTCGCTGTATTTTTTAGAAGCTCAAATTGAGGCCTTCAATACAAAACATTCCAAGGATCTATAGAAGGGAGTCCTCACATGCGTTATGTAGTTTATACAGCTATTGCTATTATCCTTGTTTTAATTGTAATAAGCGCCATTTTGCGCAGGAAAACGTATAAAGAAGTAGACCAGTTAGAAGAATGGAAAAATGACATTTTAAATCGGACGATACCGGAAGAAATCGGTAAGGTGAAACAATTACATATGTCAGGCCAGACGGAAGAAAAGTTCGAAGAATGGCGGAGCGAATGGGATGATATTGTCGGCACCATTTTACCAAACATTGAAGAGCAATTGTTTGATATAGAGGAGCTGGCAGCCAAAAACCGCTTTAAAAAAGCAAAGCTGCAAACGGAAACTACCCGCCAGAGGCTGCAAGGGATTGAAGATCAATTGAAGCAGATGCTTGAGGAAATCGATCAGCTCGTTCAAAGCGAGGAGCAGAACCGGACGGAGATCGATGATGTGAGAAGGCGTTACAAGGAGTTGCAGGCCGCTTTGTTAAAGCGCCGGGGTTCACTCGGGAAGGGTGTTGCCGGATTTGATGAACGAATGGAGCAGATTCAAACCTTGCTCGAATCATTCGAAACAGCGACAGCAGAAGGGAGTTATCTGAAGGCGCGCGATCATCTGCTAAAAGCGGGTGAATTGCTTCAGGAAACAGAGTCCCTGCTTGAGCGTTATCCAAAGCTGTTGGTTCAGGCTGAGACGACCATTCCAAATGAGCTTAAAGAAATCGAGGAAGGCATGAAAGGGATGGAAGAGGCCGGCTACAAGCTGGAACCATTTTCGCTGGAAAAACAGCTATCAGGCATCAAAAGCGAGCTCGACAAGCTGAAGGAAGAGCTGCTGGCGTTGAAATGTGATGAGGCCGAGGAGCGGTTGCACGAGGTGTCAGCCCAAATAGAAGGGATTTATGAGCTGCTGGAGTTTGAAGTTGATTCAAAGCAATTTGTGACAGAGCAGTTGCCCGAGCTTGAGCAGCTTTGCGAGCAGGCCAAAAATCAGATCAATGATTTATTTGAGGAGACCGTTCAGGTTCAGCAGAGCTATCATATTTCGAAAGAGAAGCTCGCCGCAAGGAAAAAGATGGAGGAAGCGGTACTTGATCTCACCAGACAGCTGGATGTCTTACAGGAAATTACGGCCAATGAGAGTCAGACATTCACGTCCATCCGTGAGATGGTAGAGGAATGGAAGCTTGAGATTACGAAGCTGACTCAGTCCATCGCCGAGGATAAACAGGCGTTGTTTGCTTTGCGCGAGGACGAATGGCGGGCAAAGGAAACACTCCACTCGCTTCAGGAAACATTGCTGGACACGAAGCGGACGATCAAAAAAAGCAATATTCCAGGACTGCCGGAAGCTGCGCTGCTTACGCTCCAAGAAGCTGAGCAGAAAATGGATGAAGCGTCCGAGCAGCTGCATCAGGTTCCGTTGGAGCTGGGGCGGGTTACCGTTCTCGTCGAGGAAGCTGTAAAGACGGTTAAGGAAAGCGAAGAACTGATCAACGACACAATTGAGCTGGCAACATTTGCCGAGTATGTCATTCAGTTCGGCAACCGCTTCCGCAGCCGCTCACATGATGTGCATCAAGGGCTGACGAATGCGGAGCACTATTTCCGTCAGTATGAATATGAACAAGCGGTTGAAACAGCTGTTGCTGTGATCAAGCCTTATGACCCTGATGTGCTGGAACGGGTCGAGGAATATTTGAACATGTATCAGAAAAGTGGATTAAAGCAGGAGATTTGACGAAGCTGCTGAAAAAGTATGATTTTTACTTTTTCAGCAGCTTTTTCGTAATGAGCGTAGCCATTGCTCTTCATCGAGTTACAGGCCTCGTCGCTCATGCTTTTTTACGAAGACGACAAGCTTGTTATTTGCCGATTTTGTGCTAACATAGATGGGTGTATATAGGGAGGCAGGCAGATGATTTATCTAGATAACAGCGCGACAACACAACCATATAAAGATGTGGCAGAAGCATATATGAAGGTGGCAACACGTTATTTCGGCAATCCTTCATCGCTGCACTCATTGGGGATGCAAGCCGAAAATTTGCTGATAGAAGCGCGAAACCGGATTGCTGATTTGCTTGAGGTCGAGGCACAGGAAATTATCTTTACTTCCGGGGGAACAGAAGGCAACAGTTTAGCGATCAAAGGGACAGCTTATGCCCGAAGCACGCACGGGAAGCATGTGATCACGAGTCAGGTGGAGCATCCTTCTGTGCTGGAAAGCTTCCGGCAGCTTGAGCGTGAAGGATTTGAAGTGACGTATTTGCCTGTAACGGAGGAAGGGCGAGTGGAGCCTGATGATGTCAGCCGGGCGCTGCGGCCGGATACGATTCTCGTTTCTCTGATCCATGTCAATAATGAAGTCGGTACGATTCAGCCGATTGAAGAAATTGGAAAGCGGCTCGCGGGCCATCCAAAAGTCTATTATCATGTCGACCATGTTCAAGGGATTACGAAAGTGCCGTTGAACGTAAAAGCGTCGAATGTCGATCTATGCACGTGTTCAGCCCATAAATTCCATGGTATGAAGGGGACGGGCTTTTTATATGTCCGCAAGGGACTGCAGCTGAGCCCACTTTTTCAGGGAGGTCAGCAGGAAGGCCGGATTCGCGCCGGAACGGAAAACGTGGCCGGTGTTGTGGCGATGGCCAAAGCGTTACGGATGACGGTTGAGCAGCAGGAACAGAAGCTGGCGAAATTGGTTCAGCAAAACAGACAAGTGCGCGATGTTCTGCATCAAATAGAAGGGGTGTATGTCAATTCTCCTGAGATTGACAGCGCCGCACCGCATATCATTAACTTTTCCGTACCGGGAATAAAGCCGGAGGTCCTCGTTCAATCATTAAGTGAGAAGGAGATCTACGTCTCGACAAAATCAGCCTGCTCCTCGAAGCTGAGCGCACCGAGTCAAATATTGACCGCGATGGGCTTTGGCGAGGACAGAGCAAGCGCGGGAATCCGGATAAGCCTGTCTTTTGAAACGACAGAGGTAGAGATCGCCGCGCTAAATAAGGAATTGCAAACCGTTATCCCTGAATTGTTGGAGGTTGTAAAACGTGAAGTATAATCATATTTTAGTACGTGTCGGAGAGCTTGCGTTGAAGGGGAAGAACCGTTCCCTTTTTGAAAAGCATCTCCAGGAAAATATAAAAATGAGCTTGAAGATGTTTCCCGCTTTGCGCTATAAGCGGACATTCGGCCGGATCATCATTGAATTAAACGGAGAAGATCATGAAGCGATCATCGAGAAGCTGCAAAATATTTTCGGGATTCATTCGTTCAGCCTGGCGCTAATGGTCGAGAACGATCTTGCCGAGATTCAAAAAGGAGCGCTGGAGGTGTTGAACAGTCATCCAGCGCCGGTAAAAACATTTAAAATTACAACGAAGCGCGCTTACAAGCAGTTTCCATATGATACGCAGCAGCTCAATCACAAAGTTGGCGGCTATGTGCTGGCCCATTCCTCCGATCAATTGAAAGTGGATGTTCATCAGCCTGATTTAGACATTCGCCTCGAAGTACGGGAAACAGCGACATATCTGACTTCAGCGACGTATCAAGGAGCCGGGGGACTGCCAGTTGGAACCGGAGGGAAAGTGTTGCTGCTTCTGTCAGGCGGAATCGACAGCCCGGTCGCCGGTTATTTGACGATGAAGCGCGGGACAAGAATTGAAGCGATTCATTTTCACAGTCCGCCGTATACGAATGAAAGGGCGAAGCAAAAGGTGCTCGACCTCGCGAAAACGTTAACAAAGTTTGGCAGCAGCGTCGTCGTTCACCTCGTCCCTTTTACCGAAATGCAAAAGCATATTCATCAGGAAGTGCCAAGTAATTTTCAAATGACGATTATGCGCAGGATGATGCTGAGAATCAGCGAAAAAATTGCTGAACGACGAAAGATTCTCGCTTTGGCGACAGGGGAAAGTCTTGGGCAGGTCGCCAGTCAAACGCTGCACAGCATGAACACCATTAATGAAGTGACGAATTTACCGATTATTCGTCCACTGATTACAATGGATAAATTGGAAGTGATTGAAATCGCCAGACGCATCGACACCTATGATATTTCCATTCTTCCATATGAAGATTGCTGTACGATCTTTTTGCCGCCTGATTCAAAAACGAGACCGAGACGCGATCAGGCCCATAAATTCGAGCAGTTTGTCGAGACTGAGAAGTATGTCAACGATGCTGTCGAAAGAACGGAGCAAATTACGATTACAAGTTATACAAAAGCCCAGGAAGAAATCGAAGAACTGTTTTAAAAAATCAAAAAGAATTTCCGGTGACTCGTAATGAGCGTAGCGATTACTCTTCTTCGAGTTACAAAAAAGGCTATAGCGAATCCGCACGCCGCTTTTTTTCTTAAATGAATTTGCATTAATTACCATTAAGCTGTTTGCATGTTTTCTGCCCTTTCGACTCATTCTATGAGTACAGAAGGAGGTGAGACACATGGCAAGCAACAACAGCGGTAACAGCAATCAATTACTTGTACCAGGTGTACAACAAGCTTTAGATCAAATGAAATATGAAATTGCACAAGAATTTGGTGTGCAACTAGGAGCTGACTCTACTTCTCGTGCCAACGGTTCTGTAGGAGGAGAGATCACAAAGCGTCTTGTTCAAATGGCTGAACAACAAATGGGTGGTTTCCAACAACAATAATATAGTATTGGCTTCCAGAGGGTGTCCTAACCGGGCGCCCTCTTTGCGTTGCATCTTCTCATTCTATCTGGCACGATAGTAGGTGAATATGAAGGGGAAAGGAGAATGCGGATGGGAACCTTATGGCACAACGGAACCTTTTTTACGATGAGCCAAGAAGGGGAAGTGGCAGAAGCCGTTTATGTCGAAAATGGATTAATTCAAGCTGTCGGAGAAACGGAGAAGCTTGAGCGGCAATATAAAGATCGAATGACGTCAAGGCGGGATGTTGGCGGTGCGTTTGTCTATCCGGGCTTTGTCGACAGCCATCTTCATCTGATCGGGCATGGGGAAAAGCTGCTTCGGCTTGATTTGTCAGAAGTGGCCTCGGCAGCGGAAATGAAACAGCTTTTGCGGAAAAAGGTGCTGGAGAACAAAGAGGACGAGTGGCTTTTTGCTGAAGGCTGGAATGAAAACAATTTCAGCGACCGGAAAATTTTTCACCGCTCTGAGCTCGATGAAATCGCTCCCGATCAGCCGATGTATTTGAGCAGGATTTGCCGCCATGCCGCGCTGGTCAACAGTGAAGCATTAAAGCGGGCGGGCATTTCAAGCGCGACTCCCGATCCGCCCGGGGGAGTGATTGTCCGGGATCATCAAGGGGAACCGACAGGCTATTTATTAGATACGGCGACGGAATTGATCAAGCAAGTGATCCCACCGGTATCAGAGGAATACATACGCAGGGCGTTGATGACAGCTGTAGATGATGTAGTAAAGCTCGGACTCGTCGGCGGACATACGGAGGATCTATTTTATTATGGCGGCTTCTTGCGGACATTTAAACAGTTTCAGGAAGTAATCGACGGCAAACGGCGAAAATTCCGCGCCCATCTGCTTATTCATCATGAGGCGCTCGCCGAGATGGAGGCAGCAGGGGTCAAAGAGCGGGAAATCAGCCCGTTTTTGGAGCTGGGCGCGGTTAAAATCTTCGTCGATGGCGCTCTTGGCGGCAGGACCGCGCTGCTTCGCGATCCGTATACGGATGATCCGTCAACGTCCGGTGTGGCGATCCATACGGAAGAAGAGCTGCTGAAGCTTGTCAAGCTGGCCCGAGCGAAAGGACGTCCGGTCGCGCTTCATACAATTGGCGATCAAGCATTGGCCCTTTCGCTGGCAGCAATTCAATCGTATCCGTTGGCAGACGGCGAAGGCAGAGACCGCTTGATTCATGTTCAAGTTGTTAATGACGAGTTAGTCGAGCAAATGACGAAGCTCCCTGTTGTGCTTGATATTCAGCCCCGCTTCGTCGTTTCAGACTTTCCATGGGTCATGGAGCGTCTTGGTTATGACAGGCTGCCGCACTCATTCGCCTGGAAGAGTCTGTTGGCCCGAGGCTTGCATTGCGCCGGCGGTTCGGACGCGCCGATTGAGCCGGTTGATCCTTTGCTCGGCATTCATGCCGCAGTGACGCGCAGAAAAGCCGGCGAGACGCATGAAGGCTACCTGCCGGAGCAGAAGCTTTCTGTATTTGAAGCAGTGACGCTTTTTACCCGGGGCAGCGCCTATGCGAGTAACAAAGAGAAGGAAAGGGGACAAATCGCACCTCGGTTTACAGCTGATTTTACGGTGCTTGACACGAATTTGTTTACGTGCGAGCCGGATCAGATTGTGAAGGCTAACGTAATGATGACGGTTGTCGATAACACGGTCGTCTATACCCGGGGCGGGGATAACGATGCTAAATCGTAACTGTCAGACGACAGATTGTATGGTATCATGAACGATGGTAAAAAAGATGAAACATGTAAGGGAGTGGAAGAATGAGCCGAAAACGCTGGTTGGCTTTAATTGCAGTAGCGATGCTGTTAGTGGCTTCTGCTGCAATGAATGTAGCGACTGCCACAATTTTTTCTGAATCAACGGCCTGGGGAATGCCGGGCGGGAATCAATGGGAAGAAACAATTGTCGAACGAGGGGAAGATGGGAGCGGCTTTATTGCGTTGCTCGATGTAAATGGCGTCATACAGGATAACGGTGAAACAGGATGGCTGCAAACGTCAAGCTATAATCACCGCCTGCTGCTGTCACAATTAGAGCATGCCGCCAAGGATCCTGCTGTGGAAGGCATTGTATTACGGGTCAACACACCAGGAGGCGGTGTAGTCGAGAGCGCCGAAATTCATGAGAAGATTATCGAAGCGCAGGAGGAGTATGGGAAGCCGGTCTTTGTCTCGATGGGGAGCATGGCCGCTTCAGGCGGGTATTACATTGCCGCGCCGGCAACGCAAATTGTCGCCAGTCCACAGACGATTACCGGTTCAATTGGTGTGATTATGGAATCGATCAATGTAGCCGAATTAGCGGAGAACTATGGGGTGAAAGTGAATACGATCAAGAGTGGACCGTATAAGGATATTATGTCTGCGACTCGCGAGATGACAGAGGAAGACCGAGCGATATTACAGGCTTTAATTGACGAATCCTACGATGAATTTGTCGCTGTAATCGCTAACGGCCGGGGCATGGCTGAGGATGAGGTTCGCCGGCTTGCGGATGGCCGCATTTACAGTGGCGCGCAGGCGCTGGAATTAAACCTCGTCGATCAGCTGGGAAGCCTCGATGATACAATCGCGGCAATGAAGGACTATTTAGGGGCGGATTACAGCGTTGTTCAATATGAATCAAGTCTTGGGTTTTCTCAGCTTTTTTCAATGTCGGTAAACAGAATGCTGTCATCAGAGGATGAGCTTGCCGGGCTTCACCGTTTATTGGCGGAGCATCGCTCGCCAACGTTAAAGTATCTTTATACAAATTAAGGGAGGAGCTGAAGGAAAGTGGAGCAACGACCACGTTCTGATGGAAGACGAACGGTAAATGGCAAACTGCGTCATCGGGCGATGCAGCGCAAGCAAGAGCGGGAACATGTCATGCAGCCGGAAGCAGTGGAGGCGCCTTACTATTTGGCCGGCTTTTGGCTGAGACTGTGGGCTTTCCTGCTTGATCTTGTAACGGTTTATGCAATAAATGGTTTACTCCTCACCCCTCTCTGGCGTTTGGCAGGTGGGGGAGACATAACGATCACGTTCTTTAGCGGGCAGACCGTGCTTACGGCGTTGCTGTTTTTCCTTTATTTTGCGATCATGACAAAGGTTACCGGACAGACGATCGGCAAAATGGTTTTCGGGTTACGGGTGGTTTCCGTCAATGGTCTGCCGTTAACCTGGGGGCAAATCCTATTTCGGGAAGGTGTCGGCCGCCTGCTGCACCATATCTTTTTCTTTTTGCAAATTCTGTATGTGACCGTGGCGTTCACCGCACGCAAACAAGGCTTGCATGACATGGTCGCCGATACGTTTGTCATTCAGGAGAAAGAGCCGGAACAGATGATTTACCAGCCTGTTCAGTGAAATAAAAGGGGATGAAAAGAGAACGGTGGCTTCGTTCTGCGCGCGTCTGGAAGGAATGAACCCCCACTTTCCTTCCAGCCTTAAAAAGATGCGCGAACGTCGCCCGCTGCTTAGGGAGGATGAGCAAAAGGGAAAACAACCTTTTGTCTCATCCCCTTTTCGTTTAATTTACCAGGAAAAGGGCAAAATAGGGACATTTCGACATTATGCTGCTAAGGAGAATGACATGCGCTGGTTCCTGATTATTTTACTCATTCTAGTCCTGCTGCTTGTCCTCATCATGATTACGAAGCTGACAATCTCGATCATTTATCGTCATTTGAAGGATGATGATTTGCTTGAGGTAGCTGTTCGTGTTTGGGGGATGCGCGTCTATACGTTCTCAGCTCCGGTTATTCAGCTCGATGATACGTCTCTTTCTTTAATCGTCAGGGAAGAGCAGGAGATGGGACCGAAAAAATCAGATAAGACACAGGCATTTACGATCAATACGTTATTGAATGATTTTCGCTTATTGAACGATCTAGTGCATCATGTCGTCGGTCTTCATCAAATTATGAAGCGGTTCCTTCGCCATGTTTCGCTCAAACAGCTTCATTGGTATACTGCCTTTGGAGTGGGAGAAGCGGCCATGACCGCTCAGCTAAGCGGGGTGATCTGGGGATTGAAAGGGAGCATGATTGGCCTTTTGTCACATTATGTAAAAGTCAAGCAGCTTCCGAAGCTCAGAGTGGATCCGCGGTTTCAGGAAGTGATCACGCAAGTTTCCTTTTCATGCATGATTTCCTTTCGAATCGGACATGCTATCGTTGCAGGTCTAATGCTGCTTAAGCATTGGAAACAAAGGCCGACAAGGTCCGAAAAGGACGCGGTTCAAGAAACTATGTAACGACAGGAGGAAGAAAAAATGTCAGATCATCCGATTCAAGGCTTAATGAAAACAGCAATGGAAAATTTAAAAGAAATGGTCGATGTGAATACAATTATCGGTGATCCCGTTGAAACCCCGGACGGCAGCGTCATTATGCCTGTCTCAAAGGTTGGTTTCGGCTTTGCGGCCGGTGGGAGCGAGTTTGTGATTGAATCTTCTCATCATGGTGACGAGCATGATACCGGACATCCGTTTGGCGGCGGTAGCGGTGGCGGTGTTTCGATAACGCCGATTGCCTTTTTAGTTGTAAACAGCCACGGGGTGAAAATGGTGCATCTTGACAGCAACACTCACCTTTATGAAAAGCTGCTGGACTTTGCTCCGCAAGTAGTGGAAAAAATCCAGCAGATGCTCAGTTCGAATCAACAGCAAACAAATTCAAGCTATCAGACAGGACAGCAGCAGAACCATTATCAGCAACCCCGCCACGATCAGCCGCCGGTATAGTTGTAAAAAGGCGCGAAGGTTGTCAAAGAGGACAGCGGCTTCGTCCAACCGCTATGATGTGAAAACCCGTTGTGAGTGGATGTCTCACAACGGGTTTGTGGCAAAATGAAGCGCCGAGGTCGCCAGTGTCCAAATTCAGGATACTCTTTTGTTGTCAGCGGTTCCTTTTCTCGTGTAAGATAGGGATGTACATATTTCCAATCGAAAAAGGAGGAATCAGCATGGCACAAGTGACGTTTAAAAACAATCCGATCACATTGCTGGGCAATGAAGTAAAAGTAGGAGAAAAGGCTCCTGATTTTACGGTACTTGCTAATGATTTATCTGAAGTAACACTCGCTTCAACTAGCGGTAAGGTGCGCCTTATCAGTGTTGTTCCTTCCATTGACACAGGGGTGTGCGATCAGCAGACCCGTCGTTTTAATGAAGAAGCGGCAGGCTTGCCAAATGTCGAGATTCTAACAATTAGCGTTGATTTACCGTTTGCGCAAAAGCGCTGGTGCGCCGCTGCCGGGATTGAGAATGTTCAAACGCTTTCTGATCATCGTGATCTTTCTTTCGGTCAAGCGTACGGTGTCGCGATTCAGGAGCTTCGCCTTTTAACAAGAGCCGTGTTTGTCGTTGATTCCTCTGATACGGTAACGTATGCAGAATATGTAGCAGAGGCTACAAATCATCCTGATTACGAAGCGGCGCTGGAAGCTGCAAAAGCAGCAAAGTAAAGCTTAGGAAAGAAGAGGATGAGGAAATGAGGTTGTCTTAAAGGGTGAAGCCTTTGGGACAGCCTTTTCTTTCTGTTACAATAGAAGAAAGTGGAAGCTTATGAAGGTGGGAAGTAGATGAAAGATCGACGTGTGGAAAGTTTGTATCAATATTTGGATGAAGCGGCTTTGTATTTGGAGAAGCATTGGGATTGCACCTATCTTGAAGGGGTGGCAGAGGCAGGAGAGAATCTGTTCCGGCAGGAAGTTTGTCAGCCGCTTGAACCGGAGCAACAGAAATGGCTTTTGAATCAAGTAGAGAAGCTCAGTGAGCAGGCATTTGACAAGGAAGAAGTGCGGAAGGCATTTCAGCTTGCCGTGCTAAGAGGAATGAAAGGGGCTGTTCAGCCGCACCATTCTATGACGCCTGATGCCGTTTGCTTGTTTTTAAGCTATTTAGTGAATAAAGGATTACAGCAAAGAAAAGAACCAGCCAGCTTGCTCGACCTTGCCGCCGGATCGGGAAATCTCGTCCACGCATTACTGAATAACGCCATACAGCCGTTGGCTGCCCGCGGGTTCGAGGTGGATGAGACTTTGGTCAAGCTCGCCTATGTCAGTGCCAACTTGCAGGAAAACGCACTTGATCTGTTTCACCAGGACAGTATCGAGCCGCTCGCCTTCCCGCAGGTTGACCTTGTCGTCACCGATTTGCCAGTTGGCTTTTACCCGAAGGATGATGTAGCGAAAAGCTATCACCTTCAGGCAGAAGAGGGGCATTCCTTTCTTCATCATTTAATGATTGAACAGGCGATTCAGCAAACAAAGGACGGCGGCTTTTTGTATTTCGTTGTTCCGAATTTCCTCTTTGAAAGTGAACAGGCGGACCGTCTGCATACGTATATTAAACAACAAGCAAACATTCTCGGCTTGCTCCAGCTTCCAAAGAGCATGTTTCAGTCGGAAACGTTCGGCCGCAGTATTTTCATGCTGCAAAAGAAAGGGGAAGGCGTACACCAGCCGCAGCAGGCGCTGTTAGCAGAGCTTCCTTCTTTTTCTAATAAACAGGCTCTCGCCGATATGATTGAGCAGATTAACAAATGGTACAAAGAACAATTGGGAATGGCGTAATCCATCACAAAGCGGATGTGCAGCAAAGGAAACCTACACCCTTTGCTGTGCATCTTTTTTTGAAGCAGGCTGTATGCTCAATTCAGAAAATAAAGAATTCACGAGAAAGCGCTTGTAAATACGAGGATTCACTTGAAATTAGCGTATACCGGTGCTTAAATGGAAAGGAAGTGTCGTCTTTATTAAAAAGGAGCTGTTCATGAGTGGCAAATATTATTGCAATTAATGCGGGAAGTTCATCATTGAAGTTCCAGCTTTTATATATGCCTGAGGAAAAGGTCGTGACGAAGGGTCTGTTTGAACGAATCGGCCTTGAAGAAGGAGTATTTTCGATTGAAGTAAATGGGGAAAAGCACGAGGAACATCTTGAAGTCGCCAATCATTCGGTTGCGGTAAAAATTCTGCTTGAAAGGCTGACAGGACTCGGAATCATCGACTCTCTTTCCGATATTGAAGGAATCGGTCATCGCGTCGTTCACGGCGGAGAAAAGTTTAATGATTCAGTCTTATTGACCGAGGAAGTAATCGAAGGCATTAAAGAAGTGTCTGAGCTGGCTCCCCTTCATAATCCGGCCAATCTCGTCGGCATCCAGGCGTTTAAGGGAATTCTGACGGATGTGCCGGCTGTAGCGGTGTTTGATACGGCGTTTCATCAAACGATGCCGGAAAGCGCGTTTCTTTACAGCTTGCCGTATGATTATTACAAAAAATACGGCATTCGCAAATACGGCTTTCACGGAACATCTCATAAATATGTCTCCCAGAGGGCGGCCGAGTTGTTAGGGCGGCCGATTGAGGAATTGCGTCTGCTTTCCTGCCATCTTGGAAATGGAGCGAGTATTGCTGCGATTAAAGGTGGAAAGTCGATTGATACATCAATGGGCTTCACCCCGCTGGCTGGTGTGACAATGGGAACGCGTTCGGGAAATATTGACCCGGCACTGATTCCTTACATTATGGAAAAAACGAATCAAGATGCCCATGAGGTGCTTGAAACATTGAATAAAAGAAGCGGATTGCTGGGTGTGTCGGGTTTTTCCAGTGATTTGCGTGATATCGAAAGTGAAGCTGCTGCCGGCAACAAACGGGCGAAGCTGGCGCTTGACGTGTTTACTTCACGTATTCACAAATATATCGGCTCTTATGCCGCGAGAATGAGCGGGGTTGACGCCATTATTTTCACAGCGGGGATTGGTGAAAATAGCGATGTAATCAGAGAGCGTGTCTTGACCGGACTTGAATTCATGGGCGTGTATTGGGATCCAAGCTTGAACAAAGTCCGTGGCAAGGAAGCGTTTATTAATTATCCGCATTCTCCTGTTAAAGTGCTGATTATCCCGACAAATGAAGAAGTGATGATAGCCCGCGATACGGTGAGGCTGACAGGGGCGCTTTCAAAAGGCTGATCCCGGCTCGTATTGTGGCACGGGCTGGATAAAAAATTCCTGATTATGCTTCCTGCTCTTGCTGCTTCGGACTTGTCCCAAAAGGTGAAAATGGGCCTTTGGGGACAAGTCCTTTACTTTGTCAAGGAGGGAGCGCTAGAATGAGAGTGAGTAAAGGATAAGCAGGGTATAGAGTTGTAATGAGAACAATCGCGAGGAGGCGCTCGTATGTCAGCTTTTTTGGATATGGCAGAGGGAGAGGTAATTTCGGGTTTTTTTCTATTGCGGGAGCGCGAAATAAAGCAGGCCTCGAACGGCAGTGAGTATGCCAACTTTATTCTTGAACGCAATCTTCAGCTGATCCCGGCCCGGCTGTGGGATGTGACAGCTGAACAAAGGAATTTGCTGCAGCGGAAAGCGGTTGTGAAGCTGGAAGGAACGATCACGAGCTATAAAGGACAAAAGCAAGTGAACATCCGCCGGATCCGCCTGGCGACAGAAGAGGATGGCGTCAGTGTTTCCGAATTGATTTCGCGAAAAGGCGTTTTACGCGAAGAGCTGTGGCATGATTTAAGGATGATGATGGAGGATATTCACTCAGAGGTGCTGAGCGCGATCGTCAAGCAGCTGTACAGTCAGAAAACGATCCGTGATCGAATGACGACGATCCCCGCTTCGAAAGCATACTATCATTATTATGCAGGTTTGCTTGACCATATTGTCCAAGTCACGCAAAGCGCCTATCAGCTCTTGCCGCTTTATCCGTTTGTCAACCGTGACATTGTCCTGGCTGCCTGTTTGCTTCATGATATCGGAAAGACCGAGGTTTTCACCGAAGTGGTTGCTCCTGAATATTCGACAGAAGGAGAAATGCTTGGCCATCTTGCGTTAGGCCTGGAGCTGATCTCCGAAGCGGCAAGGGAGGCAGGAATTTCTGTGAAAGATCCCGAACTGTTAGCATTAAAGCATTGCGTCGCCAGTCAGATGGGAGAGGTCGATGACGGCTATGGAAGTACGGTTTCTCCAAAGACGGCTGAAGCTCTCTTTTTTCATTCTATTAAGCAGCTGAATACGAAGCTGCACACCTTTGAAATGATCGCTGAAAATGCGCGCGAGCCATGGACCTATTCAGCGCTTTTTAAACGAAAAATGTATACGGAGCAAAGGAACAAGGAGGAGTAGGGTATGACGGAAAGGCGGATCGAGCAGCGTTGGCAGGAAATAAAGGACTGGGAAGAAACGTATTTTACCGCGGAAAGCTCTGATTTCACAAAGTCTTATCATAAATGGACGGAACTGCTTATTAATCAACTGGGGGAAAAACGGAAGCAAAAATGGCTCGCCAAAGTTGATGACTGCCTCTTTCACCTTCAAGCGTGGAGCCAGCATAGCCGTTCCCACGAAGAAAACCGGCGCCGGATGATTCAATATGCCCGAATTTTTGATGCCAATATCGCAACGATTTCCGACTTGCGGCAGCTTTCATTGGAGCAGCTCGATTATTTGGCCGAACAGCTGATGGCGAAACAACGGCTGCTTGCCTTCGGGCAAGGCGGCCTGACAGGAATGGGCGGAATCTTTCTTTTGTCATTGGATTTACCAGCGATGGCTTTCATTCAGCTCCGTTCCTTACAGCAGCTGGCGGAAGTGTACGGATATGACAGCAGAAAGCCGGTTGAAATGGTGTATATTCTAAAACTGCTTTATGTGGCCACGCTGCCGAAATCCTACCAAAAAGCGGAGTGGGATAAGCTTTTAGCTGAGGTCGGACAGCAGGCTGATGATGTTTTTTATCAGGGAGAGGACGCGATTTTTCAGCAAAAGTGGTTCGATCAATTGCTCGCCCAGGTTGCAAAAAGCTTTATGATCGCCATGTTACGGAAAAAAACGGTGCAAGGCGTGCCTTTAGTAGGGATGGCGGTCGGGGCCGGCCTCAATTACCGCTTCACTCAACAAGTAATTGAAGTAGGACAGCGCTTTTATCAGATGAGGAGACTGCTGCAATAAGAAGGGGTTGTACAAGCCCTATAAGAAAGAGACCTCCCCGGATGAAGGAGGTCTCTTTTAGGCTGAAAGAGTCGGCGTTGTGCGGAAATAAATCCACAGGTCATTAATCACAGAGGCAAGCTCAGCCATTTTTAGGTTTAAGGCACAAGAGCGTTCAAAGTCTTCTTCTTCCGTCATTTCAGCATGAACGGCTTCGATCTGCTGTTCAAGCTCCTTCACTTTATCCGGGATGGCGCCTCTGATTTCCTCCCATTCGAGCAGGATTCTTTCCTGTACATTTGGCTCGATTTCCTCCCACCGGCATGAGAGCACGGGCAGCGGGATACCGAGACGAGCGTCATAGCGAAATGTCATGCTCATGTATATTCACCTCATAATTTACGACAATCGTTTCCATACAGTTGATGATAACGGACATTTGTTAAAATGAAAACAAAAAGATAAAAAATAGATGAATAAACACTTGCCAAAATCGATAAGCCCTGTTAAAGTAATGAATATTAATAAGAAATGAGTTAGGTTTTATGCAGTCATAAAAAATAAGACGGCTCTTTTTTTTCACAGAAATGTATAAAAATAATATTATGAGTATTATTATTCATTGGAGGAATGTAAAATGAGGGAGAAGGTTGTACTAGCATATTCAGGTGGTTTGGATACGTCAGTCGCTATTAAGTGGTTATCAGATAAAGGGTATGATGTGATCGCGGTCGGCTTGGATGTCGGCGAAGGAAAGGACCTTGACTTCGTTAAGCAAAAGGCGCTTGATGTCGGTGCAATCGAATCCTATTCTATTGATGCGAAAAAAGAGTTTGCCGAGGAATTTGTTTTGCCGGCGCTTCAGGCTCATACAATGTATGAAGAAAAGTATCCGCTAGTTTCAGCATTGTCACGTCCTTTGATTTCAAAGAAGCTCGTGGAAATCGCTGAACAGACAGGAGCTTCAGCAGTCGCGCACGGATGTACGGGCAAAGGAAATGACCAGGTACGCTTTGAAGTGTCGATTCAGGCATTGAATCCTCATTTAAAAGTGCTGGCCCCGGTACGTGAGTGGGCATGGTCTCGTGACGAAGAGATTGAATACGCGAAGAAGAACAATATTCCGATTCCGATTGATTTGGATAATCCTTATTCCGTTGACCAGAACTTGTGGGGGCGTGCCAATGAGTGCGGAATTTTGGAGGATCCGTGGGCGACACCGCCTGAAGGTGCCTATGAATTAACAGCCGCGATTGAGGATACACCCGATCAGGCTGAAATCATCGAAATCGGCTTTGAACAAGGGGTACCGGTAACGCTTAACGGCGTTTCCTATCAGCTTGACCAGTTAATCCTTGAGCTGAATCATGTCGCGGGTAAGCACGGAGTCGGCCGGATCGACCATGTTGAAAATCGACTGGTCGGCATTAAATCGCGTGAAGTGTATGAATGCCCGGGAGCCATGACGCTGATTAAAGCGCATAAAGAGCTTGAAGATATTACGTTGACGAAGGAAGTCGCGCACTTCAAGCCGGTCATTAGCAAGAAGCTTTCAGAAGTGATTTATGACGGGCTTTGGTTCTCTCCAATCCAGTCTGCATTACAGGCCTTTTTAAAGGAAACACAAAAATCGGTAACAGGAACGGTTCGGGTGAAGCTGTTTAAAGGCCACGCAATCGTCGAAGGACGTAAATCACCTTATTCCCTTTACGACGAGAAGCTCGCAACTTACTCCACGGACGACGAATTTGATCATAGTGCGGCGGTCGGCTTTATCTCTTTATGGGGGCTGACAACAAAAGTACACAGCATGGTGAACAAAGAGAAAAAGGAGGTCACACAGTGACGAAGCTTTGGGGTGGACGATTTACGAAAACAGCAGAAGAGTGGGTTGATGCCTTCGGGGCATCAATCGGCTTTGACCAGGCGCTGGTCAACGAAGACATCGAAGGAAGTCTAGCCCATGTTACAATGCTTGGAAAGTGTGGCATTCTTTCGCAGGAGGAAGTCGAGCAAATTAAAGCGGGCTTGAGCACATTGCGTGAGAAAGCGGAAAAAGGCGAGCTCGAGTTTTCCGTGCAGCAGGAAGATATTCATTTGAATCTTGAGAAAATGCTGATTGATGAAATCGGGCCGGTTGGCGGCAAGCTTCACACCGGAAGAAGCCGGAATGACCAAGTCGCGACCGATATGCACCTCTATTTACGCAACCAGCTAAAAGAAATTACTACCGCGCTGAAAAAACTGCAAAAGGCGTTATACGATCAGGCGGCTGTCCATGTCGAGACGCTGATTCCTGGCTATACTCATTTGCAGCGGGCGCAGCCGGTCTCCTTCGCTCATCATTTGCTCGCTTATTTTTGGATGCTTGAGCGTGATTTGGGCCGGTTTGAAGACAGCATGAAGCGGGTCAATCTCTCTCCGCTCGGCGCTGGGGCACTCGCGGGAACGACCTTCCCGATTGACCGGATGTATACGGCTGAATTGCTCGGCTTTGACGGCATTTATGAAAACAGTCTCGATGCAGTCAGTGACCGTGATTTTATCGTGGAATTTCTCAGCAACGCCTCGATGCTGATGATGCATTTGTCGCGCTTGTGTGAGGAACTGATTCTCTGGTCGTCACAGGAGTTCCAGTTCGTTGAAATCGATGATGCCTTCGCGACGGGCTCAAGCATTATGCCGCAGAAGAAAAACCCGGATATGGCTGAACTGATCCGCGGGAAAACGGGGCGGGTGTATGGCAACCTCTTTTCCTTGCTGACGACGTTGAAAGGACTTCCGCTTGCCTACAATAAAGACATGCAGGAGGATAAAGAAGGAATGTTTGATACGGTGGAAACCGTAAAAGGCTCCTTACATATCTTCGCCGGGATGATTGAGACGTTGACGGTTCATGCAGATACAATGGAAAAAGCGGTGCACCAGGATTTCTCAAATGCGACAGAACTCGCCGATTATTTGGCGACGAAAGGAATGCCGTTCCGCGAAGCGCATGAAGTTGTCGGGAAGCTTGTTCTTGTCGCGATTCAGAAGGGTGTCTTTCTGCTTGATTTACCATTTTCTGATTACGAAGAGGCGAGCTCATTATTTGATAAAGATATTTACGAGGTGCTGCAGCCGAAGACGGTTGTCGCCCGGCGGAACAGCGCAGGCGGCACTGGTTTCGAACAAGTAAAAGCAGCGCTCGAAAAGGCCAAGCAATGCCTTGCCGACTAAATGCAGAATAAAAGCTGTGAGAGCCCCATTCAAAAGATCGTGGCGGCCCCGCATATTGCTTAGAGGCTGGAGTAAAAGGTTGTTTTCACCTTTTACTCCAGCCTCTTTTTTGGGTAGCCTAAGAAAAAATCGTGCAGTCGCTTTTCTTAACGAATGAGGAAAAACATAGTATGATCGAGAAGGTGAGGAGACTGAAGGACATAGGAGGGAATTGCATGCGTCATGCCTTTATTACGGCAGGAACAAAAGGCTTAGGAGTGCAGGTGACGGAAAGCTTGTTGGCAAAGGGTTATTCTGTGACGGTGACGTTTCGCAGTGATCAAGAGGCTGTTCGGGTTCTGAAAGAACGCTGGCTGGCCTATGAGGGCCGGCTCCAGTTTATCCAGGCGGACGTAACGAAGAAAGCTGATATTTATCGGGCTGTTGAGGCAGCGATGAACCGTTTTCAGCGGATCGATCTGTTGATCAACAATGCGGGGCCGTATGTATTTGAACGGAAAAAGCTCGTTGAATACGAGGAAGAAGAATGGTATCAAATGATCGACGGCAATTTGAGTGCGTTTTTTTATCTTTTAAAAAAAATCGTACCCATTATGAGAAAGCAGCGATTCGGCAGAATTATTGCATATGGCTTCCAGGGAGCGAACAGCGCCCCGGGATGGCTGTACCGCTCCGCCTATGCGGCCGCTAAAGTCGGCCTTGTTTCGTTGATGAAAACTGTTTCGATTGAGGAAGCGGAATATGGGATTACCGCCAACATGGTATGTCCGGGAAATATTTTAGGAGAAATGAAGGAAGCGACGATTGCCGAGGCACGTCAGCACCCTGACAGAGAGACGCCAATTGGGCGCTCAGGCACGGGGGAGGACATCGCCCGCTCGATTCTCTTTCTTTGCGAAGAGGATGCCGATATGGTGACGGGAACGGTGCTGGAAGTAACCGGAGGGGTGGATGTCATACACCGTTATCGTTAGGATGTATAATATTCCATTTTTAACGCACCTTACTATCGAGGTGATAACAATTGAAAAAAATGTGGATGCTCTTTCTTGGAATGGCCTTTTTGCTTGCAAGCTCTCCTGTCTATGCTGCCGGCACAGAGCTGATGGAAAGCTTTTCATTCCGGCTGACGATTATCGAAAATGGCATCGAACATCAATGGGAATATGATAGTCCGAATCATTATGAGTTTGAATCGGGGGAACGGGTAATCAAAGGAGAAAAAGCGAAGGAAGAAGTCGAGCGTGTACTGGAGAAAATCAACCTCGATGAAAGAGCGACGATTGAAGAGCTTGTATCGCGAATTCAGCAATCGCTCTACCCAAAAGCGGAGAGCGTCGACATTCGTTATATGAACGGGGAAGGAAAGCTTTTTACATGGGTGTGGCATAAACCGGAATAGCGGACGTTCGCAACAGGAAAAGCCTGTCACAAAAGGCAGGCTCTATTATCCATTCTCAAGGATGTCTCCAAAGGTTTTTTTAGCCTTTGGGGTTTTTTCTGTTTCAGAAATGCGCTTCGGCCGGTTCAAATGAGAAAGTTCGCTTTGTTCCGATTATTCTTCATCCGAAAGAATATGGTAAAATTAAGCTAACTAAGGGTAGAGGAGCAGCGGAATGAGAACTTTTTTTCATTATTTACTTTTAACGATTGGTTCGGTATTTGTAGCGGCAGGGCTTGAGCTGATTCTGGCTCCGAATGGACTTGTCGACGGCGGAGTGACAGCGATCGCGATTATGGCAAATGAACTGTTTGCCTGGCCGATCTGGGTCGGTTTTTTAGCCCTGAACATCCCTTCCTTATTGTTTTCGGGCCGCTTTATGGGGAAAACCTTTGTCATTCGGACTTTATATGCAAATGTGATAACGGCTGCTTCCCTTGCGTGGCTTGGACCGATGCTGGCGATTACGTCTTCTGAAGTACTGATTGTCCTTTACGGTGGGCTGCTTTTGGGGCTCGGCGTCGGCCTCGTTGTCAAAGCGGGGGGAGCCGTGGACGGGACAGAAATGATTGCGATTTGGGCCCAGCGCCGCTTTCATATTCCGGTCAGTACGTTTTTGCTGGCGATCAACGCGTTTATTTTGACCGGGGCGGCATTTGTTTTTACGCTTGAGCAGGCAATGTTCAGTGTCGCTGTTTTTTATATTGTTTCGAAAATGATTGATTTTGTGCTTGATGGGTTAAACCAGGGGAAATCGGTGATGATTATTTCCGATACGCCGCATAAAGTCGGGCAAAAATTGTTGAAGGAGCTTGATGTGTCGATCACCTATCTGTATGGACAGGGCGGCTATACAGGTGATGAACGATTAATCATTTATTGCATTACGAACCGCTTTGTTTATCCGAAGCTGAAGGAGGTTGTCATGGCGGTCGATCCGAGCGCCGTGCTGGAAGCGTATTATGTGTCAGAGACATCCGGGGTTAAAAAAGCAACGTTATTTAGTTCGGCGGGCGAAAAAAAAGATTCGTAAACAGGCAGGATTCAAGCCGGTGTGTGGTTAAGTAATATACAATGCGGTATAAAGAAATAGGTGAATGGCTTGTTATTTGTTGTTGCATCTATCTACTTACATAATTGATTTATTTTTCAAAAAAGGAGCGAATGCAAATGAAGGTTAGTTATCATGGTCATTCAGTTGTTTTTGTCGAAGCAAAGGGGAAGAAAATCATTTTCGATCCCTTTATTACCGGAAATGGGACAACCGATTTAAAGGCCGATGAAGTGGAGGTTGATGTGATTTTATTGACGCACGGTCATAATGATCACGTTGGTGATACGGTAGCGCTTGCGAAACGAAATGATGCGCTTGTAATCGCCCCGTTCGAGCTCGCAGCGTATCTAGGCTGGCAAGGTGTCAACACTCATCCGCTTCATATTGGCGGTGCGCATGAATTTGATTTTGGCACCGTTAAATTAACGCAGGCTTTCCATGGCTCGTCGTTTACGATTGAAGAGGAGCAAAAAATTATTTATACAGGGATGCCGGCCGGGATTTTATTGACGACGGAAGGTAAAACGATTTTTCATGCTGGAGACACCGCTTTATTTGGCGACATGAAGGTCATTGGTGAACGAAATACGATCGACCTCGCCTTCCTGCCAATTGGCGATAATTTTACAATGGGTCCTGACGACGCCGCGGTCGCAGCGGAATGGCTGCAGGCGAAGCGGGTCGTACCGATTCATTACAATACGTTCCCGTTAATCAAACAGGACGGCAAGCAGTTTGCTGAACAGCTGCCAGGCAAAAAAGGTCTCGCTCTCGGAGTGGGAGAATCAATCGAGCTTTAAAGCGGATCGACATAGGAGAAAAAAACGGGGGGATGCAAAAAGGGAAACCAGCCTTTTTCGCAGCCCCTCTTTTTTTACATGGCATTGGAATGAAGACCTGGACAGGGGTCTTTTTTTCATATTGGCCGCATAAGGTATGGAAAAAGAGTCAAAAAAGAAAGGATGATCAATTATGCGCCAACGGGCGTTTCTTTGCTGTTTGCTGTCGGCTTTGATGTTATTTTACAGCTTTTCGTTACTCCCTTTTCAAGGTGAGCCGCTGGCACAGGCCTTTGCTTATTCATGGGTTGCATTTGCGATAATTGTCTTAATTGGAAATAGTCTACAGCTGTTATATAGAAAGGAAACAAAAGTGGCATCTGTATCATTTCCTTCTACCGCGAAAAAAAGACTGAGACAAAGAGAATAGCGAAAGATAGCCTTGCTCCCCTACTCTTTCCAACGTATAATGGCAGTAATACAGAGAGAAAAAAATAACAGATACAGTGAGAGTAGGAAAGTGTGGTGGCGGTATGCCGACAAAAACAAAGCATGAGCAGATTATTGAGTATATTACTGACCTTGAGGTAGGAGAAAAAATTTCTGTTCGTTCTATTGCCAAAGCGTTGCTCGTAAGTGAAGGCACGGCTTACCGTGCGATTAAAGAGGCCGAAAACCAGGGGCTTGTCAGCACCATCGAGCGCGTTGGGACGATTCGGATCGAGAAGAAAAAGAAGGAAAATATTGAAAAGCTGACCTTTGCTGAAATCGTAAACATCGTCGATGGACAAGTTCTCGGGGGACGGCAGGGGTTGTATAAGACACTCAACCGCTTTGTCATCGGGGCGATGAAGCTTGACGCGATGATGCGCTATGTCGAAGCGGGAAATCTTCTCATTGTAGGAAACCGCTATCAGGGCCACAGGCTCGCTTTGGAGGCGGGGGCGGCTGTTTTGATCACCGGGGGCTTCGACACGAGCGAAGAGGTGATTCAGCTGGCGGATGAGCTGGATTTGCCGATTATCTCGACGAGCTATGATACGTTCACTGTGGCGACGATGATTAACCGGGCGATCTATGACCAGCTAATTAAAAAGGAGATCGTGCTGGTCGATGATATTTTGATTCCGTTGCAGGACACGTTTTACATGACGACGCAGAACAATGTCGAGAAGTGGCATGAACTGAATGAAAAAACCGGGCACAGCCGTTATCCGGTCATTGATGCCCAAATGAAAATTCAGGGCATGGTCGCCGCAAAGGATGTGCTCGGGGCGACGAAGCAAACTCCGATTGAAAAGGTGATGACCCGCAATCCGATTACGGTCAATGAGCATACGACCGTCGCTGCTGTGGCGCACGTTATGGTGTGGGAAGGAATCGAGCTGTTGCCCGTTATTGACGAGCAGCGCCGGCTGCTTGGCATCATTAGCAGGCAGGATGTGCTGAAAGCGTTGCAAATGGTGCAACGGCAGCCTCATGTCGGTGAAACGATTGAAGATATCGTCACGAGCCGGATCGAGGAAAAGGCCGTCGAGGAAGGCTATATGTTCGAATGCGAGGTTTCACCGCAAATGACGAATCAGCTCGGGACGATTTCCTACGGCGTCATGACGACGCTTGTCACCGAAAGTGGAAGCAGAGTGTTGCGGAAATACAAAAAAGGTGATCTAGTTGTCGAGAATATTACGATTTACTTTATTAAGCCTGTCCAGATCGAGAGTATGATCATGATCAGACCAAAAATATTGGAAATTGGACGGAAGCACGGAAAAATTGACGTCGAGCTGTACTTTAATGGGGAGATCGTCGGCAAGGCATTGATGATGGCCCAGTTGATTGAACCTTAATCCTAAAGTCAAATAGCAGGGAATCAGGAGATGCCAGACTAGCAACGTTCGCGGCACGAGAAGAAGATCGAGCTTGAGACAAAACTAGCTTTTGGACCTATTGGCAATGGCTTCACACGCCACAAGCCTGTTGTGAGAAATCCACTCACAACAGGCTTTCCAAAAAAAATCGTGGCGGTTCCGCTCATTGCGTAGAGACTGGAAAAAAGGTGAAAAACAACCTTTTGTCCCAACCTCGGATGATCGGAGCGTTTTAGTTTCTCTCTTTCATTGGTCTCACGAAAGTGAGGAAAGACTACTCGTCGAGCTGAGGGATGTAATGGCGGTAAGCGCGGTAGCCAAAAACGATATTGGCGATTCCTAAAAGGGCAAAAACCGCTCCGACGACAATGTCGATTGTACCGCGTGGCGTGAACAGCAGGTTGGCGCCAAAGGCGGTGAGGAAAAAGCCGAGCGAGAGCGTCGCCTTCGTTTGATAGAGACGATTTAATAACGATGGCGGGGTACGCCATGTTTTTATTTTGTTATAAATAAAAAAGACGGCAGAAAAGATAATGATAATCGTAAATATTTTATCCACAATGAGGCCTCCTTGTTTCATAGGTCATGCTGATATTGTATCGTTATAAGAGAAAGAATACCAGTGAAGGAAAGTTGAACAGAAAGAGAGCTGAATAAATTGATTGCTACTATTCTTGATCAAGTTGCCGCTTTCGAGACGGTTATTATTCATCGTCATGAACGGCCGGACCCCGACGCTTTAGGATCCCAGCTCGGGCTTGCTTCGCTTCTTAAGAAGCGTTATCCGGAAAAGAACATTTTTGCCGTCGGTGAGGAAGAACCCTCCTTAGCTTTTTTAGGGGAGATGGATACGGTAAAGGATGAACAATATGAGGGAGCACTCGTGATCGTGTGCGATACGGCTAATACGGCGCGGATCAGTGATGCGCGCTATGACAGGGGCGCTTACCTGATTAAAATCGATCACCACCCGAATGAGGAGCCGTATGGCGATCTTATCTGGGTTGACACGAGCTTTAGCTCCGTCAGTGAAATGATCGTTGAATTGGCGATCCAGGGCAAGGAACGCGGTTTTGAACTGGACGCTGACTCTGCTGAACTGCTTTATGCGGGCATCGTAGGGGACACGGGCAGGTTCCGTTTTTCAAACACGAGCGCTGATACGTTAAGACGGACGAGTTTGCTTGTCGCCGAAGCATTTGACCAGAATGCGTTTTATTCCAACTTTCATAAAAAAGATTTGAAAATAATTCGCTTGCAAGGCTATGTTCTGCAGCATTTTTCGATTGTCGCTGAGCGCGTCGGCGTCATGCGGCTGACAAAGGAGCTGCTGGAGCAGTTTCAGGTGACAGCCAATGAATCATCGCAGCTCGTCAATTGCTTTTCCGATGTGGAGGGCTTACGGACATGGGTTTTCTTCGTTGAGGAGGAGGATAAGATCAGAGTCAGATTGCGTTCCAAAGGACCGGTGATTAACGAGATTGCCGCCGAGCACGGCGGAGGAGGCCATCCGATGGCTGCCGGAGCGACGGCGTATTCCTGGGAGGAAACAGAGGAGATTGTCGCGAAGCTTGTGCGGGCTTCAAGCGAAGAGGGGACTGACAAAGAACGGGCATAGTCAATCCTGTTTTGGCTACGCTGCCGGGGCTGGGACAAAAGGCTGCTTTTGCCCAGCCCTTAAGCAATGTGCGAAAACCTCGGCGACTGCGATTGCCAATAGGAGCTCGTTTTGTCTCAAGCGCTCGGCAGCGTAATTTCTACATAAAGCCGTAACGTCGTAAACAAATAGACTTCCTTCACATCAAGCTGGTAGCGGCCTTCTCCGACATGAAACACTTTATTCTCCAACGTTTTTATAATCGAATCTTTCATTGTCGCCACCGTTTCAATATCTTTCCGTTCAATAAACTGCAGCTCGTTAAGCGCCTGTTCTCTCAATTCGAATAATGTTAACTGGTTGAGGCGCAGGCGCCGGTCATTTACGTAAACAATTTCAACCTGCTGGATCGTCAGCTTTTTTTGATTCTCTTCATTCAGCTTCGTCTGCTCGCTGACGAGCCCGTCAATTCGTTCCTGCTGCTTATGGATCAGCGCCTCCTGTTTAGAAATACGCAGCATCAAGCCTTCATACACTTGTCCATACTGATAAACAAAAAAGAACCAGCCGATGAGAACGCCAATGATGACCCCGGCAAAAAAACGCTGCCAGCTTGGCCGCTCGAAGAACGGGGGGATTCTCATGACAGTGTCTCCCCTACGATCCACTGCAGCAGCAGCGTCCCTGAATGCGCGCCGCAGAGGGCGGCAAAGATCATTAGCCCCGTCTTGAAAATATCATCATGAGCGCCGTTAAAAAGCCCCCGTTCAATGGTTGTAATCGCGTCAAACGTTCCACCGATCGCTGCTACGATCGCCCAGATTTTTAAGCTGCTGGCTAAATCATTCATAACAGAAAGGGGAGGCTTTCCGATGAGAAAGGCACCGATCCCGCCTATAATCGCGCCGCCGATTAAAACACCGAAGGCGACGAAGAAGTCTATGATTAACGTAGCCAGCAGCTCCCGGTCCAACATACTCTGTTCCTCCTTTCACTCTCGTGCTTCCGTACAAGGGCTTATCCATATTACTATGTATACGGAATGAGAACAGAATTATGACTGCCGTTGTCCCGGTCGCTGCAAAAAGCGCCGGACAACCAGCTAATGAGACAGCAGCCGATCATTTATACTATACTAGGATACATGGACTTATTTTTAGGAAGGGGGCGATTGGATGGTTGTTCAAAGCTATGTTTATAGTGAATACAGCCTACTATCTGCTACAAATCGGTTGCCTGCTTTCGTGAAAAAAGCGAAAGAGCTTGGCTATCAGGCGCTGGCATTAAGCGATCGTCATGTGATGTACGGGGCGGTTCCCTTTTATCAGGCTTGCGTTGCCAATCAGATCAAGCCGATCTTCGGGCTTGAGCTGACCATCCAATATGAGGCGGAGCAGCAGGCTTCGGCCACTCTTCGCCTTTATGCCAAAAATAATCAGGGCTATGCCAACTTATTGCAGCTAGCGACGATCCTTGGCCATAAAGAGGAAAAAGAGCCGTTTCTGACGCGTGAGGAAATGCTTCCTCATTTGCGGGAAGTGCTTGTCGTACTGCCGAGCCGGACCGGCCCCCTTGATCTTTGGCTGCAGGAAGGCCAGTATCCAAAAGCACTTGACTGGATCAATCGCTGGAAAGGCGGGACCGAATCCTCCGATTGGTTCCTCGCGATTGAAGAGGATTATGGTGATGACTATGAAGCACGTAAGGCGTTCGCGCAAGTTTCCGGTTTGCGGCTGCTCGCCGCTCCTCCTGTCTTTTTTACAGAAAAGGAGGACGTCAGCGCGTATCAGGTGGCGCGCTCGATTCAGCAGGGGAGCAGGCTGGCAGACAGCGTCTTTACCGACAGGGAACGGATCGCCTATTTACACAGCCCTGCTGAAATGAGCGACCGCTTTCAAAACGTACCAGAGGCGCTCCGCAACTCTGAATTGCTTGCATCTGCCTGCACGGTGCAGCTGACACTTGGCGAACGGCGCATGCCGAAATTTAAAGCGGAAGCGGCGGTGCCGGCGGAAAAGCAGCTGCGCCACTTGTGCGAGCAGGGATTAAAGGAGCGTTATCAACAGGTGACGGAGCCGATGCTTGCCAGACTGGAGCATGAACTGGGCACGATTATCAGGATGGGCTTCAGTGATTATTTTTTAATCGTTTGGGATATTTTACGCTATGCGAGACAACGGCAGATTCATACAGGACCGGGCCGAGGCTCGGCTGCCGGTTCACTTGTCGCTTATGCGCTTTATATTACCCATGTCGATCCGTTGAAATATGAACTGCTGTTTGAGCGTTTTTTGAATCCAGAGCGCGTTTCCTTGCCGGATATTGATCTCGACTTTCCCGACCATCGCCGCGACGAGATCATCGCCTATGTCAAGGAAAAGTACGGAGAGCGGCATGTGGCGCAAATTCTGACATTCGGAACGCTGGCGGCAAAGGCTGTCATCCGTGACGTTGGCAAGGCGCTGGGCCTGGGGACGGTAACCGAGCAAATCGCCAAAGAAGTGCCCGCCTCGCCGGGGATTACGCTGGAGAAAGCGCTGAGAGGCAGCACGCGGCTGCAACAGCTGATTAAGCAATCAACTGAAGCGGAGGAGCTGTGGACGCTCGCGACACAGCTGGAAGGGCTGCCGAAGCATTCCTCGACACATGCCGCGGGAGTCGTGATCAGTGCCGAACCATTGCCGGAAATCGTCGCGCTGCAAGCGGGTCAGGGCGGGATGTCGCTGACCCAGGCGACGATGGAGGTCGTCGAGGAGCTCGGATTGCTGAAGTTTGACTTTCTCGGATTGCGGAACTTGACGTTGCTGGAACGGATCGTCCAGCTTGTTCACGAGCAGCATCGCCCGTTTAATCTGGCCGCGATTCCGCTTGATGACGCGCCGACCTATCAGCTGCTCGGTGCCGGCGATACGACGGGAATTTTTCAATTGGAGTCACAGGGAATGCGGCGGACGCTGATCGACCTCAAGCCGACTGACTTTGAAGATATCGTGGCCGTCAACGCTCTTTACCGGCCCGGCCCGATGAAATTTATCGACGATTATATTCGAGGCAAGCGCCAACCGGAGCAGGTCCACTATCTTCATCCGGATTTGGAGCCGGTTTTGGCCAAAACATATGGCGTCATCATTTATCAGGAGCAAATTATGCAAATCGCTTCGGTGCTCGCCGGTTTTTCCTTGGCGGAAGCCGATTTATTAAGAAGAGCAATCAGCAAAAAGAACAAAGTGGAATTGGCGCGGCAAAAGGAGGCTTTTCAGCAAGGGGCGTTACGCCAAGGGTACGGGTCGGAGCTTGCGGAGCAGGTTTTTGCCTTAATTGAACGGTTTGCTGACTATGGCTTTAACCGAAGCCATGCCGTCGCGTACAGCATGCTCAGCTATCAGCTCGCTTATCTGAAAGCCCATTATCCGCTGGCGTTTTATACAGCGCTGCTCTCCAGCGTCTGGCACCATCATGAAAAACTGGCTCATCATCTCCAGGAATGCCGGAATGCCGGCTATCGGATCCTGCCCCCTTCTCTGTCAAAAAGCGACCAGCTCTTTACCGAGGAGCAATCAGCGATCCGCTTTGGCCTTTTGCCGATTGCCCACGTAGGGGTAAAGGCCGTGCAGGCGATTTTGACGGAGCGCGAGCGAAAGCCGTTTTCTGATCTGTTTGACTTTGTCGTCCGCGTTGACACGAAGCTCGTTAACAAAAAAGCAATCGAACAGCTGATCAAAGCAGGTGCGCTGGATGAGTTTGCGGAGGATCGGGCGACCTTGCTCCATTCCCTGCAAGCGGCGTTTGAGTTTGCGGACACAGTCAAAAGCTTTCAGGAAGAAACCGCTGGATTGTTCACCGTCGAAGTGCCGCCGCCGCAATATGAGGCTGCCGAACCGCTCACCGTTCAGGAAAAGCTCGATATGGAACGGGAAGCACTTGGGTTTTACCTTTCCTCTCATCCGGTGGAAATGTATAAAGAGAAGCTGGAAGGGAGGGGGCGTCGAACATTGAGCGAGGCGCTGACAGCGAAAGGGGTGATCCGGGCGGCGGGACTGGTGGTCCAGGTCAGAGAAATCAAAACGAAAAAAAATGAGCAGATGGCTTTCGCCAAGCTGAGTGATGAGGCGGGCGAGGCAGAAGTTGTCGCTTTTCCATCAGCCTGGAAGGCAGCGAAAGAGCTTTTCAAAGAAGGCGAGCTTCTGTTTGTTGAAGGCAGGGCGGACGCTAAACGGCAGCAGCTTATCATTGAAAAGGCGATCCGGCTGCAGCAGCTTACGGTCGAGCCTCGTAAACTCCTGTTTCTGCGGATTTTACCGGAAACGGCTTCGAAGATTGAGCAGGTGAAAGCGCAGCTTCAAGCTTATCCGGGAACGGTTCCGGTCGTGCTTTATCATGCTGAAACAAAAGAAAAAAAGATTCTCCCTCAAGACTGGTATGTCAATGCGGCTGCTGAATGTCTCGACCAATTAATCGGGCTGTTGGGGAAGGAAAATGTCGTGCTGCAGTCGTATAATAAATAAGGGAAATCAGGAATATCTCTTGGCTTATGACTGAACTTTCTATATAATAAAGGTTGTTTTAAGTGGTCAGACCATTAGTGAAAAACAGGATTCAATCTAAGGAAATCAAATTTATTTATAAAAGAAGGAGTGTGTCTGTTGTGGCAACAACAAGAGAAGAAGCCTTACATATTCACCGCGAAAATCAAGGGAAGCTGGAGACAACGTCGAAGGTCCCTGTGCGAAATGCTCAGGATTTAAGCTTAGCGTATTCACCGGGAGTGGCTGAACCTTGTAAGGAAATCTTTGAGGACGTTGAAAGCGTATATGAGTATACAATGAAGGGAAACATGGTAGCCGTAGTCAGCAATGGTACTGCTGTGCTTGGATTGGGGAATATTGGTCCTGAAGCTTCTTTACCGGTTATGGAAGGAAAAGCTGTCTTATTTAAGTCATTTGCCGGCGTTGATTCCTTTCCTATTTGCCTGCGCACAACAGATATCGATAAAATCGTTGAAACGGTGAAATTAATGGAGCCGACTTTCGGCGGGGTCAATCTTGAGGATATTGCTGCACCGGATTGCTTTGAAATTGAAGAGCGTCTGAAGAAAGAAACAAATATTCCGATCTTCCATGACGACCAGCACGGAACGGCGATCGTCACACTAGCCGGACTTATTAATGCGTTAAAGCTGACTGGGAAGAAAATGTCAGAAATTAAAGTAGTGGCGAACGGAGCCGGTTCAGCCGGAATCGCGATCATTAAATTGATGCAGCGCATGGGAATCCGCGATGTCATTATGTGTGATTCAAGAGGCGCTATTTTCGACGGGCGTTCTTACGGGATGAACCAGATGAAGGACGAAGTGGCGAAATTTACGAATCCGGACCGTTTAGAGGGAAGTCTCGCTGACGTCATTAAGGGCGCGGATGTCTTTATCGGGGTTTCCGTTGCCGGCGCATTATCAAAAGAGATGGTCGAGAGCATGAATGCAGATCCGATTATTTTTGCGATGGCGAACCCTGTGCCTGAAATTATGCCGGAAGAAGCCAAAGCTGCCGGGGCGAAAGTCATTGGAACAGGACGTTCTGATTTCCCTAACCAAGTGAACAATGTTCTTGCTTTCCCGGGAATTTTCCGCGGAGCGCTTGATGTACGTGCGACTCATATTAACGAGGAAATGAAGGTTGCCGCCGTTTATGCGATTGCTGATCTTGTCGCTGAGTCAGAGCTTTCTTCTGATTATGTGATTCCGGCACCATTTGATGCGCGGGTTGCTCCGGCTGTTGCAGCAGCTGTAGCGAAGACAGCGATGGAGACCGGCGTTGCCAGAAAGAAAGTAGACCCTGAAGAAATAGCTGAGAGAACGAGAAAAATGGCTATTATCGGAAACGAATAAAAGGTGAGGGATGACATTATGTCATCAGGACAGCCGAAGGTATACGTAGAAATCATCAAAAAAATTAATCAAATTATCCAGCATGATCAGTTAACGAGTGGAGATAAGCTTCCTTCTGAAAGAGAACTGAGCGACCGACTTGATGTTGGTCGCTCCTCTGTCAGAGAGGCGCTGCGAGCGCTTGAACTGCTTGATTTAATTGAGACAAGGCGCGGGGAAGGTACCTTTATTAAACCGGCTGGCAGCTTTCAATTAATTGACATTATTTTATCTTTTTTATTGAAAAGTGAAAGTGCTAAGCAGGATCTGAGCGAAACGAGAAGAATTGTCGAAGTGGAAGCACTGCGCTTGGCCTGTGAACGAATGGATGAAGAAGCAATTGAACGCCTGAACAGTCTGATCAATGAAGCGAAAGAAGAGTGGGCTCATGGTGATCTGCCGGTGGAAGAGGATTATTTATTTCATAAAACGATCGTCGCTTCCTGCCAAAATCAGCTTCTGCTTAATCTATGGATGGCATTGGTCGAGTACAACAAGGTGGCGATTGAACAATCGTTGAAACGGGCAGGAAGAATGAGCGCTTCTATTGCCGAACATGAAGAGATTTATCAGGCGCTTAAAGGAAGAGACAGCGAAGCAGCAATTGCGGCGATGAAACGTCATTTGCAAAATAGCCGTTTTTGATTGAGCTGTTTCGTTTTAGATCATAGATTACGAAAGCTTAAGCGAGCGAGGTGGAAAAATGCTTAAGGATTTTTTAAAGAAAAAAAAGCGGTATGCGACAATCCCTTCTGAGCGTGCCAAGCAGGAAGTGCCGGAAGGCTTAATGACGAAGTGTCCCGCTTGCAGAACGATTATGTATACGAAAGAATTGAAAAAGAATTTATATGTGTGCGACACATGCGGTCATCATCACCGTATGGCAGCCTATGACCGGATGAATAGTATATTTGACAGTGGTACGTTCGTTGAATTTAATCAGAATATGACGAGCCTTAACCCTTTAGGCTTTGATGCCTATGAAGAAAAGCTTGAAGCGGACCGCAAGAAAACCGGCATCAATGAAGCGGTCGTGACAGGCGAAGGGCAAATTGGCGGTTTTGGCGCCGTGGCAGCTGTTATGGATGCCCGCTTCCGGATGGGAAGCATGGGGTCGGTTGTCGGTGAAAAAATCACGTTGGCTGTAGAGCGGGCAATTGACAAGAAACTGCCGTTTATCCTGTTTTCCGCTTCCGGTGGAGCAAGAATGCAGGAGGGGGTTCTTAGCTTGATGCAAATGGCGAAAACAAGTGCCGCCCTGCAGAAATTACATCGTGAGGGTGGGCTTTTTATTTCCATCATGACGCATCCGACAACAGGCGGGGTGTCAGCGAGCTTCGCTTCATTGGGTGATTATAATTTCGCCGAACCGAAAGCGCTGATCGGCTTTGCCGGACGACGCATTATTGAACAGACGATTCGCCAGGAGCTGCCTGATGATTTCCAGACCGCGGAGTTCCTGCTTAAGCATGGCCAGCTTGATCGTGTTGTTCCGCGTCTGGAGATGAAAGAAACACTTCGAAATATATTGGATATTCACGCTTCATAACAAAGGAGGTGCTCAAGCATGGCGAGTGAACTAGGTTTTGAGAAGCCGATTACCGAATTGAAGAATAAAATCAGTGAGCTTCGGCATTTCACCGAAGAAAAAGATATCGATTTAACCGATGAAATTGTAAAACTGGAAAGACGATTGCAGAAGCTGGAGGAAGAGATTTACGGCAATTTGCAGCCTTGGGAGCGGGTTCAGCTGGCCCGCCATAGCGAGCGGCCGACGACGTTGGATTATATCGAGCATTTGTTTACCGACTTTCTTGAACTCCATGGCGACCGCTTATTTGGCGATGATGAGGCGATTGTCGGTGGCATCGCGAAATTTCACGGGAGACCGGTCACGGTGATTGGTCATCAGCGTGGAAAAGATACAAAAGAAAACATTCGCCGCAACTTCGGAATGCCTCATCCTGAAGGGTACCGGAAAGCGCTGCGCTTAATGAAACAGGCTGAGAAGTTTAATCGGCCGATTTTTTGCTTTATCGATACAAAAGGAGCCTACCCTGGAAAGGCTGCTGAAGAGCGTGGTCAAAGTGAAGCGATTGCCAGAAACCTGCTTGAAATGGCCGGATTGAAGGTGCCTGTTATTTGCGTCGTGATTGGGGAAGGCGGCAGTGGCGGAGCGCTGGCGTTAGGTGTCGGCAATCATGTTCATATGCTCGAGAATTCGACCTATTCCGTTATTTCGCCGGAAGGGGCAGCGGCTCTCCTTTGGAAGGATGCTTCGCTGGCGCAAAAGGCGGCAGAATCAATGAGAATTACAGCGCCGGATTTAAAAGAATTAGGGATTATTGATGAAATTATCCATGAAGTTAAGGGCGGTGCCCATAAAGACGTCAAGCGACAGGCAGAAGCGATAGACGACGTATTGACGGCTTCTCTGACAGCATTATCGAAGCTGTCTGAAGAAGAACTAATAGAAAATCGCTATGAAAAGTACAAAAAAATTGGAGAATACGGGCTTGTAAACGATGTCATGCCTGTTGAATAAAGGAGAGGGTGTTCTAAAAGTGCTGGCTTTTGGGACACCCTCTATGTGCTATCCAGGGCCGCTGAAAAGCTTTGAAAGCTGTGCGGGGCGTAGCTTTCAGGCAGTAGAGAAGCCGATTGGCGCCGTCTCCTCTTTTGATGGCTCGCTCAATCATCTGTATTGTGTTCCGGCGGTGAAAATGGTATTTTTTTTAATTGAGAGCAAGATACTATTACAAGTCCAAAAAGTAGGGTAAGGGGAAAGAAGAACAAACACTTTGCCAAAACAAGTCGAGGGGGTACATAGAATGAAACGTATCGGAGTTCTGACAAGCGGGGGCGATTCTCCAGGAATGAACGCTGCCATTCGGGCTGTCGTGCGGAAAGCGATTTATCATGAGGTGGAAGTATATGGCGTCTCTTACGGATATGCCGGTTTAATCGAGGGTGATATTAAGAAGATGGAGCTCGGCTCTGTAGGCGATATCATCCATCGCGGCGGCACGATTTTATATACAGCACGCTGTGAAGAGTTTAAAACAGAAGAAGGACAAAAAAAGGCGATCGCCCAGCTGGAGAAGTTTGGGATTGAAGGGCTTGTCGTGATCGGCGGAGACGGTTCATACCGCGGGGCGCAAAAATTAACCGAGCACGGATTTCCAACGATCGGTGTCCCAGGAACGATTGACAACGATATTCCGGGGACGGATTTCACAATCGGGTTTGACACGGCGTTAAACACCGTCATTGATGCGATAGATAAAATCCGCGATACGGCAACTTCGCATGAACGTACATATGTGATCGAAGTCATGGGACGGCATGCCGGTGATTTGGCGCTTTGGTCGGGGCTTGCTGATGGGGCGGAAACAATCGTGATTCCGGAAGCAGACTATGACTTTGACGCGATTATCTCCCGATTAAAACGTGGACAAGACCGGGGGAAGAAGCATAGTATTATTGTTGTAGCGGAAGGAGTCGGAAGCGGATTTGAGTTCGGCCGCAGCATACAGGAAGCAACGAAGATGGAGACGCGTGTTACTGTGCTCGGCCATATCCAGCGCGGCGGCTCACCAACCGGCTTTGACCGTGTACTGGCAAGCCGGCTCGGGGCTAAAGCGGTTGACCTGCTGCTTGATGGGAAAGCTGGTGTAACTGTCGGAATTCAGCGTAATGAACTAGTCTACCATGATATAAACGAAGCTTTATCCCGTCCGCATACAATTGACCAGGAGATGTACAAGCTCTCACAGGAGTTATCGATTTAAACAATGACTATTTTAGGAGGCTAATATGCGAAAAACGAAGATTGTATGTACGATTGGACCGGCGAGTGAATCGATCGATAAGCTTGTTGCCCTTATTGAAGCTGGTATGAATGTCGCCAGGCTGAATTTTTCACACGGTGATTTTGCGGAGCACGGGGCGCGGATTGAAAATATTCGTGAAGCAGAGAAGCGCACCGGGCAAAAAGTAGCGATCCTGCTTGATACGAAGGGACCGGAAATCCGGACGCAAACATTGGAGGGGGGAGTAGCCGAACTGAAGGCGGGTGAAACATTAATCATTTCCATGACAGAGGTAGTTGGAAATGCGGAGAAGATTTCGATCACGTATCCGGGGTTAATCGACGATGTTCACCCAGGTTCGAAAATTCTTCTCGATGACGGACTGATCGGCTTGGAGGTCGTGGAAATCCGTGACGAGGAAATTGTTACGAAGATCTTAAACAGCGGGACATTGAAAAACAAAAAGGGCGTCAACGTGCCGAATGTCAGCGTGAACTTGCCGGGGATTACCGAAAAGGATGCGGCTGATATTAAGTTCGGAATTGAGCAGGGGGTTGACTTTATCGCGGCTTCGTTTGTCCGCCGTGCAACCGACGTGCTGGAAATCCGTGAGCTTCTTGAACGACATAATGGGACGGATATTCATATTATCCCGAAGATTGAAAATCAGGAAGGTGTCGACAATATCAACGAAATTTTAGAAGTGTCAGACGGGTTGATGGTCGCCCGTGGGGATCTCGGTGTTGAAATCCCTGCCGAGGAAGTGCCTCTTGTACAGAAGCAGTTGATCAAAAAATGTAACTACGCCGCAAAGCCGGTTATCACGGCAACACAAATGCTTGACTCGATGCAGCGTAACCCGCGCCCGACAAGAGCGGAAGCCAGTGATGTTGCCAACGCGATCTTTGATGGAACAGACGCGATCATGCTATCGGGTGAAACGGCGGCCGGTGATTATCCGGTTGAATCCGTGCAGACGATGAACAACATTGCGCGACGGACCGAGGAAGCATTGAATTATGAAGCGATGCTGCGTAAGAAAACGAAGGAAGCGAATATCACGATTACGAGCGCGATTGGCCAATCGGTCGCCCATACTGCCTCTAATCTGTCAGCGGCTGCTATTTTATCGGCGACTGAGAGCGGTTATACAGCAAGAATGGTTTCAAAATACCGCCCGAAATCGCCAATTGTTGCCGTCACGAGCAACGAGCGCGTCATCCGCAGGCTGAACCTCGTGTGGGGTGTCTATCCTGTTCTTGGCAAAGAAGCAGCTTCCACCGATGAAATGCTGGAATCGACTGTGGAATCCGCAGTATCGTCAGGGATGGTGGCACAAGGTGATTTGGTCGTCATCACGGCGGGGGTACCGGTCGGGGAAACGGGAACAACAAATATTATGAAGGTCCATGTTATTGGCGAGGTCGTTGCCAAAGGCCAGGGGATCGGCCGGCGGACGGCATCAGGGAAAGTAGTGGTGGCGAGAAACGCTTTTGAGGCCAATGAGAAAATGAAAGAAGGCTCAATCCTTGTTACGTACAGTACTGATAAGGATATGATTCCGGCATTTGAAATGGCCGCGGCCGTGATCACCGAAGAAGGTGGACTGACTTCTCACGCGGCGGTCGTCGGTCTTAACTTGAGTACCCCTGTCATTGTCGGAGTCGAAGGGGCAATGGAGCTGTTTGAAGATGGGGAGGAAATTACAGTAGACAGTGCGCGCGGCGATATTTATCGTGGCCATACGAGCGTGCTTTAAGCGGAATTAGAAAGTTTGTCTCAAGTAAGCCGAATGTCTGTTGAGACAAACTTTTTTCCTTAACAGGAAATGAGGTTGGCGGAAGGAGGAAGCTCAGATGTTTCGGTTCCTGTTGTTGCTTATTATTGTTGTGCCCGCGCTTGAAATCGCGGTGTTGCTCCTATCAGGACGAACGATTGGTGTCTGGCCGACGATTCTTCTGATTATCGCAACTGGAATACTAGGGGCATGGCTGGCGAAGAGGGAAGGACTACAGGCGATCAGGCTCGCTCAAATGCAGGCGCAGCAAGGGCAAGTGCCAAGCGGGGTCATGCTTGACGGGATCTGTATTCTTATCGGCGGGCTCGTGTTGCTCACTCCGGGATTTATTACGGATGCCATCGGTTTCTTTTTGCTTATTCCGCAAACGAGAACGGTTGCGAAAGCACTGCTGCTGAAAATATTTCATCGTCTCATCAAAAATGGAAACTTTATTATTATGAGTAATCGAAGGTAACAGAAGCTGGGCGGTTATGGCGAATCATGTAGGATTATGGTATGATGAACAGGCATTGCTATGGATGTTGGAACGGCCTATGCGGGATGAGGCAGATTTGTTTTAGGAAGAAGGTTGATTGTTTTTTGTTCTCACAGGCGTCGATTTTTATGCTTATTTTGTTGGCGATCGCCATCATGGCGAAAAACCAGTCTTTAATTGTTGCTGTTGTTTGCCTGTTGCTTTTGAAATGGGTAGGTTTAGGAGATAAAGTCTTTCCTTTTATTCAGCAAAAGGGAATTAATATTGGAGTCACGGTCATTACGATTGCCGTTTTAACGCCGATTGTTACCGGTGAGATCGGGTTTAAGCAGCTTGGGGAAGCGGTGCGTTCCTCTTATGCCTGGATTGCGCTCGGAGCCGGAATCCTTGTTGCGTTAATCGCAGCCAGTGGAATTGATTTATTGCGGACAGATCCGCATATTACGACGGCTCTCGTTTTTGGAACGATTCTCGCTGTGACATTATTCAATGGAGTTGCGGTCGGGCCATTAATTGGTGCCGGCATTGCATATTTGGCTATGAGAGCGGTTGAATTTTTTTCAAAGCTCGGCGGCTAATGCGAAGAAAAGCGGCTTCATCCAGGTAAAGCGGGCAAAGTGATCGGATTGTCGAGAATTAGTTTAACGTAAAACGTTCACAAAAGCGTAATAAATCGGTATAATGGACTGTGTCAACATCTTCCTACATAGCAGCGCTTATGTTTACTGGTTGTAAATGTAAGCATTTACTAGTTCGGGGAAAAGGAAGAACATTAGAGAAAAGGAGAGGTTAATGTGAGTACAACTCGTGGTCTAGAGGGTATTGTAGCAACGACTTCAAGTGTTAGTTCAATAATTGATAGTGTCCTGACCTATCAAGGGTACGACATTGATGATTTAGCAGATAATGCGAGTTTTGAAGAGGTAATTTACCTCCTTTGGAATGGCGACTTACCAAAAAAGGATGAGCTTACTCAGTTTACACAGCAGCTGGCTGACCATGCAGAAATTCCAAATGAGATCATCGAGCAGATGAAAGCACTTCCGTTAGACAAAGTCCATCCAATGGCTGCATTGCGTACGGCTGTTTCAAGTCTGGCATTATTTGATGAACAAGCTGATGTGATGGAAGAGGAAGCAAATCGCCTCAAAGCGGTTAAAATTCAAGCTCAGATCCCGACGATCGTGGCAGCTTTCTCGCGTTTACGGGACGGTCTTGAGCCGGTGTCTCCGCGCAACGACTTAAGCTTCGCCGCTAACTTCTTATATATGTTAACTGGCGAAGAGCCTGATGAAATTGCTGTGAATGCCTTGAATAAAGCACTTGTTTTACATGCAGATCATGAGTTGAATGCTTCCACATTTACAGCGCGTGTATGCGTGGCAACCTTATCTGATGTTTATTCCGGGATGACAGCAGCCATTGGCGCTTTAAAAGGTCCTCTCCACGGTGGAGCAAATGAAGGTGTGATGAAGATGCTGACGGAGATCGACACGATTGAAAATGTTGAGCCTTACATCCGTAAAGCATTGGATAATAAAGAAAAGATTATGGGCTTTGGTCACCGCGTCTATAAAAATGGCGACCCGCGTGCGAAACATTTGCGCGAAATGTCCAAACGTCTAACTGAAATTACCGGCGAACCAAAATGGTATGAAATGTCTGTTAAAATTGATAAGATGATCACCGAGGAAAAAGGGCTGTTGCCTAACGTCGATTTTTATTCGGCGAGCGTCTATCATTCCTTGGGGTTTGCGCATGATCTTTTCACTCCGATCTTCGCCGTAAGCCGGACATCAGGCTGGCTTGCCCACATTCTGGAGCAGTATAGCAACAACAGACTAATTCGTCCGCGCGCTGAATATGTTGGTCACGATAAGCGCTCTTACGTGCCGGTCGAACAACGTTAATCGCGTACAGCAGGAGGAGCAACTCCCTCCTTGTACATAGCATTTTTTCATTCCTTGCTGTTTTACAATATATGAAGGAGGTCATTAAATATGGCAGAAGTAATCAAAGTGAATAATGGTGTTCTTGAAGTACCAAATAACCCGATTGTCCCGTTCATCGAGGGAGATGGAACTGGTCCTGACATTTGGGCGGCAGCTTCCAGAGTATTGGATGCGGCAGTTGAGAAAGCATACAATGGCGAAAAGAAAATCGAATGGAAAGAAATTCTTGCCGGTGAAAAGGCATTTAATCAAACGGGTGAATGGTTACCTGAAGAAACACTTGATGCAGTTCGCAAGTATATTATCGCGATTAAAGGGCCATTAACGACTCCAATCGGCGGCGGAATCCGCTCATTAAACGTTGCCCTTCGTCAGGAGCTTGACCTTTATGTATGTCTTCGTCCGGTTCGTTATTTCAAAGGTGTTCCTTCACCGGTAAAACGTCCTGAAGATACAGACATGGTCATTTTCCGTGAAAACTCTGAAGATATTTACGCAGGTATTGAGTACAAAGAAGGCTCAGACGAAGTGAAGAAGCTTATCGATTTCCTTCAAAACGAAATGGGTGTAACGAAAATCCGCTTCCCTGAAACGTCTGGTATCGGAATTAAGCCAGTTTCTGAGCAAGGAACAGACCGACTGGTTCGTGCAGCGATTCAGTATGCGATTGATGAAGGCCGCAAGAGCGTGACGCTTGTGCATAAAGGGAACATCATGAAGTTTACTGAAGGAGCCTTCAAAAACTGGGGATATGAAGTGGCTGAGCGCGAGTTTGGCGATAAAGTATTCACATGGGCTCAATACGACAAGATTGCCGAAGCAGAAGGAAAAGACGCGGCAAATAAAGCACAGGCAGATGCCGAAGCAGCTGGAAAGATCATCGTCAAGGATTCAATCGCCGACATTTTCTTACAGCAAATTCTTACTCGTCCAAAAGAGTTCGATGTTGTCGCTACGATGAACTTGAATGGTGACTACATTTCTGATGCGCTTGCGGCACAAGTTGGCGGAATCGGTATTGCACCTGGTGCGAACATCAACTATGCAACAGGACACGCTATTTTTGAAGCGACTCACGGTACAGCACCGAAATATGCCGGACTTGATAAAGTAAACCCTTCATCCGTTCTTCTTTCCGGTGAGTTAATGCTTCGTCACCTTGGCTGGACAGAAGCGGCTGATCTGATTATGGCGTCAATGGATAAAACGATTGCCAGCAAGGTCGTCACATATGACTTCGCCCGTCTGATGGATGGCGCAACAGAAGTATCATGCTCTGGTTTTGCAGATGAATTAATTAAGAACCTTTAATCAGGAAACGGATAAGAGGTTAGATTATTAAATAAAAATTGGAGTGGATGCAGATGGCAATAAAGCGTCGCAAGATTTCAGTCATTGGCGGTGGATTTACTGGAGCTACAACAGCTCTGATGGTTGCCCAAAAAGAGCTTGGAGACGTCGTGTTATTAGATATTCCACAAATGGAAGGCCCGACAAAAGGAAAGGCATTGGATATGCTTGAATCGACTCCTGTTCAAGGAATCGATTCAGCGATTGTCGGAACTTCAAATTATGAAGATACAAAGGACTCAGATGTCGTTGTTATTACGGCGGGGATTGCTCGTAAGCCGGGAATGAGCCGCGATGATCTGGTCAATACAAATGCGGGAATTATGAAGGCCGTAACGAGAGAAGTTGTGAAGTACTCGCCGAATTGTTATATCATCGTCTTAACGAATCCGGCTGATGCGATGACATATACGGTTTACAAAGAGTCCGGCTTCCCGAAAAACCGGGTTATCGGCCAATCCGGAGTGCTTGATACAGCCCGTTTCCGGACATTTGTCGCCCAGGAGCTTAACTTGTCGGTAGAAGATATTAGCGGCTTTGTCCTTGGCGGGCATGGCGATGATATGGTTCCGCTTATCCGCTATTCCTATGCCGGTGGCATTCCACTGGAGAAGCTGATTCCACAGGACCGTCTTGATGCAATCGTCGAGCGGACACGCAAAGGCGGCGGTGAAATCGTCGGCTTGCTCGGAAACGGCAGTGCCTACTACGCGCCTGCTGCTTCACTTACACAAATGGTGGAAGCGATCATTAAGGATAAAAAGCGTGTCATTCCGACAATTGCTTACCTTGAAGGCGAGTATGGCTACGAAGACATTTATGCCGGTGTTCCAACGATTCTCGGTGGAGATGGAATTGAAAAGGTGATTGAGCTTGAATTAACTGAGGATGAAAAAGCGGCTCTCGCCAAATCGATTCAATCGATCCGTAACGTTATGGAAGCATTGCCGAAAGAGTAGGTAGAAAACAAGGATCACGGTTGAAGGCTCGTGCAGAAAGAAACGATGCACCTTCCAATTACATGAAGAGAGGTTGTCTTAGAAGCGTTCGCTTTCAGGCAGCCTCTCTTTTTTTGAAATTCACAGCAACCGATTGGCTTCGCGCCGTCTCCTGAGGGAGAAGAGAGCGTTTTCTTAGAAAAAAGCTGTTCTAACAAGGAAAAGCAGTCTCTTTTTTGATATACTATTAAAAAAGGATGAAGAGGGAAAACCGTTACAACTATTAACGTAAACTTTGGGGGAAGTTTACGTTTGGAGGATGGAATGATGTCACAGCGTATATTGGTAGTGGATGATGAAGAATCAATCGTTACATTATTGCAATTCAATCTGGAGCAGTCAGGATATGATGTCACTACGGCAATGGATGGGGCTACAGCATTGAAGCTCGCCAGTTCGGAGCCATTTGATTTGATCGTTCTTGATCTCATGCTACCAGAGCTAGACGGTATTGAGGTATGCAAGCAGCTTCGTCAGCAAAAGATTTTGACGCCGATTTTAATGCTGACGGCAAAGGATGATGAATTCGATAAAGTACTGGGTCTTGAGCTCGGTGCTGATGATTATATGACAAAGCCGTTTAGCCCGCGTGAGGTTGTTGCCCGAGTCCGTGCTATTTTACGAAGAGTCGAGCAGCAGTCGTCTTTATCGCAAAAGGAAGAAACTGCGAAAGAGGCTGTTACTGTCCTGACATGCGGAGAGGTTGAAATTTACCCGGATAACTACGAAGTGCATTACCAGAACCAGGTGCTCGAGCTGACCCCGAAGGAATTTGAACTATTGCTCTATTTGGCGAACCATAAGGGCCGGGTGCTTACGCGTGATCAGTTGTTAAATGCCGTATGGGATTATGAATTTGTCGGCGATACGCGAATTGTCGACGTTCATATTAGCCATTTGCGTGAAAAAATAGAACCAAACACAAAAAAACCGATTTATATTAAGACCATTCGCGGACTTGGTTATAAATTAGAGGAACCACAGCTCCATGCTAAGACTTAGATTCAGGCTTGTTCTTGCGGTCGTCAGTATCACATTAATCGTCATGGCGAGTCTAAGCTTTATTATTGGACAGCTTTACGAGGATTTTTATTTAAACAGCCTGACCGAACGGCTGAAAAAAGAAGCTGATTTAACGGCGTATATGCTGGCGAAGGAGGATCTTGCTTCAGAGGAGATTCAGCAGCTGGCGATTGATTTTTCCGAGGAGCTGCAGGCTAGGGTGACGATTATTCTGGCTGATGGCTCGGTCGTCGGCGAGTCGGAAACGGACCCGGCGTTAATGGACAGGCATGATTTAAGACCTGAAATCCGGGCGATCCTGGCGGGGGAAGAAGGCAGAAGTATTCGTTTTAGTGAAACGGTGAAAGAAGAACTGCTCTACTACGCGGTTCCGATTGTCGATGATCAAAATGAAGAAATCGGCTTCGTCCGGCTCGGGCTTCCGACGACAACGCTGGCTGAGATGAATCAGACGATTTGGGGCATTTTGGCGATCAGCTTTTCCGTTGCTTTTATTATTATTGTCGCGGTCACTTATCGCGTCGCGAACCAGATGATTTCTCCGATTGAAAGTGCAACCGCGGTAGCCAATGAGCTGGCTGAAGGGAATTATAAAGCACGGACGTCAGAAGGCAGAAAAGATGAGATCGGCCAGCTGACCCGTTCCATCAATGTACTTGCCCATAATTTGGAGCAAATGACAACCCGCTATCAAACACAGCAGGAGCGGCTAGAGACATTAATTGAGAATATGGGAAGCGGACTGATTCTGATCAACGTCCGCGGGGATATTACGTTAATGAACCGGACTTGCCGTGATATTTTTCAGGAGAATACCGACTTATGGATCAATCAGCTTTATCATGATGTCATTAAACATAAAGAACTGAATAAAATCGTCCAGGCGATTTTTATTACGGAGAAAAAACAGAGAAAGCAAGTCCATTTTGTCGTTCAGCAGGAAATCAGGCATTTCGATATTTATGCCGCGCCGATTATGAGCCGGAATGACCGTTTGACCGGGATTGCTCTTGTCCTCCACGATATTACCGAGTTGAAAAAGCTTGAGCAGGTCAGGAAGGATTTTGTCGCCAATGTCTCCCATGAATTAAAAACGCCGGTTACGTCGATTAAAGGATTTAGTGAGACCTTGCTTGATGGGGCAATGGAGACCGCTCCATTACGGGAGAAGTTTTTAAATATCATTTATAAGGAAAGCGAACGTCTTCAAGGATTAATTCATGATCTTCTTGAGCTGTCGCGGATTGAGCAGCAGTATTTTGAATTGAACTGGCAGCCGACGAATGTCGAGCGCGTGATTGAGGATGTTATTGTCATTTTAAAGGAAAAGGCGGAGGAGAAGGGGATCTCACTTTTGCTTCATACACAGGGGGACAGCCAAATGGAAGGTGACCCGGAACGGATGAAGCAAATTGTCATTAACCTGGTCAACAATGCGATCACCTACACCCCGGATGGTGGGCAAATTGATCTTTTCCTTCATGGAAAGGAAAGCGCGGTTGAATTGCTTGTGCAGGATACAGGTGTCGGCATCAGTGAAAAAGAAATTCCGCGTATTTTTGAACGCTTTTATCGTGTGGACCGGGCAAGGAGCCGGAATTCCGGAGGGACCGGCTTAGGGCTGGCAATAGTCAAACATCTCGTGGAAGCCCATCACGGCAGCATTCATGTGACAAGCAAGCCTGGAGAGGGTACATGCTTCAGCTTGACGTTTCCCCGTACACAGGAAGAAGAACAATCGGTTTAAGGCTTTACAAACTTTTTACATGATGTTCATTCCTGCTTAACCTTTGTTTTCTAAAATAAAGACTGAACGGTTTTATCATGCTTGACAAAGAGGACTCCTTTTTGTGAAGTTGTTACATCCCCTTAGGCAGGACGGAAGCACCCCCTTTAGCTTCCGTCCTTTTTTTCGTTCTTGCCGACAATTTACAATTTCTTTCTACCCAATTCTTCAGTTCTTTGTACTATAATGAATAAGAATGTGAGAAAAGGGTGAGGAATCTTCAAAAAGAATGAAACCTTTATTTTTGCATACTCGTAAATAGAGGTAGAAAGAATGGAAGGATGATAAGATGACGATTAAGCAACTGTTGGTAGGGTTTGTTTCGTTAATTGGAATTGCCATTTTAGCTTTATTTTTAATTACTGGCTGGTATATTGTCGACGAGTCAGAGCAAGCTGCCCTGATTACCTTTGGTAAGGTGGACGAAACGATTACAGAACCCGGTCTTAAATTTAAAATGCCTTGGCCGATTCAAAAAGTGGAGATTTTATCCCGGGGTACATATAACCTTCAAGTAGGTTATCAAGAAAATGAAGGTGAACTGATTGAATTTACGAATGAGGCCAAAATGATTACGGGCGATGAAAATATTTTATTTGCTGATTTGGCCGTCCAATGGCGGATTACCGATCCGGAGCAATTTCTATACAGTACGGAGGATCCACAGGAAGTGCTCTACAATGCAACTTCTGCTTCATTACGCGGGGTTATCGGCAGCTCGAATATAGATGATGCGCTGACCGATCAGCGTCCAGAAATCGAAGCGAAGGTTTTCGAAAATCTCGTTGAATTGCTGGAAGTGTACCAGATCGGCGTGAGCATTCAGGATGTGAAGCTTCAGGACGTTGAGCTTCCGACTGAAGAAGTGCGCCGCGCCTTTACGGAAGTGACTGACGCGCGTGAAGAGCGTTTAACAAAGATTAATGAAGCGACGAAGTACCGCAATCAAGAGATTAATGTCGCCGAAGGGGAAAAGGACGCGATTATGTCCAGGGCAGAAGGAACGCGTACCGAGCGAATTGAGCGGGCCCGTGGGGATGTCGCCCGATTTGAGGCGCTTTATGATGAGTATTTAGTCAACCCTGAAGTCACACGCCAGCGGCTTGTGCTGGAGACTCTGGAAAATGTATTGCCGTCTACAGAAATTTATATTATGGACAGCAACGGGGATACAGTAAGTTATTTACCGATTCGACCGCTTGAGCGGCGCGCGGAAGCTGCTGCAGAAGGAGGAACGAACTAAATGAGCGATGAAAACATTGTCGATTTAAATGAACGCCGTCCTAACGGAGAATGGCGTAAATATATTAAGCTTGCGGCAATTGCTGCTGTGTTAATTGCCATTTTGGCGATCATTATCAGCAACCTCTTCATTGTCGAAGAAGGCGAATATAAGGTAGTTAGACAGTTCGGGGAGGTCGTGCGGATCGAAGACGAGCCGGGATTAAACTATAAGCTGCCATTCATTCAATCGGTGACGACATTACCGAAATATCAGATGGTGTATGATATTCCTCCCGCTGAAATCAACACGCGTGATAAAAAGCGGATGCTCGCCGATCATTATGCGATTTGGAAAATTGACAACCCGCAAATGATGATCGCCAATGCCCGCACTTTGGAGCAGGCAGAAGCGATCATGGGTGAATTGATTTTCTCCGCGATTCGGGCGGAGCTCGGGCAGCTCGATTTTGATGAAATTATCAACGAAGAGATGACGCCGACTAGAGGAAACTTTAATGAACTCGTGCTTAACCGGGTGAATGAAGCTCTTGAACGAAACAATTACGGCATTCTTTTAACGGATGTCAGAATGAAACGAACAGATTTACCTACTGAGAATGAAGAAGCGGTTTACCGCCGGATGATATCGGAACGTCATTCGACAGCTCAGGAGTATTTGGCGCAAGGGGAAGCAGAAGCGAACCGGATTCAAGCCAATACCGACCGGGAAGTGAAAGAAATGATTGCGACGGCGACAGCAGACGCCAATGAAATCATCGGGGAAGGGGAAGCAGAAGCCGCGCGCATTTACAATGACGCATTCGGCCGCGACCCGGAATTTTACCAGCTGTACCGCACTCTCCAATCCTATGAAACAACAATCGGCGACGACACCGTCATCGTACTACCGGCCGACTCCCCCTACGCCCGCATCCTGATGGGGTATATTGATTAAGAGTTTTTGCCAAAAGGGTGGTTTTTGCCCTTTTGGCAAAAACTCGAAGTAGTGAGCGAAGTCTGCGCGAGGGTTTAAAAGTCGCTACCGAAGCGGGTTTCTTCGGTAGCGACTTTGCGCAGAACGAAGCCACAACTAGCTTTGAGCCAAGGAAGAAAGGTTGGATTTTGCCCTTTTGGCAAAAACTCGAAGTAGTGAGCGAAGTCTGCGCGAGGTTTTAAAAAGTCGCTACCGAAGGGGGTTTCTTCGGTAGCGACTTTGCGCAGAACGAAGCCACAACTAGCTTTGAGCCAAGGAATGGTTTTTCCATGGCGCCAGGGCGGAGTCCTTGCCAAGGGAAAGGTTGGAGTTTTTCAAAATTCAGGGGCGTGTTAAAAGGAAAGCAAATCCTTTTGACACGCCCTCTTTTTCTCATTTTTACGCGCCTATGCTACAATAGAAGCAGCGAAAATTGAAACAGAGAGGAGCCTTTCGATTGAAGAAGCTCATATTAATAGATGGAAACAGCATTGCGTATCGCGCTTTTTTTGCTTTGCCTTTGTTAAATAATGACAAAGGTGTTTATACAAATGCTGTTTACGGTTTTACAACGATGCTGTTGAAAATCATTGAAGAAGAGAAGCCGACGCATATGCTCGTCGCCTTTGACGCGGGCAAAACGACATTCCGTCATCAAACCTACAGTGAATATAAGGGTGGCCGGCAGAAGACGCCGCCTGAGCTGTCCGAACAGTTTCCTTTAGTGAGAGAACTGCTTGATGCCTTTAACATCGCCCGTTATGAAGCTGATAATTACGAAGCGGATGACATTATCGGAACATTAGCGAAGCAGGCGGCAGGAAAAGACTGGGAAGTAAAGATTTTTTCAGGTGATAAAGATTTGCTGCAGCTCGTATCGGAACGAATTACGGTTGCCTTGACGAAAAAAGGAATTACTCAAGTTGACTATTACGATCAAGCATTGCTCGACGAAAAATACGGCATAACAGCTGAACAAATTATCGACATGAAAGGTCTGATGGGAGATAGCTCCGACAATATTCCCGGAGTGCCGGGGATTGGGGAAAAGACGGCGCTTAAGCTGTTAAAGGAGTTTGGTACGGTAGAAAAGGTGCTTTCCTCGATCGATCAAATTTCAGGCAAGAAGATGAAGGAACGGCTTGAAGAGCATAAAGAGCAGGCTTTGATGAGCAAAGAGCTGGCGACGATTTACACGGAGGTGCCTTACGAGAAGGAACTGGAAGAGCTGCGATTCGGCGATTACGATTCGAAGCAGGTTGTCGCTCTGCTGAAGGAGCTTGATTTTTCATCGCTGCTGGCGAAATTTGACTACGACGACCCGCAGGAAGAGGAAAAAGAGCTTGCTGCGCTCGACTATGAGACCGTTAGTCAAATTGAAGAAAGACATTTGACGAGTCCGGCGGCATTAATTGTAGAAGTATTGCAGGAAAATTATCATCAGGCTGAAATCGAAGGAATCGCCATCTCAAACAAAGAAGGTCATTTTTTCGTGCCGACAGAGGCAGCCTTACAGTCGGAGCTGTTCCGCAAATGGGCGAAGGATGCAACAGCGAAAAAGTGGGTCTTTGACGCAAAGCGGACGGTTGTCGTGCTCGGCTGGCGTGATTTGCTGCTTGAAGGAATTGATTTCGACGTGCAAATGGCTTCTTATTTGCTTGATCCGTCGCTCTCCTCCCATGAAATAACCGATGTGGCGAGGCGGAAGGGGATCGAGGATGTGCAGGAAGATGAACTCGTATACGGGAAGGGAGCGAAGCTGAAAGTGCCGGAGCAGGACAAGCTTGGTCTGCACCTTGCCCGCAAAGCGCACGCGCTTTATCAGCTCAAACCGCTGCTGGAAGAAGAGCTGCAGAAGAACGAGCAGGAGAAGCTTTACCGCGAGCTCGAAATGCCGCTTTCCGTTATCCTCGGTCATATGGAAACGACCGGTGTGAAGGTTGATACGGAGCAATTGAAGGCGATGGGCGAAGATCTGGAAGGCAGACTTCAGGAGCTTGAGCAGACGATTCATCAGCTTGCCGGTGTTGCTTTCAATATTAATTCGCCGAAGCAGCTCGGGGAAATTTTGTTTGAAAAGCTCGGGCTGCCGCCAATCAAGAAAACAAAGACCGGGTATTCGACTTCAGCTGATGTATTGGAAAAGCTGGCGCCCCAGCACGAGATTGTTGAGCATATTTTACATTACAGACAGCTTGGCAAATTAAGCTCGACGTATATTGAAGGACTGCTTAAAGTGACGCGGAAGGAAACAGGGAAAGTCCATACCCGCTTCAACCAGGCTTTGACGCAGACGGGCCGGTTAAGCTCAACCGATCCGAATTTGCAAAACATCCCGATCCGTCTGGAGGAAGGACGGAAAATCCGCAAAGCCTTCGTGCCGTCTGAACAAGGCTGGAAGATCGTCGCTGCCGATTATTCGCAAATTGAACTGCGCGTCTTAGCGCATATTTCCAAGGATGATCGGTTGATCGAAGCGTTCCGGAAGGACATGGATATTCACACAAAAACAGCGATGGATGTCTTTCATGTCGAAAAAGAGGAAGTGACGGCCAATATGCGACGGAGCGCGAAAGCCGTGAATTTCGGCATCGTATATGGAATCAGTGATTACGGATTGTCGCAAAGCCTCGGTATTACGAGAAAAGAAGCGGCCTCCTTTATTGAGCGCTATTTTGCAAGCTACCCGAAGGTAAAAGAATATATGGACACTATCATCGAAGAAGGAAGGGAGAAAGGCTATGTGTCGACCCTTCTGCAGCGGCGCCGCTATTTGCCGGATTTGACAAGCCGTAATTTCAATAAACGCAGCTTTGCCGAACGGACGGCGATGAATACGCCGATTCAGGGAACGGCTGCCGATATTATTAAAAAGGCGATGATTGATATGGCCGCCGCGCTCGATGATAAGAAGCTGAAGACGCGCATGCTGCTGCAAGTGCATGATGAATTGATTTTTGAAGTGCCGGAAGCGGAGCTGGACGAGGTGATGAAGCTCGTTCCGGATGTGATGGAACAGGCGATGGAGCTTGCGGTTCCGTTGAAAGCCGATGTGTCATTCGGCGATACATGGTATGACGCGAAGTAAGGAGAGAGAAGGATGCCGGAACTACCAGAGGTTGAAACAGTCAGAAGAACATTGGAAACACTCGTTTTAAACAAAACGATTGACGCCGTCGAGGTGAGATGGGCGAATATTATTAAGCAGCCACGCGAGGTTGAGCAGTTTCAGGATGCCTTAGTGGGCCAGACGATTCGTGCGATGAAGCGAAGAGGGAAGTTTTTGCTGTTTATGCTGGATGAACTGACACTTGTCTCTCACTTGCGGATGGAAGGGCGCTACGGGCTTTATCAGGCGACCGATGAGGTGCTGCCACATACTCATGTCCTGTTCACCTTTACCGACGGGACTGAGCTTCGTTATCAGGATGTGCGGAAGTTTGGGACGATGCACATTTTTAAAAAGGGTGAAGAGGAGGGAGCGCTGCCTCTTTCGCAGCTCGGAATTGAGCCGTTGTCGGATCGGTTTACAGCGGCGCTTTTATATGAAGCAACCCGACATAAAAACAGGTCAATAAAAGTGTTCTTGCTTGATCAAAAAACAGTGGTCGGACTTGGAAATATTTACGTCGATGAAGCGTTGTTTCGCGCTGGCCTTCATCCTGAAAGAACGGCGGCTTCCTTAACGGAGGAAGAGATTGTCCGGCTTCATCAGGCGATTATTGCGACATTGCAGGATGCCGTCGAGCAGGGAGGAAGCTCGATCAAGTCCTATGTCAACGGCCAAGGAGAGATGGGAATGTTCCAACAGCAGCTGCAAGTATATGGAAGAAAAGATGAAGCTTGCGTCCGCTGCGGGACTGCCATTAGCAAAACGGTTGTTGGCGGACGAGGAACGCATTTCTGCGCAAACTGTCAAAAAAAGTAACGTACATCGAATAGGCCCCTGCCATATACTATCATAGCGTTGAAAAGGAAGGGGCTTATCACGATGATTGAAATAGTTTCCTTATTGACTCTTGCCCTTGCCGTTAGTCTTGACAGCTTTGGTGTCGGATTAACCTACGGGTTGCGTAAAATGAAGCTTCCTTGGCGATCCTTGCTGTTTATTGCGGCGTGTTCGGCTGTTTCGATTTTGGTTGCGATGTTTTTTGGTACGATCATGGAAGCCTACCTCTCGCCGGAGGTGGCAGGGTCTATTGGAGGAATCATTTTAATAACGATAGGAGCCTGGGCCCTTTATCAAGTCTATAGGCCAGCGAAAAACACTGAAAAAACAAAAGAAGATGAAGTCATTCTCAACTTTGAAATTAAAGTGCTCGGTGTCGTGATACGCATTTTACGGAAACCGATGATTGCCGATTTTGACAATTCGGGGACGATTAACGGACCTGAGGCGTTACTGCTCGGAATTGCGCTATCCCTCGATGCTTTTGGAGCAGGACTTGGCGCTGCGCTGATCGGCTTTTCTCCTGTCTGGATGGCGATCAGCGTCGCCGGTATGAGCGCGTTGTTTATTACGCTTGGGATGAGAAGCGGCTACCGCTTTTCTGATTCACGATGGTTGAAGAAATTTTCATTTTTGCCTGGTCTATTGTTGATTACATTAGGGGTGTGCAGCTTGTAAGGAGGATGCGTGTTGTTTATTGGCTTAACAGGTGGAATTGCCAGCGGGAAATCAACGGTCAGTGCGATGCTGCGTTCTTATTCGATTCCGGTCATTGACGCCGATCAGGCGGCGCGCGAGGTTGTCGAGCCGGGAACGGAAACGCTGGCGCGGATTGTCGATCATTTCGGCCCGGATGTGTTGAATAAGGATGGAACACTTGCGCGAAAAAAGCTCGGGGCGATTATTTTTCAGGATGAGGCCGAGCGGAAGGTGCTGAACGGGATCATTCACCCGGCTGTCAGGAAGCGGATGGCCGAATGGAAGGACGATTATCTCGCTCAAGGGGAGACGACAATCGTGTACGACATTCCGCTTCTGTTTGAAAGTGAGCTATTTTACTTAGTTGATAAAGTGCTGCTTGTTTATGTTGATCAACAGACGCAGCTTTCCCGGCTGATGGCGCGTGACCAGGCGGGGGAAAGCGACGCGCGTAAACGAATCGCGTCGCAAATGCCCTTGGAGGAAAAGCGTAAGCAGGCGGACGCGGTTGTTGACAATTCAGGGTCGAAAGAGGAGACTGAGGCACAGCTGAAAGAAATTTTGCGGCGATGGGGAGTCAGCGTGTCCTGACAGCTCAGTTCAGGTTAGTGGAGCCGGTTAAAAGGCGATTTGCCCTTTTTACCGGCTCTTTTTTTCGTTATGGAACGACTGGAAGTCATTCGATTTCTTTTGGTGTGCCCGGCATGTGCATGGGCTATAGGGTTCAAGTCCCGAGCAGTGAAGGTCACTGTAACTGTTAGCCAACGACAAGGGTGTCTAGGGTGACCTAGAATCTGAAGGAAGTCCGAGGCAAA
>NZ_JAMBOL010000120.1 GCF_023715605.1 Halalkalibacter oceani
ACTAAACACCTCCTTAGGTTCAACCCTTCATAACCCTGTCGACTGCGTTACTACTATGGTATCTGCTGACTTCTCACGATAAATCTTATTTCAACCACATATTGCAAAGACGTTCTATGTGTCCGTGAGACCTCCCACGGTAAGACGCGTAACTTTCATCCCATGTACCCGCCACATTTACATCCTCGTGTCTGTGCAGTTTATTGGATTTCGTCTTGTTTAGCAGACTCATCCCACTTC
>NZ_JAMBOL010000121.1 GCF_023715605.1 Halalkalibacter oceani
CCCCGATAAGACCCCCAACCTTAGTCGCGCCTTCAACGTCTCCGGTCGCATAGACTTTTTGACAAGCAGCTGCAGTCCCCTCTCCGATTATACCTCCGGTATCAGTCCCGCCTTTTACATCAACACTGCTATAGGATTCCGTCATGGCACCCGACCAGCTTCCTGCGATACCACCAGTCATATCTTCTCCTGACACTAAACCATCTATGACACTAACACCCTCAATAGTGCCACTCC
>NZ_JAMBOL010000122.1 GCF_023715605.1 Halalkalibacter oceani
TCGCGTCCTTCTTCGGCTCCTAGTGCCAAGGCATTCACTGTGCGCCCTTTCTAACTTAACCAATTTTGGCGGCAGATCTTCTTCGCATGTCTTCGTCAGCTTCGTGTTTCTCGGTCATGTCACGTAGGGAACTACGCTTCATTCCTCGAACACTTGCTTCCTCGACCTGCTCGAATCTCTTTGCCAAAAACGATCTTTATCAAAAGGTCGTTTTTTAGACAATGTCTCCATTGCC
>NZ_JAMBOL010000123.1 GCF_023715605.1 Halalkalibacter oceani
AACTGAACAAGGCAACTGACTTCAATCCCGTCATGACCTTCTTCTTTGAATGACTTCATGCTGCCTTGCGACGAGTAATCGCAGGAGCAAGATATTTTCCTCATGCGACGAGTAACCGCAGGAGCAAAAGAATTCATTCAAAACTGAACAAAAGAACCGAAGCGTTCCTTACACAGCTGGTGTGTAAGTTCGATTAGAGTCTAAAC
>NZ_JAMBOL010000124.1 GCF_023715605.1 Halalkalibacter oceani
GCTGGATCACCTCCTTTCTATGGAGTTTAGACTCTAATCGAACTTACACACCAGCTGTGTAAGGAACGCTTCGGTTCTTTTGTTCAGTTTTGAATGAATTCTTTTGCTCCTGCGGTTACTCGTCGCAAGGCAGCATGAAGTCATTCTGATATTATTATTTTCATTGAATGGTGGGGGCCTGTAGCTCAGCTGGTTAGAGCGCACG
>NZ_JAMBOL010000012.1 GCF_023715605.1 Halalkalibacter oceani
CAGGATACGCATCTTTCTCGGAACATTTCAAAACTGTTAAGGTGTAAACTTAGGAACCGCCGTATACCGAACGGTACGTACGGTGGTGTGGAAGGTCGGCTACTCAACTAATGAGTAACCTCCTATCCGATTCCTTATTACATAAAACGAATGAACGGTAGATTGAGGAGGCAAATGATGAGAACGGACGGACGGGCAAATCATGAACTACGACGTGTGGAGATCATTCCACACTTTGTTAAGCACCCGGAAGGATCGGTGCTGATTTCTATGGGAGAAACAAAGGTCATTTGTACGGCAAGTATTGAGGATCGAGTTCCTCCTTTTTTACGCGGTCAGGGAAAAGGCTGGATCACCGCTGAATATGCGATGCTTCCTCGCGCGACCGAACAGCGGAATATTCGAGAGTCCTCAAAGGGAAAAGTGTCGGGGCGGACGATGGAAATTCAACGGTTGATCGGCCGTTCGCTTCGGGCCGTTATCGACTTATCGAAAATCGGAGAACGAACGATCTGGATTGACTGTGATGTTATTCAGGCAGATGGCGGCACACGCACGGCTTCGATTACCGGCGCGTTCGTCGCCCTCGCTCTGGCGATGGAAAAAGCGATGAAGGCTGGTAAAATGAAGGAATGGCCGATTGTTGATTTTCTGGCGGCGATTTCTGTCGGCGTCATGAAAGAGCAAGGCGAGCTGCTTGATTTATGCTATATCGAAGACGCCGCCGCGGAAGTTGATATGAATGTGGTGATGACAGGAGAGCATCAGCTGATTGAATTGCAGGGAACCGGGGAGGAAGCAACGTTTTCCCGGACTCAGCTGGACAAGCTGCTTGATTTGGCGGAGGGCGGCATCGATTCGTTGATCATGAAACAAAGAGAAATTCTTGGAGAAATTGCCGCGCGAATTGGTCAGAAGGAGAAAGAGGAATGAAGCGGGAAGTAGTCATTGCAACAAAGAACGCTGGAAAAGTAAAGGATTTTCAGCAGTTATTTGCTCCATTGGGCTGGGAAGTCCGTTCGTTGCTCGATTTTCCGGAAATACCGGAGATCATCGAGGATGGACACAGCTTTCGTGAAAATGCGGCAAAGAAGGCGGAAGCGATCGCGGCAGCCTTTGGCAAGACTGTTTTGGCCGATGATTCGGGTCTCGTCGTTGATGCTCTTGATGGAAGACCAGGCATCTACTCCGCCCGCTATGCAGGCCCTGATAAGGATGATCAGGCAAATAACGAAAAAGTGCTGGCTGAGTTGCAGGGAGTTCCCCAAGAGGAGCGAACCGCACGCTTCGTATGCGTAATTGCGGTGGCAAGTCCAAACAAGGTGACTCGGTACTACGAAGGGTTTTGTGAGGGAGAGATTGCGCTGAGACCATCTGGTGAAAACGGGTTTGGCTATGATCCGATTTTTTACGTCCCTGAGCTGAAAAAAACGATGGCAGAGCTTTCCCCGCAGGAGAAAAATCGTGTCAGCCATCGGGCTGAGGCGATGAAGCAGCTTACAGCAAATCGGTCAGACTGGGAGTAAGGAGGAGATGGTATGAAAGCATTGATCTTAAGTGACAGCCATGGCCTGGTAGAAGAGGTAGAGGCGATCATTTCAAGGCATCGGGCTGAAGTCGATCTCGTCCTGCATTGCGGTGATTCCGAACTTCCTGAACAGCATCAGGCTCTTCAGCAGGCAATTGTCGTCAGAGGAAACTGTGATGCCAGTCCGTTTCCCGATGAATGGAGCGAGACGGTTCTGGGGGTGGCCCTCTATGCCACACATGGTCATAAATACAACGTTAAAATGACCTACGTCACACTAAGCTACCGGGCCGAGGAAGTAGGCGCGCATATCGCCTGCTTTGGTCATTCACATGTCGCCACGGCCTTCAAGGAAAATGATATTATTTACATTAATCCAGGAAGCATCCGTCTGCCGCGGGACAGGAAGGAAGGGACTTATTGTCTTTGCGAACGTACAGAGACCGAGACGATTGTCACCTTCTATACAAAAGACGGAGATGTGGTCGAAGATATGATTTACTCCTTTCCGTTATAGAAGGGATAGCCATTCGAAGATGTCTTAAAAAGGGCGATTTATCCCCTTTTGAGACATCTCTTCCAATTGGAAAATAACTATTGACAACCCCACAAAACTTCTGTATAGTTATAAATGTCGTCGGGAAAATAAGTGTCCTGAAGAAAAGTATGGCATGCCAGTTGCGTGCTGAAACCAATAGGAATAAAATAATACTAATATGTGGGTGTAGTTTAGTGGTAAAACCTCAGCCACGAGCGACGCATCGACGAAAAGCCCCCGAGTTGCCTCGACGCAAGAAGCATCGAAGGGTAAGCGAGAAGAGGAAGAGGCATGCCAGTTGCGTGCTGAAAATAAGAGGATAATATTAAAAACGTGCGGGTGTAGTTTAGTGGTAAAACCTCAGCCTTCCAAGCTGATGTCGTGGGTTCGATTCCCATCACCCGCTTTTGGTCCCAGTAGCTCAGCTGGATAGAGCAACGGCCTTCTAAGCCGTCGGTCGGGAGTTCGAATCTCTCCTGGGACGCCATTTGACTATTACATAAGTGAAAATAGAGCAGCCTTCTTTCTAGCGAATAGAACAGAAGGCTTTTTGCTATTGACAGAAACGATAAAGAAAGATGAAGAGCCGCTATGCGCTACTTATGAGTTACAAGGGAGAGTGGCTTTTAAGATCGCGTTTCCTTAGCCCAAAAACGCCTCTTCCCGAAGTAAGATCAGGAAGAGACGTTTTTTATTGGTTGCGGGGCGGCTTGTAAAAGTTTGTTCACATAACGGTTCTCATCGTGAAGCAAGCTTTCTGCATCGTAATAGACGACCTGCCAGCCTTTTTTTCTAAGCTGACGGCTGATGCGTGACTGATTGATACCCGGATGCGATTCGATGAAAGCGAGCTTGAATGGAACTAAGGCCAGGGAAATCAAGACGCCTTGAACATAATAGTTCGGAGTCGGATAATAGAGCCTTGCCCGCAATTGCTGATAAAGCTTTTGTTCCGCTTCGGTTTTACAGCGGCTGGAAAGGTCTTTGACAATGACAAGTGATGCTTTTGAGCGCTGGCGGATGTGAATATAAGGAAATTTAGTGGATCGTCTTAACGTCCGTTTCAGGAATTTAATCATTGCTTATCACCCCTCTATAGGATGTCCCAGCTTTTGTCATTCTATGCTAAAAAATAGCAGGTGCGAATTAATTCAAGTGAAGGAGAAACAACGGCAGCAAACGAAAAGATAGAGGCCCGAAACTTTTTTTATGTCGAAAAATCTAACGTCGGAACAGGCAATAACAGCGATGTAAGCGCATACAAGAGGGCTGACAAATCAAAATAGTCAAATTATTTTCTGAAAAAGTGGTTGACCATGCCCCTGATTCAGCGTATTATAAACCTCAAACAACAACTAATATTATAAACAAATGTCCGCTCAAGAGAGATATTTCATATGCCGAACATCTCGCGTTTTACACATACTAGAAGTGGCATGAATGATGAGGAGAGTGAGCGTCATAGCTGAACAGTGGATCTATTTAAATGGAGAGTTCGTTGAGAAGGAAGATGCAAAGATTTCGGTTTATGACCACGGTTTTTTATATGGGGATGGCGTATTCGAAGGAATTCGCGTTTATGAGGGGAATGTATTCAGATTAAAGGAGCATCTTGATCGGCTTTATGATTCTGCTAAATCGATCATGCTTATGATTCCACAGTCGAAAGAAGAAATGACTGACATTTTAATTAAGACGCTGCAAAAGAACAAATTGCAGAATGCTTATATCCGCCTCGTCGTTTCGCGGGGAGTTGGAAATCTAGGGCTGGATCCATCATCCTGTTCGAATCCGCAAGTGATTGTAATCGCGGAAGAGCTTGCCCTGTTTCCAAAGGAACTGTATGAAAGTGGGTTGGAAATTATCACGGTCGCGACAAGACGGAACCGGCCGGATGTTCTTAGTCCTAAAGTTAAATCTCTGAATTATTTGAATAACATTCTTGTGAAGATCGAGGCCAGTCTTGCCGGAGTCAGTGAAGCGCTGATGCTCAATGATCAAGGCTATGTCGCCGAAGGCTCGGCGGACAACGTCTTTATCGTAAAAGGGAACACGCTCTCCACGCCTCCAGGCTACGTCGGTGCCCTCGAAGGTATTACGCGGAACGCGATTATCGAAATCGCTCTCGAGCTTGGCTATACGGTTAAGCAGGAACCATTCACGAGACATGATGTGTATACAGCTGACGAAGTCTTTTTAACAGGAACAGCAGCTGAGGTGATCGCCGTCGTGAAAGTCGATGGCCGCCAAATCGGGGATGGCCATCCTGGAAAAGAAACGAACCGGCTTCTTGAAGCTTTCAGAGCGAAAGTAATTGAAGATGGTGAAAAAGTATATCCGGAAGTAGAAATCAGTTAATAGAAACAGCGAGAAGCGTTGAAGTTGGGAGAGAGTTGTATGAGAAGTAACATGATAAAAAAAGGAATCGACCGGGCACCTCATCGAAGTCTTCTACGCGCTGCAGGTGTAAAAGAAGACGAAATGGATAAGCCGTTTATCGGTGTCTGTAATTCATACATCGATATTATTCCAGGCCATATGCATTTAAATAAGTTTGCGGAAGTGGCAAAGGAAGCGATTCGAGAAGCCGGCGGTATTCCATTTGAATTTAATACAATCGGAGTTGACGACGGGATTGCGATGGGGCATATCGGCATGCGCTATTCCCTTCCGAGTCGCGAAATTATCTGTGACGCAGCAGAAACCGTTATTAATGCTCACTGGTTTGACGGAGTATTTTACATTCCAAACTGTGATAAAATCACGCCGGGAATGCTAATGGCGGCAGTGCGGACCAATGTCCCTTCCGTGTTCGTATCAGGAGGACCGATGGAAGCGGGACGGACGAAAGATGGTCAAAGCCTTTCGCTCGTATCTGTCTTTGAAGGAGTGGGCGCTGTTTCGTCAGGAAAAATGACAAGGGAAGAGCTGCTTGAAATTGAACAGTCAGCCTGTCCAACCTGTGGGTCCTGTTCGGGGATGTTTACCGCCAATTCCATGAACTCGTTGATGGAAATGCTCGGTTTGGCATTGCCGGGCAACGGAACGATCGTCGCGACTTCAGAAGACCGGCATCAGCTCATTAAGGATGCGGCGAAGCATTTGATGAACCTGATTAAAAATGACATTAAACCACGCGATATCGTCACGGAAGAAACAATTGACGATGCTTTCGCTCTTGATATGGCGATGGGTGGTTCTACAAACACTGTCCTTCATACATTGGCGATTGCCAACGAAGCAGAGATTGACTATGATTTACAGCGGATTAACCAAGTAGCTGAACGCGTACCGTATTTATGTAAGATCAGTCCGGCATCGGATTATTCGATGGATGATGTTCACAAAGCGGGTGGCGTAAGCGCCATTATTAAAGAGCTCTGTGAAATCGAAGGTGCGATTCACCGCGATCGCATTACCATTACCGGAAAAAGCTTGTATGAAAACGTCAAAGATGCAGAAATTACTAATGATGATGTCATTCGTCGAAAAGATAATCCATACAGCCCGGTCGGCGGCCTGTCAATCCTTTATGGAAACATTGCCCCGGACGGTGCGGTCATCAAGGTTGGAGCTGTTGATCCTTCGATTAAAGTTTTTGAAGGGGAAGCGATTGTCTTTAACTCACAGGATGAGGCGCAGCAAGGAATCAATGATGGCACTGTCCGTGCCGGCCACGTTGTCGTCATTCGTTATGAAGGGCCGAAGGGTGGCCCGGGAATGCCGGAAATGCTTGCTCCTACGTCAGCGATCACCGGTCGCGGCTTAGGAACAAAGGTCGCACTGATTACAGATGGCCGTTTCTCAGGAGCTTCCAGAGGGATCTCCATTGGTCACATCTCTCCTGAGGCAGCTGAAGGCGGACCGATCGCTTTTGTGGAAAATGGCGATAAGATTCGCATTGACCTGACAAACCGGACAATTGAGTGGCTAGTATCAGAGGAAGAACATGCGAAGCGTAAAGAAGGATGGGTAGAGCCTGAACCAAAAGTTAAAAAAGGCTACTTAGCCCGTTATTCAAAATTAGTCACATCTGCCAACACAGGCGGAATTATGAAAATCTAATAGCTTGAAAACGAAGATGAGGAAAAGTAATCTTTACGATGACTTCAACAGAGAGCCGCGGTTGCTGAGATGCGGTGAAGTCAGTAATGATGAAGCTCGCCTCTGAGTACTGGCCTGAACGGATTCTATTAGGGTTAGTCGAGTGTTCACAGCACTCGTTATCAAAATGTGATAAGTCCCTGAACTTATCCGTAAGATTGAATGATGGTTAATTCAATGAATAAGGGTGGTACCGTGGAAAGGAAACCTTTTCGCCCCTTAAGCCAGAGATGGCTTTCTATGGGGTGGAAAGGTTTTTTGTTTTGGACAGTGTGGAGAGAAAGTTATGATTATGTAAGGAGGCACGAGGAGATGAGTATGAAAGTAAAGAAAAAAGAACAGCAGGCAAATGAATCAATTAAAGAATTGTCAGGTTCAGGCATGTTAATTGAAGCACTTGCAAGAGAAAACGTCGATGTCATTTTTGGTTACCCCGGTGGCGCGATTCTTCCAACCTATGATGAAATCTATAAAACGGGAATCCGTCATATTCTCGCAAGACATGAGCAAGGCGCAATTCATGCCGCAGAAGGCTATGCCAGAGTATCTGGAAAGCCGGGGGTTTGTATTGTGACGTCTGGTCCGGGGGCAACGAATGTTGTGACCGGAATCGCAGATGCAATGATTGACTCTCTCCCTCTAGTTGTCATAACGGGCCAAGTAGCAACTTCTGTGATTGGAACCGATGCGTTCCAGGAAGCGGATATGATTGGAATTACAATGCCGATTACAAAGCATAACTATCAGGTCCGCTCGATTGAAGAGCTGCCGCGCATTATTAAAGAGGCTTTCCATATCGCGACAACAGGCCGTCCGGGTCCGGTTTTGATTGATTTGCCAAAGGATGTCTCTCTGGCGAGTGGATTGTTTGACTATGACCAGGAGGTCGTCCTTCCTGGCTACCAGCCGACAATCGTTCCGAACCGTTTGCAAATTCGCAAGGTGATGGAAGCGGTAGCCGAGTCGAAAAAGCCGGTAATCCTCGCCGGAGCCGGCGTGCTTCACGGCAAAGCGGCTAATGAACTGCAAAGCTTTGCGGAAGCGTATCAGATTCCGGTCGTTCATACATTGCTTGGCTTAGGCGGATTTCCTGGCAGCCATGAACTGTTCTTCGGAATGGCAGGGATGCATGGTACTTACACCGCCAATATGGCGATTCATGAAGCTGATTTGCTTATCAGCATCGGAGCGCGCTTTGATGACCGTTTAACCGGGAACCTCGACCATTTTGCTCCTGAAGCGCGTGTTGTCCATATTGATATTGATCCAGCAGAGATCGGGAAGAACATCGAAACCGAAATTCCGGTCGTCGGCGATGCAAAGCAGGCATTGCAAATGCTGCTTGAAGAGAAGACCGAGCCGGCTGACACAAGCGAATGGCGTCGTCATCTTCAAAAAATGGCACAGGAATATCCGCTCTGGTATAAAGAGGATGGCGAAACGATCAAGCCGCAGCAGCTTCTGGAAATGCTGCATGACGCGACAAAAGGCGAGGCGATTATTACGACTGATGTTGGTCAGCATCAAATGTGGTCAGCGCAGTTTTATCAGTTTAATAAGCCAAACCGCTGGGTGACGTCCGGCGGGCTGGGAACGATGGGCTTTGGTTTCCCTGCTGCGATCGGCGCCCAGTTTGCCGAGCCGGAATCAACAGTCATTGCCGTAACTGGCGATGCCGGCTTCCAAATGACAGCTCAGGAGCTTTCGATTCTTCAGGAGTTGAATTTGCCGGTCAAAGTGGTCATCGTCAATAACGCCTCACTCGGTATGGTTAGACAATGGCAGCAGCTTTTCCACGGCGAGCGCTATTCAAATTCGCTCTTCCCGATTCAGCCTGATTTTGTCAAGCTGGCAAGCGCTTATGACATTAAAGGAATCAGAGTTGATACGAAATCCGACTTACCGGCAGCGTTGAATGAAATGCTTGCCCATCCGGGCCCGGTGCTGATGGATATTCGCGTCGCCAAGGATGAGAACGTCTATCCGATGATTCCTCCTGGAAAAGGTCATCATCAAATGGAGGGGGTTAAGCCATGAAACGGACGATAACAGCACTTGTTAACAACACGTCAGGTGTCCTTAACCGCATCACCGGGTTGTTTGCGAGACGGCATTTTAACATCGAAAGCATTACCGTCGGAATGACAGAAAACCCGGCGATTTCGAGAATGACATTTGTCGTCCTTGTCGACAGCATGCAAAACATTGAGCAAGTCATCAAGCAATTGAATAAGCAGGTCGATGTGTTGAAGGTGAAGGACATTACCGATGAATCTATTGTTGCGAGAGAACTGGCCCTAGTTAAGGTCGTTGTCACTCCGCAGCAACGTGGTGAGGTAGCTGCCCTTGTTAATCCATTCCGGGCCAGTGTCATTGATATTGGCAGGGAAAGCATGACTGTGCAAATTACGGGTGATCACCAAAAGGTGGAAGCATTTATCGATTTGCTCCGTCCTTATGGCATTAAAGAACTCGCCCGTACAGGTATTACGGCCTTCAATCGTAGCACGAAAAAACCTGTCACCGATCCATATCGGCTGACCCTTATCAATTAGTTTGGAATTCATTTCCTAATAAAAAAACAAAATTCAAAATTCGAGGAGAGATTTATTATGGCAAAAGTTTATTACAATGGTGACGTAAACGAGGCAGTATTACAAGGAAAGAAGGTAGCTGTTATCGGTTACGGTTCTCAAGGCCATGCTCATGCACAAAATATGCGTGAAAGCGGTGTTGATGTAATCATCGGACTTCGCCAAGGGAAATCATGGGAGCAGGCTGAAAACGATGGTTTTACTGTATATTCCGTTCGTGAAGCGTCTGCGCAGGCAGATTTAATCATGATCCTTCTTCCAGATGAAATTCAACCGGCTGTGTACAAAAACGAAATCGAGCCGGAATTAACAGAAGGAAAAACACTTGCTTTCGCTCACGGCTTTAATATTCACTTTAACCAAATCGTTCCACCTAAAAATATCGACGTCTTCTTGGCTGCACCAAAAGGTCCTGGTCACTTAGTACGCCGTACATTTGAAGATGGAGCAGGGGTACCGGGATTAATCGCTGTATTCCAGGATGCAACAGGTCAGGCGAAAGAAATCGCTCTTGCTTATGCAAAGCAAATTGGTTCAGCCCGTGCTGGTGTGCTTGAAACTACATTCAAGGAAGAAACAGAAACAGATCTATTCGGTGAGCAGGCTGTTCTATGCGGTGGAACGGCGGCGCTTGTCAAAGCCGGATTTGAAACATTGGTTGAAGCTGGTTATCAGCCGGAAGTTGCTTACTTCGAGTGCTTGCATGAATTAAAGCTAATCGTTGACTTAATGTACGAAGGTGGACTTGAGTACATGCGTTATTCCATTTCCGATACGGCTCAATGGGGTGACTTCCAGGCTGGACCTCGTATCGTAACAGATGAAACGAAGAAGGCAATGAAAGAAATCTTATCAGACGTTCAAACTGGTAAATTCGCAAAAGGCTGGATTCTTGAAAATCAGGCAAACCGTCCTGAATTCACAACAATCAACGAAGCAGAAAAGAACCACCCAATCGAAGTTGTCGGTCGTGAGCTTCGTGAAATGATGCCTTTCGTTAAAGCACAAAAAGGTGCAGTTGGCGCTAACAACTAATTTCAATTGACAAAATGTGGAACGGAAATTCCGTACAAAGTAATCATGCAGCGGATGTAATTGGTGTAGACTCCAGCGGGAGGAGAAGCGAACCCACTGAAAAAACTTGCTGCTGAAAAAGTGAAAATCGTGCTTCTTCAGCAGCTTTAGAAAAAGCAACGGTGAGACCTCAAGTGCGAGCAAAAAGAGGCTCACCAGCTTCCCGCGGAAAGCGAAGCCTATTGCCGATGCGATGCAGAGACATTCACTGACGTTTATTCAGATAGTTATAACGTTATATGTCAGAAAATATGCCGAATTACGATAAAGCCATTCTATCGGGATGGCTGTTTCCGGCTCAATAGAGCATAACAAAGCAGGAAGAAAGGGGGGCAACTGCATGCAAAAACGTATTGTCATTCTTCCGGGTGACGGGATTGGACCAGAAGTGACAGCAGCAGCTGAACGGGTCTTGACCGAAATCGGGACAGCATATGGACATGAATTTGAAGTGAAGCACGCTTATCTGGGGGGAGCGGCAATCGATGAATACGGTACGCCGTTACCGCAAGAAACGATTGATGCCTGTCAGCAAAGTGATGCCGTATTATTAGGAGCCGTCGGCGGACCGAAATGGGATTCCCTGCCTGGTGATATCCGTCCGGAAAAAGGGCTGCTCGGTTTGCGCAAATCACTTGGTTTATTTGCTAATCTGCGTCCGGTGACGATTTTTGACAGCTTGGCCGATGCTTCTCCCCTGAAGGATGAAGTCGTCCAGGGAGTTGATCTGCTTATTGTAAGAGAGCTTACTGGCGGATTGTATTTCGGGGAACCTCGTGAGCGCAGAGAGGTGAACGGAGAGGAAACTGCCGTTGACACATTAATTTATTCGAGAAGCGAAATTGAAAGAATCGTCAGACGAGGATTTGAGCTGGCTCGTGAGCGGCGCGGTATTTTAACGTCGGTGGATAAAGCGAATGTGCTTGAATCAAGTCGGCTATGGCGCGAAGTAGTGGAAGAGGTTGCCGGGGATTATCCGGAAGTGACGTATAGTCACATGCTCGTTGATAATGCGGCAATGCAGCTCATCCGTAATCCGAAACAATTTGATGTCATCGTCACGGAAAATATGTTTGGTGATATTTTAAGTGATGAGGCTTCAATGATTACAGGGTCACTCGGGATGCTGCCATCTGCCAGTTTAAGTGAGTCGGGCCCGGGGTTATTTGAGCCGATTCATGGTTCAGCGCCGGATATTGCCGGAAAAGGAATTGCCAATCCGTTGGCGACATTATCTTCAGTCGTGTTAATGCTCGCGTATACGCTGGAAATGCCGGAGGAAGCGAAAGCGTTGCAGAAGGCGATTGATGATGTATTAAAGAACGGTTATCGTACGGCTGACTTAACAGACCAGGCGAATGTTTTGTCAACGGACGAGATGACGGAAAAAGTCGTAGAAGCATTAAAACAGACAACGGCAACATCTTAGAAGTACACGGGGCAATGGAGCATATCCATTGCTCTCATTTCTACCCGAGTATGGTTACTAGAAAAGGAGGAGCGAATGATGGCTGCAAAAACGATTATCGAAAAAATTTGGGAAGCGCATGAGGTTGTCGCACAAGAGGGGAAGCCGTCTTTACTTTACATCGATCTTCATATGGTCCATGAAGTAACTTCTCCACAGGCATTTGAAGGATTGCGGCTCGCAGGACGTAAGGTGCGGCGCCCTGATTTAACCTTTGCAACGATGGATCATAACGTACCGACGGTCGACCGTTATAACATTACCGATCAGATTGCCCGCAAGCAGATGGAAACATTGGAAGAGAATTGCCGTGAATTTGGCATTGATCTTGTCGATCTTGAACATCCTGAAAACGGAATTGTCCATGTTATTGGACCGGAGCTTGGGTTAACCCAGCCAGGAAAAACAATTGTATGTGGAGATAGTCATACGTCTACGCATGGTGCTTTTGGATCGCTTGCTTTCGGGATTGGTACGAGTGAAGTCGAGCATGTGCTTGCGACGCAAACACTATGGCAAGCCCGCCCGAAAACGCTTGAAGTACGGGTAACAGGTACGTTATCGCCGGGAACGGCAGCAAAGGATATTATTTTAGCGATCATTGCTAAATTTGGCGTTGACGTTGGAACGGGCTCCGTTATTGAATTTACCGGAGATGCGATTCGCGGTTTGACGATGGAAGAGCGGATGACGATTTGTAATATGTCGATTGAAGCAGGAGCTAAAGCAGGACTGATTAGCCCTGACCAAGTAACTTTTGATTATTTAAAAGGGCGCGAAAACGTTCCTTCCGGAGAAGCCTTTGATCAACTTGTTGAAAAGTGGCGGGCTTTGGCTACTGATGAAGGCGCGGCTTATGACCGCGTGGTGACGATTGATGCGAGTGAGATCGAGCCGATGGTAACGTGGGGAACGAACCCGTCACAAGGAGCAGGAATTTCAAAAGTGGTGCCTTCTCCTGAAGATGGTAAAAATGAAACGGAGCAACGTGCGATTGCTCAGGCGCTAGCTTATATGGATCTTCGTCCAGGCACGCCGATTTCAGAAATTGAAATTCAGCATGTGTTCATTGGTTCCTGTACGAATTCACGCATCAGCGACATTCGTGCCGCGGCGGAAGTCGTTAAAGGACACAAGGTCGCTCCGAATGTCCGGGCACTTGTCGTACCAGGCTCAGAACGCGTGAAAAAGCTTGCGGAAGAAGAAGGGCTTGATCGCATTTTTGAGGAAGCGGGCTTTGAATGGCGCAGCTCCGGTTGCAGTATGTGCTTAAGTATGAATCCTGACGTTGTGCCGGAAGGAGAGCGTTGCGCATCAACCTCTAACCGGAATTTTGAGGGCCGTCAAGGGAAAGGCGCGCGCACTCATCTCGTCAGTCCGGAAATGGCCGCCGCCGCCGCGATCAATGGCCGTTTTGTTGATGTGAGAAAGTGGAAGAAGGAGCAAGTCGCTCATTAAACAGAGGGAGGGAGTACAATGGAACCAATTGTTAAGCATACAGGAACGATAGCAACGATGGACCGGGTTAATGTCGACACGGATCAAATCATTCCGAAGCAGTTTTTGAAGCGGGTGGAACGCAGCGGCTTTGGACAATTTCTATTTTTTGATTGGCGCTTCCTGAAAGATGGTTCGCCGAACCCGGATTTTGAACTGAATCAGCCTCACACAAAAGGAGCGACGATTTTAGTCGCTGCTCATAACTTCGGCTGCGGTTCATCGCGCGAGCATGCCCCGTGGGCTTTGCAGGATTACGGCTTCAAAATTATTATCGCTCCAAGCTTTGCTGATATTTTCTATAATAACTGTGTCAAAAATGGCATGCTGCCAATCCGTCTTGATGAAAAGAAAGTGAATCAGCTACTCGCAAGCGGTGCGAATCAGGCTGTTGAGATTACAGTTGACTTAGAGGCACAAAAAATCACGGGCGAAGGCTTTGAAGCATCCTTCGAGATTGATCCTTATTGGAAAGAGATGCTGCTTAATGGCTGGGATGAAATCGGTCGTACTCTTACCTATGAGGATAAGATTAAAGAATATGAACAGAAGATTGGATAACGGCTAACGTTAGATGAGGGTCTGACCTTATTAGTCGGCAGACGATTTCGGGTGTATGGGAGGACCCGGACTGCCGCCGACTATAGGGACAGACCTCTTTCTCTATTTTAGAAAGGAGAATTCAACAGGCTTTGCCAAAAAAGAGGGTTGTTTGTCACATGAATTGGGAATTGTTAAACTATAAGGAATATCATTAGTCAAACTCATGAAAGAGTGGAGCGATTCCATAATGGATAAACGAATACATAAAACGGATAAGAAAGTGATTTTATATCCTGGGCTTGTGAAACGTTTGATTGAAAAAGGGATGGATGCGTTAAAGGCAAAGGACGGTGCAGCTGCGCTGGAGTTTTTTCTTTCGGCCGAGGAGCATGAGCCAGATCACCCTCAAGTTCTGTTTGGCAAGATGCTGAGCCTTGTTGAGCTCGGGCGGCTCCATGAGGCGGTTGAGCATACGAGTGAACTGCTAAAGGAAGGGATCGGCGATTATTATGATAATCTCCAGGTTCATATCTCCTTGCTCGTGCAGCTCGGTCAGTATCAAGAGGTCGTTGACATTCTTGATGCGGTCCTTTCTGAAAACAAAGTACCCGCGCAATATGCGGAATCCTTTTATCAGCTTCTTCACTTCAGCAGACAGATGGCGGGTGACCAGGAATGGCTGGCTCAGCAGGAGACCGAGCCTGAGGGAGTGCCCGAAGACATTTTACATATGCTTGATTCACGCTCACCGGAATTGCAAATGCAGGCGATTTTACAATTGAAGAAGCTTCCGGATGTCGAAGCGACGAAAGCGCTCGCTGATTTTTTACAAAAGCCGGAGCAGGATTTAGCTCTGAGCAGCATGGCGCTGCTCGCCCTTCAGGAAAAAGGGTATGATCAACCAATACATATTTCAAAAGTAGAAAGAGAAGCCGTAGTTGTACCGGCTCAATTGGTCGAGCCGTTTGAATCATCGTTTGGGAAAGCGTTATTGAAACAGCTTGATGAGGAGCTTGGACAGGAAAGCCCGCAGCTGCTGGAATTTGCCCGTCAGCTAAGCTCCGCCCATCTCTTTGCGCTTTTCCCGTTTTTGCCGGAGCCTGAGGATGCGGAGCTTTGGACGGCCGTCTTTCACTATTGTGCGTGTGAACGGATCGGTGGCGAGGAAGAGCTGAAGCATATTGAAGGCCGCTATGCTGTTTCCGGCAGCACCCTGGCTGAAAAAGTGGCTGAAGTCAATCAGCTGGAACGTCTTGTCTATCAAGCCGATCCGTTTTATACAAGAAATGAAAATCGTTAAACGGAGACGCTAAGTAATATTTGAAAAGACCGGGCATTATGTTATACTAGAATGGTTGTCAATGATGATGAGAAATCTATCGTTCGGAAACGAAGATGTGTATAGTTGGAGGGAAAGTAAATGACTACAAAATGGGAAAAGTTAGAAGGTAATGAGGGTGTCCTTACTGTAGATGTAGCTGCGGAAAAAGTGGACGAGGCTCTTGATCAAGCATTCAAAAAGGTCGTCAAAAAAGTAAACGTACCAGGTTTTCGTAAAGGGAAGGTTCCTCGTGCCCTGTTCGAAAAGCAGTTTGGTGTAGAAGCACTTTATCAGGATGCACTTGATATTCTTCTTCCAGAAGCGTATGCCGGTGCGGTTGACGAAACAGGTATTCAGCCTGTTGACCGTCCTGAAATTGACATTGAAAAAATGGAAAAAGGTGCGAACCTTGTTTTCACAGCAAAAGTAACGGTCAAGCCGGAAGTGACTCTTGGCGAGTACAAAGGGCTTGAAGTTGAAGAAAAGGATACAACTGTAACCGATGAAGACGTCGATGCAGAATTAAAATCACTACAGGAACGTCAGGCAGAGCTTGTCGTTGTTGAAGATGGCGCAATCGAAAACGGCGATACTGCAGTGATGGATTTTGAAGGGTTCGTTGACGGGGAAGCGTTTGAAGGCGGAAAGGCTGAAAACTATTCGCTTGAAATCGGTTCTGGTCAATTTATTCCCGGCTTTGAAGAGCAGCTTGTCGGCTTAAAAGCAGGGGAAGAAAAAGATGTGGAAGTGACATTCCCTGAGGAATATCATGCGGAGAATCTTGCTGGGAAGCCAGCGACGTTCAAGGTGAAGATCCACGATATTAAGCGCAAGCAATTGCCTGAGCTTGATGATGAATTTGCGAAAGATGCGAATGAAGAAGTGGAAACACTTGATGAATTGAAAAAGGAACTGAAAGATAAGCTGCAAAAAGATAAAGAGCATGAAGCTCACCATGAAATCCGTGACACATTGGTCGAAAAAGCGGCAGAAAATGCTACGATCGACATTCCGGAAGCAATGATTACGACTGAAGTGGATCGGATGATGCAGGAGTTCGAACAACGTCTGCAAATGCAAGGAATGAACCTTGAGATGTATTACCAGTTTTCCGGTCAAGACGAGTCGGCAATGCGCGAACAGTTCAAGGTTGACGGCGAAAAACGCGTCCGTATCAATTTGACGCTGGAAGCAATTGCTGATGCGGAGAACTTGGAAGTAACGGAAGAAGATGTTGACAAGGAACTTGAAAAAATGGCTGAAATGTACCAGCGGTCGGTTGAGGAAATCAAGACGATTTTCGCCGCGCAGGGCGGACTTGAAGGAATCAAAGGTGACCTGAAAGTTCAAAAGGCTGTTGAATTTCTTGTTGACAACAGCAAAAAGAAATAAAGTCATTCATTAATTTTGTACAAAGTTTAAAGATGGCTGTAACGGTGTGAGGCACATTACTCACGCCGGCTCGGTCCATTGCTTCGGAGGTGTTTTAAAAGGTAAAATCGGCCTTTTCAGACACCTCTTTTTCCACATCATGATTCTTCACTTTCTCGCTCTTTCGTGTATGACATGCCTGTTTTTAGAACAAGCTTAGAAAAACAGGTTTGAAGTAGGTGAGAAAAGTGTATCAATTTAGAAAAGAAAAAGGATTTTTCTCTCTAAATCTTGAATGTATAAGCAATCCTTACATAAAATGAAGTAATCCACATAGCACTATGAAGGTCTGTACATATTAAGCTTTGAGCTGAAAGACGGGTAAAAAGAGTTTTTTTTAGTGGTTTTTGCGTTTGTATGATACAATGACGAAACATACGATCAGAAGCTTGATTTACAGGTATCGTCCCTATGGTCGTCGTGAAGTCAGCAAGTTGGGAACGCTTTATCCTAGATAGAGAAGCATCGAGGATGATACAATTATTCTTTAGGGGTGATAATATGTTTAAGTTTAACGAGGAAAAAGGACAATTAAAATGTTCTTTTTGTGGAAAAACACAAGACCAAGTCCGCAAGCTTGTAGCTGGACCTGGTGTGTATATATGCGATGAGTGCATTGAGCTTTGTACGGAGATTGTGGAAGAGGAGCTTGGAACGGAAGAAGAAGTGGAATATCAGGAAGTTCCAAAGCCGCACGAAATCAGACAAATTCTTGATGACTATGTCATTGGACAAGATCGCGCCAAAAAGTCGCTTTCGGTCGCCGTCTATAATCATTACAAGCGAATCAACTCTTTAAACCGCTCTGATGAAGTCGAGCTGGCGAAAAGTAATATCTGTATGATCGGACCTACTGGAAGCGGGAAAACGTTATTAGCTCAAACGTTGGCGCGGATTTTAAACGTGCCGTTTGCGATCGCCGACGCGACTTCTTTAACTGAAGCCGGTTATGTCGGGGAAGACGTCGAGAATATTCTTTTGAAGCTGATTCAGGCCGCTGATTATGATGTCGAGAAAGCAGAAAAAGGAATTATTTACATCGATGAGATCGATAAAGTCGCCCGCAAATCGGAAAATCCATCCATTACACGTGATGTATCCGGTGAAGGCGTGCAGCAGGCGCTGCTTAAAATTTTGGAAGGAACAACAGCGAGCGTGCCGCCGCAGGGGGGACGCAAGCATCCGCATCAGGAGTTCATTCAAATTGATACGACAAATGTTCTCTTCATTTGCGGTGGAGCATTTGACGGAATTGAGCAGATCATTAAACGCCGCCTCGGGAAAAAAGTCATCGGATTTGGTTCAGAAGTGAAACAGGAGGAACTGAAGCCAGGCGAATATTTAGGCAAAGTCTTACCGGAAGATTTACTTCGGTTCGGTTTAATTCCTGAATTTATCGGCCGTCTGCCGGTGATTTCTAGCCTTGAGCCACTTGATATTGACGCATTGGTTGAAATCCTGACGGCGCCAAAAAATGCGCTAGTAAAGCAATACCAAAAGCTGCTTGAGCTTGACGATGTTGAGCTTGAATTTACAGAGGAAGCTTTGCGCGAAATTGCCAACAAAGCGATTGAGCGGAAAACAGGGGCCCGCGGCCTCCGTTCCATCATCGAGACATTAATGCTTGATGTGATGTTTGACCTCCCATCACGCGATGATGTCGTGAAATGTATCATTCATGATAAGTGTGTCACAGACAATGAGCCACCAACGCTGCTCACAAAAGACGGCACAGAAATTACACTCTCCCAAACCGAACCAAAAGAAAGCGCGTAAACAAAAAGAGTGTTCCCACATGGGAACACTCTTTTTAAGTAATGAGCGGAGCCGCTGCAATTCTTTAAGTCAGCCCTGGCTGACACGCAGCGCGCGGAGCCATTATGCGTAGACATCTCCAAAACAGCGCGTGGAGTCCGGGCCACGGTTTTAAAGCCAGAAGGAAAGTGGTTTTCTTTCCTTCTGGCTGCGCCCGGAACGTAACCGCTGTAAGTAATGACCGGAGCCGCTGCAAGCTCTATTAAATTAGCTAGGAGTGAAGTTCTCCTAGCTAATATGCAACGAGAGGAATTACAAACACTTAGTAGGACAGGGCAGTGGCTTCGTTTCTGCGCCTAGTTTAAGCCTGGAAAAAAAGGTGAACGTTCACCTTTTTTCCGGGCTCTTTTTGTGGAGGCCCTGATAAACGTAACCAATCTTTCTCAGAAGTTTCTTTGATTAGGGAAGTGGTTCCCGGTCATACTAAAAGAAACAAACGACAACTTCTGGAGGGGTATGTATGAATTGGACTGGAATTGCATTGGTTGTGCAACTTTTTTTTGGCGTTGTCATCGGCATTTACTTTTGGAATTTATTACGGAATCAACGGAGTCAGCGCGTCTCGATTGACCGGGAATCAAGAAAAGAGATGGAACAATTAAGAAGGATGCGCTCCATTTCATTAAGCGAGCCGCTTTCCGAGAAGGTTCGGCCCGCAAGCTTTGCTGATATTGTTGGGCAGGAGGAAGGGATTCGCTCACTGCGTGCCGCATTATGCGGACCGAACCCGCAGCATGTGATTATTTATGGACCGCCCGGGGTCGGCAAAACAGCGGCGGCTCGGCTCGTGTTAGAAGAAGCGAAGCGCAACGCAAAATCTCCATTTTCCCAGGATGCTGTTTTTGTTGAATTGGATGGTACGACAGCCCGCTTTGATGAACGGGGGATTGCCGATCCGCTCATTGGTTCCGTCCATGATCCGATTTATCAGGGAGCCGGAGCGATGGGACAAGCCGGCATTCCCCAGCCGAAGCACGGCGCGGTGACGAAAGCGCACGGCGGTGTGTTGTTCATCGATGAAATTGGCGAGCTTCATTCGATCCAATTAAATAAACTGCTTAAAGTGCTGGAGGACCGCAAAGTCTTTTTAGAGTCTGCTTACTATAGTGAGGAAAACAGTCAAATTCCCCGCCATATCCACGATATTTTTCAAAAGGGATTGCCGGCGGATTTTCGTTTAATTGGGGCGACGACAAGAACGCCGCAGGAGCTTCCTCCGGCGATTCGGTCACGCTGCCTGGAGGTTTATTTCCGCGCGCTCAAGCCGAAAGAAATTATTCAAATAGCTGAAAAAGCAGCGGCGAAAATCTCGTTCACAGCCGAAGAGGGAGCGATTGAATGCATTGCCAAATACGCCACCAATGGCCGTGAAGCGGTAAATATTGTGCAAATCGCCGCCGGTGTTGCCACGTCGGAGGGCAGAACAACATTGAGCTGCGCCGATGTCGAATGGGTGCTTCATGCGAGTCAGTTGGCCCCGCGTCCAGAGCGGAAGATTCACCATCAGCCGGCGGTAGGGCTCGTCAACGGTCTCGCAGTGTATGGGCCTAATCTCGGAGCATTGCTGGAAATTGAAGTTAATGTTATTAAAAATGAGGGAAAAGGGAATGTAAACATAACCGGTATTGCCGAGGAGGAAAGCACAGGCAACCAAATGCGTTCGATTCGCCGGAAAAGCATGGCGAAAGGGTCAGTGGAAAACGTCGTGACTGTCTTGCGAAGAATGGGGATTCCGACTCAGGATTATGATATTCATGTCAATTTCCCGGGGGGAGGACCCGTTGATGGTCCATCTGCGGGAATTGCGATCGCAACAGGAATTTATTCGGCGATTCGCGGAGAAAAAATTAAAAATACGGTGGCGATGACCGGCGAGCTTGGCATCCATGGAAAAGTGAAGCCGGTCGGCGGCGTTGTCGCGAAGGTGGAAGCAGCAAAGCTTGCAGGCGCGCAAACCGTGATGATACCTAAGGAAAATGAGCAGGCTCTCCTGCAGGAAGTCACCGGGATTGAGGTGATTGCGGTTGAGCATCTTGATGAGGTTCTTGAGCTGGCAATGGAAGGAGCCGAAGCAGATCAGGAAGTGGTCCCTGCCGGAATTGAAATGAATACATCCATAGCACCAGTATAAGATTAGACAAAGGTTGGGGGATAAGATAAAATTGAAAAAGATTAGAATCTTCCCCAAAAGATCTCAAGGAACAGTGGGAAGAAAGTACGCTGTTCTTTGTGAATGCTAGATTGGAAATAGGATGTATGGAGGTGTATGCGGATGGTCGATACAGCGACAAAACGACAAATTCCGCTTCTACCGTTACGCGGATTGCTTGTCTTTCCGGCAATGGTGCTGCATTTAGATGTCGGTCGGGCAAAGTCCGTTCAAGCGTTAGAGCAGGTCATGGAACATGATCATCAGATTTTACTTGCTACTCAAAAGGAAATTTCTATAGATGAACCTACGAAAGAAGATATTTATACAGTAGGAACTATAGCGAAAGTAAAGAGTTTGTTGAAACTCCCGAATGGGACAGTCCGCATCCATGTAGAAGGACTGAAACGAGCCCGGATTGAACAATTCGTTGATGAAGGGGACTTTCTTCAGGTAGAAGCGCTTCTGCTTGAGGACGAGGATAGTCAGATGACTCCGCAGCTGGAAGCAACGATGCGCAATCTTCTTAAGATGTTTGAACAATATACGAAAGTTTCCAAAAAAATATCAGCCGATACATTGACAATCGTCAAAGATATGACTGATCCAAGCCAGTTCGCCGACGTGATCGGCGCGAATCTTCCGTTGAAACTGGCTCAGAAACAGGAGCTGCTTGATACGACGTCTGTTGAAAAGCGGATGATGACGTTGATCGATATTCTGAACAATGAGCAGGAAGTGCTCGGATTAGAAAAGAAAATTGGCCAGCGCGTCAAGAAGTCGATGGAAAAAACGCAAAAGGAATATTATTTGCGCGAACAGATGAAGGCGATCCAGAAGGAGCTTGGCGATAAGGAAGGACGCACGGGAGAAGTAGCGAGTCTTCGCGAGCGGATTGAAAAAGCCGAAATGCCGCCGTCTGTCGAAGAAAAAGCGTTAAAAGAGCTTGACCGTTACGAGAAGATGCCGCCGAATTCTGCGGAAAGCTCCGTTCTGAGAAATTATTTGGACTGGCTTGTTCAATTGCCGTGGACGACGGAAACGGAAGATCAGCTTGATGTCATTCGCGCTGAAGAAATTTTGAACGAGGATCATTACGGGCTGGAAAAGGTCAAGGAGCGCGTGCTGGAATATTTGGCTGTTCAGCAATTAACACGGGAACTAAAAGGGCCGATCCTCTGCCTGGCGGGACCGCCTGGAGTCGGGAAGACATCGTTGGCCCGCTCGATTGCCCGTTCACTGAACCGTCATTTTGTCCGAATTTCTTTAGGCGGCGTTCGCGATGAAGCCGAAATTAGAGGTCATCGCCGCACGTATGTCGGAGCGATGCCCGGCCGAATTATTCAAGGGATGAAAAAAGCAGGTTCGATTAATCCGGTATTTCTGCTTGATGAGATCGATAAAATGGCCAATGATTTTCGCGGTGATCCATCTGCCGCCCTGCTGGAGGTACTCGACCCGGAACAGAACAACAGCTTTAGCGATCATTATATTGAAGAACCTTATGATTTATCGAAGGTGATGTTTGTCACAACGGCCAATAATATTAACACGATTCCGGGACCGCTGCTCGACCGGATGGAAATTATTCCAATTGCCGGCTACACGGAAGTGGAAAAGATCCAAATTGCGAAGAATTATTTATTGCCGAAGCAGAAAAAGGATCATGGTCTCTCAAAAGGGATGCTGCAAGTAAAGGATACAGCATTGCAGAAAATTGTCCGCTACTATACACGCGAAGCAGGCGTGCGCAGCTTGGAAAGACAATTGGCTTCGGCCTGTCGGAAGGCTGCCAAGATCATTGTGTCGGGTGAGAAGAAGCGAGTTATCCTGACGGAAAGAGTTGTAGAGGACATGCTTGGAAAGCCGCGCTTCCGCTATGGTCTTGCTGAAGTGGAGGACCAGGTCGGAGCGGCGACTGGACTGGCCTATACGACTGCCGGCGGCGATACGCTCTCGATTGAAGTTTCGATTTCTCCGGGAAAAGGAAAACTGACACTCACCGGAAAGCTCGGCGATGTGATGAAGGAGTCGGCTCAGGCGGCGTTCAGCTATATTCGTTCCCGTTCTGAAGAGCTTGAAATTGACCCGGGCTTCAATGAAAACAGTGATATTCATATCCATGTGCCGGAAGGAGCGACGCCGAAGGACGGGCCGTCAGCCGGTATTACAATGGCAACGGCACTGATCTCCGCTTTGACGGGCCGCCCTGTGAAAAAGGAAGTTGGCATGACTGGAGAAATGACGCTCCGTGGTCGTGTCTTGCCGATCGGCGGTTTGAAAGAGAAGTCGATGAGCGCTCACCGCGCCGGTCTGAAAACAATCATCATTCCGAAGGACAATGAAAAAGATTTAGAAGAGGTGCCGGAAAGTGTACGGGCTGACTTGGAGTACATCCTCGTCTCACACTTGGATGAAGTGCTTCCTCATGCGTTAGGAGAAAAGCAATGAAAGTAACAAAAGCAGAGTTGGCAAAGGTCGCTGTCAAGCCGGACCAATACCCCGATACGCAACTTCCTGAAATCGCGTTATCCGGCCGTTCCAATGTCGGAAAATCGTCTTTTATTAATAAGATGATCAATCGGAAGGGACTTGCCCGTACGTCCCAGAAACCGGGAAAAACGCAGACGTTAAATTTTTATGAGGTGAATGAGCAGCTTTATTTTGTCGATGTACCTGGCTACGGCTTTGCCAAGGTGCCGAAAACCGAGCGCGAGGCCTGGGGACGAATGATCGAAACGTATTTACAAAATCGCCCGCAGTTAAAAGCGGTCATTCAAATTGTCGATCTGCGACATCCGCCGTCAGCAGATGATAAAATGATGTACAACTGGCTGAAGCACTTTGATATGCAGGTGATCGTTGTCGCGACAAAGGCCGATAAAATCCCAAAAGGAAAATGGCAAAAGCATCTTAGCATCATATCTAAGGATTTGCAAAAGGATGAGAGCGATCCGATTATGCTTTTCTCGGCAGAAACGGCCCATGGAAAAGAAGAATTATGGAAAAAAATTCTCTACTATGCGTCAATGTAATGAGCGGAACCTCCACGCTCTTTTAAAGCCCGTTGTGAGTGGGTTTCTCACAACGGGCTTGTGGCGTGTGAAGCCATTGCCAGTAGGTCCAAAGCTAGTTTTGTCTCAAGCTCTTTCTGCGTTCCTGTTCATCTTTTAATTAAAAGAATGATACCGAGCGCAATGAGAATAAGCGGCCAAATGCCGCCGAGAAACGCAAAGGTATGCAGCAGCCAGGCGAACGGGTTGAGTGAAGTGAAGCTGATAATGGCAATGATCAGCAGGATGATCGCAGGAATCAGCCCATCACGCTTCGTCTTTTGAAAGGAAAGAAAAAAGGCAAGACTGATAATGAACGGATACATTCCCCAATGATCCGGCCATGACGCAATGAACTGCAAGCCGTGAAAGTGAACACCGAGTCCGGTAAGGAGGCTTCCGGGAAAGACCATTGAACTTTCCCTGCCCCAATACCCCTGGGCCAAAAAAGCGATCCCGATTACAATGAGAATCGAAGGCCAGGACAAAAGCTGCGCGGCAAATGGGAAAGAAAGCTGCTGCAGCAAAAAATAACATCCAATACCAATTAGTAAAAAGCCCGGGAAAATCCGCCCCTGTTTCATAAAATCCTCCCTTTGATGAAAGCATAAGACATACTTATTGCATTACGCGGTTATGATAGTTATAGTAGAGATTGTGTAATAATGCTGAATGTAGCTTGCAATATGATCATGATAGCATAGCCTTCATGATCTGTTCACAATTTTTTTGGAAGTGCTACATTAGACATGTTATAATGTAGACAGTTAAAAGTGAATCGGATTCGCCCTTTAGGATAAAGGGTAGAAAAGATAGAGAACGGATGAAGGATAAGAAAGACGCTTCTGGCGTTTTCTTAGGGATTTTTATTATGGGGGTGAACGTCAGGATGCATATACTGGTTGTGGGGTTTAACTATAAAACGGCTCCTGTCGAAATGAGAGAAAAGTTTGCGTTTCAGGAAGCAGAGCTCCCTCAAGCGTTAACAAAGCTGCGTCATATGAAAAGTATTCTTGAGTGCACGATTATATCGACCTGTAATCGGACCGAGGTGTATGTTGTCGCGGATCAGCTGCACACCGGTCGTCATTACACGAAAACCTTTCTGGCTGAATGGTTTGACATGGAAAAGGAAGAATTTCTGCCGTATGTAACGATCCGCGAAGATCAGCAAGCGATTGAACATTTATTCCGGGTTACGTGCGGCCTGGATTCGATGATCCTTGGTGAAACCCAAATCCTCGGGCAGGTGCGTGAAAGTTTTCTAATCGCTCAGGAGCAGCAGGCAACGGGCACGATCTTTAATCAGATGTTCAAGCAGGCGATCACGCTTGCGAAGCGAGCTCATTCCAATACGGAAATCGGTCAGCATGCGGTGTCTGTCAGCTATGCAGCGGTCGAGCTTGGTAAGAATATTTTCAGCAACTTCGCCGGTAAACATGTCGTGATTCTTGGCGCAGGGAAGATGAGTGAGCTGACAGCGAAGCATCTTCACGCCAATGGCGCTACGAAAATTACCGTTATTAACCGGACAGAAGCGAAGGCAGCTGAGCTGGCGATGAAGTTCCTCGGACAAGCGCGTCCTTTTGAAGAGCTTCAATTGACGCTGGCGGAAGCCGATGTCGTCATCAGTTCAACGGGGGCAAGAGACTTTGTCGTCACAAAAGAGATGATGGGAAAAGCGATGAAAAAGCGGAAAGGCCGTCCGCTTTTCATGGTCGATATTGCTGTGCCGCGCGATCTTGATCCGGCGCTGGCTGATTTTGACGACGTCTATCTTTATGATATTGACGATCTGCAAAACATTGTCGAAGCAAATCTCGCTGAACGGAAGCGGGAAGCGGAGAAAATTGAGCTGATGGTGGAAGAGGAAATCGTTGAATTTACGCAGTGGGTAAATACGTTAGGAGTTGTTCCGATCATTACCGCTCTCCGGACGAAAGCATTGGCGGTACAGGCTGAAACAATGGAAAGCATTGAGCGTAAGCTGCCTGACTTAACGGAGCGGGAAAAGAAAATCTTGCGAAAACATACAAAGAGCATTGTGAACCAGCTTTTGCGTGATCCAGTTACGAAAGTAAAAGAACTTGCTGCGCAGCCGGATGCTGATGAAGCGCTCGATCTATTTACCCAAATTTTTGGTCTTGAAGAAGAATTGACTGCTCAACAGGAAAGTGCTCGAATTGAAGAAGTAGAGAAAAAGTGGGAGGCGCACAAGCAAGAATATGTAACGGCATCGCATAAAGCTGCTGTTGTCCGCTCTTAAGAGAGAAGGGACTCATCATGAACTGGATTTATCCTGTTACGATTGTCTTATATAGCTTCAGCGTACTTGGCTATTTTATCGATTTTTTACAACACAACCGGAAAGTCAATCGATTGGCTTTCTGGTTGCTTTCTATTGTCTGGGTTTTACAGACCTCTTTTTTTATCATTAGAGCCTTGGAGTTAAATCGTGTCCCGCTTATGACGCCATTTGAAGGGCTGTTTTTTTACGCTTGGCTTGTCGTGACCTTGTCACTGGTGATCAATTGGTTTTTCCGGGTTGATTTCCTTGTGTTTTTTGCCAATGTGATCGGCTTTAGCATGATGGCTTTCAGCTTGTTTACCCCTGATGGCGATATTCCGCAATCGTTGACGGTTCTGCTCGCTTCAGAGCTGCTCGTCATTCATATTTCGATTATTTTATTATCCTATGCTGCCTTTACTCTTTCCTTTGCGTGCCAGATTATGTACGTGCTTCAGCACCAGATGCTGAAACGAAAGGCATGGGGCCAGAGGCTGTTTCGCTTCGGCGGCTTAACAACGCTTGATACGCTTTCTTACCGCGCGGTTATCATTGGTTGGCCGCTTTTGTTTATTGGTCTGATTCTCGGCTTCGTCTGGGCATCGACGCAAGCGACATATATCCCCCTGCTTGATTCAAAGGTGATTAGCTCCGTGCTCGTCCTCGGGATTTATGGAGTCTATCTGTATATGAGGGTCGTCAAATTTACGAGAGGCTATAATATGGCGCTGTTAGGCATTGCCGGCTTTCTCGTCCTGTTGATTAATTACTTCCTGTCAGGGCAGTATTCGAATTTTCATTTATGGTATTAAGCGCGGGACGGGATTTTTCCTTGAAAGAGCATAAAGGGTATAAATTTTTAGGGCGATTAACGGAAGAGCGTCGGCTCCACGCACCGCTTCTAAGAAAAGCCGTTTTACGATTTTCTTATTTCCTGTTGAATCGGGCCGGATCAGGTTAGAATAGAGAGAACAGAAGATTGAAAGGAAGGAAGAACGCATATGCGAAAAATTGTGATTGGGTCAAGACGCAGCAATCTTGCTCTTACCCAAACCGATTGGGTCATCGCTCAATTAAACAAACTTGAGCTGCCCTATAAATTTGAAGTAAAAGAGATTGTAACAAAAGGTGATAAGATACTTGATGTGACGTTGTCGAAGGTCGGCGGCAAAGGGCTGTTTGTCAAGGAGATTGAGCAGGCTTTAGCTAATAAAGAGATTGATCTTGCCGTACATAGTATGAAGGACGTCCCGTCTGTTTTGCAGGATCAATTTACATTGGCAGCGATTACAGAGCGCGAAGACCCGCGTGATGTCTTAATTTCCAATGATCATGTTCTGCTTAACGATTTAAAGCCGGGAGCCGTCATCGGGACAAGCAGTTTGCGGCGTTCCGCTCAGCTTCTTGCTGCGCGACCGGATCTGGAAGTGAAGTGGATCCGCGGAAATGTAGAAACGCGGCTGCGCAAGCTTCGTGAGGAAGGCTTTGATGCGATTATTTTAGCCGCTGCCGGATTGAAAAGACTGCAGTTTTCCGAGGAGCTTATTACGCAATATTTAGAGCCTGAGCTATGCGTGCCGGCAGTCGGGCAGGGGGCACTCGGACTTGAATGCCGCACCGATGATGATGATTTGATCGGACTTCTCGCCCATATTAATGACGACACAACGGCAAGAACGGTGACTGCGGAGCGGACGTTCCTGCACCGGATGGAGGGCGGCTGCCAGGTTCCGATTGCCGGTTACGCCGTTATTGAAGCTGATCAAAGCTTGTCATTGACTGCCCTTGTCGGTTCTCCGGAAGGCGATGTTCTCTTGAAGGAGACGGTCAACGGAGACGATCCGCGGACGATCGGTGAGGAAGCAGCGAAGCGCTTATTGGCGCAAGGAGCGAAGGAAATTCTCGATAAAGTGAAAAAAGAGCTGGATCAGCAATGACGGAGCTTCCCCTGGCTGGAAAAAGAATTCTCGTTACGCGAGCAAAGGAACAAGCTGAGGCTCTTTCCGCCCTTATTAGACGGCATGGGGGGACAGCGATTGAAGTGCCGTTGATCGCCTTTCAAGCTCCGGCAGACGGCGCACGAAGCGAAGCGGTGCTCAAGCAGCTGGACAGCTACAAATGGCTCGTTTTTACGAGTGCCAACGGCGTGCGCTTTTTTTTCGAGCGGCTGCGCGAGCTTCGGCTGACGGGTCAATCCTTGCCTGTCAACATAGCAGCGGTCGGCGCAAAAACGGAGGCGGCGCTTAGCCGGTACGGACTGCGGGCTGATCTGATTCCGGAAAGCTTTGTCGCCGAGGGGCTGCTCGAAGCGTTGAGTCCGAAGGTGGAAAGAGGAGATCGTCTTCTGCTCGCACGCGGGAATCTTGGAAGAAGCCTGTTGCCAAATGAGCTGACGAAGCTAGGTGTTCAAGTGGAGGAGCTGATCGTTTATGAGACGGTTTGCCCGCCGTCAGCAAAGGCGGAGCTACGTGCTGCGCTTCAGCATACGACCCTTGATTATGTTACTTTTACAAGCTCGTCGACAGTCTCTCATTATGCGGAGCTGTTAAAAGAGCTGGAAGCTGAAGGGGTGACAGCATCGGCGAAAATAGCCTGCATCGGGCCAATCGCCGCCAGGACGGCACGTCATTACCGCTTATCGGTTGATCTCATGCCTGCTAAATATACGATAGAAGCTTTAGTGGAACAACTTGTGTTACATACGAAGGGAGAGAAGGAAAATGACTGATTTACAATTTAGACGTCATCGCCGTTTACGGAAAACGAACTCGATTCGAAAGATGGTTCAGGAGACGCAGATTCATGCGAGTGACTTAATCTATCCGCTTTTTGTCACGGAAGGAACGAATGAAAAGAATGAAGTCGCTTCCATGCCAGGTGTGTTCCAATTGTCGCTTGATCTTGTTGATGCTGAAATCGATGAAGTCGTATCACTTGGAATCCCGGCCATAATGCTGTTCGGCGTGCCGAATCATAAGGATGATGTTGGAACGTCCGCTTATCATGATCACGGAATCGTGCAAAAAGCGATTCGCCAAATTAAACAACATTATCCGGACGTAACGATTATTGCCGACACATGTCTTTGCCAGTATACCGATCACGGGCACTGCGGCGTGATCGAAAACGGTCAGGTGTTAAATGATCCTTCGTTGAGCCTATTAGCGAAAACCGCCGTTTCTCAGGCCGAAGCTGGTGCCGATATTATCGCGCCTTCAAATATGATGGACGGTTTCGTTGCTGCGATTCGCCACGGTCTTGATGAAGCCGGTTTTGAAGATATTCCGATTATGTCCTATGCGGTCAAGTATTCATCGGCTTTTTACGGTCCGTTCCGTGATGCCGCCCACAGCTCGCCGAAGTTCGGCGATCGCAAAACGTATCAAATGGACCCGGCCAATCGGCTCGAGGCATTACGCGAGGCGGAGTCTGATATTGAAGAAGGAGCTGACATGCTGATTGTCAAGCCGGCCCTTTCATACTTGGATATTATTCGGGAAGTCAAGGATTTTTCCGGTATGCCGATTGTTGCCTATAATGTTAGCGGGGAATATTCGATGGTGAAGGCAGCCAGTCAAAATGGCTGGATCGACGAGAAGGCAATCGTGTTGGAGAAAATGATCAGTATGAAGCGCGCAGGTGCTGATCTCATTTTGACTTACCATGCGAAAGATGTTGCACGCTGGATTTCCAATTCATAAAGGAGGCTGATGCAAGTGCGCTCATTTGAAAAATCAAAGCAAGCATTCGAACAGGCGAAGCCATTAATGCCAGGTGGAGTGAACAGTCCGGTACGAGCTTTTAAATCAGTGAAAATGGAGCCTGTTTTTATGGAAAGAGGAGCCGGCTCCAAAATCTATGATATTGACGGAAATGAATATATTGACTATGTCCTTTCCTGGGGACCGCTTATTTTAGGCCATGCGGATGAACGAGTGATTGCCGCTTTAAAAGAGACGGCTGAAAAAGGAACGAGCTTCGGCGCGCCGAGCGAGCTGGAAACAAAGCTCGCTCGTCTCGTGATCGAACGGGTCCCGTCGATTGAAGTGGTACGGATGGTCAATTCCGGCACGGAAGCGACGATGAGTGCGTTGCGGCTGGCGAGAGGGTTTACCGGCCGGAACAAAATTTTAAAATTCATCGGCTGTTACCACGGCCATGGCGACTCGCTGCTGATCAAAGCCGGCTCCGGTGTCGCGACGCTCGGGCTGCCGGATAGTCCTGGTGTACCGGCTTCCATTGCGGAAAATACACTGACTGTGCCATATAACGATTTAGAGAGCGTTCGCTATGCTTTCGAGAAATTCGGCTCGGATATTGCCGGCGTGATCGTTGAACCGGTTGCCGGAAACATGGGCGTCGTACCGCCGGAGCCAGGTTTCCTTGAAGAGCTTCGCGCCATTACGGAGGAGCACGGCAGCTTACTTATTTTTGATGAAGTGATGACCGGCTTCCGCGTCGGCTATCAATGCGCGCAAGGTGCATTTGGCGTAACGCCTGATTTGACGTGCTTAGGGAAAGTGATCGGCGGCGGTCTGCCGGTCGGGGCCTATGGCGGCAGACGTGACATTATGGAGCAGATTGCCCCGAGCGGACCGATTTATCAGGCGGGTACGCTATCAGGCAATCCGCTGGCGATGTGTGCGGGCTATGAGACGCTTGCTCAGCTGACTGAAGCGGATTACAAGCGCTTTGACGAGTTGGCGAAGCGCCTGGAGCAAGGCTTAGCTGCGGCGGCCGAAAAGTACGAGATTCCACATCATATTAATCGGGCGGGTTCAATGGTCGGCTTTTTCTTCACAAATGAAGCGGTGACCAACTTTGAAAAAGCACAGACGTCCAATCTGGAGATGTTTACCCGCTATTTCCAGGGGATGCTTGAGCAAGGTATTTCTCTTCCGCCGTCACAATTTGAAGGAATGTTCCTGTCGACAAAGCATACAGAAGCAGACATTGATCAAACGATCGCGGCTGCGGAACGCGTATTTTCAACTCTTAAATAGCAGTGAGAGGGACCTGAGAGCTTCGGCTTTCAGGTCCTTCTTTCATATCGTGGAGCTTCCGCTATGTCCGTTTCGTTTTTCCCTTCCTTTTAAATGAATTGCTGCCGATAATGGAGTGATTTTCAGAATTGAAGAATATCGCGATAGAACTTGTCATAGAGTGTTATTGTACTGACTAGAATACGGCAGAGACGAACGTTATTTCGTGAGAAGGAGAAGGAGGAATGAAGGATGACACAGGAGCATTCATCTAAGCTTTCATTTTCGATTGAGGAATCAGTTTGGTTAAATAAAGGGCAAGAAATTGAAGAAATCCTCGGAATGTCACTTGAGCCGGAAATCGTGATTGAGGAACGGGCCGATCACGTTTATATTCGCGGTGGTCTGCGATTAGTCGGTGAATATGAGCCGGCGGTAAAGGAGGAAGAGATCAATGTGGAATGTTCTTTAGAACGGCAGGTGTCTTTCCGTTCGGCGGGGGAAGTTGTGACGAACGACAATGGCAAAGCTTCGATTAAACATTTCTTTCCGATTGATGTGACAATTCCGGTCAGCCGAATTCATGATCTGGATGATGTCTACGTCCAGGTAGAGTCCTTCGACTATGATCTGCCTGAGAAGAGCTGCATTCAACTAACGGCTGATATTAGCATCAGCGGAATGACGAATTTGCAGGATACACAGCCCCAGGCAGAAGAGCCGAAGCCGAAAGTGGCCGAGAGAGCGATCCCGACGGCTTTCGCCTTTGATGCGAAAAGACAGCCGGCGACGCCTGGTTCAACCGTACCAGAGCAAAGAAGGGAGCAGCAGACTCAGCCATCAGCGCAAAAGGTTCGTCCGGTAAGACCGTCCGTTCAGGAAAACACACTCGTAACGCCGAGCGTCCCGCAGCCGCCACAGCCTGTGCCGAGTGCGGCCGCCCCACCGAAGCAGGCAGTCGAAGAGCAGCAGGAGGAGGCGGCAGCACAACTGAGCCGTCAAGAGTCTGAGAAGCCAGAAGCAGAAGAGCCGGTCGCGCTTGAGGTGGCGGCAGAGAGCCGGGAGGAGGAGCCGGCGCTGATGCGCAATGAGCCGGAACAAGCAGAGCTGGCAGTTGTCGAGACAGGGGAAGAAAGAGAGGAAGAGGAAGCGGCGCCGACCCGCACCGAGCCGGAAACGAAAATCACATTGGCGGCGCAAAAAAGGGTAGAGGAAGAACCGTTGGCCGAGGAAGAACTGTCTGTAGAGGAGGAAGAGGAGGCACCTGCAGAAAGTGAACCGCCGACCCCACGAGAGGAAAACGCGCTCTATTTAACGAAAATGATGGCGAAGAAGGAAGAACGGTTCATTAAGCTGAAAATGTGCATTATTCAGGAGAACGAGTCACTTGAAACGATTGCTGACCGCTACGATGTCTCCACCAATCAGCTCGTCCGCATCAACCGGTTACAAAATGAACAGGTCGAGGAAGGTCAAATACTTTATATTCCGGTTTCCTCAGAATCGTAAAAAAGGAGTACCTACATGGAATTGCTGGATTGGCTTAAAGAGCGATTTGCCTGGCAGGATGTCCGGTTGGTCAATGAAGCGCTTGTAGAGACGGAACAGGGACGGAAAAGACTGCGGTATTGGTCCGATAAAGAGCTGCTTGACTGGCATATTGAATGGCGTGATCATTGTCGTGTCACGCCATTCATTTTAGCAGATCGGATGATTCGGGCGACGAACAAGGAGCCCGCTTTGGAGTGGAAGGATGGCTGGCTGACGGTGCATGATGAAGTAACCGGAACCGTCCCGAGCAAGGAAGTAGCTGAAAAGATTGGCTTAATGATTGGAACAATGATCGCCTTTGGACTGGAAACAGAAGCCGCCGTTGAACCGGTCGTGAAGCGGGAGCCATTGTATGCGGAGCTGCGGGAATCGCTTCCTATTCTTCCTCAGGAGCAGCACGCCTTCGTCTCGTCATTAGTAAGGGAAGCAGCTGTGCGGAGGAAGAAGGCTGCGGCGCTTGAAAGCAAGCTGGCTGATGAGCGGCTCCCTTTGCTTGATCCGCTCCACTTCAGCAAAGAGACGAGGCATGTGTATCAGGTGATGATCTGGCAGGGGACGATGGAGCGTCCGGAGAGAGGGTACTTCACCGTGCGGTCATTTTTGGAAAGCTGGCTTGAGCATTATGGAAAGGATGGTTGCCTTGAGCTGTGGAAAGGGATGCAGACATATGTCTCGAATGAGCAGGCGATGTTATTGCTGGCAGAGCTGTTGAAGCCTTATGAGCTCGATTCTCTCGTCACGCTGCTTGAGACAAATCCGACGGATGCGGCGATTTCCGGTGAAATCAATCAGCTCGTTGCAAAATGGGAGCGCAGCAAGGAACTGGTGGCCCTGCTCAGTTCCTCGATTGACAGCAGAAGGAGGGTGATGACGTCATGAGGTATGAACCTGCGCCGTACGCATCTGTTCTCTTTTATTATGATCTGTATCCACAGCAGGTTGAAGATCTCGGGAAAATAAAGCGGATTTCCACGAACCGCGGTGAATTTGCTTTAAAGGAAACGACAATGTCGACCCATCAGGCAGATGAGTTTATTCATGCTCTGCGCAAGCTGACAAAGCTTGGTTATAAGCAGGCGGTGCCGATTTTGCCGACGAAGTACGGGGAGTATACGGTAGCGACAGGCTCTCACACGTATTATTTAATGCCGTGGTTTGAAACGATTGAATATACAGCAAGAGAATCGCGTGAGGAAAAACTGGCCGATCAGCTTGGTGTGATCCATCGGCTGACCGTTAAAACGGAGGCTTTTCAAAAGGAACAGGTCGAGCAATCCGTGCAGCAGCTTGTCCAAAGATGGGAAATGAGACGGCTGGAATTGCAGCGCTTTGCTGATCAGGCTGAGAATAAAACGTATATGTCTCCTTTTGAGCTGACTTTTTTAACCCATGCGTTTATGCTCGACCAAATGGCGGAGGCGGCGACGGAGCATTTGCAGAAATGGTATGAGCTTTGTCTTGAAAAGGAAAAATACCGGACTGTGCTTTGCCACGGGCGGCTGCAGCGTTCTCATGCTCTTTTTTCTCCGGATAACGAAGCATTGCTGCTCAATTTTGAACGAGCGAGTATTGATACCCCGGCTCGTGACTTGGCGAGCTTTTGCCGCTACAGCTTTCCAAATGCTTATTGGTCGGAGGAAGAAGTACAGCGCTGGTTTATTCGCTATGAGCACCATCTTCCGCTTCTTGATGAAGAGAAGCACTTAACATGTGCCTACTTAAACTTTCCTGAGCCGGTCGCTTACTCGGTGGAAGCTTATGTTTCAAACCGGAGCAGCATGAGTGAATTTGAGCATGTCAGACGGTTAGAGAAGCGGTTAACTGCGATGCGCAAGGTACAGCGGTTGACGCAGAAGCTGATTGTGATTGAACAGGAGGCTTCCCAATAGCAGGGAAAAGCGAGGAGGAGGGCATTCTTTCCTGCTCGCTGTCTGCAGGATAAAAGCTGCTTCACAAAAGAGGAGTTGTCGTAAAGCGTAGCTTTGGACAACTCCTCTTAAAATAATTCGAGGCGCAGCGATAAATAAAATACGATCATAAGCGTCAGGAGAATAATATCAAATGTCGTCGGCAAGAAAAATGTCCGAATCAACTGAAAGCCAATAAGCGGTACGAAGATCTGCAAGCATATCGCTCTGATTTTCCACCAGAAACGAGGACGGGGTGGCGGCGGGAAATGACGAAAGCGGCGTTTCATAAAGAGGCCTCCCTCCTAAAACCGTTTGTCTCTACAGATTATGCGGCGGCAGCATATTCGTTCCCAGTTCCCCTGAAATCGTGTATACTAAAAAAAATTGAAGCGCTTTTCTGAAAAATGGGGTGTGGCAGAGATGAGATGGCTTACTAGAGTCCATCTGATTCATGGTGTTTTACTCGTTCTTCTTCTTGTAACGGGACTTTGTCTTTATATGACAACGACCCGGACATGGTTTAATCAGCTTGGCGTGCCACTCGTATCCGTTCATGTGACGATTGCTGTGCTCTATATTGGGGTTGTCTGCTATTCCATTCTGCGCGTTGGGCGCTATCTTCTTAAAAAGCCGCGGGCCAGTAAGTTCAACTTCTGGCTGCATACGATTTTCTTTTTTTTATGGGCAGTTTCGGGTGCGATGATGTACTGGCAGGCTTATTTTCCCGTCACGCTGCGCAATGGAGCGGTCGTCATCCATGATTGGACAACCTTTCTGTATATTCCGTGGCTGCTCGTCCATTCGCTCGGACATCTGTACTCCTGGAAAGCTCCATGGCCGGACTGGTGGACAAAGCATGTCGCTCTTCCTCCGGCGATTGCCGAGAACAAGTTCGAGCGTCGTGACTTTTTGAAGCTGAGCGGCTTAACCGTGCTGTTTTTGATGATTGGAAGCTGGCTGAAATGGCTGACCCCGGTTTTATCTGCCGTTGACAGTGAAAATAGACGGCGTGGCTATTTCCGGATTTATAATGTCACAAATGATTACCCGCGCTATCAACCTGGAGAGTGGTCGTTGACGATCGATGGACTGACGAATAAAAGCGAGACGATCACGTATTATGATTTGCCGCGTTTTCCGGCGACGACGATCGTCGATGATTTCCACTGTGTGACCGGCTGGAGCGTGCGCCATGTCGAGATGAAAGGGGTTAAAGTAAAAGACTTAATGACGCAGCTCGGGATCGAAGCGCAAAGTGATTATGTGACAGCTTATTCCGGCGACGGGATGTATTTTGACTCGTTTTTAACGACGCAGCTGCTTGACGAAGAGGCGCTTCTCGTCTATGAGCTTGACGGAGAACAGCTGAAGCAGGCGATGGGTTTTCCGTGCCGTCTCTATCATCCTGACATGTATGGCTACAAATCGGTCAAATGGGTCAATCGCCTTGAATTTACCGAGAAGCGGGAAATTGGTTATTGGCAGCAAAGTGGAGGCTATGACTTAAATGGCTATTTATAGACCGATGAAAAAGATACTCATTCCAATCATTGCCCTCCTGATCGGGGCCGCGGCTGCCTATTTCCTCGTGCCGACGAAAATGGATGCGATATGGAGGGATTGGAACGCTCAGTCAGAAGAGTGGGAGCAGGCAGTTTATCAAGTCGCTTCCTCTTATGAAAAGGACGGAACAGTAGCGACAGAGGAACAAGGAATCTGGTCGAACGAGAAGAGCTTTTTCCAAGTGTCCGCCGCTGTTTCAAATGATTCATTTTTCACCTTTGATGCTCATTTTGAAGGGGATCGCCTGTTTGTACAAAGCGGGGATAAGTGGGTTCAAGGGACGACCTCTGACCGCTTTGTCGCTGAATTTGCCCCGCTCGACAATCCTTTTCAATGGATGAGGGATATGCTGCTCGAAGCGGAGGAAGTACGGAAGGAAAGTGAGGAGGACCGGACGGTTTATCAGGCGGTATTTACTGAATTCGATGAGACGGACTTTCGCGGCTATTCGTTAGAACGCCAGGAAGAGACGACGCTCACTCTCACGGTGACGGAAGACGAGCTGCTGATGGAATTTGCGGCGCAGCCGATCAGGCCGGACTATTTAGGCCCGTTCAGCGGCTATCCGCAGCAGATCGGTTTTGAGCTTCTTTTGGAAAAAACAGATGAGCAAGTTCCCCTTGTTCCGGAAGAAGCCTATGACAGTGAACAGCTGGAATAAAAAGTGGTTTTTTCGTCGATGCTTGGTAGAAGAGCGACAAAATCGTTTAAAAGAATGTCATCCTTCTTGTTCAGAAAAGGAAAAAATCAACCTAAGGGGACAAGTCCTCTTATTGACGGATGACTGGCATTCAAGCTAAAATAAAAACACAATTATAACGCTGGCGTTGAATAGGAAGAGTAGGTTCGGATGCTTTTCAGAGAGAGAAATCATTTGCTGGGAGATTTCTTAAGAGGTACGAATCGAAGGTCGCCTAGGAGCTGCTTGGTGAAAGACATTTTCTTGAAAATGATCGAAGTAAGCAAGCCGGATACTGACCGTTATCAGGATAAGGTGTGCAGAGGATTTATTCTGCAAACAAAGGTGGTACCGCGAGTCAACTCTCTTCGTCCTTTGGATGGAGGGGGTTTTTGTATTGGGCGGCCACAATGCTATTACAGGGAGGCAACATATAAAAATGAGTAACCAGGACATGACAATGCCAACGAAGTACAATCCGCAGGAAACAGAAGCAAAATGGTATTCCTATTGGCTGGAAGGGAAATTTTTTGAAGCGACGGGAGACGAAACGAAGAAACCATATTCGATTGTCATCCCGCCGCCAAATGTGACAGGAAAGCTTCATCTCGGCCACGCTTGGGATACGACATTGCAGGATATTCTCGCTCGAGTGAAGCGGATGCAAGGATATGACACATTATGGCTGCCTGGAATGGACCATGCCGGAATTGCGACGCAGGCGAAAGTAGAAGGAAAGCTCAAAGAAGAAGGGCTGAACCGCTACGATCTTGGGCGTGAGCGCTTTATCGAAAAATCGTGGGAATGGAAGGAAGAATATGCGTCCTTCATCCGCAATCAATGGTCGAAGCTCGGGCTTTCCCTTGATTATTCCCGTGAACGTTTCACGCTGGATGAAGGGTTGTCCAAGGCGGTGAGCGAAGTTTTCGTCTCCCTTTATAACAAAGGACTGATTTACCGCGGGGAGTATATTATTAACTGGGATCCGCAGACGAAGACAGCTCTTTCCGATATTGAAGTTATTTATAAAGATGTTCAGGGTGCCTTCTATCATATGAAATATCCACTGACGGACGGCAGCGGGGAAATCGAGATCGCGACAACACGTCCTGAAACGATGCTCGGTGATACGGCGGTAGCCGTCCACCCCGAGGATGAGCGTTATAAGCATTTGATCGGCAAAACGGTGACGCTGCCGATCACCGGGCGCGAGATTCCGATTGTCGCCGATGACTATGTTGATATGGAATTCGGTTCAGGAGCGGTGAAAATTACCCCGGCCCACGATCCGAATGACTTTGAAATCGGCAACCGCCATCAGCTGGAACGGATTCTTGTGATGAATGAAGACGGGACGATGAATGAGAAAGCAGGAAAGTACAAAGGGATGGACCGCTTTGAGTGCCGAAAGCAAATCGTCAAGGATTTGCAGGAGGATGGCGTCCTGTTCAAAATTGAGGATCATCTGCATTCCGTCGGTCATTCTGAGCGCAGCGGAGCGGTCGTAGAGCCGTATTTATCGACGCAATGGTTCGTGCGGATGGAGCCGCTCGCCAAGGCGGCCGTTGAACTGCAGGCGTCTGCCGACAAGGTTAACTTTGTACCGGAACGTTTTGAAAAGACCTATTTGCACTGGATGGAAAATATCCGCGACTGGTGTATTTCACGCCAGCTATGGTGGGGGCACCGCATTCCAGCCTGGTACCATAAGGAAACGGGCGAGGTGCATGTCGGACATGAGGCACCGGCTGATCCGGAGAACTGGAAGCAGGACGACGACGTGCTTGATACGTGGTTCAGCTCTGCTCTGTGGCCGTTTTCGACAATGGGCTGGCCCGAAGAGAAGGCGCCGGACTTTGAGCGTTTTTACTCGACGAATGTCCTCGTAACCGGCTACGATATTATCTTCTTCTGGGTCTCAAGAATGATTTTCCAAGGCTTGGAGTTTACCGGAAAGCGGCCATTTAACGATGTGCTGATTCATGGTCTTGTCCGTGATTCTGAAGGGCGGAAAATGAGTAAATCATTAGGCAATGGCGTCGATCCGATGGATGTCATCGACAAATATGGGGCCGATTCCTTACGGTTCTTCCTTTCAACCGGAAGTTCCCCGGGAAATGACTTGCGTTTTTACTGGGAAAAAGTCGAAGCGACATGGAACTTCGGGAATAAAATTTGGAATGCGTCACGCTTTGCCCTAATGAACATGGAAGGCTTGACCTATGAAGAGATTGATTTGAGCGGCGAGAAGTCGATTGCCGATAAATGGATTTTGACTCGCCTGCAGCAAACAATTGAAGACGTTACCCGCTTAATTGACAGCTATGAATTTGGAGAAGTGGGACGACTGCTCTATAACTTCATTTGGGATGATCTTTGTGACTGGTATATTGAGATGGCCAAGCTGCCGCTGTATGGAGAGGATGAGGCGGCTAAGAAAACGACTCGTTCCGTTTTGGCCTATGTTCTTGACCAGACAATGCGACTTTTGCACCCGATGATGCCATTTATTACCGAGGAAATATGGCAGCACTTGCCGCATCAGGGCGAATCGATCACAGTGGCATCGTGGCCGGTGAAGCAGGATACATTCGTTTTTGAAGATGCGCAGGCTGATATGGAGCTGTTAACATCAATCATTCGTTCCGTCCGCAATACGCGCGCTGAGCTGAATGTACCGATGAGCAAGCAAATTGAGCTGCTGATTCATGCCAAGGACGAACAAGTTCTTGCCCGGCTGGAGCGCGGTCGCAGCTATTTGGAGAAGTTCTGTAATCCAAATGAACTTGTGATCGGAACAGATGTGACAGCGCCGGAGAAATCAATGTCGCAGGTGCTTAGCGGCGTCGAGCTGTTCCTGCCTCTTGCCGGCTTGCTCGACCTTGACGCTGAAATCGAACGGTTGAAAAAAGAACTGGCAAAGCTCGACAAGGAAGTAGAGCGTGTCGACAAAAAGCTTGCCAATCAAGGATTTATTGCGAAGGCCCCAGCTCATGTTATCGAGGAAGAGAAAGCGAAGCAGGCTGATTATCAGGCGAAGCGCGATACGGTTAAGAAGCGGATAGCGGAATTAGAAGGATAATGGACGAAGCAGCGAAACATGTCCGGGCACCTGTTTGAAAGCTAGCCCTGCTAGTTATGCCCGGCATAAATCCGCTGCTTTTTTCGATCAGCTGGACACCGGCTTGCGTTTTGAAAAACAGAAAGTCATCAGGAGGGATAGGAATGCAAACGGCGGATGAAGTGATCGAATGGATTCACAGCCTGCTCCCCTTCGGCATTAAGCCGGGACTGAAGCGGATGGAGTGGCTGCTTCAGCGGCTTGATCACCCGGAACGGGAATTGGCCGTTGTCCATATTGGCGGAACGAACGGAAAAGGTTCAACCGTCAGTTTTATGCGTCATGTATTAGAAAAAGCACAATACAAAGTAGGGACCTTTACGTCCCCTTATCTCGAATGCTTTGAAGAACGGGTATCTGTGAATGGTCAGCCGATTGCGGGCGGCGATCTCGTCACCTGCGCGAACAAGCTTCGTCCACTTGTGGACGAGCTGGCAGAAACGGAGCTCGGCAGCCCGACTGAATTTGAAGTGATTACCGCTCTGGCGTTTGATTACTTTGCCCGGATCGCCAAGCCTGATCTTGTTTTGCTTGAGGTAGGTCTTGGCGGCAGGCTTGATTCGACCAATGTTGTGACGCCGCTGCTCTCAATCATCACGTCAATAGGCTATGACCATATGCACATTCTTGGTGATTCCTTAGCGGACATTACATATGAAAAAGCGGGAATCATTAAAAACGGCCGTCCTGTTATTTCCGGAGTAAGTCAGCCGGAGGCCCAAGCGATTATCAAAAGAACGGCGGAGGAACGGCAAAGTGAATATGAGCAGCTCGGTTCGACGTTTACACAAGATTTGCTGTCCGTCAAAGAAGAAGAGCAAAGCTTTCTGTTTCAACGGAAAAACGGCAAGAGTCTACAAGTGACGATTCAGATGGCCGGTGCTCATCAGCGGAGCAATGCCGCCGTGGCCCTAGCCGCTTTACAGAAATTACATGAGCAGTTTGATTACTCAATCAGCGAACAGGCTTTGAAGGAGGGGCTGGCACAGGCGAAGTGGAATGGCCGCTTTGAACGGCTCTCGGATCATCCGCTTGTCATCGTAGACGGCGCACACAATAAAGAAGGGTTTGAATCATTGGCCGAGACGTTGAAGCAGCATTATCCGCAAAAGCGCTATAAGCTGCTGCTCGCTGCGACGAAGGAAAAGGATATGAAAAGCCTGCTTACCCCATTTGCCGGACTGGATGCAGCCTTTACCTTTACGAGCTTCGACTTCTTTCGGGCCGCGGCAGCGAAAGCATTATATGAGCAGGCCGAGGTAACGGCAAAGCGCTATGATGAGAAGTGGCAGCGGGCTGTCGCTGATGAAGTAAGGCAGCTGGAGGCGGATGAACTGCTGCTGATTTGCGGTTCTCTTTATTTTGTTTCAGCAGTCAGAGCAGCCTGGAAGGAGACTGGCTTTCCGGCTGGAGAGGGGAGCCTTTAAACGCTTGCACAAATCGCTTTACTCGCCGCATGTCCGGTGTGAGAAACCGATTCAGAACGAAGCTGCTGAAAAAGTACGATTTTCACTTTTTCAGTGGTCTCTTCCCAACGGGGCTGGGCTAATGGGAAAAAACCTTTCGCCCAAGCTCATTTGCATTGACTTTTCCTACTATTCGTTCTATTGTGATAATAAAGTTTTTCTCTTCGCAACCCCTTTCTAGTTTTTCGTAACGGCACCTCTTATTTTCTCCGTGCCCATCAATTTTTTTCCTTTCTTTCAATCACTTTTAGAAAAAAACAGAAAAGGAGGAAGATCATGACCGAGGTAGAGCGCCTGGTGATGCTCTATTTGTTTTTAGTAGGCTGCATAGTAGGTTCTTTTTATAATGTTGTTGGTTTACGCCTACCCGTAGGAGAATCGATTGTTAAGCCGCGTTCGCAGTGTCCCGTCTGCGGGCATCGTCTCTCCGCGTGGGAGCTGGTTCCTCTCTTATCCTATATGTGTTTGCGGGGCCGCTGCCGGGTTTGCAGGGCGGTGATTTCCCCATTGTATCCGGCGGTAGAGCTTGGAACCGGCCTATTATTTGCCCTCTCTTTTTATGTTTACCGGTGGACGGGAGATACGCTTTTATTACTTGTGCTCGTGTCCTTGCTGGCGATTATTTTTGTCAGTGATGTCCGCTATATGCTGATTCCTGATCGTGTGCTGCTGTTTTTCACGGCGCTGATTTTGCTGCTTCGGCTTTGCTTTCTGCCGTCAGAGCCGTGGTGGGATGCCTTTCTTGGCGCCATTGCTGGCTTTGCTTTGCTCTATATCATCGCCATTGTTAGCCGTGGAGGCATGGGTGGAGGCGATGTAAAGCTTTTTGGTGTGCTTGGCCTGATCCTCGGCTGGCAACATACGCTGCTGGCGTTCTTTCTCTCCTGTTTGTCCGGGGCGTTACTGGGAGGGGCTGCTCTAGTAATTGGTAAGGTAGAACGACGGAAGCCGGTTCCGTTTGGCCCATTTATCGTGTTAGGGGCTATAACCGCTTATTTTTTTGGAGAGTCTTTAGTAGAATGGTATATGAGAAGAATCGGCTGAACAAATTGCCTGGCGGATGGCTGGGAATGAAGGACAAGCCGCACCGCCCGTAGCATTCAAGTGGGAAAATTGACGGAAACAGCTTTGTTCCGGAACAGATTTCAAATCTTGGTAAACTTCTAGTTCTATTAGCTAGCGATTTTTAATAGAATAAAGTAAAGACTAACGAGTGAGAGAGGTGCTAGATATGGAGCGGGAGAAGCATTCGATTTCAGTTCGTTTAAATGGGAAAGAGCAGAAGGTGAAAGAAGTCGCTTACGAACAGCAGAATGATGACAGCAGCTTAATCCCCCGGCCTAATAATGTGCTTGATTTTAAGAAAAGACAGGCCGAGCGTAAACGGAACGAGCAGCCTTATTGGGACGATGGCAACCGCGAGAAAAGCCCGGGACTTCCATTTAAGCGGAAGAAAAAAGCTCTTTACAAAGGCGCCAAACCGCATTTGTCGATGACACTGTTAGCTGCGATCTGCTCGGCCCTTGTCATCGGAATCGGCATGGGGCTGGTCGTGCTAACTCTTTTTACCGGTGAGCCTGCTGAAGGGACGGAAGCAAACAGCGCCAACGCCGATGTACCGGTCTTCTCCGGGACGGATGCCGGGCTGCCGGTGCTGGCAGTCGAGGTTGTTCAAGGAGGGGCGTTCGCGGCGGCGGAAAAGGGAATGGAAAGTGTGCAAATTCTCCAGGATAGAGGACTGGCGGCCTTGTTAACTGAACATACTGATCCATTTTATATGTTCATCGGTCTCGGCGGAGATCGTGCTCAGGCTGGACAGATCAGCAACCTTTATCAGGAATATGGACAAGAGACGTATGTGAAGTCATACCGCATTGAAGGACAAGCGGTAACAGGGCAGCCAGAGGACGTAACGAGCTGGTTTGATCGGGCGGTAGGGCAATATAAGGAACTATTGCATCTCTCTGTCGATGGCTTGACCGGAGGAACATTGCCGACAGCTGAAAAAGCAGCCGAGCTTGAGCAAAATCTCGATACGCTGCAAGTGGAACGGGATCAAGTGTTTTCCAAGCTTCCTGATGCGGCTCAGCCTTCCGCGCTCGCGCTTGGTGACGCTTTAGTAAAAGGAAAGGATCAACTGAAACATTACGTTGAGACGGAAGATGCTGCTGCCTTATGGGGCACCCAGCAGGCCCTGTTGGAAGCCTTACTGGCCTATGAACAGCTGGTGGCTACGCTGGGATAAAGAATAACGCCAGTTTTCTGAAATGTCCAAATAAGGAAAGTCGACGGCTTTGTCCTTGCTCGCTTTGTGCAGGATAGGGCCGTTTTTTTTCGGAGAAGATGGCACTTCCTTTGTCGAGGAAAGTGGTTTTTCTGCGTCAAAGTCTATTGAGTGAAGTGTGAAAATTTGGTATTCTTAAAGAAAGCCTGTACAATAAAAAGAAACATAATTGTAGAGGTGAATCCCTTCATGCATTCATTAATCTTAGCCTCAGGCTCCCCAAGACGAAAAGAATTACTTCAGCAGGTCCATCTTTCTTTCAACGTTGTTCCAAGTATGATTTCCGAACAAATTGAACCAACTTTATCACCCGAGGAGGCCGTTAAACAGCTTGCCTATCAAAAAGCTGAGGATGTCTGGAAGCAGCACCGGGATGCGGTAGTCCTTGGTTCTGACACCGTTGTCGCGTTTCAAGACACGATTCTCGGCAAGCCGAAAGACGAACGGGAAGCGCGGCAAATGCTTACGCTGTTGTCAGGACGAACTCACTCTGTCTATACCGGGGTAACGCTTTGTTCCCAGGCTGGCACGACAACATTTTTCGAAAAAACGGAGGTGGAATTTTATTCGCTGACTGAAGAAGAAATTGCGATGTACGTCGAGAGCGGAGAGCCGCTCGATAAAGCCGGAGCGTATGGAATTCAAGGCTTCGGTGCCTTTTTAGTGAAGCAGATTAAAGGCGACTATTACACTGTGGTCGGCTTGCCGCTGGCGCGTACGCTTAGAGAATTAAAGAAATTGGGAATTGTTCCTTCTCCGCACATATAATGATTAGTGCCGGCAAGGGCGATGGTGTAGTGAGCGCGCAGTCACCCGTATTGTTTTTTTGAAGTCGTCCATTTTTTCATTTCTGCACATGAAAGTCCCCGTATTCGTACAGATTAGAAAGGAGCGTCTGTCATTGCCTCAACAATCACTCCTCATCCGTGATGTCCCCGTCCGTGAACGTCCGCGTGAACGACTTTTGACAGAAGGGGCGCGGGCTTTATCCAATCAGGAAATTCTTGCGATCCTGCTTCGGACGGGAACGAAGCAGGAATCGGTTCTTCAATTGGCCCAGCGTCTTCTTACGGCTTTTGATGGTATATCGATGTTAAAGGAAGCCGCGATTGAAGAGCTTTGCCTCGTAAAAGGAATCGGCCAGGCGAAAGCTGTGGAATTAGCAGCAGCAGTCGAGCTGGGCCGGCGGCTGCACAGCCTTCAACCGGATGAACGCTATGTGATTCGTTCTCCGGAGGATGTCGCTAATTATGTCATGGAAGATATGCGCTTCCTGCTTCAAGAGCATTTTGATTGCCTGTATTTAAATACGAAGAACCAGGTTCTGCACCGCAAGACGATTTTTATCGGCAGCCTAAATGCCAGCATTGTCCATCCGCGCGAGGTTTTTAAAGAAGCGCTGCGCCGTTCGGCCGCCTCGGTTGTGTGCCTCCATAATCATCCATCGGGAGATCCGACGCCAAGCCGTGAGGATATCGATGTCACAAAACGGCTACATGAAGCAGGAAAAGTATTAGGAATTGAAGTGCTCGATCATGTTATTATTGGTGATAGAAGGTATATCAGCCTGAAGGAGAAAGGGCATCTTAATTAATCGGTCAATGGTCCTCGGGCGAAGTGCGGATGGCTCAGTTCCCGGCAAAAGTGGTACGCTTACTAAGGCGGGAAACGGGAGTCGTGACGGGAAGGTTAGGAGAACTGAAAAGTTAGGCTATGTTTTTCTAACATTCTTCGATATAATAAAGGTTATGATTTCGGTTAAGCATGAAGGGAGATACATAGATGTTTGGTGGGTTCTCAAAAGATATTGGTATTGATCTAGGGACGGCGAATACACTCGTATATGTGAAAGGAAAAGGCATCGTTGTGCGTGAACCATCAGTGGTTGCCTTACGGACGGATACTGGTTCAATTGAAGCGGTTGGAAATGACGCGAAAAATATGATCGGACGTACACCGGGGAATATCGTCGCGGTTCGGCCAATGAAAGACGGGGTTATTGCTGATTTTGATACGACGGCAACGATGCTGAAATATTTCATTCGTCAGGCTCAGAAAAACCGCTCGATCTTTACAAAGCCGTCGGTGATGGTTTGCGTGCCATCGGGCATTACGGCGGTGGAAAAGCGTGCTGTCGAGGATGCGACAAAACAGGCGGGGGCGAAGGAAGCCTATACGCTTGAAGAGCCGTTTGCGGCAGCGATTGGCGCTGATCTCCCTGTATGGGAGCCAACGGGCAGCATGGTTGTCGACATCGGCGGTGGTACGACAGAGGTGGCGATTATCTCGCTTGGCGGGATCGTGACGAGTCAGTCGATTCGGGTTGCCGGCGATGAAATGGATGATGCGATCATTTCCTATGTGAAAAAGACGTATAATCTGATGATTGGTGAACGGACGGCAGAAGCGTTAAAGCTAGAAATCGGTTCGGCCGGAGCGCCGGATGGCGTCGATGATATGGATATTCGCGGGCGCGACCTTGTGACAGGGCTGCCGAAGACGATTACGGTGACAGCGGAAGAAATTGCCGGCTCGCTGGAAGATACGGTGACGACGATTATTGAAGCGGTGAAAAACACGCTGGAGCAGTCTCCGCCTGAACTGGCGGCAGACATTATGGATCGCGGTATCGTTCTTACCGGGGGAGGCGCGTTGCTTCGCAATTTGGATCGCGTGTTAAGCGATGAGACGAATATGCCGGTTTTAGTCGCAGAGAACCCGCTTGATTGCGTCGCGATTGGAACAGGTCGTGCGCTTGAAAATCTTCATTTATTCCGGTCTAAAGCGGGGATCACGTCCCGTTCGGACAGAAAATTGTAAGTAGGTGTCAGCATGCCATCCTTCTTTTCAAACAAAAAGTTAATTATTCTGCTCGTCAGCATTATTATTTTAGTGGCGCTCATTGGCTACTCCCTCACAGACCGTGAACGGGTGACAGGTCCAGAGCAAGTTGTACGCGATGCTGTTGGATGGGTGCAAACGATTTTTATGAAACCCGCATATGCTGTTGCGGGTTTCTTTGAAAATGTTCGGGATATTCATCATGTGTATGAGGAAAACAAGCTGCTAAAATCACGGTTTGAGGAATACGCGCAAATCTCTGTTGAACGGAATTTACTGCGGAATGAAAATGAAAATCTGAAAGAAATGCTGGAGCTTGAAGAAAGCTTGCATGATTATATGATTCGCACCGCGGTCGTCATTCACCGCAATCCGGATCGCTGGTCGGAATATATTGGGATTAACAAAGGATCGGAGCACGGAGTCGAGCCGAATATGGGGATCGTCGATTCCCGGGGCGGGCTTGTCGGCAAGGTTAGGCAGGTTAGCGAATTTTCGTCCGTCGTGCAGCTTCTTTCAGACAATGATCGGACAAACCGTGTTTCGGCAATGGTTTCGATGGACGAGCCTGAATATGGCTTTATTGAAGGCTACGATGAGGAGACAGGCCTGCTTATTTTAAGAAAGCTCGATATTGAAGCTGAAATTGAACCCGGGCAAATGGTGACGACTTCGGGAAAAGGCGGGGTTTACCCAAGCGGCTTGCTGATTGGTGAGATTGTCGCGGTGGAGCCGGATGAATACGGACTTACGTTAAACGCCTATATCGAACCGACGGCCGACTTTTATGGGTTGGACTATGTCTATGTGATCGAGCGGACGAGCACGACGCTTGATTCCTCGTTGCTTGAGGAGGAGGAATCGTGAGCCGGTTTTACATTCCAGGCCTTGTCTTTGTGCTGTTGATTGTCGAGGGGACCTTATTTCAGCTTATGACTCCGACTCATACCGATTCCGTTCTCGTTCCCCGATTTCTGATCGTGATGGTTGTCTTAATCGGGCTGCACTTTGGACGGCAGAGCAGTCTGTTCTACGGTCTCGCCTTTGGCTTTTGTTATGACATTGTCTACACACAGCTGCTTGGCGTATACGCGTTCGGACTTGCTTTTATCGGGTATTTTTTCATTTTTTTTTCGAAGCGGATTCAAGATTCACTTTTGATCCAGCTGATGCTCGTTTTGAGTGCCATTTTGTTCTTTGAGTATTATCAGTATGGTCTCTATTTGCTAATCGGTCTAACCGACCTGCCAGCTTCGTCTTTTGCCATCGAGCGTCTGCTCCCGAGTCTGATTTTAAACAGCGCGTTTGCCATCTTAATTTATTATCCGGCGCGCAAACTGTTTGAACATGTGAAAAAGCAAGCCAATCTTCGCGCGCGGTAATCAGAGATACGAGTACATTGCCGGGAAAAAGAGGGTTTGTTTGCCGGACTGTTGAATTAATTGTATAAGCTCTAGTTGCCAGCGGTGCTGCCACTTGGCAAAGACGTTCATTTTATTGGAGTATCAAAGTGAGTCAGGCTGAGGTGAAACACGAATGACGCAAAAAAAGCAACATGTAACAATAAAGGGAACAAAGGAAGGACTTATCTTCCAGTTGGATGACCATTGCTCTTACGAATCTCTGTTAACGGAATTACGTGAGAAGCTTTCGTCTAAGCATTACCAGGATAGCGAAGGGCGAGATACTCTTGTAAAAGTGAATGCAGGCTACCGCTATCTCAATTCCGCTGAGAAAGAAGAACTGTCACAGCTGATTACAGAAGGCCGTAATTTGATTGTCGAGGAATTTGAATCAGAGGTGCTTTCAACGGAAGAGGCCGAGCTTCTTCGCCAGCAGGCACAGGTGGTGACGCTGACGCGGATTATCCGCTCAGGTCAAGTCTTGAAAATCCGGGGTGACGTCCTGCTGATCGGTGATGTTAATCCCGGTGGCACGATCATGGCGACGGGAAGCATTTATATCGTCGGAGCATTGCGCGGCATTGCCCATGCCGGCTTTCAAGGTGATGAATCAGCGGTGATCGCGGCTTCTGTCATGGCTCCGTCGCAGCTCCGTATTGCCGGAGGGATTCGCCAATTCGAAGCAGACGGTGATGAGAAGGAAGAAGAAATTATGACAAGTGCTTTTTTGGACGAGCATGCGAGAGTCCAGCTCGGACGAGTGCAGCAGCTTCTACATACGCATCCTGTCGATATTCAAAACGAAAAGCAAGTGATAGATTAAGAAAGTGATAGAAAGGGGTCTTCAATGTGGGTGAGGCAATCGTCATTACAAGTGGAAAAGGTGGCGTAGGAAAAACAACGACATCAGCTAATATCGGCACCGCTCTTGCGCTGTCGGGGAAGAAAGTTTGCTTAGTGGATACAGACATTGGTCTTCGCAATCTTGATGTTGTAATGGGGCTGGAAAATCGAATCATCTACGACCTCGTCGATGTGACCGAAGGACGCTGTAAGCTGAAGCAGGCTCTAATAAAGGACAAGCGCTTCGATTGCTTATACCTGCTCCCGGCGGCCCAGACGCAGGATAAATCGGCTGTAGAACCGGAGCAGATGAAGAGCATTATTGATGAATTAAAGCAGGAATACGATTATGTGCTCATCGATTGTCCGGCAGGTATTGAACAAGGCTTTAAAAATGCGATTGAAGGGGCCGATAAGGCGATTGTCGTCACAACCCCGGAGGTGCCGGCAGTACGTGATGCGGACCGGATTATCGGCCTACTGGAGCAAAGGGATATCGAGTCTCCCAAGCTGATCGTCAACCGGATTCGCGGCCATATGATGAAAAATGGAGAAATGCTTGATGTTGATGAAATTACTTCGATTTTGGCGATTGATTTGCTTGGCATCGTCGTCGATGATGAAGAAGTGATCAAACAGGCGAATAAAGGCGAGCCTATTGCACTATTAACGACAAGCAAGGCTTCTATCGCCTATCGTAATATTGCCAGACGCATTTTAGGAGAAACGGTGCCGTTAATGTCACTTGAAGAAAACAAAGGCGTCTTTGCGAAGATTAAGCAGTTTTTTAGTGTGAGGTAAGACATGGCAGTGGCTCCGTTCTGCCCACTGCTTCGAGCCTGAGAGAAAAGGGGAGTTTTTCCCCTTTTCTCTCAGGCTCTTTTTTATATAATCGTAAGTGTTTGCTTGACAGATGCTTCAACGGTCTGGCGGAATTCATGAATGGAGAAAGGCTTATCGAGGTAAGCAATATTCTTTTCGCTATGAACACGCTTTTGACGTCCGGTCGTCAAAACGAGGATCGGTGTTGTTGTCTGTTGTTCCAAGGCAGTAATAAAAGATAGCATGCTCTCATTTTGCAGCTGATCACTGACAATAATCAGATGGAAGGAGACTCTCGTTTCTATCTCTAAAAAAGAATCTGCCTCTGTGTAATGCAGCACTTCTGCTCCCAGCTGAGTCAGATGATACTCCATTAATGTAGCATGACTTGGCTCGTCCTCAAGTAAGGCGACTAAAAATGACCCCATACGTTGTTCCCCTTTTCTCTTTATCGCTCTTCTCTCTTAATAGTAAAAGTAGTTTGAGAAGTTTGCAAGACCTAAAGATTCTATGAATTCATTGAATATTGGGACTATCGGATGAAAGAGTTGACGAGAAATGAGAATACATGGTTTAACAGAGGCATAGAAAGGTAATGGATAAGATAGGGCTGTTACATAAGCAAGGGTGAAACGATGGTGTAAAGGTGGAGAAGAAGATGAAGCAGGAACATATTGAAGAAGCGAGTAAAAACGTCCGCTGTATGATTTTAACGGTCTCCGGCACGAGAACCTATGAAAATGATGAAAGCGGTGCGCTTATTCGCAAGTTACTGGAAGAAAATGGACATGCGGTAACCGAGTATCAAATTGTCAAGGATGAATATAGCCAAATTCAGCACTGGTTAAAAATTGCTGCAAGCCGCGCGGATATCGATGCGATTTTAATGACAGGCGGCACGGGAATTGCCTTGCGCGATACGACTCATGAAGCAGTGCGGGACAGCTTGGACAAAGAAATGCCGGGCTTTGGTGAAATCTTCCGCCACTTAAGCTTTACAGAGGACGTCGGAACGGCGGCGATTTTAAGCAGGGCCATCGCCGGTGTGCGTGACGGCAAGGCGATTTTTTCAATGCCGGGTGCGACGGGAGCGGTGAAGCTGGCGATGGAGCGGATCATTATTCCTGAGCTCTGTCACGTCATTCAGGAAATTCTTCAGGACCAGATGAGGATGTAGGTGCTTCGAGCTTGAGACAAAAGGGTTGCTTTTCCCTTTTGTCTTTTTCTTAAGCTCGAAAGCAGGCGCAGAACGGAGCCGCTGCGATGTTTTTTTCTTATATTTGATGCTGGGTATAGCGGCCGGCTTTTGTAAGCTGCTGCAAGATGTTGATTTCATCTTCGGTCAGCTCTGCCTGTTGCATAGCTGCACTGCTTGCGATAATTTGCTCAGGCTTGCTGGCACCGGCTACGACGGAGGCGACGGCTGGCGACGCTAAGCAATAACCAAGCGCAAGCGCATGAATGTCTTTCTCGCCGACGATGGTTTCTGACAGCTTTTGCTTGAATGCGGTCAATTCGTCATAGGAATAATCGAGATAGCCATTTTCCTTGATCGCGGAGGAAGCTTGCGCCAGCGGACGGTTCGTGAGCAGCCCCTTTGCCAGCGGTCCTCTCGCCAGCACGCTGATGTGATGCTCCTCTAATAAAGGAAATAGCGGCTCAGGACGTCTGTCGAGCAGGCTGTATTGCATCATTACGCTGACGATGGAAGAGCGTTTGACATACTCGCGAATCACATTCGGTCGAATGGAAGAAATGCCGTAGTAACGAATCACACCTTCCTGTTTTAACTCCTCAAAGGCTTCTATCGTCTCATCAATATGATCCTCAATTGTCCCGCCATGCAGCTGAAATAAATCAATATAGTCAGTTTGAAGCCGGGTAAGGCTTTGCTTTAAAGCGGATTTGATATGCTTTTTCGAAGGATCCCAGCTCCAGCCTTCTTTTCCCGGTTCAAAACGGTTTCCAGCTTTCGTCGCGAGGATGATGTCGCCCCGCTTTTGCTTGATCACTTCCCCGATGATCGTCTCATTCATCCCTTGATCGTATAAGTCAGCAGTATCGAGATAGTTGATCCCCTCTGCAAGCGCGGCGTCAATAACCGCTGCTGCTTCCTTCTTGTTTGTGCCGATGCTCATACACCCTAAGCCAAGCTCACTAACGATAAGCTCTGAATTGCCAATGCGGCGTTTTTTCATCGCAATCATCCTCTCTGTTTTCGTTTATTTCAGACTAATAGGTCCTCCACCATCTATTATGGCATATCAAAAACGGACAAGTCATATAGTTTACTAAAGAGCAAAAGGAGGCCACTGAAAAACAACTTCCTTTTTCGTAACTAAAAGCTGCTGTAAAAGTGAAAATCGTACTTTTTTAGCAGCTTGGCAAAAAGAGGGGGGAGGACATGTCCGATCGGTTAAACAAGGTACGCAGAGAATTGGAAAAAAAGAGACGGCAGATTGACAGCAGTCGAAAAGGACGGGAGCGAGCGATTCCCCTGCTGATGAACCGTCATGAGGAGTCGAGAGAAGATTTTGACGTGTATGTTCACCAGGAGAAGGAGGAGCGGGAGCATCGCGGAAAGCCAGGTGACTTTCTTGTCTTTCGGATTATGACAGCGGTTTGTTTGGCGCTCGTAATCGCGATTCTGTTTAAGTCTAATTCTCCACAGCTTGATGGAATGAAGGCATTTATTACGGATGCCTATGAACAGGAGCTGCAATTTGCGGCAATTGCCAACTGGTATGAAAACCAGTTTGGAAGGCCGCTTGCTCTCGTGCCGGTCAACCAGGAGGTCGCTCAGGGTGATCCAGAGGAGCAGGTCGAAATGGTCTATGCTTTGCCGGCGGCCGGGACGATCCGTGAAGATTTCCAGCAAAACGGCAGCGGTATTTTGATTGAAACCGGGCTTGAGGCTGAGGTTGAAGCCGTGAAAGGCGGATATGTGATTTCAGTCGGGGAACGGGAGGAAGAGAACCTTGGAAAAACGGTAGTCGTTCAACATTATGACGGAACAGAGTCACTTTATGGGATGCTTGATGACATCGGTGTGAAGATGTATGACCATATCCAGGCAGGGGCGAAGATCGGCACCGTCTCCATTAATGAAGAGGCGCAAAAAGGAATTTTTTATTTCGCATTAAAAAAGGACGAACATTATATTGATCCAACAGATGTCCTTTCCTTTGAATAAGATGCGCGATTTGCTGATCAAAGTCAAAATCAACCCTTTGTTTTGGCTAGTGCTCGGGATCGGGGTTGCTACTGGATACTTCCGTGAAGTGCTGATGGTTTTTCTGATTGTGTTTATTCATGAGCTGGGGCATGCTTTCGCTGCGATTGCTTTTAAATGGCGGATTTACAAAATAGAGCTGCTCCCATTTGGTGGCGTGGCAGAAGTGGATCATGGCGGGAATCGTCCCATTTACGAAGAAGCGATCGTCGTTATCGCCGGGCCTTTGCAGCATCTTTGGATGATGCTCGCCTCATTTGCCTGCATCGGGCTGCCTTTTTGGAGCGCAGCTGATCATCAGCTGTTTGTCTGGCACAATCTGATGATCCTCGGCTTTAATCTCATTCCTATACTTCCGCTTGACGGAGGACGGCTGCTCCATCTCTGGCTCACGGCTGTGTTGCCTTATCAGAAAGCGTTGCTGCGGGCGCGTCAGCTTTCAATCGGGGCGCTCGTGTTGCTCGTGTTGCTCAGCGCGGTCTATTTTCCGTTTCATTTGAATTTATGGGTCGTGATTTCCTTTTTGCTGCTGGCCAATTATTTTGAGTGGAAACAGCGCCATTATCATTTCATGCGCTTTCTTATGACTCGCTCAAATGAAAGCGCAGCTCGGCGCCATTCTGTCATCCGCCTTAAGGATTCACTCGCCGTGCGGGACGCGGTCAAGCAATTACGGAGAGGCTACCGGCACGACTTTCGCATTTACCGGCCGTGGCAGGCATCTGTCGCTCACGTAACGGAAGCAGAGCTCGTGCAAGCTTTTTTTCAAATGAAAAACCATCACGCCCCTCTTTCCTCATTCCCTTTTGCTCAGGACGACAGAAGATAAGGCAGGATAATTGTCGAGCAGCGGGGACAAGAATAAGGTACAATAGAGAGAAGAATGTTCATGAATAAAAGGGGTTACGAGTGTGAAAAAGATCTACTTCAATATGGCGACGAGAGAACGGCGGGCGGCGATTGTGGAGAACGGCGAAGTGGTCGAGCTGATGATAGAGCGTCCGGTACATAACCGTGTGGTCAGCAATGTTTACCGTGGGAAGGTGGTCAATGTGCTGCCGGGGATGCAGGCGGCATTCATCGATATTGGACGAGACAAAAACGGCTTTCTGTACCGTGATGACTTGCTTTCTTTTCATTTATCAACGGAGGATGAGGCCGAGAAAAAGCGCAGAAGTATTTCCGAATTTGTGAAGGAAGGGGAAGAGATCCTTGTACAGGTGACAAAAGAAGGCTTCGGGACAAAAGGGCCGCGCTTGACGGGAGTCGTCTCATTTCCGGGAAAATTTATCGTTTATATGCCACAGGGAGGCTATGTCGGGGTGTCGCGCCGCTTTTCCTCCGAGGAAGAGCGGGAGCGCTTGCGACAGGTGGGAGAATCCTTGCTGGAAGGAGATGAAGGGCTGATTATTCGGACGTCCTGTGAAGGTCAGTCAGCGGAAGTGATCGCAAGCGAGCTGCAATTCATGCGCGAGCGCTGGCACAAGCTATGGGAGCAGGAAAAGCATCGTAAGGCTCCTGCGCTCATTCATCAGGATACCGGCTTAATTGAGCGGATTATGCGCGATTTTTCTTTTGCCACGGTCAGCGAAATCGTTGTTGACCACCTTGAAGAATACCGCCAGCTAAAGGGACTGCTTGCTCCTTATGGTCAGGGGGAAACGACACTCCGCCTCTATCATGAAAAGGAGAACATCTTTACTGCGTTCGGGATTGAAAAAGAACTGGAACGGGCGATGAAACGGCAGGTCTGGCTGAAAAACGGCGCTTATCTGATGATCGATCAAACGGAGGCGCTGACGGTGATCGATGTCAATACCGGTAAATTCACCGGTAAGACAAATCTCCATGACACGATTCGCAAAACGAATGCCGAAGCGGCAAAGGAAATTGCCAAACAGCTGCGCCTCCGTGATATTTCCGGCATCATTATCATTGACTTCATCGATATGAAGCGTGAGGACGATCAGAAATATGTCCTGGAGACCTTTGAACAGGCGCTCAAGGGTGACCGGACGAAAACGAGCATTCACGGCCTTACCGGACTTGGCCTCGTGGAGATGACGAGGAAAAAAATCAGGCAGAACTTGCAGGCAAGCTTATCGAAAGCATGCCCGACGTGCGGCGGCAAAGGAGCAGTGCTGTCAGATGAAGCACAGGCGTTTAAGATTGAGCGTCAGCTTTGGGAATATCGCGGAATGGGGGAGGAAGCGCTTCTGCTTGAGCTGCCATCCCATGTCGCGACCGTTTTATTCGGGGCGAAATCGGAGCATTTGAAAAGGCTGGAAGAGGCGCTTGGCTTTCGGATCCTTGTCTTTCCAAACCGGAAAATGGCCGAGGAAAGCTTCGCGATCCGCTTTATCGGCACGCTGACTGAGGCTTCCGCCCAGCTTGAGCGATTGAAGGCGGGAGTATAAAGCAGCCGTTGACAGAGCTGCTTTATTTGTGCTAAAATAGCGCTTGTTAGTTATTTGGTCGCACCCAAACGACTACAACCGCTCAGAGAAGGTCGCAAACGGATTTTTCCTACCTTTGATGGCGAGTCTGAGTATATGAGGAGGTGCAAGTATGTACGCAATTATTGAAACTGGTGGAAAGCAAATCAAAGTTCAAGAAGGCCAGGAAGTTTACATTGAGAAATTGGACGCAGAAGCTGGAGAAACAGTGAGCTTCGACAACGTTCTTTTTGTCGGTGGCGATGAAGTGAAGGTTGGTGCTCCTTTTGTTGAGGGCGCTACTGTAACGGCTAAGGTTGAAAAGCATGGTCGTCAAAAGAAAATCATCGTTTGGAAAATGAAGGCGAAAAAGAATTACCGTCGTAAGCAAGGTCACCGTCAGCCGTACACGAAAGTGGTAATCGAAAAGATTAACGCCTAAGTGTCCGATGATTACGGTAAAAGTAAAACGCAATGATAACGCTGAGATCGTTTCTTTTACGATGAGTGGACATGCAGACTCCGGTCCGTATGGGTACGATCTCGTTTGCGCTGGCGCTTCAGCCGTTTCGATTGGAGCTGTAAATGCGATCATCTCCCTATGTCAGGTCGATCCTGAGATTGAAATGGAGGAGAATGGTGGCTTTCTCCGCTGTACCGTTCCGATGGATGTAGAACGTGCGACATTTGAGAAAGTCCAGCTTTTGCTCGAGGCGATGCTCGTGTCGCTGCAGTCGATCGCTGAAGAATACAGTAAGCATATTGAAATTGACGATAAATATGGGAGGTGAATTCCATGTTGAAAATGAATCTACAATTTTTCGCATCGAAAAAAGGGGTAGGTAGTACGAAGAACGGTCGTGACTCACGTTCAAAGCGCCTTGGTGCTAAGCGTGCTGACGGTCAAGCGGTAACAGGCGGTTCGATTCTTGTTCGCCAACGCGGTACTCGTGTTTACCCTGGTGTGAATGTCGGTAAAGGTGGAGACGATACACTTTTTGCGAAGGTTGACGGTGTTGTGAAATATGAGCGCGTCGGTCGTGATCGCAAGCAAGTGAGCGTGTATCCTGCATAATAAGGAAGAGGGTGTCCTGAAGCGAAGGCTTTTGGGCACCCTCTTTACACATCAGTCATGAGGAAGCTTGCTCGGTGTTTATTTTCTGAATATTTAGAACTATACTATTTTCAAGAAAGGGGGGAGGAGATGAAGGACTGGACAAAAGAAAAGGCGGTTGATCAGGTGCTCGATTATATTCACAACCACCTTGATGCACCGCTTTCTTTAGAACAGCTTGCAAGCGAAGCGGCGTATAGCCCGTATCATTTTTCGCGTCTTTTCAAGGAAAGAACGGGTCTTTCCCCGCATTATTACATCGCATCCCTCCGTCTCCAGCACGCAAAGGAATTGCTGCTGACGACAAACTTGACGATCCGTGATATCGGGATGGAAATCGGCCAGCAAAGCCTCGGAACATTTACAACGCGATTTACGGAACGGGTCGGGATGACGCCTGCTTTTTTTCGGCGCTCCGAGGAGCTTACCGAGCAGCTAATTGGCCGCTTGCAGGATGCCGGGGAGTGGAAGGCGCTCCTCCCTGTTCAACCAGGTGGCGGTGTGGTAGAAGGCAGCATCCAGTCAGCCCATCCAATTTCGGGTGTGATTCTTGTCGGCTTGTTTACGAAACCGATTCCGGAAGGCTTGCCCGCTTATGGAACATTGCTCGCCTCCCCAGGAGAGTTTTCATTTTCCGGCGTCGAACCGGGTACATACTTTTTATTGGCTACATCGGTAGAGTGGGGGACGGCTGCGCAAAGCATTTTAGTTCCGCACGAGACATTGCGCTGCCGCTCCCCGTATCCGATTATCATCTCCGGTCGGAACCGGGTGCCCTATCAAGCATTATCATTGCATCCACCGCGCATCGGCGAACCGCCAATTTTAATTTCCTTGCCTATTTTAATGAAGAAATTTCTTAGCGAGCAGCTTCTTCGCAAAATATAAGAAATGTTGACCCGCAACTCTGTCTATAATGAAAGACAAATGGCTGATAAGGAGTGGCGGACATGACAAATGATGAAACATTTATTCGGGAGTTTGACCAGGCTTTTACTTCCGGCAACCTTACGTGGATTGCCGAGCATGTGGTGGAGGATATTGAATGGACTGTAATTGGCGAGCCTGCATTGAAAGGGAAACAGGCCCTGCTTGATGGAATCTCGCAAATGATGGCGCAGCCGCTGGAGGAGCATCAGTTGCTACGGGTTGTCGCCAATCAGCAGTGGGCCGTCGTGGAAGGCACAATGGAGATGGAGGTTGAACAAGGGATCAGACATGCCTTCTCTGTTTGTGATCTGTACGATCTGGAGGACGGAAAAGTGAAAGCGCTGACGACTTATGTTGTTGATCGCGGAGAGGTGAAATAGCGATGGCCGCATTTGCTGATTTGTCGATCTCGCTTGACGGATTTATCACCGGACCGGACAGTTCCGAAGAGCATCCTCTTGGAACGGGCGGTCGTATTCTCCATGAATGGGTCTATCAGCTTGGCAGCTGGCGGGAGCGTCACGGTCTGGACGGAGGAATGGAGAGTCACGAGTCGGCTCATTTGCAGTCGTTGATTGATCGGACGGGGGCGGTGATCATCGGGCGGACAATGTTCGACCACGGTGAGCGTTATTGGGGGAGTCGTCCTCCTTTTCACGTTCCTGTTTTCGTCCTGACTCATGAGCCGCGCCCTCCGCAGGAAATGGAAGGCGGCACTACCTTTATCTTCTGGACGGACGGTTTGGCTGCGGCTTATCAAGCGGCCAAAGCGGCAGCGGGTGAAAAGGAGATTTCAGTTGGCGGGGGAGCGGACGTCGTGCAGCAATGTCTTGCGGCTGGTCTTCTTAATGAGCTTCATTTGCACATCGTCCCGGTACTGCTCGGTGACGGAGTAAGGCTGTTCGAACATCGCGGTAATCATTTACCGAATCTGGAGCTGACAAGCCAATCGACGAGTGGCTCGGTGATCCATGCCAGCTTTCGCGTCAGCCAGAGCGGAGGGGGCGTTCAATGAGCCGAAAGCGCAACAGACAGGTGATTTATTCGATGATGGTCTCACTTGACGGGTATATGGAAGCGCGCGATGGAGCGATTGACTGGTCGGTGCCGGATGAAGAGCTGCATCAGCATTTCAATGACTTTGAGCAGGAAATTGATACTCATCTTTACGGGCGACGCATGTATGAGAATATGGCCGGGTATTGGACGAAAGCCGGAGACAATCCGGAGGCAGCGGCTGTCGAAAAAGAGTATGCCCGTATTTGGAATCAATCGGAAAAAATTGTCTTTTCCACTACGTTGGAACAGGTCGGGGAACATGCGCGGATTATACGTGACAATCTGCCTGAAGCGGTTCGCGCTTTAAAAGCTGAAGAAGGCCGGGATATGGACCTAGGCGGGGCGAGCATCGCCGCTTCGTTTATCGAGCATGACTTAGTCGATGAGTACCGCCTCTACTTTCACCCGATTGTGCTTGGAGGCGGGAAGCGGATGTTTCCTGAATTAACAGAGTACCGGCAGCTGCGCTTGCTGGAAACACGCCAATTTGGCTGCGGGGTCGTGCTTTTGCGTTACGCCAGGAAAGAGGCGGAGGGGGAGGCCGGCGTTTGAGCTTGTCGTCCTTTCATCACGTATATATAAATAAAACGAGGGGGAAAGTGGCTGGCTTTCCTCCCCGTTTTTTTATTAGCGCAGCACGCTGCCACCGGAAATTTTGACTGATTCGCCGATGATGTTATCAGCGGCTGCTGAAGCGAGAAAGGCAATCGTGTTTGCCACATCCTGCGGGCTCGTAAAATGACCTGAAGGGATGCTTTCCTTCGCTTTTGTCATTTGGTGCTCAAAAGACGTTCGACTGTGGGCTGCTTTCCGTCTGATTGCTTCAAGCGCCATGTCGGTTTCGACGTAGCCTGGACAAACGGCATTGACCCGGACGTGATGTTCAATCGCTTCAAGCGCGAAGGAATGGGTAAAGCCGATTAAGGCAAATTTTGAAGCGGCATAGGCTGTATTTCCATATGTACCGCGTAAGCCGGATAATGACGCAACGTTAATAATCGCTCCATGCCCTTTCTCTTTCATCTGCCGATACACTTGCTGTGTCAGCAAAACAGTCGACGTATAGTTAATGTGCATGATCCGCTCCATATCGTCCTGAGTCAGCCGCTCAACAACAGACCCGCCGGAGACACCAGCCGAATTGACGAGAATCGAAATCGGTCCCAGCTCATCCTTGGCTGCTGCACAAAGCTCATCCCGCTGTTCGGCATTTGTCAGATCCGCAGCATGCACATAGATCGAAGCGTCCGGCACCTGCTGCTCGATCTCCTGTTTGAGCGCGTTGAGCTTCTGCCGCCGCCGTCCGCTAATCGTGATAGCAGCTCCCATGCCAGCCAGCACTTTTGCCGTTTCCGCTCCTATTCCTCCTGTCGCTCCAGTGACTAAGGCGTGCTGCTCAGCAAGAGCGAAAGTAGAAAAAATCGTCATCGTTTCCATCCTCCTCAAAAATGATTGGTAACTGCTATTCTATACCCTTCACATGGGATCGTAAATCGTGATGAGGAAGAAACGAAAGAGGACCCATCATTTACTGGGAAAGGATAGGGGTGAAAAGAAGCTGCAAAAAAGTAATCGTTCGCCAGGCTAAAAAAGAAGGCATAGATGGAAGAGACGCATCCATCTATGCCTGTACATTGTAGATAAAACCGGTTATGCGCAAGTCGTCGTTAGTTCTCTACTACCTGAAAAGTAAGCGTCTCTTTCAGTTTATCATCAATATAAAGATGCACTTCATAGTCTCCGGGAGGCCAGCCATTATCCGGCCTTGAAACATGGAAGCTGAAATTTGCCGTGACATGCACCGATTCAAGTTCATAAAAATCAATTTCTGTTGGCGGTTCTGTTTCAAGATAAACCCAAACGGCTTTCATGACGGTGCCGTCCGGGGCGTTGTTCAAAATCCCTGTCAAATGAACGATGGGTGAATCTACTGTGAAATGATCTGCACGTATGACCGGCCGGTTAGATGAATCAATCTCAGCTGCAAATTGCAAGTCAGAATAATGGGCAGTAGTAAAACTGAAACTGCAGGAAACCAAAAACAGCACCAGCATGACCACTAAACAACTGAAATGCATTTTCATTAGAATGTGAGCGATTCGATGATCTGAGTGTAGGCCTCATAATATTGGTTGAAATTGTTCATCTCAGCCGTGTATGTGAAAACAAATGCCCTGTCATTATTAATGAACAGTAATGCTTCATAAGCCAATTGAAGATCTCCCTGTGTGCCTGTGTATTCAAGATAGTGTACATCTGGCTGCGCTTCATCAGTCGCCTCTACTGTTTCCGAGGAGGTCAGTTCAAAATCCGGTACTTCGTTTTGAACATTGGCAAGCAAGATCTCAGTCAGCTCCTCCAGCGACAGGGACTGACCGTCCAAATGATTTAATTGGACTGATACATTTTCCATAAAAGGATCATCCTCGCTCTCACGTGAGGAGACGAAACCGAGCATTGTTTCGTTTACTTCCTGCAAAGTCCAATCCCCCGGGTATTCAACGCTGAAAGCGAATTGGTCATTCGTGTACGTTTGTACTCCTTCGGCCCCGGCGGTTTCTTCACCAGCTTCCTCTTCGGCGGTATCTTCATCGGAGCTTTCGACTTCGGACGGCGCCTCTTCCTCAGTGCTGCTGTCGACTTCTTCTCCGCATGCTGCAAGCAAAAGAATCAAGTGGAAAGAGAGTACGGCAACGAGCCATGTTTTCATTTTTTTTCTCATCTTTGTTGTTCCTCCTAGAATCATAAGACTTTTTGCTTATTAACTATAAGTCATCCCCCTGCCGAAAAAAATCCCCTAATCAGGGGATTTTTATATGAAAAATGTTGCCTTATAGTGAGTTTATAGCAGGAACAGAAAAAGGAGAATGAAGATGAACGCGCATGAAATTGATTATCATATTTACGGAAATGATATGCAATTTGTCGAGATCGAGCTTGATCCGGGTGAAAGCGTCGTCGCGGAAGCCGGGGCTTTCATGATGATGGAGGATGGAATCAACATGGAGACGATTTTTGGCGATGGAAGTAATGAAAGGAAAGGCTTCGTCGGGAAATTATGGGGGGCCGGTAAAAGATTGTTAACAGGCGAAAGCCTGTTCATGACGCTTTTTTCAAACGAACATCAGGGAAAGCAAAAGGTTTCCTTCGCCGCTCCTTATCCGGGCGCGATCGTGCCTATGGATTTAAGTGAACTGGACGGAAGGATCATCTGTCAGAAGGAGGCATTTTTATGCGCGGCGAAAGGAGTTTCATTAGGGATTGCCTTTCAACGCAAGCTCGGAGCTGGATTTTTCGGTGGGGAAGGTTTTATCATGCAAAAGCTGGAAGGGGATGGAGTGGCTTTTCTCCATGCCGGAGGAACGCTTTACGAGCGGGAGCTGCGGCCGGGGGAAGGAATCCGGGTCGACACGGGGTGCCTGGTCGCGCTGACCCAGGGAGTTGAATATAATATTGAATTTGTCGGCGGCGTCAAATCGGCTTTCTTTGGCGGAGAAGGGTTTTTCTTCGCCACATTGCGCGGCCCCGGAAAGGTATGGCTGCAATCGTTGCCGTTCAGCCGTCTCGCGGATCGTCTTATCTCTGCCTCCGGTATCCGCAACGAAATGAACGATGATGAGTAAAACCGGCATTGCCTTACGAAGCTGGAGCAAGGATGATGGGAATTGAATATGGGAAGAATGAAAAAAAACTTGTTGTTGATTCTGATTGTTGCCAGCCAGCTGTTTTTCGCCGCTTCCCTCTTTATTGGGGTGGTGATGTGGGGTTTCTCAGGAAAGGTGTTATCCGTATTTTTTTGCTTGCTTATTGTTTATTTGGTCGCAATTGTTCTGGCGTCTGTAAAGAGCTGGAATGGTTTTAAGAAGAAGGAACATCGCCGTTCGCTGCTGTGGCTTTTGCTCCCGTATGCCTGGTTCGGGATCCTTTACCTGTTCTTATTTGTATAAGAGCCTTTCCTCGAAAGGAAAGCATGAACGGCCGTCGAAACCAGGCCGTTGGGATTGCATTACTCGCAAAGATTTAATTGCCGGGCGCGCTGAAAAACCTGAATCCGATTATGCACATTAAGCTTTCTGTAAATATTTTTTATATGGGAGTTAACAGTCTCGGTTGACACATGAAGCTGATTTGCGATCTGCTTGTTCGACAGCCCTTCTGTAAGTAATTGAACGACCTCTCTTTCCTTCTGGGTTAGCTTCATTTTTTCTTGGTAACTATTTTTCGGGAACGGGGATCTGTTCGTAAGTCGGTGGCCGACGATAGACGCCATTAGACTATCGAGTGCATATAAATCAAAGATTTGAACCGTGTAATGCTCATACCGCGTGACAAAGGTAGCTTTTTTGGCCGGTTCAGGCTGGTGAAGCAGATCGGAAAGTGTCAGCCGTTTCACTTCGGGCATCGCGGCGTTAAGAAATGCGAGCTGAATGGGATGAGTCTGCATATAATCATAGGCGTCCCGCAGGCAGGAAAACGAACGGCAAATGTCGATCTCGTTTCTCATGGTCAGCTTCTTCTTTACCTGTTTGACTGACAATTCATCATAATCGATGATAATGGCTTTTAGCATATAGAAACCCCCGTAAACTATTTCTCGTGTACAATAGGATTTCAGTTTACAAAACGCCAATGAAAGAATTATGAAAGAAATCCACTGCGAAATGGCAAAAGCTTTGCAGCTGTAAGGGTCACGGCTTTTCATAACGACAACGGGAACGACTGAAACAGCAATTGCCTTATGAGTGAGCAACGGGAGCTGGGTTTTCTCAGGTGGAAGCTGAAAACAATTTGACGGGATCAGTTCGTTCTTTTACGATGGAAGAAACAGGGGGTGAAGCTCGTGAAAGTAACGGTAATTGGCTATTGGCACGGTTTTCCCGAAAAAGACGAGGCGACATCAGGGTATTTGCTTGAGCACGAACAATGTAAATTGCTAATTGACTGTGGCAGCGGGGTGCTCGCTAAGCTCCAGTCGTATTGTAAAGTAGAAGAGCTCGATGCGGTCGTTCTCTCTCATTATCATCATGACCATAAAGCGGATCTTGGGCCACTGCAATACGCGAGCATTATAAAAGCTGCCGAGTATCCGGATAAGCAGCTTCCGATTTACGGGCATCGTATGGATGAAGAACAGTTTGCCGGGCTGACATTTCAGCATGTCACAACCGGGGTCGAATATAAAGAGGAAGAACAGGCAATGATCGGCCCGTTTACGTTTCAATTTTTGCGGACAAGGCACCCGGTCCCGTGCTACGCAATGAAAATCACAGTGACGGACGGAGCATCGCTCGTGTATACAGCGGATACGAGCTATTTTGATCAGCTTGCTGATTTTTCTGCGGGTGCTGATTTGCTGATAGCCGAATGCAGTGGCTATGCAGGAGAGAAGGTGACGCAATTCGGGCATATGACGAGCAGCTGCGTCGGCAAGCTCGCCGCACGGGCTCAGCCGCGTCAAGTGCTTCTTAGTCACTTGCCTCACCACGGGAAGCATCAGCAGCTGATTCGCGAGGTTCTGGACGACTATCAAGGGGCTGTGGCGACAGCGAAAACAGGCTGGCAATACGAGCTGGCAGGAGAGTAAGACGAGAGAGAGCCGATGGAGTGATCTACAAATAGTGTGGATCACTTCTTTTTTGTCCAATAAAATAAGCAATTGATTATATAAGTATATAGTTATATAATAAACGAAAAATAGAGGAAGGAAAGGTGAGGATGAGCGAAATGGTTGCTCCGGTTGAAATGGACGCGGCGGCAAAGGTTTTCAAGCTGTTAGGAGATAAAACGAGACTAACAATCGTTACCTGTTTGATGGAAGATGAATGCTGTGTTTGTGAATTTGTCGAACTGTTTGGCATGAGCCAGCCTGCTGTCAGCCAGCATGTACGCAAGCTCCGTGATGCCGGGCTCGTAGAGGAAGAGCGTAGAGGTCAATGGGTTTTTTATCGAATCAATCAAACGCATCCCTTATACCCGCTTGTCGAAAGCGTCGTCCGCCACCTGCCTGAACAGAAAAGCAGGCTGCTCGACTTAGCGGAGCGGGGCTTGCGCGTCTGCTGTAAATAAATAGCTTTAGTAAAGGAGTGGGAGAATGGAAGTGTGGGTAGCAGCTGCAATCTTCCTGGTGACGCTTGTGCTTGTCATCTGGCAGCCAAAAGGTCTTTCGATCGGCTGGTCAGCGACGATTGGGGCCTGTCTGGCGCTGCTAGCCGGTGTTGTTGATTTGCAGGATGTAGCAACGGTCACAGGAATTGTCTGGAATGCGACCGTAACGTTTGTCGCAATTATTATCATTTCATTACTTCTGGATGAAATTGGATTTTTTGAATGGGCAGCCTTACATATGGCACGCTTCGCCAATGGCAGTGGGCTGAAAATGTTTTTGTATGTCTCCGTATTGGGGGCGGTCGTCGCCGCACTTTTTGCCAATGACGGGGCGGCGCTTATTTTAACGCCGATTGTTTTGGCCATGGTTCGGGCTTTGCACTTTAAAGAAGCGATGGTGCTCCCGTTTGTGATGGCGAGCGGCTTTATCGCTGATACGACTTCCCTGCCTTTCCTTGTCAGTAATCTCGTTAATATCGTCTCGGCAGATTTCTTTGGAATTGGCTTTATCGAGTACGCGACCCGCATGGTCGTACCGAACGTATTTGCATTGGCGGCGAGTATGCTCGTTCTCTATCTTTATTTTCGTAAAGATATTCCGCGCCACTATCCATTGGATCAGCTGAAAAAGCCGGTGGAAGCGATTAAGGATAAGAAACTGTTTATGCTTTCCTGGTATATTCTTGCCTTGCTGTTGGCCGGTTATTTCGCAAGCGAATTTATTGACGTACCGGTCTCCTTTATCGCGATGCCGATTGCTTTTCTCTTTTATGGTATCTTTCGCCTTGTCAGCCGGGAGAATCCACAGCTGCGCGCCGCCGGCATCATGAAAGGAGCGCCGTGGGCGATTGTTGTCTTCTCCATCGGAATGTATGTCGTCGTCTACAGCTTGCGCAATGTTGGCTTAACCGATATGCTGGCGGCATTTATTCAGTCGGCAGCCGATGAAGGGCTGTTTGTAGGGACGCTGACGATGGGATTTCTGGCGGCGCTGCTTTCCTCTGTCATGAACAATATGCCAACCGTGATGATCAACGCGCTGGCGATTGCCGAGACGAATACATCCGGGCTGATGCGCGAGGCGTTGATTTACGCCAATGTCATCGGCTCCGATTTAGGTCCGAAAATCACGCCGATCGGTTCATTGGCGACGCTGTTATGGCTCCATGTATTGGCGAAAAAAGGGATGACCATTTCCTGGGGCTATTATTTCAAAGTCGGAATCATTCTGACGATTCCCACTTTATTCATTACGTTATGCGGCTTGTATCTCTGGTTGACCATTTTAGGATAGGAGGGATGACAATGACAAAACCAATCATTTATTTTCTTTGTACAGGCAATTCATGCCGGAGTCAGATTGCCGAAGGCTGGGGGAAAGCCTGCCTTAGCGAGGAATTCGACGTGTACAGCGCCGGCATTGAAGCTCATGGGGTAAATCCGAAAGCGGTGGCGGCAATGAAGGAAGTCGGGATTGATATTAGTGGACAAACTTCTGATACGATTGATCAGGAGCTGCTGCAAAAAGCGGATCTTGTCGTGACGTTATGCGGACACGCCGATGATGTCTGCCCGGCAACGCCGCCTAATAAAAAACGGGAGCATTGGGGATTCGATGATCCGGCTCAGGCTGAAGGAACAGAAGAAGAGAAGTGGGAAGTGTTCAGACGGGTGCGCGATCAGATCGGTGCCCGCATCAAACAGTTTAAAGAAGAGCAGTCAAGTTAACAGGTGGCAGCGAGGGGCTGGGCAAAGGTTGTTTTTACCTTATCCCGGCCCCTACTCTCTTTGTTATCTCAAGCTCTCTTTGTGAAGACTTTTCCAGCCCTGAAAGTGGAACGAAGAATGAGAAAGGAAGGATAGGAAGAAATCATTTGAAAACAAAAGAATTCAAGTGGATAAACAGGATGATAAACGCTTACATCGCGATTTGATTTTAGTCTCAATAATGATAAAATACCTTTTGTTCATAACGGACCCCGACTTTTGTGAGAGTCAAAAGTCGATTAAAAAACTGAATAGGAAAGAGGTGCTTAATTGACCGTTCAATCTATGAAAGAAGAGTGGTTTGGCAATGTGAAGGGCGATGTTTTGGCCGGAATTGTCGTCGCTCTTGCCTTAATCCCTGAAGCGATTGCCTTCTCGATTATCGCTGGTGTTGATCCGATGGTCGGGTTGTATGCCTCCTTTTGCATTGCTGTGGTGATTGCCTTTGTTGGCGGGCGTCCAGGCATGATTTCCGCAGCCACGGGAGCGATGGCGCTCGTCATGGTTACCCTCGTCGCTGATCACGGGCTGCAGTATCTTTTGGCGGCAACCATTTTAACCGGGGTGCTGCAAATCATCTTCGGCGTCTGTAAGCTTGCCCGAGTGATGAAATTTGTCCCGCGCTCGGTGATGGTCGGCTTTGTCAATGCGCTGGCGATCCTGATTTTTATGGCGCAGCTCGAGCAATTTGAGGGAGCGAACTGGGTCATGTATGCCCTTGTCATCGCCACTCTCGTCATTATTTACGGGCTGCCCCGAATTACGAAGGCGATTCCGTCCGCGCTGGCGGCCATTATCGCGATTACCGCCTTTGTGATCTTCATGGACTTGGATCTTCGCACTGTCGGCGATATGGGGGCGTTGACCCAGGAATTACCGTTCTTTTTAATACCTGCGATTCCGCTGACTTTTGAAACGTTGGCGATTATTTTTCCTTATTCCCTGGCGCTGGCGGTCGTCGGTCTGCTTGAATCACTGTTGACGGCCAATATCGTCGACGATATGACCGGAACGGAAAGTGATAAAAATAAAGAAAGCCGCGGGCAGGGAATCGCCAATATTGTGACGGGGTTCTTTGGCGGGATGGCCGGTTGTGCGATGATTGGTCAATCCGTGATCAATGTTAAATCAGGCGGGCGCGGCAGACTGTCAGCTCTTGTCGCCGGCGTATTTCTGATGTTTTTGATTATTGTTCTCGGCGGACTGGTCGTGCAAATTCCGATGGCGGCCTTAGTCGGAGTGATGTTCATGGTTTCCTTAAGTACTTTCGATTGGAGCTCGGTCCGTCACCTTCATAAACTGCCGCGCACGGACGCCTTTGTCATGGTCGTTACGGTCGTGACCGTAGTAATTACGCATAATTTGGCGATCGGGGTCTTTGCCGGTGTATTGCTCAGTATGGTATTCTTTGCTGCGAAAATTTCAAAAGTCGAACTTGAGCAGACGTATATCCATCAATTAGATAAACAGGTTTATAAAGTAAGCGGACAGATTTTCTTTGCTTCTGTCACCGATTTTGTCAATCAGTTTGACTATAAAGTCGCGGTCAAGCTTGTTGAAATTGATTTGAGTGATGCTCATTTATGGGATGACTCGGCAATCGGCGCTTTGGATAAAATTGAAGAAAAATACGCCCAGGAGGGTATCCGTGTCGAATTTGTCGGCTTAAATGCAGAGAGCGAACAACTGAAAAAACGGATTGGGGGTCTGTCGAAGGCTTCCGGACACTAGGCTGAACCAGGCTATCCGCACAAAACATTTGTGGAGAGCCTGGTTTTTCTTTACAATTCTTTACCGGATCTTTACGATGGAAAGAAGGGGAGGGATCATGCGTATGTTCAAGCGGATTTTAGTTCCGGCTGATGGCTCGGATCATTCTTGCCGTGCTGCTGAATATGCGGCTAATTTAGCGCAAACTTTTTCAGCAACGATTATGATTGTTTATGTCGTGGATGGCACGACAGCAAAAACGGATGTTTTAGCTGCGAACAGCAAGTATGAGGTGGAAAAGAAACGGAAAGATAAGCTTGCCCCGGTTATGGAGTTGATAGAGAAAGCCGGTGTCACCTATGAAACACGGTTCATCCATGGAGTGCCGGGACCGGCGATCGTTAAATTTGCCAATGAAGGAAAGTATGACTGCCTTGTAGTCGGCAGCCGCGGTTTAAACCGGCTGCAAACGATGGTTCTTGGAAGCGTCAGTCATAAAGTGGTGAAAAGAGCCAACCTGCCCGTGTTAGTTGTGAAGTAATGCCAATTATATGAGCGAGAAGGACTGCATCTTTTAGAGATGTGGTTCTTTTTATTTTGCTTTAGGCAAGGAGAGGGCAAATTCATTAGAACGACAGAAACCGCGTTCATTTGACAGGCGTTTACAAAACCTTTACATGACGATTAAACGTTCTTAATATTGGGCTACTATACTAGCAATTGTGAGAGGGAAAAGCTTCTCGACAACCATTTTATCGATAGAAAAGGGAGGACAATTCATTGAATTCAAAAAAATTATTATTGTTCCTAGTCATGGCGGCACTAATGGTGATTGTCGCAGCATGTGGAGGCGGTTCGGAGGAACCAGCACAGGGAGAAGATCCTGGTTCTGAAGAAGCAACTGAGCCTGCTACTGGTGACGAAGGTACTGAAGAAGATGCAGCGGGAGAAGAAACAGCTGAATTAGAAGGTAGTGTAGTAATCGACGGTTCAGGTACTGTTTATCCATTAATGGCTGCACTTGCTGAAGAATATATGACAAATGAACAGCCAAATGTATCTGTTGAAGTAAGCCGTGCTGGTACAAGCGCTGGTTTCGGTAGATTCCTGGTTGAAAATGGAACTGATTTCAACGATGCCTCTCGTGAAATTAAAGATGAAGAGTTGGCAGAGGCAGAAGCGGTTGGCTTTGAAGTGAAAGAATTCAAGGTGGCACTTGACGGGTTAACATTCGTTATTAATCCAGAAAATGACTGGGCAACTGAATTAACAGACGAGCAATTGATCAGCATTTTCAAAGCAGATGGCGGCGTAACAAAGTGGTCAGATCTTGATCCAAGCTTCCCGGATGAGGACATTAACCCAATGGGACCAAACGAAAACCACGGAACATATGAGTTCTTCTATGAAAATGTTCTTGAAGAAGCTGATTTAGTAGAAGGCGTTAATCTCCAACAAGAATATTCAACTCTCGTAAACCTTGTTTCTGAGGATCGTAACGCTATCGCGTTCTTCGGCTTCGGATACTATGTGAATAACCAGGATTCCTTACAAGCAGTGAGCGTTGACTTTGGTGAAGGTCCTGTAGAACCATCACTTGACACAATCGCTGAAGATGGCGACTATGCTCAATTCACACGTCCTGTATTCACGTACTTGAATGTTGATATGGCACGAGAAAAGCCGCAAGTTTTAGACTATGCAAAATTCGTAATTGAAAACGTAAATGAATTTGCTGGTCCGACAGGATTTGCTCCACTTCCTGAGGCTGAACTTCAGGAATATGCAGATTTCCTTGCTGGCCTGTAATCAATAAATAAACGAGATAACCGTAATAGGATGAGAGCTGTTAGCAGGTTCTCATCTTATTACATGTAAAAGTAGCGGGTGTAACACCAGAAAGGGTGCTCTTAACAATGGAAGCAAGCAGCGGTATGAAAAAGGGGAACGCTGTTAATGTGAGGGAATTGATCGAGGAAAAGAAGCAGGCAAGAAGTATAAGCCAACTGATGGAAAAACTTATGCCGAAGCTGCTGCTTTTAATTGCCACCATCTCTGTCTTAACGACAATCGGCATTTTGTTCACCCTTCTCACAGAGACGTTCGAGTTTTTCCGCAGAGTGTCACTTGTTGAATTTTTCACTGGAACTGTTTTAAGACCGTTAAGCCAAAATCCTGAATTTGGCGTTTTGCCTTTGATTATGGGAACGATGATTTCCTCGGTGATTGCGATGTGTATCGCGATTCCGGTTGGATTAATGACAGCTATTTATTTGAGTGAGTATGCGTCTGAAAAAGTAAGAAGAACATTTAAGCCTTTATTGGAAGTATTAGCGGGAATTCCGACAATCGTATACGGATTCTTTGCCTTTACGTTTGTCACCCCTATTTTGCGGGCGATTATTCCCGGTCTTGAACCGACGAACATTTTAAGTCCCGGGATTGTGATGGGGATTATGATTATTCCGATGGTTGCGTCTTTATCCGAGGATGCAATGAGCTCTGTACCGAATGCGATGCGCGAGGGAGCTTTAGCACTTGGAGCGACAAAGCTTGAGGTAACTGGAAAAGTAGTTATTCCGGCAGCGATATCCGGAATTATTGCTTCATTTGTTCTTGGGATTTCACGGGCAATTGGAGAAACGATGATCGTGACAATTGCGAGTGGAAGCTCGAAGAATTTTACGTTTGACATTACTCAATCTATGCAGACGATGACTGCGTACATTGTTGAAGTAACCGGCGGCGATGCTCCGGCCGGCTCTACGATATATTACAGCTTATATGCGGTGGCGATGACGCTCTTTGTCTTCACCTTTTTAATGAATTTGCTTGCAAGGTATATCTCCCGCCGCTTCAGGGAGGAATATTAAGATGAAATATATTAATCTTGAACAAGTTCAGCAACGAATGAATACACGTCTTGTCATCAATACAGCGGCAAAATCGGTATTTTTATTGGCGACGGTTTTCGGTCTCATCGTTCTCGCTATTTTGATTTATCGTGTCGCGGCGGATGGGCTGTCCTGGATTAACAGCGGCTTTCTGACCGGGCGCCTGTCGACTGATCCGAATAAGGCCGGTATTATGGGCGCGATCCTCGGAACAGTCTGGCTGATGCTCGTCGTTGCCCCGGTGACGATGCTGCTCGGCGTCGGAACAGCGATTTATTTAGAAGCGTATGCGAAAAAAGGCCGGCTGCATTCTTTCTTGCAAACGAATATTTCCAACCTTGCCGGTGTTCCTTCGATTGTATTCGGGATTCTTGGTTTAACCGTTTTTGTAAGATTGATGGATTTAGGCGGGGTTATTTTGGCCGGTGGGCTGACGATGTCCCTGCTCGTTCTGCCGATTGTCGTCGTCGCAAGCCAGGAAGCGATCCGTGCCGTGCCGAACCATTTAAGTGAAGCATCCTTCGGGATGGGCGCGACGAAGTGGCAGACGATTAAAAACATTATTTTACCTGCCGCATTGCCGGGGATTTTAACAGGGGCGATCCTTTCGCTATCGCGGGCAATTGGGGAAACGGCGCCATTAATTGTTATTGGTATTCCGGCTTTGCTCATTCCGTTTCCGGGCAGCTTAATGGACCGCTTTACCGTATTGCCGGTACAAATTTATTATTGGACGATCGATTCGGCTTTAGTGGCGGAGTATGCCAATTTAGCGGCTGCAACGATTGTTGTCTTGCTGTTGGTGCTCTTTCTTCTTAACTCGGCTGCGATTATTATTCGCAATAAGTTTCAAAGACGCTATTAATAACAGGGGGTAAAAAAACATGGGGATGGTATCTGTAAAGGAAAAAAAAGAAATTGAATTTCAAAAAGGAAATGAGCAGGTCGAGCAAAAGGTGCAACAATCAAATGTCGTCTACGATACAGAAAATTTAAATTTGTGGTACGGCAAGGATTTGGCGTTGAAAAATATTAATCTTTCGATTTGTGAGAAGGAAGTAACGGCGATTATCGGACCGTCCGGCTGCGGGAAATCAACGTATATCAAAACATTGAACCGGATGGTTCAGCTCGTGCCAAGCGTGAAAATCTCCGGCGATATTCGCTACCGCGGCAGAAATATTCTTGATAAATCGTTTAAGGTCGAAGATTTGAGAACGCGGGTCGGGATGGTTTTTCAAAAACCGAATCCTTTTCCAAAATCAATTTATGATAATGTCGCGTACGGACCAAGAATCCACGGGATTCGCAATAAGAAAATTTTAGATCAGATCGTCGAGCGAAGCTTACGCGGCGCGGCGATCTGGGATGAAGTCAAGGACAGATTGAATGAGAATGCCTACGGTCTTTCCGGCGGACAGCAGCAGCGCCTATGTATTGCCCGCTGCCTGGCGATAGAGCCGGATGTTATTTTAATGGATGAACCAACCTCGGCGCTTGATCCAAAATCTACGTTAAAAGTAGAGGAGCTTATTCAAGAGCTGAAACAGGATTACTCGATCATCATCGTGACTCACAACATGCAGCAGGCAGCCCGTATTTCTGATAAAACGGCATTTTTCCTGAACGGGGAAGTCGTGGAATTTGATGAAACGGATATTATTTTTTCCAACCCGGCTGATAAAAGAACGGAAGATTACATTACAGGCCGTTTCGGATAAGAAAGTGTGAACCTTCATGCGAACATTTCATTCACAGCTTGAATATGTCAAGCAGGAGCTGCTCACAATGGGCAGTCAGGTAGAAAAGCAAATCCATAGGATGCGGCAGGCGTTTGCGGAGATGAATTATGCGACTATGGATCAGATTATTGAACATGATCATCTTATTAATCAATTGGAAATCGGCATGCACGACAAAGTGACGTTGCTGATTTCCAAGCAACAGCCGGTGGCGACTGATCTACGCAAGCTGATCGTCGCCTTGAAAGTATCAAGTGATTTAGAAAGAGTCGCGGATTTAGTTGTCGACATCGCCAAGCAGTCACAGCGGATGAAGGAACAGGGACTCGTTTCGTTTAAGGAAAAGCTCGAGACGATGTTTTCCATCGCCGAGGCCATGATGCATGATGCGTTAAAGGCGTATGAAGCATCGGATATGCTGTTGGCGCAAAAAGTCGCGATGCAGGATGACAGGGTTGATGATTTATATGGAAAAATCATTCGCGAGCTGTTTCAGCTTGATAACAGTGACGTGGAAATCGACCAGGTGACGCAGCTCGCCTTCGTCGGCCGCTATATTGAACGAATCGCCGATTACGCGACGAACCTGTCTGAATGGGTCGTCTATGAAGTAAACGGCAAACATTTCGATTTGAATTAAAGTCCATAGACAAAAGGAAGCTACTGAAAAAGTACGATTTTCACTTTTTCAGTAGCTTTTTCGAGTTACGAAAAAGGAAGTTTTTCAGTGGCTTTGGACAAAAGGAAGCTTCTCTTACCTAATGTCCACGGTCTTTAGGACTCAACGAAACACAACGGATTTGTAGGGAGGGAAGCCTTCGCTCGTCTTTCTGCTGTAACCAATTCCGCGATCGAGGCGTTTCATAAAAAAAGCTGGGGAGGAATTTTTTATGAAAAAGGTCAGCTTGTACGGGCTGCTCATTTTGCTGCTTTGCAGTTTATTTCCGTTGTCGGCAAGCGCTTGTTCGTGCTTAGAGAATGCTGGAGTGGAGGAAGCGCTGGAGCGGGCCGAGGCTGTTTTTAGCGGAAAGGTGCTTGACGTGAAGGAGCAGAAGGGAGCCGATGGTTACCTGGCGAAAGCTGTCCACTTTTCGGTTGACCGGGCTTGGAAAGGCGTCGATCAGACGGAGATCATCATTGCCACAGGATTAGGTGGTGGAGATTGCGGGATTGACTTTGTCGTAGGCGAGGAGTATCTTGTGTATGCGAACCAGTCATCGTGGCATGCGGACATTTCGCCGCTTGAAGCGATTATATGCAGCCGGACGGCTCACCTCGATGCGGCGGAAGAAGATTTGCGGCAGCTCGGTGAAGGAACACAGCCTTTGCATGATGTTGAACTGGTGATCGAACAGAGCTCTCCGGTAAATTGGTGGGCCGGCGCAATTGGCGGGATGGGTGTACTCGTTGTGATCGGTTTCCTATGGAAAAGGAAGCGCAGTAAAAAATAAAGAAGCAGGCAGCTTGAAAAGCGCGAGGCTGGGCAAAAGGTAAAAAAACAACCTTTTCTCCAGCCTCTATTTTTAAGCCTGCAGCTGTTGGGTCAATGCTTTTAATGATTGCGACAGATGGGAAAGCTTTGAGCCGATTTCGTGCGTTTGCTTCATGTGGTCCATTTGATACTGACTTGTCGTAATCATTTCTTCGGCGCTGGCTGACGTTTCCTGAGAGACGGAGGAGAAGCTGAGCGATGATTGCTCAAGCTCAGGCAGTAATGTTTCTACTGTTTTCAGCTCGGACTGCATGTCCTGCAGCCTTTGACTGACCTTGGAAATCTCCTGCATCAGTTCATCAAACGCCGTCTTTGAATGGTTGGCGATTTCAAGATTGGTCTTTGTTTTTGCCAGCATTTGCTCAAACTCTTCTGTCGCTTCAAAGGTAACATCCTCCATCTTGGCAATCGACGATGTAATCTCCTCCGTCGCCTGAGTGGACTGCTCGGCCAATTTGCGGACTTCATTGGCGACGACGGCAAAGCCTTTCCCTGATTCGCCGGCGCGGGCCGCCTCGATTGTCGCATTTAAGGCGAGCAGTTTCGTTTGCTCGGAAATTCCCTGGATTAGTCCGACGAGATTGCCGATGGAGGCGGAGTAGGTTTTAACTTGCTTAATCGTATTCGTTAAATGAGTGAAGTCTATTTCAAATGTATGATTCGTTTCAATCAACTGGGTCATATGGCCTTCACCAAGCTTCGCCGAGTCGTTCATTTCTGCCGAGCTCATGTAGACCTTGTCCATATTGCCGATCATTGTTTCGATTTTTTCTTTCACTGTTTTAAAGCTGATCACGCTCAGCTCTGAGCTGGAAGCGGTCTGTTCGGCGCCTTCTTTCACGATATTAATGGTTTCAATCAATTGCTCGCTCGTAGTCAGCGCCTCCTCGGAGGAATTCGATAATTCCTGCCCCTGTGTATCAAGCTCCTTCGTCATTTCCTTAATGTCCTGCAGCAGGCTGCTGATTTGACTGATCATCGCATCATAGCTTTTATGTAAGGAGATAAATTCCGGCAAGGTTGTTTTCAGCTCCATTTGCTGCTGAAAGTTGCCGTTACGTACTTCTTTCATTGCATTACGCATGACCATTAGCGGTTTTGTTAAGCTTTTGACAAATAACATCAGAAAGATCGTCGCGATGATAATGCTGGCGCCGATAATGGAATACGTCATATTCGCCATCTGCTGAATCGGTCCCATATAGGAATCTGTCGGGACAAGCAACGCATAAATCCCTTCAATTTCATCCATTTCCTGAAAGGAAACCGTATACTCCACCCCGTTTAAAAATTCATGAAACGAGCCATTTCCCATCTCTTCTATTTTGTCGATAAACGGCTCGGGTAACACAATATCAGGAAAATCCTGAGCGAGGAAAGGAGTTGCCGTATGGTCTGAAATCGCTAAAAAATAAGCGGTTATGCCGTCTTCCTCCAGCTTGGTCCGCTGCTGTCGGATGTTTGTTTCAAGCTGCTGCATAAAGTAATCCTGGTCGCTGACATAAAGAAACTGGAGGTTTGTGGCGATATAGCCCATCAGTTCCGTTTCGCGCATCAGCCGGTTTTCAATTGAATTCATCGTAACATCTTTCGCCTGTAAATAAGCGCTTACACCGGTTGTAGTCACAGAGAGGAATAAAAGAGAGACGAAAATCGCAAGCAGTCTCGCCCGGAGGCTGAATTTTTGCAGCAATGACACATACAATTTTTTCATGAACAGCAGAACCCCTTTATCACAGTATCGATCATGTATGCCAAATGGAATAGGTCTAGTTACACGATAGCAGACAAACGTTAAGAGAATGTAAACAATCTGTGAAGGATCGCTAAATTTCTCGGATAATCTTTTTGTTCCGATTGTACATTTGCCGTTCACTCATTTAGAATAAAGATAACAATTGTTGGTAAGGAGGAAGTAGTCTGTGTCACAGCAACTTATTAATATTTTTTATCAATCGCATATCGGTTCCTGGGCGATCCTAGTCCTGCTGTTTTTCGTCAGTTATTTCTTGGTAAAGGGCGGGATTCGCAAAGGCGGAAAGATTGTCCATATGATCCTGCGGTTGTTTTACATCATTCAGATTGTTTCAGGCGTCGGTCTGTTAATGGCGTATCAATTTCCGGCTGCTTTTATCATCAAAGGGATTATTGCGATCGTAATGATTTACGCGATGGAAATGATTCTGGTCCGCACGCAAAAAGGAACGATGGAAAAAGGCGGCTTGTATTGGGCCATTCTGTTGATTTCGTTAGTGCTCGTCATTTTGCTTGGATTTGAAGTCATTTCATTTTAAACGTAAAAGCTGTTTCAAGGTGCCTGAGCTGAGGCGTTTTGAAGCAGCTTTTTTTTGCTGGCGCTTTCGCCGGTTTGAGACAAAACTAGTTTTTTGACCGATTGGCAATGGCTTAAAAGATCGTAGCGGTTCCGCTCATTGCTTAAGGGCAGGATCAAAAGGTAAAAAAACAACCTTTTGACCCTGCCTCTATAGAAATGATAGAGCGATCAACGTGGCGAAATGGTAAACTAGAAAAAAACAATGCCCTTATTGCGAGAGGAAGGAGGGGGTTAAATGAGCGAGCAATACGTCCGTAGTACATCTAGTAAGGAAGTGGCTGCTAAAAAGCGTCTTGAGTATGCTTTTTCGGTCCAAAAGCAAAAGAATTGTCCCGCTTTTTATGTCCTGCCTTCGGCGATGTGGCTTAAGACGGCTCGAAAGCAGCAGCCCGGTTTGGCGGTGATCACCTTTGATGACATTGCCCGCTATTTGCTCATGCAGGCGGAGGAAGTCTACTATCCGTTAACGGAGCAGGAAAGATCGTTGTTTTTTGAACAGTTTCTCCGGGAAGAACAGACCTTTGAGGGCGAAGCTGACAGTGGCAGGGCGCTTGGCTATGCGGATACATACGGACAAGTAAAGCGGCTCGGGTTAACGGCTGAGCAATTGCCAGCGGCCTTGGAGCCTCTTCGGAGCCTTTTCACGGAATACGAACAAAAGGTAGTAAAGGAACGGAAGCTGCTCGATCCGGAAAATATTATTTTACGGGCGATTCAGCTGTTAGAACAACGGAGCACGAGGCTGGACATCTCCTTGATCATCATTGACGGTTACGTTGATTTTAGCCCGCTCCAAACGTTGTTGCTTGAAGCATTACAAAAAGCCGATGTGCCGATCGAAATTTATCTGCCTGCTGATCAGCCTTATCAGATTGTCGGCCATACGGCTGATGAGCTTGTGTCGCTCGGCTTTTCAGATCAGCGTCAGGAGCCTGTTTCAGTTCAGGTCACTGTTGAAAAAGAGCTTGTGGCGGCGACAACGGCGGAAGAACAATGGCGCGGTGTCATCGAAGAAATTCTCGCGGCGCCTTCCCTAGATGATGTTGCCGTGCTGCTCGTCGACGAAAAGCGTGGGAGAGAGGAATTGGAGCGGCTTGCCGCTGAGTACGGGCTTCCGCTTCAGACGGCTAAAAAGCGTCCGTTGACAGCGACGGCGCTACATGCTTTCTTATTGGCGTGCCTCCGTCAGCCGCGCTCTGTTCGTTCGAGATGGGAGCAGCTGCCGCTTGTCGAGCATATTCTTGCGCTTTATCAGCGCTCCGGCCTTGAGTATGCAAAGCAGAAACAATGCTTTTTGCAAACAGGTGAGTGGATCAAGGAGGAGGACGAGCAGCTCTTTCATGCGATTACCAGGTTGAAATGGAAAAAGAAGGATCTGTTTAGCCGCTATGTCGGACAGATGCTCGTCTGGTTACGTGAGCTGCCCGTTGTTTCGAGCTGGAGAGCGCAGCTAAAGGCGGACGACGATCTGGAGACATTGCAGGCGGTTGCCCGTGAATACCGCGCATGGGAGCTTCTTTGCAAGCGGCTGGAAATGACAGCAGAGCTGCTTGAGGAGCGGGGGCTTGCCGGAGAGCTGACGCTGTCGCTTGATCTTTTTGCCAATTGGCTGAAGGAGCTTGGTGAACGGCTGCAAGTAACCGACAAGCGCCGCGCAGAAAATGGAGTAGCGATTCATACGTGGCGCGATGTCGGTTTGTTCCGCGGAAAAAAGCTCTATGTCGTTGGCATGAATGAAGGAGCTTTTCCACAATTGTCGCAATTAAGCGGCTATGTTCAGGAGCGGGACCTTCATGAAAGTGCGATCCGTTTTAGCGCGCCGACGCAAAAACAGCTGCGTCAAAAGCAGCTTGCTTATTTGCAGCAGCTCGATAGCATCTGTGAATCGATTACCTTTACCTATGTGAAAGGGGTTGATCCGCTTCATCCGCAGCTGCCATCGCCCTTGCTGGAGGACGTTCGCAGGGCGGAGCGGGAATGGTCATGGGAAGCACGGATGAAAGGAAAGAACAGCTACACAGAGCGGGATCATCATGAAAAGCTGGCTTTTCATCTTGGTCAGGGCTACAGGATGGAAGATGAGCCTCAGCCATTGCGGGAGATCGCGACAAGACTGGAGCGCCTCGCCGACGGCCGAGAACCGCTTCGGCTTGAGAAGAAGTCTGCGACAGTCGCCGTCACCGCACTAGAAAGCTATGCCCGCTGTCCTTTCCGCTATGCGCTGGAACGGCTATTTCAAGTAAAGGAGGCTGAAGCGGCGGAGGAGCAAGTGTCTCCACTCGCCATCGGACAGCTTGTCCATGAGCTGATCGAGGAGATTTATACCGAGCTTCAGCTGATTCGTCTTCCATTTGCGAAAGCAGGAGCTGAGCAGCTGGAGCGCGTACCGGAGCTGCTTCAGGAACGGTTTGAGCAGAAATGGGTTGCTGTTGAGGAGCAAAACCGAGGTCTTTCACGCCTTGATCTTGAGCAGACAAAGCAGCAGTGGAAAAAGCGGCTGGACAGATGGTGGCAGGCTGAGCGGAAGCATTTTTGGGATAACGAAGCGCTTGGAGAGATGGCGATTGAGGCGATGGAGACTTCGGTTCGGATGCCGTTTTCTGTGAAAGGCGGCACGGAATTGATTCTGACCGGAAAAGTCGACCGGGTTGACAAGAGTGGGGAAGCGATAGTGATTTACGATTACAAGACCGGGAAAGCGAGCGTCTCCGCCGAGGAAGTCCGCTCCGGCCTTAAGCTCCAGCTGCCTTTATACGCGTTCGGTCTCCGGGAACAGCTTGAAAGACAGACAAAGCGACAGCTCCGGGCTGACGGCGCAAGCTATATTTCATTGCGCGAGCCGGCAAAACGGGCTGGCAATGGAATTTGGCGCAAAGAGCTGATCGGAAAACACTCCCCGTATTCGGTATCATCTTTTTGCAAAAATCGTGAGGAAAGCTTTGGCACAGGTCAATATCTTGATGCCTATAACCTAAAGGAACGTGTTGAAGCGCTGTGGTCGGGGATGCACAGTGAATTTCCCGTCGAGCCGCAGGAGTGCGCCGCCAGTTGTCCCTACAGAGCGGTGTGCCGTGTGACAGAAGAGCAAAAAGCAGACCATGCGGTCAAAGCATGAAGAAGGGGAGCAGACGAAAGATGCAATTTAACGAAGAACAACGGCAGGCGATTTCCAGCACGAAGCCTTTCATTTTAGTGTCGGCCGGCGCCGGATCGGGGAAGACGCGGATTTTGACGGAGCGGTTTGTCGGTCTTTGCGAACGGCGGCTGCTCGATCCGGATGATCCGGCCGGCGCCGGAGTGGAGGAAATTGTCGCGATTACATTTACGGATAAGGCGGCCCGAGAAATGAAGGACCGGATTCGCCAGCGGCTGCTGGAGAAGGAAGCCGGGGCGGAGTCAGAGGAGGCCCGCCGCTTTTGGCAGGAGCAAAAAGAAGCGCTGGAGCGGGCGTATATTTCGACTTTTCACAGCTTCTGTCAACGCTTGCTCAGCCAGTACGCGATGACGGCCAAGCTGATTCCGGCAACGCGGGTCCTTGATGAAGTTGAAGCCCGAAGAAAGAAGAGAGCGATCGCGAAGGAGATGCTGGAGGAACCGATCTGTTTTCAGCAGGCTGCCCCGTTGCTTGAGCTGATGAGCAAGACGCAGCTGATCGAAACGATCGAACAGCTGCATGACACGATTCGTGAATTGGTCGTCGATGAACGGGCGATTGAGACGCTTGATCCGGCGAGTATGTTGAAGCTGCAGGAAGAACAGCTGCTGCTTGAGCAGCACCGCCTCGTCTCAGCCTTTCATGAACAGGCTCTTGCCTGTATTCGGTCTTTTCCTGATCCGGTGGAGCTGACGAAAGCCCAGCAGGCCCATGTCGAACGGATAGCGGCGGCTTTTGCGACGATCATGCCGCCGAAGGAGGGGGAGGCGCACGCCTACTTTGCCAAGCTGGAGGCGATCATGCCGCCGAAAATTGATAAACGCTGGCTGGAGAAGGCGCCGGCGCTTTATCAGCTCTGCGCTGAACATTGGAAGCCTTTGAAAGAGAGCTGGAAAAGCATCGGCATAGGAGCGCGCTACGAACAGGAAACCGTCACTTGCATGGAGGCGGTCGTCGGACTGCTGCAGCAATTCGCTGCTCGTTACGCCTGGGAAAAGGAAAGAGCGGGCTTGCTTGATTTTAATGATTTGCAGCAAAAAGCAGTCGCTTTGCTGCGCCACCCTGCGATTCGCAGCGCTTGCCAGAAGCAATTTCGTCATATGATGATCGATGAATTTCAGGATACGAATCAGCTGCAGCTGGCGATGCTTGAGCAAATCAATCCAGCTTATCAGTTTATCGTTGGCGATCAGAAGCAGTCGATTTACCGCTTTCGCGGAGCGAATGTAATATTGATGAATGAAAAAGAAGCCTTTGCCGGCACGGAGGAAAGCGCCGAAGCGATTTTAATGAACACGAACTATCGAACGGAAGCGTCGATCATTCAAGCGGTTAACGGGCTGTTCTCTCATGTAATGACAGAAAAGCGTGTCCATCCGTTTGAAACGGTGTATGCGCCGCTGCGGGTGGTCCGCCGCCGCGAGGAAGAAAAGCCTTGCGTTGAGCTGGCGACTCTGCCGGAAAAGGACGAGCGTGAGGAGGACGCTTTTTCACTTTTAGCAGGACGCCTAGCTTCGATGATCCGCACGGGGGAACCGCTCGTGCAAAAAGGGGATGAATGGGTGCGGCCGACCTGGGCCGACGTCGCTGTTCTCATTCCTGCGCGGACCCAGCTGTTAGCATTGGAGCGCGCTTTACATGACCACGGCATCCCTTATGTCGTCAGCGGCGGAATTGGCTTTTTTGAACGGCAGGAGATCATTGATTTCATCACGCTGCTTCGCTGGTTGAACCGGCCGTTTGAAGAGGTTCATTTGCTGGCCCTGCTCCGGGGTCCGCTTTGTGGCTTGACGCTTGCTGAATTGTTTGAAGTCAAGCGGGGGTTGCAGGACACTGAGGCGCTATTTGAGCTTGTCTATGATGAGACGCATCCCTTTCATGCCGACCTTTCTGAGCGGGTGAGCGCGAGCTTTGCACAGCTGAGAGAGTGGCTGAAACGTTGGGTCCCGCTCGCTGTTCAGCACTCTCCTGCGACCGTCCTGACCGAACTGTTTCAGCAGACTGGGCTGAAAGCCATGCTCCTGCTTCAAAAGCAAGGGCTGCAGAAGGTGAGAAATGTCGAAAAGCTGATCGGACTTTTGGCGGAAAGGCGCGCGCTTGATTTGGAGACGATGCTGGCCGAACTGGAGGAAGTGATCGTTTTAAGCGAGAAAGAAGGAGAAGCAGAGGTAGAACAGGTTGAAGGAAATGTCGTGCAGATTATGACCGTCCATGCTTCAAAAGGGCTGGAGTTCCCGATTGTGTTTCTCCCGCAGCTGGAACGGACGACACAGACGGATAAAGGGCGCATTCGGTTCGATCCGGAGCTTGGAATTGTGCTCAATCTCGAAAAGGAAGCCGATCAGTTAGATGAAAAGCCGATCTGTTATCAGTCACCGGGCTTTCCACTCGTAAAAGAACGGGCCGCGTTGGAAGCAAAGGAAGAAACGAAGCGCTTATTGTATGTGGCGATGACAAGAGCGCGCGATTATCTCGTCATGATGGGTGAGGCGACGACGTCGCATTCATGGATGACGATGATCGAGGAAGCCTGTGCCGCGACAGATTTGGAGCAGATAATCCAACGAGTGACGGAGTTTGAACGCCCTGAAAAAGAGCCTGAACGAGCGGAGCTCCAGTACGCGCCACCACAGCTCGTTCAAAGAGCCGCGCCATCCTTAACGCTTACCGTTTCAGAAATTATGAGCTTTTGCCGCGATCCGCTCAACTATTTTTACCGCTTTGTCGTTGGCTTGCCTGAGTCGCTGACGTTTGAAGCGGATGAACAGGAGGAGCGCAGTAAAGCAACAGGACTTGACTCTTCAAAGCTGGGGACGCTTATTCACCGGGCCTGTGAGTTACGGGACTATGGCTTTTCCCCTGCCGCGGCAATGGAAGAAGCTCTGGCGGGCGAAGAGGTCGATGATGAACGGGCCTATATGGCGGCGATGAAAAGATTGCTGATGAATTACAGCGAGGAGCAACGGCGGCAGCTCGGCAGCCCGGTTGCGAATGAATGGCGGTTTGCGACGGAAATGGAAGGCGTTGAAGTGATTGGCGAGATCGATAAAATCGTCGAACGTGAAGGCCGGCATGAAATCATCGATTTCAAGACGAATCGTATTCAGTCCTCAGGCGGTGAGCTGCTTACTGTTTATCGTGACCAGCTTACATTGTACAAAATAGCCTATGAACAGCAAACAGGAATGAAGGACGTAGCTGTGTCGCTCTACGTGTTACGGGACGCGCGGCAGCCGCTTCATCAGCTGAATGTGACGAAAGAGCAGGAAAACAGAATCCGGCGTGCGATTCAGCTATTGAGGTCATTACGGGAAAAGAAGGCCGGGAAGGAAGAGTATCAACGTATTCAACTTCAAACGTGAGCAAGGCGGTAGCAGGCTACATGAGCGATGTGAGAAAGAGGAAAGCGGCGTATGGAACAAGGGGAAGGATAGAGCTGAAGGTGATAAGGAGAATGCGATGAATGAAATGAATCTGACTAAATTGAAAACAAAGCTGCACGATAGCGAGCAGCAATACCGTTCGTTATTTCGCTATAGCACGAATGCAATCTTTATGCTAGATCGCTGCGGGCAATTTACGGAGGTCAATCCTGCGGCAATCCGCTTAACGGGGTTTAGCGAAACGGAACTGCTTTCAATGGAGATTTTTGACATCCTTGGCGAAGAACAGCGCTCATCCATTGATCTGTTTATGAGAGAGGCGATCAAAGGAGAGGTCGCCAGCTTTCAAATCGAGCTGAAAAACCGGCAGCAGGATAAGATAGTCGCTTCGATGACAGTTATGCCGCACTATGCCGACGGCAGGGTAGAAGGGGTAACCGGAATCGTTCAAGATGTGACCGAGCATTTACAAGCAAAAGAAAAAATAAGAAGAATGGCGAATGAGGATGGGCTGACGGGTTTGCCAAACCGCCGCTATGTGGCAGAACAGCTGGAGCAGCTGATCCTTAAGGAAGAGAAGCTCACCGTTATGTTTATTGATTTAGACCGCTTTAAGTTTGTCAATGATACGCTCGGTCACTTTTTCGGGGACAAAGCTTTAAAAGAACTGGCCGTGCGGCTTAGGGACGTTCTTTTTCCACCCAATATTCTAGCACGCATGGGCGGGGATGAGTTTGTCGTGATCCTTCCCGGCCAGGCAGAGCCGGATGACATTAGGCAGATCGCAAAGCAGCTGCTGGCCCGTATCCGCCAGCCATTGCTTATTAACGGCTACGAGTTTACCTTGACCGGCAGCATCGGGATTTCACTGTTTCCGGAGCATGGCAAGAACGGAGAAGGGCTGATTAAGGCGGCTGATGTGGCGATGTTCCGCGCGAAAACGAAGAGCAGCGACAGCTATCAATTCTATGAAAGTGATATGCGCTATTATTTCTACGAACGGTTCTATGTCGAAAATGATTTGCGGCGGGCGTTGGACAAAGGGGAATTCTCGCTTTATTTTCAGCCGAAGTTCGATGTCCATACAAGAACGATTTGCGGGGAGGAAGTGCTCGTGCGCTGGCAGCATCCTGAGGAAGGATTCATCCCGCCGGAGAAATTTATTGCGATTGCCGAAGAAACAGGTCTGATTGTACCGATTGGCAAGTGGATTTTAAAAGAGGCCTGTCATCAGAAAAAAAGCTGGATTGACCGGGGCTATCCGCCTATAACGATGTCTGTTAATCTTTCGTTGCGCCAGTTTCTGCAAAAAGATATCGTGGAAACGGTGGAAGAAGTATTGGCGGAGTCGAAGCTTCCTCCACATTTGCTTGAAATCGAAGTAACCGAAAGCGTGACGATTGATTTTGAACGGACGCTGGAGGTTTTACGCCAGCTGCGTACATTAGGGATTAAGATCAGCCTGGATGATTTTGGCACTGGCTACAGCTCGCTCCAATATGTGGCGCAAATGCCGATCCAAGAATTGAAAATCGATCAGTCGTTTGTCCGGAATCTCGGCAAGGGGAAAAATAGCGAAGCGGTGATCGCGATGATAATTAATCTCGCTCATTTTTTGAAAATATCGGTCATTGCCGAAGGGGTGGAATCGGAAGAACAGCTCGCTTATTTGCGTGAACAGGGCTGTGACAGCGTGCAAGGTTATCTCCATTCCAGACCGCTGTCGGTGGAGGAATATCAATCGTTTTTAGCGGGAGAAAAAGGGTCGTTCTCCTGAAAAATCGACAAAAATATCTAATTCTTTTAAACTATTTCTTATTTCCTAGCGAGAATCTACTTTTTTAGATGAAAAATATGCTATTATGAGAAAAAAGATCCGAATATTGTTTGCGTTGTAAGTAGACCTTTTCGGAAAACATCGAGGTGAATAGGAATTTGGTTAACTCAGAATATCTAGATGTCTTTCTTGATGAAAGTCAGGAACATCTTCAGGCCATTAATGACAATCTTTTAAAGTTAGAACAAGCACCTGATGACATTTCGATTGTAGGAGAAGTATTTCGTTCCGCTCACACACTGAAAGGCATGGCAGCTACCATGGGCTTTGAGGACTTGGCTCACTTAACGCATAACATGGAAAATGTCCTGGATTTAATTCGCAATCACAAGCTTCAGGCTACTTCAGAAGTCCTGGATGTCGTGTTTGCGGCCGTCGATGATTTAGAAGCAATGGTAACCGATATTGCCGGTGGCGGAACCGGAACGCATGATGTAAGTGAAGTCGTCGCCCAGCTTGAAAGAATTGAAAAGGGTGAGCCTTCCATCGCTGCGACGGCAGAAGCGCCGGTGAAAGAAGAAAAGCAGGAAGTAGCTGGGGAAGAAGCGTTGTCCGAAACGTATGATGAGTTCGAGCGGACGGTCCTGCAGCAATCGTATGAGCAGGGCTATACTACGTATCAGGTAAAGGTCACGCTTGACGAAAATGCGATGTTAAAGGCAGCCCGGGTCTTCATGGTGTTTGAGGTGCTCGAACAGATTGGTGAAATCATTAAGTCGTCCCCTCCAGCTGAAGAGCTGGAAGAGGAAAAATTTGACCAGGATTTCCTCGTCACCGTCATTACGAAGATTGAAGGAGAAGAAATTAAGAAACGGATTTTAAAAGTTTCTGAGATTACCAATGTTCATGTTCAGCAGGTTGATCAAAATAAACTGAAGCTTTCGCATGAAGAGGAAAAGCCTGCAAGCCCTGCGCCAACCCCGGCACAGGCAGCAAAGTCGGCGCAGGCCAGCAAGCCGGCGGCGAAGGAAGCAGCTTCTTCCCAGCCGAAGAAGGCGGCGCCTGAGCATAATAAAACGATTCGTGTTAATATTGAGCGGCTCGATGTGTTAATGAATTTATTTGAAGAGCTGGTCATCGACCGCGGCCGACTTGAACAAATCGCCAGTGAATTGAAGAACAATGAATTAAATGAAACGGTTGAGCGCATGTCAAGAATTTCCGGCGATCTTCAGGAGATTATTCTGAATATGAGAATGATGCCGGTTGAGCAGGTGTTCAATCGCTTTCCGCGCATGGTCAGAAGCCTATCCAAAGATTTAAATAAGAAAGTCAATCTTGAGATTATCGGAGCTGAAACGGAACTTGACCGGACGATCATTGACGAAATTGGCGATCCGCTCGTTCATTTGCTCAGAAATTCGATTGACCACGGGATTGAAACTCCGGATAAACGCCGTCAGCTTGGCAAGCCGGAAGAGGGAACAGTACGCCTGAAAGCATATCATAGTGGAAACAATGTCTACATTGAAATTGAAGATGATGGTGCAGGCATTGATCGTGAAAAAGTACTTAACAAAGCATTGACCAATGGCGTGGTTTCCGAAGAAGATGCCGATAAGCTGACAGATCAGCAAGTGTTTGGATTGCTTTTTGCATCGGGCTTCAGCACTGCCGAAACAATTACCGATGTTTCCGGCCGCGGAGTCGGGTTGGACGTCGTCCGCAATACGTTTGAATCATTAGGCGGGGTAGTAACGGTGAATTCAGAACTCGGCAAAGGCTCTGTTTTCTCGATTCAATTGCCTTTGACGCTGTCTATCATTGATGTCATGCTTGTTGAACTGCAGGATGAGAAGTACGCGATTCCGCTCAGTTCAATTGTGGAAACCGCGATCGTTAACAAGCAGGATGTATATAGCGCACATAACCAGAAAGTGATTGATTTCCGTGGGAAGGTCGTCCCGCTTGTCTTCCTAAAAGATATTTTCCAGGTACCGGGCGAGCAGACGGATGATGAATTTTATTCCCTCGTGATTGTTCATAAAGGGGAGAAAGTGGCCGGTCTCGTTGTTGATTCCTTAATTGGTCAGCATGATATTGTATTAAAGTCACTTGGAAACTATTTGAAGGATGTTTTTGCCATTTCAGGAGCAACCATACTTGGAAATGGACAGGTTGCTTTAATCGTTGATTCGAATGCGTTAATCAAGTAATCTTACCAGAGGAGGCCGTCACGTTGTCCAATGAAATTGCTACGAAACAAGAATTAAAAGTGATCGTTTTTCAGTTAGGAGATGAAGAGTACGCGATTGAAGTGGATTATGTTCAATCGATTGAACGGATGCAGCCTGTAACGCGGATTCCGAGAACCTTTCCCTTTGTTACGGGAGTGATGAATTTACGCGGGGTGATTACACCGATCATCAACTTGCGTAAACGATTTGGCTTAGAGGATAAGAGCTTTGATGAATCGACTCGTATTCTCGTCATCGCGAAAGATGAGTTGGAAATCGGGGTCATTGTAGACGGCGCAAATGATGTGCTTGACATTCCGCTTGAGAAAATTGAACCTACGCCGGAAGTTGTCGGCGGCGTGGAGGCGGAATATTTGCGAGGGGTTGTCAAGCTGGATAACAGATTGTTTACCCTGTTGAATTTAGAAAAGGTTATTCTGGAATCAGAATCATAATTTATGGAGAAAAGGTAATGAGGTGGTCGTATGGCGTCAATTTTAATTGTGGATGATGCAGCATTTATGCGGATGATGATTAAGGATATTTTATCGAAAAACGGTTTTGAAGTTGTTGGCGAAGCGGCAAACGGCGCGGAAGCTGTCGAGAAATATAAGGAACTGAATCCTGATCTCGTCACGATGGATATTACAATGCCTGAAATGGACGGCATTCAGGCACTTAAAGAAATTAAGCAAATTGACGGCGGAGCGAAAGTTATCATGTGTTCCGCGATGGGACAGCAGTCGATGGTTATCGACGCGATTCAATCAGGCGCAAAGGACTTCATCGTCAAACCATTCCAAGCCGACCGCGTCCTAGAAGCCATCAAAAAAGTATTAGGCTAGACCATCCTCAAAAGGGTGCTTTTCCCTTTTGAGGATGGTCGAAGCAACGAGCGTAGTCAGCACCCGGTTTTAAAAAGCATACAGGGAAGCGGGTTTCTTCCCTGTATGCTGTGTGCGGAAGAAGCCGTTGCCAGCATCGAAGGGAGGGCGCTTTTCCCTTTTGAGGATGGTCGAAGCAACGAGCGTAGTCAGCACCCGGTTTTAAAAAGCATACAGGGAAGCGGGTTTCTTCCCTGTATGCAGCGTGCGGAAGAAGCCGTTGCCAGCATCGAGGGGAGGGCGCTTTTCCCTTTTGAGGATGGTCGAAGCAACGAGCGTAGTCAGCACCCGGTTTTAAAAAGCATACAGGGAAGCGGGTTTCTTCCCTGTATGCAGCGTGAAGAAGAAGCCGTTGCCAGCATCGAAGGGAGGGCGCTTTTCCCTTTTTGATGTGGCGTAATAGAGGAAAAGGTCGGGTTTTTGATTGTTGAGAAATAAGAAATTGTCCCCATTTGCTGATGAACTGGCAAGTGGGGTTTTGCTGTGAAAGGAAAAACAGAGATGAATAAGGACAAATGGACGATAACTGGTTTTATGCTCGGCTTGCTTTTGATTTGTGCCGGCTGTTTTCCGGAGCAACAAGTGGCGCCCCCTACTCCGCCTCCAGTGACAGAGGGGGAGTTGATCGTCACCTTTTTTGATGTCGGGCAGGGGGATGCGACTCTGTTTCAAGCGGAAGAGGCGACGATCTTGATTGATGCCGGGCGGCACGACCGGGAGGAGGTTGTGTCTTTGCTGGAGGACAGTGGGGTGGAGCGGATTGATTTGTTTATTGCGACTCATCCTCACGCTGATCATATCGGCCAGGCTGATCAAGTGCTGGATGCCTTTCCGGTGGAAGAAGTATGGATGTCCGGCGACAGTCACACGACGAAAACATTTGAACGGATGGTGGCTGCTATTGAAGCTTCGGGAGCAGATTACTATGAACCACGGGCCGGCGAGGAATTTGAAATTGGTTCGCTGCTGCTTGAGGTTCTGCACCCGGAAGAACTGACAGGGGATCTTAATAACGGTTCGATTGCCGTTCAGGTTCATTTTGGCGACGTTTCGTTTTTAATGATGGGTGATGCGGAAGCAGAGGCTGAGGAAGAAATTATCGAGCGCTCTGCTCATTTGCAGTCGACCATTTTACGGGTGGGTCATCACGGCTCTTCGACTTCCACGACGCCGGCTTTTCTGGAAGCGGTGAAGCCTGAAGCAGGGATTTATTCAGCTGGCAGAGAGAATGAATATGGGCATCCCCATGCCGAAGTTGTCGAGCTTTTTCAGGAAAAGAATATTCCATTGTACGGAACCGATCAGCACGGGAAAATCGTTGTCGAAACCGATGGAACGTCTTATGAAATAATTTTGGAGCATGATGAATAAAGTAATGGGGTGATCATCGTGAAAGCCGTCATAGACCGGATTGTCGATCAGGCCTTTGTTGTGCTGCTGGTCGGAACAGAGGAAAAAGAAATGATTTTTCCGAAAGAGGCATTTTCGTTTCCGGTGAAAGAAGGACTTCAGCTTGACATTGAACTGGCAGGCGATCAGCTGCTGCGGGCAAAAAAGGCTGACACGCCGAACAAGGCTGATCCGCTTGAAAGATTGAGAAAGCGTCAGCACAGCCGCTATAAGCGAAAGGAAAGGTAGGGAGAACGGGATGAAAAAGCAATTTGCTGTCATTGGACTGGGGCGCTTTGGAAGCAGTGTTTGTAAAGAGCTTTATAAATTAGGCCATGAAGTGTTGGCAATTGATTCACGAGAAGAAAAAGTCAACGACATTACGCGCCATTCGACCCACAGCGTAATCGCCAATGGCACGGATGAAAAAGCGCTCCAATCATTGGGAATCCGCAATTTTGATTATGTCATTGTCGCGATTGGGGATGATATACAGTCAAGCATTCTCTGTACGCTGCTGTTAAAAGAGCTCGGTGTTGAAAAAGTGTGGGTGAAAGCACAAAACTACTATCATCAGCGCGTATTGGAAAAGATCGGCGCTGATCGGATTGTCCATCCGGAGCAGGATATGGGCATCCGGATCGCTCAGCATATCATTTCGGAAAAAATTGTCGACTACATCGAGCTTTCGCCTGATTACAGCATCGTCGAGCTGATCGCGACAGACAAGGTTTCCAATCAATCACTCGTTGAGTTAAATATCCGCGCTTTGTACGGCTGTACGATTCTTGGGATCAAAAGAGGGGATGATATTAATATCGCCCCGACGCCGACGGATCGAATCCAGCAGGGGGATATTTTAATCGTGATCGGCCATAAAAACGACCTGAAACGATTTGAAGACGAAGGAATGTAGACTTATAGTAGCACGATAAAAGATACTCATCATAAGATATGAAATGTGAGGTTCTCTCTATAAGTAACAAAAACAACGTGATAATAATGTTAATGCAGGTTATAGTTAAGGATAAAGGTGTGCAAGGAGGAAATGACAATGGAAGAATACTTTCCATTACAAGATTGGATAGAGAGAAACCAATTGCTGAAATTGACTATTATTCGACCAAAAATAGGCAGACAAATATTGCATGGAAGATTAATCTCCTATGATAAGGATAAACTGTCATTACTGTTTTATGATGATGATCGCAAAGAAGTCATTCATATCGTGCAGAATGAAATTGAACAGATAGAAGCGGAAAAGTAAGACCCTGGAACAAAAGCTGAGGCTGGGAAAAAGGTTGTTTTTTTACCTTTTTCCCAGCCTCTCTTAGTGAAGCGTTACTTTGATCAGCCGCAGCCTGCGATTTTCCGTTTCCTCTACTTGTAAGGAAAGCTGCTCATAGGTGAATTCATCCCCCTTAGCGGGAATACGCTGAAACTCCTCGACGAGCCAGCCTCCCAGCGTGTAATAGGATGTATCTGGAAGCTCGACGTTCATCAGCCGCGCGAAATCATCAAGTGAATAATCGGCATGAAAAAGATACGTCTTCGGATCGAGCTGCTTCACAAGCTTGATCGTTTCATCATGCTCGTCCCATATTTCCCCGACGATTTCTTCCAGAATATCTTCAAGAGTCACCAGCCCTGATGTTCCGCCAAATTCATCAATCACGATCGCCATATGAATTTTATTTTTCTGCAGTTCCGGTAAAAGTGACGAAATTTTCATCGATTCTACAACGAGTAAAGGTTCCCTGATCAATGACGGGATATCGACATTTTTGTCTTGAATATAGGCGGTAAGAAAATCCCGCTCGGACAAAATGCCGATAATATGATCGATCGTTCCATCGTAAACAGGCAAACGTGAAAAACGTTCCCGGAAAAAGATCTCTTTAATCTCCTCCGCCGATTGATTGACATTGATGGCGATAATGTCCATTCTCGGCTTTAAAATTTCGCCGACAAGAATATCATCAAAATCTAAAGAGCGGTGGACAAGCTCTTTTTCATTTTCATTTAAGACACCCTCATCTTCACTCAACTGCACCATTACCTTTAACTCCTCCTCCGTAATAGAAGGAGTGATCTGTTTATTGCGAATAAGCAGAGAAACGGCCTTTCTTAGCTGCAGGAACACCCAGGTGACCGGAGTCAAGATCGTTATTAGAACCATGAGAATCGCGGAAACGCGTAACGAAAATGGTTCAGCAAATTCTTTAGCAAAGGATTTTGGCATAATTTCCCCGAAAATGAGCACAAGAATGGTAACGACAAATGTACTGACAAATACGCCGGTACTCGGCCCGAAGAGATCTGTCGCCAGCTGTGCTGAAATGGTCGCTGCGGCAATGTTGACGAGATTGTTGCCGACGAGAATGGTTGATAATGCTTTATCGAAATTCTCTATAATGTAAAGCGCCTTCTTTGCGCCGGGACGATTTTCGTCAGCGTAGCTTTTTAAACGGATTTTATTTGCGCTTGAAAAAGCTGTTTCAACTGAGGAGAAAAAAGCAGACAGGATTAACAAAATGAAAAACAGGCTGATCATACTTAGTGGTATTTCGTCCAAACAATATCACACTCCAAGAGGTTTTATTCTTATTATAACGTAAACCTCATTCAATCGTTACTGTTATGATGTCCGTCTGATGAAAAATTAATAGTTATTCGGTTATGTCTTTTGCCCAGCGTGGGCTGTTATGAAAGCGTCAGAAAAACAGTAAGAGATAAAGCCATGTTTCGCGATATGTTCTCGTGGGTATTTATCAAGTAAAGAAAACGCTGAGGAGGGGTTAGGATGAATAACCAGTTCGCGATGGATAATAATGTTATGAAGCAGTTGCAGATTATCAGAAGCTTGCAAAGACGTTCAGAAGCAACGGTTCAGTCGTTATATGCGCAGGCCATTCTTGAATACTCGCTCTATCATGACAAGAAGAAAAGGCTGCTCGATCAGATTGACCACGCATTGGAAACAAATGACCGCGAACAATTTCATCAATATTCAAAAAAGTACAAACAGTTACTTGATGACCATCGCAAGGGAAAAACGGTTGTAGAAAACGGATTTGAACTCCATTTAACCTTTGAGACATAGAAGCGGGCTTATGTCGTTAATTTAGAATACCCTGGCAGCTATAAAATTCGTAAAATGAGGTGAAACTGATGTGGACACTGTTAATTATTTTATTAATTCTCTGGTTACTGGGATTCAGCTTTGAAGTCGCAGGCAACCTGATCCATTTGCTTCTCGTTGTTGCCTTAATCGTGCTGATCATCCGCCTTGTAACCGGGAGAAGAGTTTAGCAAGATGAATAAACAGACTGACATTTGTAGAATGGAAGGAAAGTCAACCGGCTCTTGGGTTATGTGAAATTCAGGAGCGGGGCTCTCCCCTTCGCAGACTTTAAAAAGGATGTACGGATAGATACAGATTGTAAGAAAAAGGCTGGGAAAAAGGTGAAAAACCTTTATCCCGGCCTCTTCACGTCATTTTTACGTTCTTCTATCAAAATTACGTTAAAAGGTTGTAAGCGTTTTGAAAAATAGGCTCGCCTTTTACATAATGTAAAAACAAATAATGAAGAGCTTCTTCCTCCGAATGAAAATGTTGTCGAACCTCCTCATAGGCAGAGGCTAAAAACGGGTCGAGAGCAAGCAGTTTCTTCATGCGCTCCGGCTGAAAGCTCATGTGAGGCCAGCCTCCTTTCCGTTTGTTCGCTTTATTATATGGCAGGTGGGGAGAATGGTTCGAAAATAATGTATAATAAAAACAAGCAGAGATTCACCGCTCTATCGCATGAAGAAGGAACGCCATGCTGACGGGTGCAAGGAAGCAATCAAGAAGATCGTAAAGGAATAAACTGTTGATTACGCTATGGAGGGTAAAGGAGCGTAAAATAGACAGAGCGCTTCTCTTCTCTTACCATAGGTACAAAGATGGAGGAAGAAGGTGATTTCATTGATTACTGTATCAAAGCAGGAAAAGCAGGTTGAAGTAAATGCTATCAATGAAGAGCGGATTGAGGATTTTCTAAAAAAGTATGAACATCTTGTATGGAAATATGCTCACCGATATACTCTCCACCCCCAGATGAATGAAGATTTGATTCAGGTAGGAATGATTGGTTTATTACAGGCGATTAAACGTTATCAGCATGATCGCGGACGATCCTTTGAAGCTTTTGCCATCCCGACGATTATTGGAGAAATAAAGCGCTATTTGCGCGATCAGACATGGAGTGTTCACGTGCCACGCCGTATCAAGGAGACCGGTCCACGTATCCATAAGAAAATAGATGAATTGACAGTCAGACTTCAACGGATCCCATCATTGGCGGAGGTCGCTGATGCACTGAAGATAAGTGAAAGGGAAGTTAAGGAGTGTCAGCAGGCATGGCAGTCGTATCAAGCTGTTTCCCTGTTTAAGCAAACTCACCGCGATGACGAAGACCTGACCTTATTGGATGTCATCCCATTGTATGAAAATGATGTTGAGCAAGTCCATCATTCTCTCTACATGGCGGAAATGCTGAGTGGCTTACCGGAAAAGGAAAAGCAGATTATTTTTTTAACTGTGATGGACGGTTTTTCGCAAAAGCAGGCGGCAGAAAAGCTCGGCCTTTCGCAAATGCAAGTATCACGTTTAAAGCGAAAAGCGTTGGAAAATTTAAAATGCTATGTCAGCTGAAACAATGACGCTCGCACGACGGGTTGAAAATGTGAGGAGAGCCGAGGCCACTGAAAAACCTCTTTTTCCGTAACTCGAAGAAGAGTAATGGCTCCGCGCGTTGCACGCCTTGCTACGAGAAACCCACTCGTAGCAAAGGCTTTCAAAATCAGGCAACGGCTACGCTCATTACGAAAAAGCTGTTGAAAAAGTGAAAATCGTACTTTTTCAGCAGCTTCGGAGAGCCGGTGTTTTTAGAGCTTGGAGAGCAAAGCCGGCTTCTCTTTGACGGGCAGTAGAGATGGACATTTGGATCATAAAATAAAAGCAAACGATTGCAAAAGAAACATTGACAAAAGTCAGAACATTTCGTATAATAATCCTAATACCTTCCGACCGACTAGTCAGTCTGTGGGTATTTGCTTTACGTGAAAGGAGATATAGAGATAAAAATGAAGAAAAAGCCTACAAAAGAGAGAATTATAGAGACAGCATTACGACTTTTTGAAGAGAATGGCTTTCATGCTGTGACCGTCGATCGGATTGTGCAGGAAAGCGAAACATCAAAGGGGGGATTTTATCATAATTTTAAATCAAAGGATGAGCTTCTCTACACGGTCCACGATTCCTTTATCACGTACATCCTTGATAAAGCCGAGGATGCCTATAACCGGTTTTCGACTCCGGCGGAGCGGCTTTATGAAACAGTCAGATCATTTGTGATGATGTTTGATCTGTACCGCCCGCATGTCACGGTGTTTTACCAGGAATCGCTCTATTTAAGCAAGGAGTATTTTGAAACGATTAAACGTAAGCGCGATCGCTACAAAGAGAAAATGTTTCGGGTCGTTAACGAAGGGATTGCCTGCGGGGAATTCAGAAAAGAAATCCCGGTACCGATTACTTCTATGGCGATTTTCGGAATGACGAACTGGACATATAAATGGTACAAGGAAACGGGCCAGTATTCGATTGAAGAAATCGCCGATATTTATGCGGATCTGATTATGCATGCTGTCATGACGAAGGAAGCGTTAGCAAAGCCGGAGTATGCGAGATTCTTTTTGACAAATAAGCTTGGCTAGCTGCTTTCGCCCTGGAGAGATGTAGGCTTGGATGGGAGAAGAGAAATCTTTACATAACAAAAGGTGGTGTAAAGAGAGATGGATATGTTTGATCACATTCAAGAATTAGAGATACGACGTGAAAAGGTGCAGCTTGGTGGTGGACAAAAACGAATCGATGCGCAGCATGAGCGTGGAAAGCTGACTGCAAGACAGCGAATTGAGCTGTTGCTTGATGATGGAAGCTTTGTCGAATTAAACCCTTTTATCGAACACCGCAGCTCGGCGGAAGGACTTGCAGAAGGACCGGGTGATGGGGTAGTGACAGGCTACGGAAAAATCGCCGGCCGGTCTGTTTTCCTGTTTGCCCAGGATTTCACCGTGTTTGGCGGGGCACTTGGCGAAATGCACGCGAAAAAAATCGCCAATGTCATGGATCTGGCGGCGGAGAACGGTGCGCCGATTATCGGCTTGAATGATTCAGGCGGGGCGCGAATACAGGAAGGGGTTCTCTCGCTTGATGGCTATGGCCATATCTTTTATCGAAACTCGATTTACTCTGGCGTGATTCCGCAAATCTCCGTCATTCTCGGGCCATGTGCGGGTGGTGCGGTCTATTCGCCGGCGATTACTGATTTTGTTTTTATGGTGGAAAAAACGAGTCAAATGTTTATTACGGGACCAAAGGTAATCGAAAGCGTCACCGGGGCCAAAATCAATCATGAAGATCTCGGCGGAGCGAGCGTTCATTCAACGAAAAGCGGCAATGCCCATTTTACGGCGGCAACGGAAGAAGAAGTGCTGGCTGACGTTAGACGATTGGTGGAATTTCTTCCTTCCAGCTATGAAGAGAAGGCGATTCGCAAGCCGTCCGCGGCGAACAGAGAGACTGGAGAGCGCGTGCAGGAGCTGGTCGATATCGTTCCGGTCGATGGCACGAAGGTTTATGATGTCCGCCAGGTGCTCACTGCGATAGTCGATGACGGTGATTTCATGGAGGTTCAGGCCCGTTTTGCAAAAAATCTCGTCGTCGGCTTTGGCCGGATTGCCGGAGAAACGGTTGGTCTTGTCGCCAATAATCCGAAAAACATGGCCGGCGGTCTCGATATTGATTCATCCGACAAGGGCGCCCGCTTTATCCGCTTTTGCGATTGCTTCCATATTCCGCTTATTACGTTTGAGGATGTCAGCGGCTTTATTCCGGGTGTGAAGCAGGAGCATGGCGGCATCATCAGACATGGGGCGAAAATTTTGTATGCGTATTCCGAAGCGACGGTGCCGAAGATTACCGTCATTCTGCGCAAAGCCTTCGGAGGAGCCTATGTCGCGTTAAACAGCAAGGCGATCGGCGCCGACCTCGTCTTTGCCTGGCCGAATGCCGAGCTTGCCGTCATGGGGCCGGAGGGAGCGGCGACGATCATTTATGCGAAGGAAATCCGCGAGAGCGCTGATCCGGAAGCGATGAGAAAGGCGAAGATTGCCGAATATCGCGAGCGATTTGCCAATCCGTATATCGCCGCGGCGCACGGGATGGTCGATGATGTCATTGATCCGCGCGATACGCGGAAAGTTCTTGTTCAATCATTAGAAATGCTGCGTCATAAGAAGAAGAAGCTTCCTGATAAAAAGCATGGAAATATCCCTCTTTAAGAAAGCGATTTCACTTACTGTTGTGTCTTTTAAAAAATAAAAGTGCAAATGAAGGGAGTGAAGGGGCCTAAAGAGGCTGCCATGACTATGGAAAAAAACGACGTATTATCTCAATTTAGTGAATTCCCGACCCCATCCTATGAAGAGTGGCAACAAGTGACGGAAAAATCATTGAAAGGAAAATCGTTTGAGACATTGCTGACGACGTTGCCCGACGGCATTGTTCTTAAACCGATGTATCAAAGAAAGGATGTCCAGCAGCTCCTTTTGCAGGATCAGCTGCCGGGGCAATTTCCGTTCACGAGAGGAACCCGGTCGAAGCATTCCTCCTGGCTGATTAGCCAAGCGCTTTCAGCCGCAACTCCGAAGCAATTGAATGAAGAGCTTCACCAAGCGCTCGCTGCCGGGCAGGAGGTGCTGCATATTGCGGTTGCCGAGGAGGTGAAGCGCGGCAACATCGCCGGGCTTGAAACAGAGCAGGTTGGCGGAGTGCCAATATTTGATCTTGACGATATGCGCGAGTTGTTTTCCGCGATTGAACCAAGCCGCTACCCGCTTTACCTTGATGCCGGAGAAATCGCGACTCCGTTTCTCGCTGCTTTGGCGCTGGTGTCATCGAAGGAAGGGAAGCCGCTGTTTGGTGTGGTCGGAGCCGATCCGCTGCACGTGCTGGCGAAATATGGCAGGCTGACCTGTTCCTTAGCAGAAGCCTATAAGCAAATGGCTTTGGCGGTCCGATGGGCGAGCAATGATGCTCCCGGCTTGCGCACCGTATTGGTTCAGGCTCATCATTACCATAACGGAGGCGCCAGCGCGGCGATGGAGGTAGCCTGCGCATTGGCGACAGGGGCAGAGTATGTCGCGGCGTTGATCGACAGCGGGCTGACAGCCGATGAGGCGGGAAGCGCGATTGCCTTTTCCTTTTCTGTCGGCAGTGACTACTTTACGGAGATCGCCAAGCTCCGGGCCGCCCGGACGTTATGGGCAGCGATCATGGCCGAGTTTGGCGCCGGGGAAGAAGCGCAGAAAATGATCATTCACGCGCGGACATCGCTTTTTACGAAAACAGCCGAGGATCGTCATGTCAATCTGTTACGGGCGACGAGCGAAGCGTTTGCGGCAGCGGTGGCCGGGGTTGACAGCATCGAGGTCAGTCCATTTGATGAAGCACTACAGCAGACGACCTCATTTTCAAGAAGGATCGCGCGAAATACGTCGCTTATTTTGCGAGAAGAGGCGCATATTGGGCAAACAATTGATCCGAGCGGTGGCTCATGGTATGTCGAGCATGTGACAGAGGAGCTCGCTAAAAAAATATGGAAGCGCTTTCTGGAGATTGATGAAGCCGGCGGGATTGTCGAAGCGTTACAGCGTGGCGTGATCCAGGATGAGATTGAAGCAATGTGGAAAAAACGGGTTCAGCAGGTGGAAACGCGTAAGCAGGTGATTGTCGGCAATAATCAATACATCAACCTGATGGAGAAGGAAGATTCCGTCACGCCGCGACAGGAAGAGTCAGGTGATGAGTACGCGGCCCGGGTTCAGCAGAAGCTTGCCGAGACAAAGACAAGGATCACCCCGCCGCAAACGCTGGCAGAGATGGAGCAATTGCTTGAAGAAGGCATACCGTTCTCGACGCTGCAGCAATGCTTGAAGCAGCAGGTAGGAAGCGGTGCGATCGTTACCCCGATTCCGCAACGCCGGCTTGCCGAGCCTTATGAAAAGCTGCGTCACCGCAGCAGGAGGCTTGCCGCCAAACAGGGCGCAATGCCGGCCGTGCTCATTGTCGGACTGGGAGCGCTCGCTGATTATAAGACGCGAGCTGATTTTATCGCCGGCTTCTTCCAATGCGGGGGCTTTGATGTCCGTCAGACGCCACTTCATGCTCCGGAACAAGACGATTTTTTCGCGCAATGTCAAATGATCGTCCTGTGCGGCCACGATGAGGCTTATGAAAAAACGGCGCCCGGTCTGATTGAAAATTGGCGCAGTCAGGCAGCGGCTAAAAAATATTTCATAGCGGGCCGGCCTGATCAGTCTTTGACGGACAAATTAAAGCAGGCTGGACTCGACGGAATGATCGATCGCCGGACGAATGCTTATACTTTTTTGTATGCCTTGCAGGATTGGCTGAAAGGAGGAGACGATGAGTAGGAAACCGAACTTCCAGCAAATGTCCTTCCCGTCACCAGGACGGATGAAAAAGGTTGAAGCAAAGACGAGTTTTCAAACGATGGAGCAGATTCCGATCAAATCGTTTTATCAAAAGGATGATACGGCCGGCCTCCCTTATTTGGACTATGTCGCGGGAATCGCCCCGTTTTTCCGCGGACCGTATCCGGCGATGTACAAGGCGCGTCCATGGACGATCAGACAGTATGCCGGCTTTTCCACAGCCGAGGAAAGCAACGCCTTTTACCGCCGCAATTTGGCCGCGGGCCAGAAAGGGCTGTCAATCGCCTTTGATTTGGCGACGCACCGTGGCTATGATTCCGACCATCCGCGTGTTGTCGGTGATGTCGGGAAAGCAGGCGTGGCTGTCGATTCCGTTCTCGATATGAAGCTGTTGTTTGATGGCATCCCGCTTGATCAAATGTCGGTCTCGATGACGATGAACGGTGCGGTGTTGCCGATTATGGCCTTTTATATTGTCGCGGCGGAGGAGCAGGGCGTCCCGCTCTCGAAGCTGTCAGGAACGATTCAAAATGACATATTAAAGGAATACATGGTGCGCAACACCTATATTTACCCGCCGGAAGCTTCAATGAAAATCATTGCCGATATTTTTGAATATACGTCCGTCCATATGCCGAAGTTCAACAGCATCAGCATCTCCGGCTATCATATGCAGGAGGCGGGGGCGACGGCGGATATTGAACTGGCCTATACGCTTGCTGACGGCCTCGAATATGTGCGTACCGGGATCAAAGCCGGGATGGATATTGATTCCTTCGCGCCGCGGCTCTCCTTTTTCTGGGCGATCGGAATGAATTATTTTATGGAAGTGGCGAAAATGCGGGCGGCGCGCTTGATCTGGGCGAAGCTGATGAAGTCGTTTCAGCCGAAAAATGATAAGTCGCTCGCACTCCGGACGCATTCGCAAACATCAGGCTGGAGCTTAACCGAACAGGATCCGTTTAACAATGTCGTCCGCACTTGCATTGAAGCGATGGCCGCCGCTCTCGGTCATACGCAATCGCTTCATACGAATGCGCTCGATGAAGCGATTGCGCTGCCGACCGACTTCTCGGCCAGAATTGCCCGCAACACGCAGCTTTATTTGCAGGAGGAAACAGGGATTACGAATGTGCTTGACCCGTGGGGCGGTTCATATTATGTCGAGGCGCTGACCGCCGAGCTGCTGGAAAAAGCGTGGACCCATATTGAAGAGGTGGAGCAGCTTGGGGGCATGGCAAAGGCGATTGAGACCGGGTTGCCGAAAATGCGGATCGAAGAAGCGGCGGCGAGACGGCAGGCGCATATTGACTCCGGCAAAGAAGTGATCATCGGTGTCAATCGTTACCGACCGAAAGAAGAGGAACCGCTGGAGATTTTGAATATTGATAACACTGCTGTTCGGACGGCGCAAATGAAGCGGCTGGACGTGCTCAGAAAGAACCGCAATGAGGAGGACGTGCAGCAGCGTCTTGAGGCGATTACCGCTTCGGCCCGGTCGGGCAAAGGCAATCTGCTTGCGCTTGCAGTAGAGGCGGCCCGGGCAAGGGCGAGCCTCGGAGAAATCTCACTCGCATATGAAAAGGCAGTTGGACGACATAAAGCGGTAATCCGCTCGATCAGCGGCGTCTACCGTTCAGAATACGGGGAGAAGGAAGAAATGAAAACGATTCGCGAGATGACGGACCGGTTTACGGAGCATGAAGGAAGACGGCCGCGGATTATGATCGCGAAGATGGGCCAGGATGGTCATGACCGCGGCGCGAAGGTGATTTCTACCGCCTTTGCCGATATGGGCTTTGATGTTGATATTGGCCCGCTTTTCCAGACGCCGGAGGAAGCCGCTTTACAGGCTGTTGAAAATGATGTTCACATTTTAGGGATGAGCTCTCTGGCGGCAGGCCATAACACGCTTTTGCCACAGGTGATCGAAGAATTAAAGCGGCTTGGGCGTGAAGACATCCTAGTGATTATCGGGGGCGTCATTCCGCCACAAGACTACCCGTTTTTACGGGAGAAGGGGGCAGCGGCGATTTTTGGTCCGGGCACGGTGATACCGGTAGCGGCACAGAAGATTATCGAGGAATTAAATCGTCGCCTTGGCTATGAATCATCGTCTTAAAACAGCACGATATCTTTACCTGCTTGCATAAGTCTCTGCCAGAAAGGAGGAGCCTGAGATGGAGAAACCTTTACCGAAGCGGAAGGAATTGAGGCTGGAGGACTATGTTCAGGGTGTCAGAGCGAATAACCGGGCGATGCTGGCCCGGGCGATCACCCTCGTTGAAAGCAATGCCGCGAAGCACCTACAGCTGGCACAGGACGTTTTGACTGCAATCATGCCTTATACCGGCCAGTCGATACGAATTGGCGTTTCCGGCGTGCCCGGAGCGGGGAAAAGTACGTTCATTGAAGCGCTCGGCACGATGCTTTGCGAGCGTGGACATCGGGTGGCGGTGCTGGCGATTGATCCGACGAGCTCGCTCTCGCGTGGCAGTATTCTTGGTGATAAGACGAGGATGGAGCGGCTTTCCAAGCATCCAGGGGCGTATATTCGTCCTTCTCCAACGGGAGGAACATTGGGCGGGGTCGCCCGGAAAACGCGGGAATCGCTGATGCTCTGTGAAGCGGCGGGCTATGATGTGATTATTGTCGAGACGGTTGGTGTCGGTCAAAGTGAAATTACCGTCCGCTCAATGGTCGACTGCTTTGTCGTGCTGATACTGACGGGAGCAGGGGATGAACTGCAAGGGATGAAAAAAGGCATAATGGAAATGGTTGATATTCTGCTCATTAATAAGGCGGACGGCAAAAACAAGCCGCTCGCCGAACAGGCCCGCGTTGAGCTGGAACGGATTCTACACCTGCTTCCCGCTGTAACGGAAGGCTGGGAGCCGAAGGTTAAGACGATTTCGGCGCTTGAAGAAAGCGGGATCACCGAATGCTGGCAGCTGATTCAGCAGTTCCATCAGCATATGAAGACAACGAATCTGCTGGAGCAGCGGCGGCAGGAGCAGGCCGACAGCTGGCTCCGTTCGCTAATCGAGGAACAGCTGCTTGCCGGCTTTTACGACAATGAGCGGGTTAAAAGCGAGCTTCCAGAGCTGAAGGAAAAAGTGCTGAACGGCAAGCTCAGCCCGACAAAAGCCGCCTTAAGTCTACATGAAATCTATATAAATCAGCCGTAACGAATTGTTTGAAGATGAAACATCCTAACATTGGGCTGGGCATAACTATTGTTTTACCTGACTGTCGACCAAAGAACTAACGTAGCGAAGTCGGTTTCAGGAGCGGGATATCCCTTCATGAGGCAAAATATTTGTTCTCTCCTTCAAATGAATCGTAAGAAAGAGGCTAGGCACAAGGGGAAATAACCTTTTGCCCAGCCTCTCTGAAATTGTGACTATCCCTCTTTGTATCGACTCTCCGTACCCGCTAAAAGAGTTTCAAACGGTACGGTATAGACGTTTGCTTTCATCCCTTTCGGATCAAAGTAGGCGAGAAGCAGGCTTTCCTGCTCACGATATCCGCCATCTTTTTTCGCCGGAAGTGAAAATGGAATCCGTTCGATCATCGTATGCTTGTGCAGCTCCTTTTCGCTCAGCTGCAAAGCGGCGAAGGAATCGGAGACGAGCGTCGGCTCTGTGGCGAGCAGCTTGATATAACGCCCCTGCTCCTCCTTTGAGAGGGAGAACGTCCACCATGTTTTACGCGGCTTATGTTTATGGTTTTCAAAAAAGTCGACCATCATCAGCGCGCGAATGACAGCGGGCGGAGTTTTTGTCGTGATCGTTGACAGAAATTGATCAAGCCGGCGAAATAAATCCTCAAGCTGATGACCGATCCGTGACCACCCTTGCTTGTCCCAGTAATCGCCGAATGCCTGGAAAAAATCGAACGGGGAATCGAATTCCTTTTCAACTAAGTATTCGATTGTCCGATCCATCCGATGATCGTTCCAATACTTTTCAAGGACGTCCTCGACCCGCTTAATCCGGACAATTTCGTCAAAGCTCAGCACATTATTGCCGAGAATTTCATAAGGGGCATTGTCCATGTAAAGATAATCATGATCCTTTGCCCTCAGCCTCAAACCTGTCCCGCGCAGCATTTTCAGGAACCCTAATTGCAATTCCTCAGGACGTAAGGCGAAGACATCATTAAACGTCCGTCTAAAGCTGCTATAATCCTCCTCCGGTAAACCGGCGATTAAATCGAGATGCTGGTCAATTTTACCGCCGTTCTTGACCATTTTCACTGTCCGTGTCAGCTTTTCAAAGTTTTGCCGGCGCTGGACGAGCTCGTTCGTCGCGTCATTCGTCGACTGCACTCCGATTTCAAAGCGGAAAATGCCCTTCGGCGCATGCTCATTTAAAAACGCCAATACTTCCGGCCGCATAATGTCAGCGGTAATTTCAAATTGAAAGACGCAGTCCTGATGGTTGTCAATCAGAAAGCGGAATATCTCCAAGGCATAATCGCGTTTAATGTTAAATGTCCGGTCAACGAATTTAATTAATTTCGCTCCGTTTTCAATTAAAAAAAGAAGATCAGCCTTGACCTGTTCGATATTAAAATAACGAACACCGACTTCGATCGAGGATAGACAAAATTGGCAGCTGTACGGACAGCCGCGACTCGTTTCAAAGTAAGTGACACGCTGGCCGAGAGCAGGCAAATCCTCGGTAAAGCGATAAGGAGACGGGAGATCGCCGAGCTTTAACTTAGGACGCGGAGCGGTGATGATCACTTCATCCTGCTTGCGGTAGGCAAGTCCGAAAACGAGGTGATATTTTTCTGTTGTCGACAGCTCCTCTAAAAACTGCTTAAATGTCTCTTCCCCTTCGCCGATGACGATAAAATCGACGGCGGGCAATGTGTCCATCCATTCTCTCGAATCGTAGGAAACCTCGGGACCGCCCAACACGATTTTTGTTTTCGGCAGCACTTTTTTCAGCTGATTAATGACTTTGATCGTTTCTTCGATATTCCAAATATAACAGCTGAACCCAATCACGTCCGGCTTACGCTCATAGAGGTCGGCCACAATCGACAAAGTCGGGTCCTTGATCGTATACTCTACGATTTCGACCGGGAAATCCGGTTCGGCGTATGCCTTTAAACAACGCAGGGCTAAGCATGTATGGATGTATTTCGCATTCAACGTCGTGACGACGGTTTTCATTTTGACAATCCCTCTATTCTCTTAAACGAACTTTACTTCTCACTAGTTTACCAAAAAATGAGGAACAATCCTAATGACGTTCACCTATTTTTTCTTTCTCCTATTGACAGTAAAGGTGTAACTGTTATATGGTTAATTACATAACTAACTAACCATGTAACGTAAAGGTGGTGAACCAATGTGCGGTCATCCTTAGATGAGAATCGGCCGATTTTTCAGCAAATCCGGGAAATGATTGAAGAGGAGATAGTAGCTGGTCAGCTTCAGGAAGAAGAAAAAGCGCCATCTACGAATCAGTTAGTCGCTCATTATCAAATCAATCCGGCGACCGTCTTAAAAGGGATTAATCAGCTCGTCGATGAAGGAATTTTATACAAGAAAAGAGGGATTGGGATGTTTGTTGCAAAAGGAGCGCGAAGCAAGCTGCTGGAGGAACGCCGACAAAGATTTAAAGACGAATATGTATGGAGAACGGTTCAGGAAGCAAGAAAGCTTGGCATTTCCATCGCAGAGGTTCAGGCGATGATTCAATCCGTTGAAGAAGGGGATGAATAGTGATGACGAAAAGGATTCAAGCAGAGCATGTGACGCTTCAGTTTGGAAAGAAAACCGTTTTGAACGATATTTCCTTTGAGCTGGAAGGTGGAAAAATATACGGGCTGTTAGGACGTAATGGAGCTGGGAAAACCTCTTTATTGTCGCTGCTCGCCGCCTTTCAAAAGCCGACTTCCGGACGAATGATGGTCGATGGAGTCGACGCGTATGAAAATGCCGGCATTATGGAAAGTGTGGTTTTTGTCCGTGAAGAAAAGCGTGAATATGAAACGGATACGGTCGCCAAATGGCTGAAGGATGTTGCCAAGCTGAGGCCGCTGTTCGATCAGCAGTATGCCGAGCATCTGGCGCAACGGTTTAAACTGCCGCTCACGCAGCGAGTCGACAAACTATCGCGCGGGATGCAGGCGGCGCTCGGCATTACAATTGGTTTGGCAAGCCGTTGCCCGATTACGATTTTTGATGAAGCTTATTTAGGTCTCGATGCCCCTGCTCGTGAGCGCTTTTATGAAGAAGTGCTGCGGGATTATATGGAGCACCCGCGGACGATCATTTTGTCGACGCATTTAATTTCCGAAATGGATTCGCTGTTTGAGGAAGTGCTCGTAATAAAGGACGGCTCGCTGCTGCTTCATGAAAAAACGGATGAATTGCTGGAGCAAGGAGCGACGGTAACAGGGGCGAAAGAGGTTGTGGAAACGTTCATCGCCGGCCGGAACGTGCTGAAGCAGCAAAGCCTTGGCGGGACAAAATCAGCGATGATTTATGAAAAGCTTACAACAGAAGAGCGGAAGCAGGCGATCCAAAATGGCTTGGAAATCGGACCAATTGCCTTACAGGAGCTGTTTATTCACTTGACGGAAGGAGAGGAAGAGGAATGAATCAGAAAGCGAAAAAAGTGATGCGTGGCATTTTTTCCATGTATTTGACGTGGACGGTCTGGTATCTTGCCTTTTGCATCCTTGCGATCATTGGCGTCGCGGTATTCGCGGCGAATCCGACTGGGGAATGGGAGTGGTCGCTTTTACAGGGCGCGATGCAGGCAAATCGGATTTATATGCTCGTGCTCGGAATCTTATCAATGGGTGGATTGCTAACCTATTTTGTCTCAAACGGGGTCACGCGGCGTGATTATTTTAGCGGGGTGGCCGCTGCGGCTGTGCTGTTAAGTGTCTTTCTCGTGATTGTCACCGGCCTTCTTCATGGAGCAGAGCGAATATTCTTCGGCTGGGGACTAAGCGAAGAAAGCCTCGGGATGACGTTTGTGATGGCTTTCTTCCAGCTGATCGTCTTTTATTTCGTCGGCTGGCTGATCAGCGCGGGCTTTTATCTGTTTCATTGGCTCATCGGTCTCGTTTTTATCGCGATCGGGATTGTCATTATTTCGATTTTTGACTTTGTATGGGGCAGGGTCGGACAGCAGCAGTTTGATTTTCTGCCGGTAACCGACATTTCTCCAGCCGTCGGCATGATCATCAGCCTGCTTTTATCATTTGGGCTGATCAGCGTGATGCGAATGCTGACGAAGCGGGCTGTCGTCAAGCCGTAACTAAGAATAAAGAGCCAGGGGGAAAGGTGAAATCAAGCTTTTCCCCTGGCCTGGTTATGAAGCTGTATCGTTCATTGCTTTGCGCAGTTCATTGTACCATTCTAACGTCTCTGCCTCCGAATCCTGATTTAGAAAAATCAACGTTTGGCTCGTCAGTTCGATCGTGATAAATGGCGAGCTGTCTTCGGACAAGAAAAATATGACATGGTAATCCTCTTTGCCATCTATTGTTGAAACTTGATCCTGCCCGATACGAGAATTCCAAATTGATGTGCCCTCAATCTTCGAAATGGAATTTGGTAATTGATTCCTAATATCGAGCGTGGTAATGTCATCAATTGCCCATTGGCCTCCTTGTTTTGAGGATGAGATCACAAAAGCGTCATCCTTAACCTGTAGCTCAATGTCCGGTCTGCCTGCAAAGGTATTCAGGATTCCAGAGGCGATATAGAGAATAATTGCGAAACAAAACAAATTGACGATGATTTTTCTAAGCAAGTCTACCCCCTCCTTACTTAAGACTTATTAACGCAAAGGAAGACGTCATCTGGGGGGCTGTTCCTGTAAAATTACCTCGAGCCTAACCTTTTCCGCCATTAGCTGAAGATAATTCGGATTCTCACTCTATTCTCTTCTTTGCTATTATAATCTTATCCATGAAAGATAAGAGTTATTTGATGTGTCAATGCGAATTTGCTGTCTATGAGCTGCGCTTATTGTAGGGAACTGTGTTGTATAAACATTGTAATATAAGCTACCATAAGCGTAACCGTTTCTTATATAATCTTCATTGTTGTAAAGTTCATATGACGTTGTAATATCATTATTAGTTTGGGAACCTTCGACCCAATTAGTGTGGTTAACCCTCCCGTTGCTGTAATTGTAACTTAAAGTTATTTCTAAATGTGTTACAGGCACCCCAGCCCTTACCATAACGGTGGTTCTAGTTTCTGTCATATCACTAAACGGTAGAATAGTAGATTCATCTAGGTCGAAACTAATTTTTTCCTCAACTTCGATACGATATTTCTTACGTTCTTCCTCATCACCAAATAATAAAGCCTCAGTCGCTTTTGGATCAGCGATTGAATCTAAGAACTCATTTTTTTCTTTCGTACTTAATGATTCGTATGCTTCAAGAGTTTCCAGGCTGAAATCATCTAAAGTATCTTTATTATTTTTTAACACCTCCATATACTCAATCATGTCTTTTCTTAAGTCATTGTTTACTTCCTCTGTTGCTCCCAAAACCTGATAAATGCCAAAGAAACATAAAAAGATGAAAATACACACAAAAAATTTCTTACCCATTACGAGCTCTCACTCCTTTATGGAGCATAGCATTCCTTAATTGGAAAAACAACCAAATATAGCTTAAAATATGAGTTATATGGAAATTTATTAAATCATTAGATCTGATTTTATTAGGGATATGAAAGGGCTTACCCTCTATAGATGCGGTATTTTCATCTATGTAGGTTTTTCAGATTCATGCAGCAAAAACAAGCATCGCCGTCTGCGGAAAGCGTGTCCAATCCCGGTAGCGAGGTTGCTAAACCAAAAAGAGCTTGAGACAAAACCAGCTTTGGACCTACTGGCAATGGCTTCACACGCCACAAGCCCGTTGTGAGTGGGTTTCTCACAACGGGCTTTAAAAGATCGTGGCGGTTCCGTTCATTGCTTAAAGGCTGTGACAAAAGGTAATAAGCCTCTGAGTGGCGCTATCCCACTGGAATCGTCAGCGGCAGCTTCCAAATTTGTTCCTCGAGGTGCAAGCGGGTGAGTTTTAAGGTGAATAAGTCCGGCAGTGGGGTGGCGAAGTCATAGCTTGCGATAAGCTGATTGGTATCTTCAAGATAATTCGTCGTCGAGAAGACCGGATAGATTTCTTCGTTATCCTGAATTAACGACAGGCTCAGTCCGCTGATCGGCTGAATATCGCTAATTTCAATCATGAGACGCCTGCCATCCGTTTCGGCCTTGTTGATGAGAAGATCATTGACAAACCGGTTTGTTGTGCCATCTGTCATTTCGGGAATAACAAGCTCTCTTTTATAGTAAAGAGGCTTGGCAAATACTGTAATATCGAGATGGCTAAGATCATCCGGCAGCTCCGGTGTGTAAAATTGGCGCACCTTGACCTGTTCTGTTTCGTTTTCCAGTGGAAGGGTTTCGCTATGGAGTGCTTCATATGTTGCGCCGTTTTCATCTGTCAACAGCGAATCAAGGGCATAAGAAAATTCATCAGCCTGATACTGTTCCATTACGGAAGTCACACTGATCGTGATAAAGAATCCTTGCTGCCCGTCCCAGTCCCCGGTTTCAATCGTTTCAAATTCGACATCCAAATGGCTATTTTGATTTTCGATCTGTAAATCCACTGCGGATTCCGTAGTTTGACAGGCACAAAGAAAACAGAGCATGCCAAAAAGTGTCATCCATTTCAACCGTTCTTCACTCCACTTCTAAAGAAAAGCCGCTACGCGTTTTTTTTTAGTGTATCATGTCGAACGTTGTCTTCCTAGAGTGAATCATGAAGAAAAAGGTTATTAACATGGCAGCGCAATTCATGGAATTGTTAAGAAATAGCCGCGGAACTGCGCTTCTTTTTACGCTTTTGCGGCATCTCGGGCAGCTCGTTGACAGAGATGACTTGATCTGTTTTTTTCTTTGGTGGACTCCAGTATTGTTCATTGCCTGGCAAATCATCGAACCAGGCTGCCTCATCCGGGCAGTCGAGAACCATAAACTTCCCATAGTTATTGTCACGTGACTGATGATATTTTAAATAAGCCTTGCCATCTTCAATCGCCAAAATCTCAATTTTACCGGAGGTGTGACTCATCGACAGGCGGACGCGTTTGCCTAAACCGGACGTTTTCGCTTTGGCCGCTTCGACAATCTGGTAAGCCTCTTTCAAGGTGAGAACAAAATCGTTATTGCCGGCGACAGGGCGGTTGATAAAGAAGTAATAAGGTGTCACCCCGGCCCATGAAAGCTTGTCCAGCAATTCGGCCAGCACGTCCGGGTCGTCATTGATCCCTTTTAAAACGGGAGTTTGATTGACGACAATCGCGCCAGCGTCGTGCAAGGCATCAAATGCTTGCTTTGCTTCTTTCGTAATTTCTACCGGGTGATTGATGTGGGCCATAATATAAATGCGGTTTTCAGCTGTGGAGTACTGCCGGATGAGGTCAAGCAAGGCCTCGTCCTCGTAGATTCTCATCGGGTTAAAAACCGGCAGCTTTGAGCCGATGCGGATAATCTTTACATGCTCGATCTGACGGAGCTGTTCGATAATCATCCGCAGCTTTTTTGTGGCGAGAATCAATGGGTCGCCCCCTGTCAGGAGCACATTGTTAATCGAAGATGTGTTGGCAATGTAGTCAAGACCGGGCTTGACATCGGACATCGCTTCTTTGACATCATTGCGAAAAAGCCGCTTGCGGAAGCAGTAGCGGCAATAAGCCCCACATACTTCTGAACAAATGAGCAAAGCGGTTGTTTCATATTTGTGCTGACAGCCGGGAACGACGTAGTTCGTATCTTCATCAGAAGCATCCCAACGCCCATATTCCTCTAATTCGCCTTCGTTGGGGATAACCAACTTTCTAATGGGATCGTTCGGATTATTCCAATCAATTAAACCGAGATAATATTCATTGACGCGAAAAACAAATTTTTCTGTGATTTCTTTTAGCTTCGCCCGTTCTGATGCTGGAATTTCCTTGATTTTGTCAATATCCAGAACATATTTAGGTTGTGCCAAACAGATCATCCTCCTTTGTAAATAAACATCACGTCAAGTATAACAATAAAAAAATGGAATAGTCAAAAAAGATAGAAAAATAGAGGGCTTCTATACAGCAGGCGCAGACTTCGCTTACCGCGTAAAGCCCTGGTCAAAAGGTGAGTTCAACCTTTTAACCAGGGCTCTTCTTTCTAAAAAAAAGTATTATTCGTACGCCGCTTCTAAGAAAAGCTGCTGCGAGGTTTTCTTATTCGACTTTTTCGTAGTCTTCAAGACTGTCGGCGACGATTGGTACGCTTGTATCAACGTGACCAAACAGTTCCGGATGGCTTTCCCCATCGATTAAAATTTGCGTTTCGTTAAAGCCGAATTGCTTCATAATCATGGCCACTTGCTGAAGAATCATTTCTTCCGTGCCAGATCCGGCCTGCGCGTCCAGCAGTTCAGCGGAGAAAGAAACATGAGCGACACCTTCAACTTCTTCGACGGACTGTACTTCGACATTGTCAGGGATTAAGGATACAAGCCCTTCCTCATCTTCGGTCGGACCGGCAACCCATTCTTGCAGGGTAGCGACAAAAACTTCATCTTCTGCCGCTTCGATTTGCCGTTCTACTCTAAACATATCCATGACCTGATCGTCGGAGAAAACGAGCTCCACAGGGACGCTGTTGTCCTGAGCTTCACCGTCTGGAGTTTCGGATTGATCAGGTGTTTCATCTGTTACTGGTTCTTCTTCATCTGCAGGTGTTTCTTCTCCTGATAGGTCTTCATTTTCTTCTAATTCAATGTTATCAGGAGCCGGCTCGGGCTCTTCTGGTGATGTTGTTCCTTGTCCACACGCAGCGAGCGCGAGAAGTAGGAAACTGGCAAAGAGCACCATCCATTGCTTTTTCATTATTCTTCCCCCTTTTACATCGTGTGTGAACGATTTTCCACACAGAGGATAGTGAGCTTTCCTCTTACGGCAGTATGTAGGATAAGTCCTATCAGTTAAATTCTACAACATTCAGGTTGAAATTCAATCCTGAATTTAGACCTAGTCCGCTCCGTATTGACAAAATAAATGCCGGAAAGTCCGACATGTGGGACCTTCCAGCTAGGGGGGACGGGGAGAAATGGTTAAAACATTGGAAAAACATACTCAATCAAAAACCAGATAATCCCGAAAAAGATAATCAAATAGGCTGCATATTTAATAAAAGTCGCCATGACCATACTATTGTTTTCTTTTTTCTCCACATGACGTTCTTCGACGTCAACGTTTCTTCTATTAGCCATCGTTCTCCCTCCTAAATAAGGATTGTATAAAGTAGATACCCTTCATTTCCCGCTTTAAACGTCGGGCTTGTGACCGAGACGGTTTCTTCTGGACATAAAAGGGGTAGGATGGGGGTGAAGATGGTATAATGAAAAAAACTGTCAACAGGAAGGGATTTTGCTTATGCCACAATCGAAAGCATTCCGTATCGGTTATGGAATTGCGCTTATTTTTCTAATCATCTATTTGGGAACATTAGTCGATTGGATTTTTCAACCGATTGTTGTTCTCGTGCAAACATTGTTTGCTCCGATTATTTTGGCGGGGGTGTTGTTCTATCTGCTGCGGCCGTTTGTCAACTTTTTGTCACGCTGGATGCCGCGCAGCCTGGCCATTTTGGCGTTGTATTTATGTGCGATCGCGTTGTTGACTGCGTTAATCCTGCTTGTCGGACCGGAATTGCAGAAGCAGTTTAACAGTTTAGTGCGAAACGCGCCAATCTTCATTAATGAGATCCGGGATATGTTCATCAATTTACAGGAAAATGAATACATTGCCCGTTTCCAGCCGGGAGAGACGGTCACATTTGAGGAGATTACGTCCCAGCTTGCCGATTACTTGAATCGGATCGTTTCGACTGTCGGCTCAAATATTGCCAGCTTTATCGGCTTTATCGCCAATGTCGTGATCATTCTCATTATCATTCCGTTTGTCCTGTTTTATATGCTGAAGGAGGGGGATAAAGCGCCGAAGCAGGTGCTCAAATTTTTCCCGACGAAGCAGCAGCAGGAAGGACGCCGTGTGCTGCACGACATGGATGAGGCGCTAAGCTCCTATATCCAGGGACAAATTATCGTCAGCTTCTGTGTCGGTGTGCTCGTCTATATCGGCTACTTGATTATCGGGCTCGACTATCCGCTCGTCCTGGCTCTCGTGGCGATGTTTACGAATGTCATTCCTTTTGTCGGTCCGTGGATCGGCACCTTTCCCGGCGTCGTTGTCGGCTTCATTGATTCGCCGTTTATGGCATTATGGGTCGTGATCGTCGTCGTGATTGTCCAGCAAATTGAGAGCAATTTAATTTCACCGCAAATAATGGGAAGAAAGCTTGATATCCATCCGTTGACGATCATCCTCTTATTGCTTGTGGCGAGCCGTTTTGCCGGCTTGCTCGGTTTATTGCTCGCCGTACCGACCTATGCTGTAGGCAAGGTGATTGTCTCCCATACGTATCGCTTATGGAGACTGCGCAGCAAGCCGACGAATTGACATCGCGGAAGCGGATTTGTATCGTGGAAGAGGAAGAAAAAACAGATCGAGGAGTGGTAATGATGGCATTTGAACAAGATGGGATCATTCAAGTGGAACCGGAAGAATTAAAAGAGCTGTTAAAGCAGGAAGACCGTCCGATTATTATTGATGTGCGCGAACTGGATGAATATGAAGAAGCTCATATTCCAGGACTGCCGTTAATTCCTATGCAGACGATTCCGGCTGTCGCACCTGATCTTGATAAAGATCAAGATTATCTCTTTGTTTGCCGAAGTGGAAACAGAAGTCAGAATGTCGCTCTTTATTTGCAAAATCAAGGCTTTACGAATGTGAAAAATTACGCTGGCGGAATGCTTGCCTGGACAGGCGAAACGGTATCGGGCGCGGAATGGGTTGTCCGTTCACCGGAGGAATTGAAAAAGGAAAAGTAAGGGAAGGCATAAACCCGCCCGAATGTCATGACAAGCAGGAGAACTCGTTTCTTCCCTGCTTGTCTTATACGGCTTTCTCGCTGATAATCTTCTCTGATCCTTTGTTCATAGGTATTACGTCGCCTGTGGACGCACGAATTTTGTCAAAGTTAGGACGTGTGCTTTTGCTTTATTTCTAGTAAACTAGTAATAGGTTTTCAGAGGTTGTGACGACTGGAGGATGGGCCAATCATGAAGATGAAAGTGACATACGGCATCATAATGCTTTTCTGTTGTCTTGTCTTTGCCGCAAAGGGTGTGGCGGCTGAGAAGATTTATTTTTACATAGATGGACAAGAACAACGCTATCAGGGAGAGGTAGTAGAGGAAGCAGGCAGTTTATTGGTTCCATTGCGTCCGATTTTAATGAATCTGCATTTTATCGACGATGAATGGGCGTTTACTTCGCGGGAAATAAACGAGTTTCTGCGTGAAAAACGGAGCGGGCAGCAGGAAACGCGCAGCGGGCAAGGGGAAGATGAGGAGCAGGAGATGAATCCGCTTGAAGCCGTTCCCCTTTTGCGTGACCTTCCATTCGTTGAGAAAAATAACCGCGAAATGATCAGGCTCGAAGACGTGATTCGACTTGGGTTTGATGGGTATTACTATCAAAACGATGACATTCTGCAAGTGAATACGCCTGCTTTTATGGAAATTGCCGGGCTGGTCGTCGGTGATTCGCGGCAAAAAGTGTCCGGGCTTTATCCTGATGTGCACTGGAACACAGGATTTGGTCAGGCTGCCGAGCTGAACGGCTTTATCGGTGAGATGGTTCCTTATACGTATAAGGACCGCTACGGATATGAACGGACGGAGGAAGTTCCTGAGCTGCAGGTCGAGATACAGGATGATAGAGTCAGCTATTTATTCGTCTCATCGGACCGGTTTCCGACTTCGAAAGGGGTGCAGGTAGGGGACGAGCTTCGCGATGTGTACCGGCTGTACGGCAATCAGTACGTTCGTGATCGAATGGATGGCAAGCAAATTATCGTGTATGATGTCGAAAATGGCTCAATCTGGTTTATTGCCGATCAGGATCAGGTGATTGAAAGAATCGCCTATTGGGATCATCATCTTCGCGGCTTTGGCGAACAGCAGGCTGAGCTTTTGCCTGAGGATGAAGAAGAGGAAAAAAAGTGATCAGAGATGATCACTTTTTTTCGAATAGCTATGTTTTCCGTGGCGGGCATTTTCCGCTGCCTGTTCATTTTTTTGCTGATTACGGGCATTGGAATCCTGCTTCTTTTTGTTATTGTCTCCCGTTGTGGCCATCGTCATCGTTCACCTTCTTTCTACACGTATAGGATGTGCTACTTTGCTGGAATTATAAGAAAAGGTTTACCATTCCTTGCGGAGGGGAATGTAATAGGTAACCTAACTAAGGAAAGGTGGAGATGGTCATGGCAATGAAAAAAACGTTAATGGCAACGGCGGTAGCGAGTGCGGCAGGCGCGGCGACAGTGCTTTTGCGTAATCCTGACACGAGAGAAAAAGCCAAACGAGCAGCCCTTGAAACCTATTCAAAACTAACCGGTCGAACGGCCGAAAACACAAAACAGGAAAAACAAACAAAGCTTGGGCACTCTCATCCACATGACTATGCCGATAATAAAATGGTCAATGAAGGCGCGATGACAAGTGTCCAGTATTATAATGAAAAGCAGCAGCAACAACAGTCATAGTTGACTAAAACAGCTGTAGGCTGTGGCGAAAGCCATGTTTGCGATAAAACACATCGCAGCGATGGAAGGCTTTGTTCCGGATGACGTTTTCCATCGCTGCTTAAGCCCGGGACGAAAGGGGAGAATCAGAACCTTTTGTCTCGGGCTCTTTATGATTTCGGCGAAGTATGTAATCCGATTATGGGAATGCTATAATAAGGAAAAAGACTGGAAGGATGGAGTGGATAGAATGGTTATTATTCGCAATAGAAATATAGCACATATTCCGGTGCTCGACGTCGTGAAAGCTAAATTGGAAGACCAGGGGGCGCCGGCTGTTTTCTTTTTGCACGGCTACACAAGCGCGAAAGAACACAATCTTCATGTCGCCTATCTTCTGGCTGAAAAGGGCTTTCGTGTCTTACTTCCTGACGCGCTCCATCATGGAGAAAGAGAGGGGCGTCTTTTCGGAAGGGAGCGGGATCTCGCCTTTTGGGAGATTGTGCTGACCTCGATTAAGGAGCTTGAGCAGATGAAGGACGCTTTAGTGGCTGAAGGAAGCGTCGATGCAAATCGTCTCGGCGTGATCGGAACATCGATGGGGGCGATTACAATGTATGGCGCGCTCGCCGCCTATCCATGGATTCAGACCGCCGTTTCTTTCATGGGCACCGCTTATTATGAGACGTATGCGAAAGCGCAGATCGCGATGCTTGAGCAGGATGGGGAACTGCTTGACACAGAGTTAAAGCAGCGGGTGCTTTCACAAATACGCCCTTTTGATCTGTCGCAGCAGCTTGATAAGCTGGCGGGTCGTCCATTGTTCATCTGGCACGGGACGGAAGACCAGGTTATCCCGTTTCTTTTTTCTGAAAAGCTGCACGAGACCATCGCAGCGAGCTATCAGGACAAGCCCGATCATCTTCATTTTTCCGCCGAGGCGAATACGCCTCATAAGGTTACGAGAACAGCCGTCCTTAAATCGGTTAGCTGGTGCGAAGAGCATCTTCTCGGCAGAAAGGTATCGTCATAAATGAAGTCAATTCAATGGATGCAAGAAATTCAGAAGCTGATTATTGTGACGATCGGTGCGCTCTTTTTAGCAGCGTCCCTTAACTTTTTTCTCATTCCGGCAAACGTATTTGCCAGCGGCTTTACAGGGATTGCTCAGCTGTTGGCTTCGGTGCTGCCTGTTTCGACGGGGATCTTGTTATTTGTCCTGAATATTCCTGTCGCGATTGTCGGCTGGCTGAAGATCGGGAAAAGCTTTACGCTCTACAGCTTTATTAATGTCGCACTGACGACATTGTTTCTCGAGCTCTTACCGGTTTATGAATTTTCGCCGGATATTCTGTTAAATGCTGTCTTTGGCGGGGTGATCGCGGCAATCGGAGCCGGGATCACGCTGAAATGGGGGGCTTCATCAGGCGGGGTCGATATTATCGCCTTGATTTTATCAAGGGTGAGCGACCGGCCGGTAGGGATTTATTTCTTTGTGATCAACGGGTTCATCGTCATCACTTCGGGGTTTTTATTTAATCCGGAGAAAGCCCTTTACACGCTTGTCACCTTATATGTAACATCAAGGGTCATTGATGCGATTCATACGCGTCATGTGAAGCTGACGGCCATGATCGTCACGACGAAAGCGGAGGAGCTTAAAAAAGCGATCCACGACCGGCTGACGCGGGGCCTGACAAGACTTCCGGCGAAGGGTGGCTTTATGGCTGATGATAAAGAAATGTTGATGATTGTCATTACCCGTTATGAATTATACGAGCTGAAGCATGTCCTTCAGGAAGTCGATCCGCAAGCCTTTACGAATATTGTGGAAACAGCCGGGATTTTCGGTTTGTTCCGCAAGGAGTAAAGGAGGCGGGGAGCAGGTGAAAACATGGCTGATTATGCTGCTGCTCGTGCTGACAGCTTGCGGACTCGGGGAAGATAGGGCCATTGAGGAAAGCGAAACAGCAGACGAAAAGCGAGGTGAAGAGGCAATGCCTGCCAACTGGCTTATGGAGCTTCAGACGAATCAGGCAGGGGAGACTATTCAAGTCGAACTGCAGGTCGTAAACGAGGATGAAAGCGATCATACTCTCGCCTTCTCCTCCGGCCAGCGCTATGAATTGATTTTGCGTGACGCGCACAGAAACGAGGTCTACCGCTTTTCTGATGATCGCGTCTTCATGATGGCGATCACGTATGAGGAATTTTCCCCGAATGAAAAAAAGACCTTCCGCGAGCAAATTAACACAGCAGAGCTTCCCACCGGAACCTATACGCTGGAAGCAGAACTGCTGGTCGCAGCGGTTGACAATGAGCCGCTGCCAGAAGGCGAAGTTTTTCGACAGGAAGTGAAGGTTGAGGTGGAGTAATACACCGTTTCATTTGAGTAAATTTGTTATCGGGAGAAAAATAAAAAAAACCGTCTCAAAAGGACGGGCTTTCCTTTTGAGACGGCTTCAGCAACGGCAAAGGAGTGCGTGTAGCCGCTCCTATCACGAATTAGCTTTGTCCTGCTTCTTCCATCTTTTGATTGCTTCCTGCTGGATTTTCTTTTTCAGCCGGGTGTACTCATTGTCTTCCTGCTTCGTTTCCTCTGAGGATCGGTCTGCTTTCCCACGTTCCGGGGCGGAAGATTCCCCGTACCAGTAGGTGAAGAAAGGTTCTTCAAGCTTTTTCATAGTAACCTCCTTTCTGTTAGCGAGTCAATTGGATCAGATCGATGATTTCTTCGTTCGTCAATTCGGTAATCGGCTGTTCACCTGCGGCGAGAATATGATCGGCCAAGGCCTGCTTTTGTGTCAGCATCCGGTCAATCCGTTCCTCAAGCGTGCCGACTGTCATCAGCTTATGAACGGTGACATCCTTCGTTTGCCCGATCCGGTAAGCTCTGTCTGTCGCCTGATTCTCGACAGCCGGATTCCACCAGCGGTCATAGTGAATGACATGGGTAGCGGCTGTTAAGTTCAACCCGACTCCTCCGGCCTTGAGCGAGAGAACGAAGAAATGACAGTCATTGTCTGATTGGAAACGTTCGATCGCCTGCTGACGCTTTGCCCGCGTCAAGCTGCCGTGCAAAAAAGGAACCGTTTCCTTGTAGCGCTCCTCAAGAGCTTCCGTCATTAGCATACCCATTTCTTTGTATTGCGAAAACAGCAGCACCTTTTGCCGGCGTTCAACCATCTGATCGGTCAGCTCGAGCAATGTTTGCCACTTTCCTGACTGATGATCCCGGAGCGTCGTCTCCTTTAGAAAGTGAGCCGGGTGGTTGCAAATTTGCTTGAGCTTCGTTAAGCTGCGCAAAATTAAGGCCCGTCGCTCGAGGGCGCTGACTTCATCCAGCTTCCCGACGATATCGTCGACGACTGCCTGGTAAAGCGCCGCTTGCTCAACCGAAAGATGGACGCGGTGAATATGCTCTTTTTTCTCAGGCAGTCCAAGCTGCAAGGCTTCGTCCGATTTCTTTCGTCTGAGGATAAGCGGATGGATCAGCTTTTGCAGCTTGGCGAGCTGTTCCTCGTCCTGCTCTTTTTCAATCGGCCGCATAAAGGAAGCCTGGAAATCCTGATACGTGCCGAGGTAGCCTGGATTTAACACATCAAGCAGTGACCACAGTTCGCGCAGCCGGTTTTCAATCGGGGTGCCGGTCAGCGCAATGCGATGGGTCGCTTTAATCTCCTTGATGACGCGCCGCTGTTTCGTATCGACATTTTTAATGTGCTGAGCTTCATCTAAAATCAGCCCATTCCAGGAAATGCCGTGCAACAGCTCATGATCGCGTACGGCCAGCTGATAGGAAGTCAGCACGAGATCCCAGCTGCCGGCCTGCCGGCATTGTTCCTCTGTAAGCCTCGTTTTGCCGTGATGGACGAACAGCCGGAGAGTAGGAGCAAACTGCTTACATTCCTGAACCCAGTTATAGAGAAGAGAAGTAGGGCAAATGAGTAAAAAAGGTTTTTCTTCCTGCTGCGCTTTGCGCTGCTCCTCAAGAACATAAAGAATGTAGACAATCGTTTGAATCGACTTTCCAAGTCCCATATCATCGGCAAGGCAGCCGCCAAAGCCGGTGCGTCGCAAATGAGCGAGCCATGAAACGCCTTCGTGCTGATAAGGACGGAGTTCCCCGGTAAACTGCTCCGGTAGATCAATTAAAGAAGGTGTAGCCGAATACAGCTCCTTCAGCGCCGATGTCAGCTGATTCCCCCAAGAAATATCAAGCTCAAACGATTCGCTTTCTTCTTCGGCCAGCTGGTCATCCCGCCATGCTTCCAAAAAGGACGCTTCCTCTTCAATCCGCTGCAAATAAGTGCGCAGCTGCTCAGCTAAGGAGCGGTCCCAGGCGATCCATTCTCCATTGGCGTAAAGAAAGGGACGCTGACCGTCAACGAATTCATGGAATTCCTGCGGACTAATTGCCTGATCGCCAATCGCCAGCTCATAAGTGAACGAAGCAACACTTTGCCAATCGAGCAGCGGCTCGCTTTTCGCCTCACGGTTAAGTGGATGAGTCACCGCCAGCTTGACTTTCGGTTTTTTCTTCGTGGTCATCCATTTCGGCACAATGAGATGAAAGCCGCTGGCGCTAAGCTGTTCATCCTGCTCGGTAAACAGCTCATATGCCTGCTCGGCCGTTAACGAAAGAACCGGGGACGACAATCGAAGCTCCTTGAGTAGCGGCAATTGGGTTTGGGCTTTTTTTAAGTCCTGTTTTAATTGAGCGATCGGATTTTCTCTCCACGGATGTTCCCCGAGCTGGAGCTGCTCCATGTCGACCAAAAGCGATGGATGCTTTCTGTCAACCATGCACAGGGAGAGCTGCCACATTCCAGTAGAGGTAGCGGGCTCTTTCAGAACAAGACCGGAACGAAATGGCCTGGCCTGCAAAGCGCCGATTTCCTGTTGAAAGACTTCACTGGAAAGTGGACTGTCGATTTTTCCTCTTTGCGTAAGGTGAGCCACCGCTGTCCGCCATTTCGGCTCAACCGTTTGCACCCAAGACTGATAGGCGTGACGAACTTCCTCTTCATGAAAGAAGGAGCGGATCATCTCATCAGCGACTGCTGTGACAAGCTGCCGGAAGGAATCGACTGATAGTGGCGCATGCCCTCCTTTTTGAATAAATGACGTGTTCGGTCGAATCGAGCGTGCTGACAAGGGCAGGCTCTCAAACCATTCATCAAAAGGAAAGGAGGATAGCGTCCATTGTCCGGATGCTGCCGGTGTAAATGCGCCATTGATAATTTCTGTCTGAATCGCCGCAAAAATGGCGAGCCAGCTTTTTAAGTCAGGCGCCAGCTCAATGTCCTCGTCGTCATACCAGCTTGAAAATGTCGCCAAATGCGCAACGAGGCCTTCAACCGGAAAGATAAGCCCTTCGATCGGGAAGGAATAGTGGGTCATCTGTTCCTGCGCCTGATAGACAGTGATCGTTCCGGCTAACGAGCTGTAGCTGCGCGAATCGAGCGGAACATCAATCACCGCTTTTTCACTCTCGATAAACGTCCCGAAAAAAGAAGCCTGGTCATAGCGAAAAAGGGTAAGCTTCAATTCAAAGGGTGGATACATAAAAGGATATTGAAAATTAACGACTTGATCAAAGCGGGAACGTGGTGGTTCCTCACCCCAGATGAAAAAGGATTGATCAAGCCAGCCGCCATGGACGATAAGATTAGAGGCCAATGCGTTTCAACTCCTCGATAAACGCACGATACGTGCGATACATTTTCTTTAATTTCGTCAAGTAATCAGCAAATCGAAAAAGGGTTTCGTCCTGCTCGTAAATGCCCTTCAACTCTTTAAGCAGGACGGCCGCCTGTTCATAATGAAGGCGTGATTTCTTTTCGATCAGACGGATGACGAGCTGATGATAAACCGGCTTTGCATAGGCCGGAGCATCACGGCGCAGCGCTTCAAGCAGCTCAACCTTTTCCGGCCGCATCCGCAACGGATCGCGTTCATGCTTTAAAAAATAATCAGCAGCGAGCGGATACCTCTTTGTGGTCAGAAGGAGCTTTTCGAATGTTTTCGCCGCCTCGACCTGATGCAGTCTCCGTTTCAGCTCGGGCAACAAACGGTTAAGCAGTTCTTCCAGCTCATCATCCCGGTAATGCTTGCTGAATGTCAGAAAGCGCTGGTAGCTTGGCGACAGGAGCCAACGGTTCCAGACGGCATCAAACTCTTTCTTATTAGCAGGAAGAGTCGTTTTCATTTCATCGATAAAAGGCTGGAGTGAGCCGAATGTCCCCTGATGTTTATGAGGAAATAAAGCATCGACCCATTCTTTCATCGTCTGCCATTTTGAACGCTGCTTCAACAGCTCGAAATGGCTTCTTAATTCCTGATCTAAATAAGGATGACGCTGCGCGCGCAAAATCGACAGCGCCGCTTTTTCATCTCCGGCAAGGAGTGCGGCATAGCTGTATGCCAAGCTGAGCGGGCGCGAACAGCGCGAGCGGTCAACGGATTCGGATAAAAACGTAAAGATCGGCTCGATATAGGATGCTTCCATGTTTTTTAGCAGCTGAAACAGCAGCGGAGGCCATGGTGCTTCCGCTTCTTCCGCGTGATAGACGACGAGAAAGAGCAGCTGTTCAAGGAAAGGACGAAAGGCCCCTGTAAGCTGCATTTTCTCCCGGCCGGCGAGAAGCTCATCGGACATCGCCTGAAAGAAATAGTGAAAACGCCGTTCGTATTCCTCGTATGTTGCGGCGCGCTCAGCTAATGTATAAATGCCACGCATATAAGTTAACAGATAGAGCCAGTCATCCTCGCTCTCAACGTGGGAGAGCCGTTTTTTAGCGTCAGCTGAAATTTGTTCCAGGTGCCGATTCGTTATATAGCGCGAGGACGTGATCAGTTTATATGTATGAATAATATCCTGCTCAATCGCCGCGAAGGCACCTGCTTCGCCTTTAAACAATGATTGCTCCATATCCCGCTCACCTACTTAAGAAAAATTTCCATTCTTTCATTGTATCTTTTTCAACGCCAGAAAGAAAGGGATGGTGACCCTGGGAAAAGAAATTAACAAGGATGCAAAGAAATAGGGGTGAAAAGAAATCTTAAGGGGGGCGGAATTTCGCCGAGCGGGTTAAAGCCTTATGGGAATGTTTTATAGCGATGTAGGGAAGGGGAACCGTCACGTTTTTGATAAAGCCCGTTATGGAGAGGTTGCTGAAAAAGTGAAAATCGAACTTTTTCGTAACTCGAAGAAGAGTAATGGCTCCGCACGTTGCACGCCTTTCTTGGAGAAACCTACTCGTAGCAAGGCTTTCAAAATCAGGCAACGGCTACGCTCATTACGAAAAAACTGCTGAAAAAGTGAAAATCGAACTTTTTCAACAGTTTCTCACAACGGGCTTGTGGCGAGTGAGACGGTACAGCTTTGGAATGCGTTATAGCACCATCGTCAATAGCATCAAAATGCCGATGCTGCTCATGACGACGATGATTAAATTGGCACCTAAATAAGCGATGACAAAAGCGGAGGCGCCGCCGATAATGCCGTACCAGATGTTATCGTGAATATAGAAAATACCGGGAAAGATCAGCGCTCCTAGTGCGGCGTAAGGAACATTGCGCAAGGTTGCCTGCAGCCACGGCGGAATGCTTTCGACGTTTAGAAAGACGAGCGGGAGCATCCGTGGAATATAGGTGACGAGGGCCATCCCGGCGATAATCATCAGCATCGTCGTGCTCATTGCTGTCTCCCTCCTTTACCGGATACCCACTCGATTCCGGCTGCCGAAAGCAGCGTCGCGGCGATAATCGACCAGCCGCTTGGCAGGAAGAGGGAAAAAATGCTGTTGAACAGAGCGGCGCTGGCGGCCAAAACGACGATTTTCCGCTGCTTTTTTAATGAAGGAACGAGCAGGGCAATGAACATCGCGTAAAGGGCTATGCTCATGCTTTGCTGCAGCGAGGCCGGAAGAATCGCGCCGACTACATAGCCGACGGCGGAATGGACGGTCCAACTGGCGTAAGCAATCAGCGAGACACCGATGACAAAGCCGGTTTTGACCGTTCCTTCCTGCGTCGTCGTGACTGCGAACACTTCATCTGTAATGCCAAACGAATAAAGCGCCTTAATAAGCGGCCGGTCCTCCTCGACTCGTTCTCGGACAGAGGCGCTCATTAACAGATGGCGGATGTTGACGATAAAAGTTGTAAAAATGATTTCAAAAGCGCCCGTCCCGATCGCCAGTAGGTTTAAGGCCATGTATTGGGCGGCGCCTGCATAGACAAACAAGCTCATCGCAAGCGTTTCCCAAAAAGCGAGGCCGGTGCTTTTGGCGAGCAAACCGAATGTCAGGGCGGCAGGAATATAGCCGATGGCAATGCTTGATCCTGCCAGAAGCCCTTGGGTAAACGGAGTTTTTTGTTTTTCAAGCGTGATACTTTCCATCTTTTCGTTCAATCCTCCTAAAAGCGTGCTACAATTTAAGCTAGATCATCGATCGTTGTACGTTATATAATATGATTGTATGTTATGTTATACATTTTAACAAGGAGAAATTTTATGGATAAAGAACAGCTATCTTTTCTGATCGGAAAGCGCCTCAAGAACATGCGTCAGCAACGGGGATGGAGCCTCGACACATTGGCTCAGCATTGTCAGGTCAGTAAACCGATGCTTGGCCAAATTGAAAGGGGGGAATCAAACCCGACTGTAAGTACGCTCTGGAAGATCGCGAACGGATTAAATGTTTCATTTACGGCTTTTCTTGAGGAACAACAGCCGTCTGTGAAAATCGTTCGCGCTGATGACGTGGAGCCGATTACCGAACAGGATGGCCATTTTAACGTTTATCCGATCTTTCCGAAAGAGGACCGGAAGCCATTTGAGCTGTTTACAGTCAGCCTGAAGCCCGGGGCGACGTACGGTGCCGAAGCACATCGGGACGGCGTTGAGGAATATATCGTTGTTCAAAAAGGAAGCCTGTCGCTTGAGGTGAGAGGGGAGCGTTATCAGCTGAACGAGGGTGATGGCATTCACTTTGTCGCGGATGAAGAGCATGACTATTGTAACGAAAGCGAGGAAGAGGATTGCGAGCTGACGCTGGTGATTTTTTATCCGGCCTGATTGCCAGGCAAACAAGGAAAGGCAGAGGCTCCGTCCTGCGTGCGAGGTGGAGGACGGAGCCTTTGCTTCGGGACTGTCTCAAAAAAGAGCACGGCGGGCTTCTTGTTTGAGACAATCTCCTTTTGCAAATCCGGCAAAAATAAGTGAAGTAACCAGAAGACGACTAAAGCAGCTGTTCTACCTGTTCACGTCGCGACAGCAGTTTTTTCAGTTTTTTCTTATGGGAATCAATTTGCCATTGATCCGACTCGAGTATCGCTTCATGCAGTTCCATCAATACATAATCAATCTCCAGGTTCATCATATTAATTAACGTTTTCGGTTCAAGTGACTTGTCATCATCCTTGTACTGAATCAGGGATCCATTTCGGTTCATCATGACTTTTTCACTCCCATCAATTTCAATCATAGATTCAATGTCGCCGGCTTGGTATGACGTAATATAGAGGGGACCCTCTGTTGCCCGTTTGACGATGCCATTGCCTTTTTCATGTTGCAATAACTTTTCGAGGGCGTTGGCCAGAGTATCATCATAAATGTGAAGGCAATCAGCAGAAAGAGTGAGGAAATCGCTATTTCGCACAAAAGGGAGTTCGTGGATCGACTCATTAAGCTCAATCATGAGATAAATGGTTTTCGCATCATAGCGCCAGAAGAGTGAATAATGTTGACTCATCATCCGTTTGATAAATTGGTGCAAGGCTTGTTTGCTCAGCTCAATGTAAACCTCAGAAAACTCCACATCAACAAACGAATCTCTCATGATTTTATGCACGCTCCTTTAACTCCCTCATGTCTTAGCTGATTAGGTTGCTATATCATATGTTGAAAAGGAAAAAAAAAGAAGCAAAATGCCCAGTTTACGGCGAAATGGGCGGGAGCTGAAAAGAAGGACAAGAAAAAAGCGATCGCAGGCATTTGTCCCCGCAGATCGCTTATTCCAATTTTATATAGGCTGCCGGCGGCTTCCCCTAAAAGCGAAATCCGTACCGCTTTGAAATAATGTCGTAAAAACCGAGCGAGTTGTAGAGCGCTTTTGTCGCTTCATTGTTAATCCCGGTTTCAAGCTCGATGCCCTTGATCTTTTGTTGTTCAGCCCAGTAAATAACATGAAGCAGCAGCTTCTTTGCAATCCCTTGATTGCGGTGCTGTTTATCGACATAAAGATCGTTCAGCCAAATATAATGGCCACCTTTGTCAATGCTCAGCCCGACATTAAAAAAGGCGGCACCGACAAGTGTGTCCTCTTTTTCCGCTACGAAAATATGAGCCTGGGAATGGGGCGCCAATGCCAGCTCAATTGTTGTTAAAAGTTGTGAATAGGCATCCTTTGGGCCGAGTGCCTCCATTTGTCCCATAAGTAAGTCCGCCACACGTTCCTGAAGGTGAGCGCCTGCTCCACTCTCGACCTTATACACCTTTACCATTCTCTCTTTTCCTCCTATAAAAAGAACATCCGAAATAAGCTCTCCTGTTAGCGTAACATAAAAGGAAGAGAGAGAGTAGTAGAATTTAAGAGGCTGCTGAAAAAGTACGATTTTCACTTTTTCAGCAGCCTTTTCGTAATGAGCGTAGCCGTTGCCTGATTTTGAAAGCCTTGCTACGAGTGGGCTTCTCGAAGCAACGTGCGGAGCCATTGCCATGTTTTTTCTTCTCAACTTCGACTTTTGCCAAGCCCCTAAGCCGTGAGCATGCGAGTGAAGCCATTGCCATTTTTTGTCCACGCGTTACAGTCACTCGCTTTGTTCAATATCTCCAAGCTGATGGAGTTGTTCCTGGAGGCTCGCCAGCTGCTCCTGTTCAGCCGGTGTTGAATTAGCGAATGCGGAGGAAAGAGCCTGCTTCGCGCGACTATATTCCTTTTGAACCGCTTCCCGCTGGATGTCGGTTTCGGCGGCCAGCGCGAGAAGCTCAGCCCGGGCGACGGCTTCACGCGCTTCCTGGTAAAGGTGGTTCCCCATTAACGCGGCCCTCCTTTGCGTTCGTTTTGATGAGACTGCTTGCCCTCTGTTTCATTAGCGGGCTGGACGGCGTCTTTACCCTGTTGAATGGCCCGTTTTGATCGTGATCGTTTGCTCATTATTATCGCTCCTTTTTGACATGTTCCCTTTTAACATTCCCCGGATGAACGAAAGCATTCATGGAAGAAGCAAGCCGGCATGTATAAAATTGTTAGGATTCGTTCAAAACTTTTATACAGTATCTATGGTATGATAGCAGCGAAGATTGACGGGCTTCCCTGTTTATTCTCCATAAAAGGAGGTTTTAGAAATGGAAATACTGTTTGACACGTTTAGTTTTCGCGCGCTTTGGACACCTGAATTGTTCATTCCGCTGTTTGCTATAGGCATTCTTTATTTTCTATTGATCAGCCGTTGGCGCTCCTTTACGCTCGGTGAGCGCGTACCGCTGAAGCAGCGCTTCTATTTTGTTTCGGCTTTAGTCGCACTCTATCTTGGCTGGGGCAGTCCGCTTTATATTGCCGGTCATATTATGATCAGCTTTCATATGGCACAAATGGTTCTTGCTTACTTTGTCGCTGTCCCGCTTTTTTTATTGGGGATTCCGTCCTGGATGTTTCGGACGTTGATCGAACGGTGGAGAACACCGGCCACCGAGCAAATTGCCCGCTTTGTGTGGAGTCCGATCGTCGCGTTGTTTCTCTTTAATGGGTTGTTTTCCTTGTATCATGTCCCGTTTATGTTCGACACATTGATGCAGAACACCATTTTGCACAGCTTTTATGAGTACGGACTGTTTTTATCGGCGGCGCTCATGTGGTGGCATATGATTGCCCCGCTTCCGAATATGTTTCCGTTGTCTGATTTGCGCCGGATCGGTTATATTTTTGCGAATGGTATTTTGATAACGCCGGCCTGTGCCTTAATTATTTTTGCCCCTGCGCCGCTTTATCAAACGTACATCGATCCATCTATTTGGGCCAGTGTCATGGCTTTTTGTCTGCCTGCTGGTGCCGAGGTGCCGCTTAACGTTTTTGCCGGGCCGGACTCATTTCGCTTTCTTGAGCCGCGGATGGACCAGCAGCTTGCCGGCGTGTTTATGAAAATCGCCCAGGAGCTGATGTACGGATTTACAATCGGTTATGTGTTTAAGCAGTGGCTTTCCAAAGAAAAACAGCAGGATGGCGAACTGACGATTAGTGATGTTCCGGTTGTAAAACCTTAAATAAAGATATACAAAGAGAGGATATGAGAGATGAAACGATTACTTCTGTTCGTGGGTCTGGTAGTGGTGTTGAGCGGTTGTGGGTGGATGTATGAACTTGGTGGCGGCGGTTCATCTGACTTCGATATAGCCGAAGCCGGATTGGCCGTGCCTGAATTTAACTTTGTCGATCAGGACGGGAAGCCTTACGGGACAGAACAGCTGACGGGACAGTATTGGCTGGCAAATTTGATTTTTACTCATTGTCCATCGGTTTGTCCGACGATGACACCGAATATGCGCAACCTCCAGACTGCGATGCAGGAGGAGGGAATCGAGATGGGCTATATCTCCTTTACTGTGGATCCGGAGCGTGATACGCCGGAGCTGCTGAAGTCGTATGCGACAAATGTCGGGGCCAACGGGGAGACGTGGAAGTTCCTCACAGGCTATGAAGTTGAAGAAATCACCGAACTGTCGATGACGGCGTTCGCTTCACCTGTTCAGCCGTTAGATGACGGTGATATTGGTCATACAACAGCTTTCTTTCTGATTGATCCGGAAGGAAACGTCATTCGGAAGTATGATGGATTGCAAACGGATCAGGAGCCGATTATCGATGATCTAATGGATACGGTTCAATACGAATAAAAATGAATAAATATGAATGAGGTACTGTCAAAAGTTCTATGAAAAGTCGGTAGATGGTTCAGATTCTTTCCATGAATTTAGTGGGAAGGCCACGCAATCGCCCTTGACAAACACGCCAATGGTTTGACTCGAGCTTATCAAGGGCG
>NZ_JAMBOL010000013.1 GCF_023715605.1 Halalkalibacter oceani
ACGAGTCCTCCTTGGTTACTAATTTAAGGGTCCATTTTTGCTTCGAAGCTTTGGACACCTCGTATAATACCAAGAGGGCTCTTTTTTGTTCAATCCTCAAATTTCTTCATTACAGGAATGCTCCTTTTAATACTTTCACTTCAGTGTATTTACAAACTGATTTTAGGTGCCCGTCTAGGCTCAATTAATGTGAAAAATCGTCGTCAGATAAATTCAGCAGGTTCTCCCCTAAAATATCTGACAAATATTATTGAGTAATCCTGAATAATCCAGTCCCACATATTAAATACTAATTTTCGTATTACCTTTCTTAAAGGAGAAAAAATGATGAACGTTCAAAAATTAACAAGGAGTGTTGTTATGGGTATTTTAAGCGGTAATCCTCAAGATGAACCTTTGCATTATGGAGAAGTATTTACTGTATGGTCAAATGTATTAGGAAATAATGGAATGATTTCTGCGTATCAAGCCTTTTATCACCATGCAGGTGACGAGGATCTAAAGAAATTAATTAAAGAAGGCATTGACGGTTTGCAAACTGAGAATCAGCAACTGCAAGAAATACTTAAAGCAAATGGTGTTGCTCCTCCACCGGCCCAAGCGGATCGCCCTGTCGCCAACTTAGAAGATATTCCAGTCGGGGCAAGATTTATCGATCCTGAAATAGGGGCTGCTCTTTCAAAGGATGCAGCGGCCGGATTAGTCGCCTGCAGTCAGGCAATGGGGCAATCCATCAGGGAAGATATCGCCATGATGTACGGACAATTTCATACAAGTAAAGCACAATTTGCAGCTAAAGCTTTAAAACTCAGCAAAGAAAAAGGCTGGTTAATACCTCCTCCTTTACATCCAAACAAAGGAGAATAGCAGGGGCGCTTTGCCCCTTGAATCCCTTTCTTTTCAGATGAAAGCAAAGAACCGAATAATCGGCTTCGAAAACCGATTTAGGAAAAGTCGGCGTCCCCCCTTTTTCACTCAAATCAAATGACCAACAAATGGTGCGGGCCCTTTTATACTTTACATTCATTTACATCTCTCTTTATCTGCTTTATTGTTAAGAAGAAGAGTGGATAAAGGAGATGTTTGAAATGGACTTATTTGGTTTGTTAACTTTCATCGGGGTTTTTTGTGTGTTTGACGCGATTCGCAGGTTAAATAATAATGTGCTGAACCAGACCGAAGAAATAAGAAAATTACGGGAGGACTTGAGACAGGGGAATAAAAATTAGCCTTTGAAGCCGTTCTACCGTCACTCTTCATTCATATACTGTTGAATAAGAGTGAGGTGAATGAAGTGGATTATTGGCAAAACCTTTGTCAGCAATATGCTCACACCGTGAATGGCAAGCCTAAAATGGAACAGGGCGTTTGTTCAGTGGAAATCGGGCGCCATCTTCATGTCACGATCCAGGGCCGCATAAGCCGGAGTGCGGTTCCGGCCGGGATCACGTTTGAATCACTTGATCATGAAGGCAACGCCCTTAACCTCGGGGAAGTCGCCGTTCTGCAGGAGGAACTACCTTTATTTATTCATATGCTTGTCAAAAACAATCTGGTCGTCAGCGCGATTCATAATCATTGGATTTTCACCGATCCGCCTATTCTGTACGTCCACTTTCAGTCTGTGGAGCCACCACTGTCCTTCGCGCAAAAAACGGCTGAGGCTTTTACAGTATTAAAGCAGTAGAGCTGTCTCAAGAAGCGTCCATCCATGCTTCTTGAGACAGCTTTTTGTCTGCCTATCCTTCCTCCATCCTACACTATATTTAAAAAAATAACTCCTTAGTCATTTTTATACAGTATGATTATACTACTTTAAAACCGCCGAACTGTGAATCATTCCATCGTTAGAAGGATTGGCACGCTTCTTTGTTGAAAGTACAGCATAAGGAAAAAAATGAGTCGAGAACGAAGCAGGTGAAAAAGGAGCGATAAACATGAGCAGGTCTGACTTTTCTCAATTCTGTTTGGCACTAAGCTTGCTGCTCCTGTCAGGATGTGGAGGTGCTCATCATAGCGAGGCAGCTGACTGGGAACGGAGCCAGATTGAAACCGTCAACAGCATAGACGGGGTAACGATGAAGGCGAAGGAAGGAACACTCTCCTCTACTGGTTTGACAGTTACATTTGAAAACAGCACCGATAAACAGATGATCTATGGTGAATACTTTTTGCTTGAGAAGAACATCAATGGAAGCTGGTATGAAGTTCCAGTCTCCATTGGCGACAATTATGGATTTGATGCTATTGGCTATAGGTTAGATTCTACAACTGTCCTCGATTGGCCAGTTGATTGGGAGTGGCTCTATGGCAGCCTCGATTCGGGCCATTACCGTATTATAAAAAATATACTCGATTTCAGACAGCCAGGAGACTATGACAAATACGATTTGGCAGCGGAATTCACCATTGAATAGCGAATCAAACTTGATAGCATACAGAGAAGAAAGGGGAATGACTAGTGTATTACAATAAAAAGCGTTTAGAAGAGCTGCGAAAAGAAGGCGAAGAAAAGTTTGAAGAAATGGAAAGAGAAAGAAAACGAAGAGCGATCGGGCAAAAATATAAAGCAAATGAAATCGAGATAAGATGTGTCCACTGCAAGCATGACAAATTTGAATTAGATGAGACATTACTCAATACAAGAGCCATGACTTTTTTTGATGTAGAGTGGCTTAATGACACAGCAAAAACGTTAATCTGTAAAGAATGCGGCTACATTCACTGGTTCGCGAAAGAGGTCGTGGAAGTGAATGAATGAGTATCGCAAACGGAAAACTCACTCTAACCCTTGCTGATGTGGGCGGGGTTTTTGTGCTTCCAGTGGCCTCCTAATTATCTGCGCTTCTCTTTTAATAGTTCTACCCATTTTCATCATAATCTGCCACTATCATGTTCATCGCCCGATTTACCATAGGAAATAACCCTCTGCTTATATTTTATACTATATTACAGTTCAACCTCATACTCCATCCCCTTCAACTCTGCACCACATATGAACTCATTCGTATACCTTAATTTGACTTCCACCCTCAACTGTGGTAATCTTAATCAAATCCTTTAATGAATTTGTAGTCCTCTCGTCAGTGGTCGCCACTTCTTTTCCACACCAAGAACTCACCTTCATTTTCAGCAGCTTCACAAAGCATTTTCCTTTCGTTATCCTGCTAAGGTAGTAAACATCTGGATTATCTTTTTTCAAACTTACCTGCCGGATTCATTAAGTCAGTAAGAGGGCAGGGTCGATTTCTTAATTGAATCGATGGAATATTTAACCTTATCCGCCAAATTTTAAGCTCACCAAAAGGAGGGATTTAATGGGATTATCTCTAACTCTGATTTCATCCGGTCTTATCATCGGATACATCAACTATGAATACACCGGCGCTTTAATCGGTTTGTTCGCAGCACTGCTGATCGGCATGTTATTTAACACAAGAAAATCCACAACGTAAGCTACAATTGCCACGTGGCTCAAAAGACAAAAGAAATAGACTTTCCTAAGCTTTCGACTTAAGAGGGGTCTATTTCATTTCGGTTCACTACACTCATTCCTTTTTCGCGCATCAAAATATGCCATCAGCGAGAAATCGCTTGAATTCTCCAGTTTGCTCTCTCAAGCTACCTTTAAGCCAATTTTGAACAGCAAAATAATTTCGATTCGTTCTCAAACGAGTACTAACGGAGAAACTCTATTTGCTAGAAGCAAGTAAATGATTGAATTTGTCGTAAGCTTATACCGAAATACACCCATCTAAATCCATTCCAACGCCACCCGGCAATAGAGTTTCGACCGACAAAGATTGGATAAAACCAAAATTGCTGAAAGCCTCTTAACCATACGTACGTAAACCGGAATAAACATCTTCTAATGCCCCCCGGATCAACTGCGAAAGCTTCTATTTGTTGTGTCTGTGCAGGAACGGTTGATGGCGGTGGCGTTTGTGGTGGTCCACCTGCTTGGCCTTGACTCGGCGGTCCAAACGGAGGTTGGAGACCAGGCAGTCCTGGTGGCAATCCTATTGGAAGAAACCATTGGCCAAATTGTCTTTCATCAACATCTCCGCTGTAAGTCATGTTCTCTTGAAATGGACTTGAAGAAAAAGAAGCATCCTGACCATAAGGAGCTTGATAATACAGATTTCCATGACTTGGATACAAAGCTGCACTTCCTCTCTACTTTAAGGTTACCTCATAGTATTCTTTAGTCATTTACCTAGCAGCTTGTATTTTCAGAAATGTGTATTTGCCTAACTAAGGATTTCTTCGTCATACACACAGCCCATCCCAATTGTCAGTATGATTGTTGTTAAACTCGCCTTAAAAACAAAGCAAAAAACCCTTGAATATCGAAGCTGCTGAAAAAGTGGAAATCGTCCTTTTTCAGTGGCCTCTAACTATCATATTAAAAACCAAGCCTTGCTTAGCTGTTCAAACTCATACTAACACGAATTAGAGCTTAAGTACTCGAGGACACTATTAACTCGTTCCTTCACTGAATAATCCCCTTCAATTCTTAAAACTGGACAAGGCAAGTTTGCCATCCAACTTTCATGCAACGTCTTACTTCTAACTTCCATTCCAGCACTGTCATATAAAGCAGCCCACTCTAAAAATGCCTTATATTGTTCATGTTTGCTGCCACCAGCTACTATTTCATTCCCATAACGCTGAAATTCTCTCTGTTTTAGCCTTTCGAGTCTTATATCTTGCGGAATCCATAAGAAGACAACAAGGTCAAAATCACTTCTAAAATGATCTCCCCAGCCGCATAATGCACCAGAAAGAATCCAATTTTCATTTTGCGATAAATCCTTTTCAAGCATCCTTCTTCTATCAGGAATGTCCCTTTTTTTAGTGAATTTAGTTGCCCAATAGTAATCATCGGTATCAAAATAAGCATGAGGCAAAACCTCTGCTAATGCAGAACCCAGTGTTGAAGTACCTGCCCCTGAAGCTCCCATAATGTGAATGTTATTTTTCATAGTTCCTCCTCACTTCCCTTTTCCACTCTTCTGCATCGTTTGTGTAAGTATATCAACCTTCAGATAAACAGAACAAGTCAACTCACTTTAGGTTTAGTGAAGATGAAACTTTCTTATCCGTCATTGGTTAGACTTGTTTTCAAAATACAAATGCCGTCCCCTTCAAATGTAATCATCTATTTAGAATCCACCATTGCTTTTTTAAAAGCTATCTGCTATATTAAAACAAATAATCAAACACTTAATCATTTGATCTAGGGGTGATGGGTTGAAGGAGCGAAGCCAAAGCGTATTGTTAGAAAAGAAGCAAGCTCTGCTAGATGAAATTCGTAAGTCCACAGATATTTTCAAAGCGCTTGCGGATCCCGTAAGACAGGATATTTTAATGATGTTTATGATAGCTAAACGAATGAACGTTGCACAAGTTGTGGAGCAATCTCATTTGTCCAGGCCGGCCATATCTCATCATTTAAAAATACTTAAACAAGCAGGCATCTTAGACTCTGTGAAGGAGAAGACGGAGGTTTATTACAGCTTAACGCTTGAGAACTCAGTGATAGACCAGCTTAAAGCAATCATTCATGCAGCCGAAAGCCTATCGGATGACCCTGCTAAAGCGTTTGAAGAACATCCATGACTTTCTCTCCAAAATGAAGAAAGTCTTTTTTTGAAATAAACGTTCAAATGTTTAATCATTTAAAATAATTGTTGGAGGTAATGCAAATGAATTATTCAAAGAAGACGGCCTTGGTAACAGGTGCATCATCCGGAATAGGGGAGGTTTTCGCAAACGAACTCGCTAAAAAAGGATGTAACTTACTATTGGTCGCCCGGTCAGAGGATAAACTTAAACAACTCGCACATAACCTTCAGGACACGTATTTGATCAATGCAATTCCTCTTTCAGTTGACCTTTCGTCAATTACCGCTGCACAGAAATTAGGTCAGGAAGTTGAAAATTTAGGAATAACAATCGACATTCTTATTAACAATGCGGGGTTTGGAACGATGGGTGTTTTCAATCAAATCTTGTCCACTCGTATTCATCAAGAAATTCAGCTAAATGTTCTATCCTTAACTGAATTAACTCATCATTTTATTGGCTCCATGATTGAAAGAAAGGAAGGGATAATTATCAATGTCGCTTCAATGACAGCATTTCAACCGACACCGTATATGGCGGTATATGGTGCGACGAAAGCTTATGTCCTCTCCTTCACGGAAGCATTATGGGCTGAATACAGAGATAGCGGCATTCAAATCGTTGCATTATGCCCCGGAGAAACGAAGAGTTCATTTCATGCAGTATCCGGTACAGATAGCTTGAAAAGTAAGCGCATGGAACCGATAGATGTCGTAAACGCAGCATTTAAGGCTGTAGAAAAGGGTCGTAGCCATACAATCGTTGGGCGAAATAATTTTATTATGGCTCAATTGCCACGTTTCCTGCCCCGGAGCACGGTCGTGAAATTCGCTAAAGCTGTATTTCAATCAGCTTTGACCAAAAAGTAGCATCTCTAAAGAGGACGATAACGAAATACCAAACTCAACAAGTCGTTAATCGTTAGCGCAGGAAAACCAACTGCTCATATTGTCGGTTTTACGTCCTTTTAGCAACAGTAATTTGTTAAGATCTCTCCTGTAGCCTTTCTCTCAAGTTAATTGACCAGAAACACATTCTTGACCAATTCTTGACCACCGAGGGTGAAATCGACTAATTTTTCCCATCTGATAATTCCAGACAAAACAAAAAACCCTTGAATACCAAGGGTTTTGCGGGATGACCTGTACTGGGCTCGAACCAGTGACCTCCACCCTGTCAAGGTGGCGCTCTCCCAACTGAGCTAACAGATCGCATATGTAATTTGCTTTTGAGGGTGTCTGCCCTGCGACATTTATAAATATACAGCAAATTCTTCAGGTTGTCAACATTATTTTTTTGTATAGGAGGGACTGGCGGTCAACGGGGCTTCGGATCGGCCAGTCCTGATAGTTCGATATGTGGATTGATCGCCGTAACGGCTTTGATAAATTCGTCTTGCTGCTGGGGCGAGATTTCGACGAGAGAGTAGCCTGCGCCGTAATGAATGATGATTCGTTTCAGGGAGAGCCCTAAAGAAAAGGTTGTAACAAGCGAGCTAGTTGCTTCTATTCGTCTAATCTCAGCGATCTGGATGCGTTTGCGAAAAGGGCCGCAGCGAATCCGGATTTCGTCGTGCTTGAGCGTGTAGTCTGTTTGAAACCAGCACCAGAGCAGCAGGGTGCAAATCGGTGCGAGAATGAAAAAGCTAATTAGTTCCCTTGTGAAAAACGGGATGATCATCAAGCTGGCGGTCAGCCAAATGGTAACGGTTGTGACGGTGTCTCGTCTCGACTTAAAGTTCATTTGTGCACCTGCCGGCAAGATTAATCGTTAAACAGCGAGGTCAGGAAATTTGACGGGAGATGGATTTTTTCGTTTTTGTTGATCATTTTTTCAATTTCATCGGCGTCGTCCTGATCTTTCAGCTCCCCGACTTCCTTATGCAAATCCTCCATTTTTTTATCAAGAACCGCAGCGAGGTCGGCGGCATTTTTCAGTTCCAGGAGGAGGCGCTCTGGGATTTCTTTGTTGTATTTGTAATAGATTTTGTGTTCCAGGCTCGCCCAGAAATCCATAGCGATCGTCCGAATTTGGACTTCAACACATACACTGCTTTGGCGGTCGGACATGTAGACCGGGACCTCGATGATCAAATGGAGGCTGCGGTAGCCGTTTGGCTTCGGGTCGCGCAAATAGTCCTTCACCTCAAGGACTTTGATGTCTCCCTGCTTCTGGATCATGTCGCTCAGCTGATAAATATCTGTCAGAAACGAGCATGTGATTCGGATGCCGGCAACATCTTTAATGTTGTCCTTAATACTTTCCAGAGTGATGGGATAGTTTTTGCGGTGAAGCTTTTTTAAAATACTTTCTGGTGATTTTAAACGCGAGCTGATATGTTCAATCGGATTATAATCATGAATCAGCTGAAATTCTTCTTGTAAAATTTTAATTTTCGTATTCATTTCGTCTAAAGCAAACTTATACGTCATCATAAAACGAGTGGCTTCAGTACGATAGGCTTTTAATCGTTTTAAATCAATTGTTGTGGCGGGATTCACGTTATTCCTCTCCAGTTCAATATGATAGTAGAACTCACTTCTTATTGTGAGCGATTGCGTAGAGAAAGTCAATTTCTAAAAAGGAAGGTTTGATGACCGAAACGCAGCACCGTTCTACTACTACCCGGTTTCTCCCACTGCAAAACACGGCCGACCTTCTGGCGGTATTTGCATTACTATTAGAAAATACAAAAAAGCCTTTCTTCCAAAAAGGAAAAAGGCTTTATAATATGTACATTTGGCACGCCTAGTAGGACTCGAACCTACAACGCGAGAACCGGAATCTCGTGTGATATCCCTTTCACCATAGGCGCACAATAGCTAAGCAACATCTTCTATTATAAAGTAAGAAAGAGCAGATGTCAACATCTTGCTGCTTTCTTACTAGAATTACGATTGATTGACGGGAGCATCTTCTTCAAACATTTTATTGAAGCGTTCGTTAATATTCTCTTCCGTATAGCCGGCTTCAGCCAGGCGGCCGCCAAAGTTCTTCGCCCATAGCTCTAAACGCTGCGCCATTTTCGCATATTTCTTCGCTTCTGCGCCTTTGCCCTGCTTTGCGCGACCTTCCGCATTTGACATGACGTTTTCGACGACAAATAAATGCTTCCATACGTCTTCCTCATCAAATGTTTCATGGTTTTGGCCAAGCTCATCAAGCACGCGCTTGTAATAATCGCTGAATTCCTTAAACGAAATCTCTTCCTCCATGTTTAAATAAACCTGGATTTGATCATATAGTGATAGCATGCGTCTACACTCCTTTTTCAAACTCTGGGCTATTATAGCATACTTCGATAGTAAGAGTGAATATGCAAAGTGAAATGCAGACATTTGAAATAAGAAACGCCGCTAGCGGCGTTTCTTATGAGCGTCTTTCCTCGATTATCCTTAAAAAAGCCGGGAGCGAAACATATCGCCCCCGGCTTTGAACGTTTTATCCGCAATACTCGTCGAATGCTTTTTCGAGCTTTTGAACGACCTGGATCGGTTCATGGCCTTCAATTTCGTACCGTTCCACCATCGTTTTGATTTCGCCGTCCTTAATTAGCGCAAATGATGGCGATGATGGCGCATAGCCTTTGAAATATTCGCGCGCTCTTGCTGTCGCGTCTTTATCCTGCCCGGCGAAAACCGTCACGAAACGGTCAGGCTTTGTTTCATAATTTTGCATATAAGCTGCAGCCGGACGGGCAATACCGCCGGCACAGCCACAAACTGAGTTGACCATGACAAGCGTTGTCCCTTTTTGTTGAAGCACTTCATCGACTTCCTCTGGAGTCGTGAGCTGCTCATAGCCGGCAGCGTCCATTTCCTGACGCGCGACTTTTACGACATCATTCATTAAAAAGTTAAATTCCATCCTTCTTCACCTCACTACTCTTTGCTCCTATTGTAACCCGTTTCACGGAGAAAACCAATTCTTTTGCATTGAGCATGACTATCATTGAGGCGATCACCCATTTAAAAGACTGTCTTTTTATCCCGTTCTTCTTTTAAAATTTCCACCGCTTCACGGAAACGCTGGGAATGGACTACTTCCCGTTCACGTAAAAATTTCAACCCATCATTTAAGTCCGGATCATCGGATAGATTGATAATCCATTGATACGTGGCGCGCGCTTTCTCTTCTGCGGCAATATCTTCATATAAATCAGCAATCGGATCGCCCTTCGCCTGAATATAGGACGCCGTCCACGGCACTCCGCTCGCGTTATGGTAAAAGAGGGCTTCCCCATGATTCACATAATGATCTCCAAGCCCGGCCGCCTTCAGCTGCTCCGGTGTGGCATCCTTTGTCAGCTTATAGACCATCGTCGCAATCATTTCAAGATGGGCAAACTCCTCTGTACCGATGTCGGTCAGCAAGCCAATGACTTTATCAGGAATCGTGTAACGTTGGTTCAAATAGCGAAGCGCCGCCGCAAGCTCACCATCCGCCCCGCCGTATTGCTCAATTAAAAATTTGGCAAGCATCGGATTACATGTGCTCACTTTCACTGGATATTGCAGCTTTTTTTCATAAATCCACATAATGGTCCCCCTTTTTTTATAACTGCCACGGCCACGGCGCGTCAATCCAGTTCCACGGGTAGCCGCTATAGCTGTTGCCAAATTGCTGCAATGGGCCTAAGTACTGCTCAACCTGGTATTTCACATGGTGCCGGTATTCGGCCATCTCGTTGAATTGCTGGATTGCGGCCTGATCATTCGGGTGGGTGTCAAGGTACAATGTCAGCTCAACGAGGACAAAATCGACAGCCTGAAGCTCCTCCATCAATGGATAAAATTCTTCCGGAAGCTGTTTCTGTGCCATTCTTCTCACTCCCTTCCTTGCTCATAAGGATTGTCATAAGGAGAATAAAGCGCCGGCCATAGCGTTCCATAGCGTAACGCTTCCTGTGGAGAAAACTGTGGAAGGCCATATGGCTGAAAGCCTAAATACAATTGCGGCGGTGTCTCATACGACTTCACTAAAATCGGCGGGCACGGATCAAATGGACTGACATAAGGGTGGTAATACTTTCGTTGCGAAAACTCCTTCACGTTAAACACCTCCAGTTATGTGAAGCTGCTGAAAAAGGACGATTTTCACTTTTTTCAGCAGCTTTTTCGTAATGAGCGTAGCCGTTGCCTGATTTTGAAAGCCTTGCTACGAGTGAGTTTGTCGAAGCAAGGCGCGCAACGCGCGGAGCCATTACTCTTCTTCGAGTTACGAAAAAGGAAGGTTTTCAGTGGCCTCAGTTATGTCGCGCACTATTTAACCATATTCATCCAACTGTTTTTTTAGAATGACCAAGATCGTAAAAGTGGATTTTTTTTTTTTGCAGCGGCAGACGCCGCCTCCTTACTTGTGCTCCCTTTCTATCCATAAAAAAAGCCGCTGCAGCAGGGAAATACCCGATGCAACGACCTCTTTGCGATTTATCTTACTGTAGAGCGGTGCGCAATGACTCAATATTTTGTCTCATTAGACTGAAATAGTCTTCCTCCTGCTGCACATCCTCTTCGACAAGTGCTTCAAGGTTGTGAAGGTAAAGCGGCTCGGCACCAACTTCATTTGTGACTACTTCGGCCACCTTGGTGGAAATGTTTTGCTCAAACATGACATGCTGCAGATTGTTTTCCTTCGCGAACTCAATGATCCGTTGCAATTCGCGTTGCGACGGCTCACTCGTTGGTGAAATACCCGAGATGCCAACTTGCGTCAAGCCATAACGGCGCTCCCAATAGCCGTAGCCGGCGTGCGAAACAAGAAATGTATCTTTTTCGGCTTGCTCAACCATCGCCGTAAATTCAGCATCCAATGCTTCGAGCTCGGCCTTCAGCTCTGCAAAATTGCTTGAAAATGTCTCTTCCTGCTCTGGCATCAGTTCGATCAGGGCATTCTTAATTTCTTCGGCCATTGAGATCGAAAGAATTGGATCAAGCCATACGTGCGGATCCTGATCATGAGAATGACCGTGAGCATCTTCTCCTTCATGAGCATGCTCTTCCTCGTGCGCGTGAGCATCTTCTCCTTCATGAGCATGCTCTTCCTCGTGCGCATGGGACTCGCCTTCCTCATGAGCGTGCCCTTCTTCACTTGGTTCAGTATCGCTCGTATCGATTAGGTCTATATTTTTTGCCGCTTCCACAATGGCGACGGTTTCGCCGTTTATCGTGTCAATCAGAGCTGCAGCAAAGCCCTCCAGTCCCGCTCCATTATAAATGAAAGCATCTCCTTCTGCGACGCTGATCATATCCCTTGCCGTCGGCTCAAATGTATGGGCGTCCGCCCCAACCGGGACAAGATTCGTGACATGAACATACTCTCCCCCGATTTTATTAGCGAAATCCTCAAGCGGAAATATAGTCGTGTAAATCTCAAGAGCCTCCGTAGCGCCGTCTGTCTCTTCCTCTCCTTGTTCCTGATCGCCCGCCTCGTTTTCATTGTTGCTGCAAGCTACAATTAGAAAGAAAAGCGCGCTTAGCAGAACAAACCGATATCCATTCTTTTTCATGGTCTTCCCCTTTCGTAACCATTACGCTTTATCACAAGTAAGAAGTATATCGGAATTCTTCTGATCTGTAAACCGGCAGCTCTTGCTTCATTTTATTCCATCTCGACCGAATAATGACCTCTCTAGCAGCTCCACGACATCTAGTGTCTCTACGGTTTCTTCCACCTCTTTCGCCTTCGTGCCGTCGGCCAGCATCGTTAAGCAATACGGACAGCCACTGCTAATAATACTAGGGTCCACGGCGAGAGCCTGCTCCGTCCTGGCGACATTGATCCGGCTTCCTGTTTCTTCTTCGATCCACATCATTCCGCCGCCGGCTCCGCAGCACATCGCATTCTCCCGATTGCGGCTCATTTCGACCAGTTCAAGCCCGGGAATTGCTTGTAAAATCTCACGCGGCGGGCTGTAAACATCGTTGTATCTCCCTAAATAGCAGGAATCGTGATAGACGACGGTTTCTTTTACTTCATAGGTTGGCGCAAGTCTCCCATCACGAATCAGTTCCGCTAACAGCTCTGTATGATGAAATACTTCCACGCCATTCAGACCAAAATCAGGATATTCATGAGTAAATGTATGGTACGCGTGCGGATCAATCGTCACGATTTTTTTCACTTGATAAGCGTTAAATCGTTCAATTGTTGCTGCCGCTAGCTCCTGGAACAAAAATTCATTCCCGAGACGGCGCGGTGTATCGCCGGAATTTTTCTCTTCGTTTCCGAGAATCGCAAACGTCACCCCGCTTTTATGCAGCACACGGGCAAACGACTGGGCGATTTTTTGGCTCCGTTTATCGAATGATCCCATTGAGCCGACGTAAAATAAATACTCAACCTCGAGCCCTTGCTGTTGGCATTCTTTCATCGTCGGGATTTGCAGCTCTTCCACGTCAAGCCGCCACTTTTCCCGTTCCTTCCGATTCAATCCCCACGGATTTCCCTGGCGCTCAATATTCGTCATCGCCCGTTGCGCTTCCGCAGGTAATTGGCCTTCTGTCAGTACCAAATAGCGTCGCAGATCGATGATTTTATCAACATGCTCATTCATAACCGGACACTGATCTTCACAGTTACGACAGGTCGTACATGCCCAAATTTCCTCCTCCGTTACAACGTTTCCGATAATCTGGTCGTCATAAGCGACGGCAACTTCCTCTTGTCCGGCCGCCTGCCGCGCGAGTTGATTGGCTGTAGTCCCAGAAAAGGCATAGCTGGGCAGCCAGGGGGAACGCGAGGTGAGGGCCGCTCCTTTTTCCGTTAAATGATCGCGCATATTGACGATTAAATCCATTGGGGAAAGCAGCTTCCCTGTCCCGGTTGCCGGACACATCGACGTACAGCGGCCGCATTCGACACAGGCGTACAAATCGAGCAGTTGTTTCTGATTAAAGTCCTCGATGTTGTTGACACCAAACGTTTCCTGTGTCTCGTCCGCAAAATCAATCGGAACGAGCTGGCCAACTTGATGGGTTTGCCCGAGAAAGACGTTTAACGGTGCGGCGAGCAGGTGGGCATGCTTCGACTGCGGAATATAGACTAAAAAGACGAGTAAAAATAATAAATGCAACCACCAGAAAAAATAAAAGCCGGCCCCGGCAGCGGCATGTGGCAATTGGGCGGCGACAGAAGCGATCGCGGAAGCCAGCGGTTCAAAGCCTGACAACGGCTTATCGAGCCACACTTTTTCCATTCCTTTGGCGCCGAGCTTCGATAACATCAAACCAGCTATAAACAATAGTACAAGCCCTGATTTCCAGCCTCGCTTCAACCGCGCTAGCTTTTCGATATATCGACGGTGAAAAGCCCAAAGCACGGCAAGTAAAATGAGGAAAACGATCACTTCTTGGATGAACGTGAAATAAGGATAAAAGCTTCCCAGCGGCAAATGAGCATTCGGCTTCAATCCTTTCATGATAACATCGAGCGCACTGAACTGAACGAGCAGAAATCCGTAAAAAAAGACGAGATGAATCAACCCGCTTTTTCGATCCTTTAACAGCTTTTTTTGTCCAAAGACATTGACGATCACCGCCCGAATCCGCTCTTTCATTGTCTGTTGGAAGTCAGGCTTTTTACCGAGCTTGACAAATTGGTACCGTGTTTTGACAAGCGAGGCAAATAAAAAAAGAGCATAGCCCGTTATCATAACAAACAAGATTCTCGTGATAACTAGAAAAACGTCCACCTTTCCCACTCCTTTTCGTGATGACGTTTGTATTAGTGAGAGTGTACGGGTGCCAAATGGGCTGTTTTCCTTTTGGCATTTCCCGTCTTTTTTAGCCACTCCCTGTCTATGTTTTACGCTTTACTAGTGACTACCTTTCTGCATTCTTCCGTTAAAACGGGAAGCACTTCAAAAAGGTCGCCGACGATGCCGTAATCTGCAATCGAAAAAATCGGTGCTTCTGGATCTTTATTTATCGCGACGATCACTTTCGAGTTTGACATTCCGGCAACATGCTGAATCGCTCCTGAAATCCCGCAAGCGATGTAGAGGTCAGGGGTCACGACCTTGCCGGTTTGCCCAATTTGCAAGGAATAATCGCAATAGTCGGCATCGCATGCTCCGCGGGAGGCACCGACGGCTGCCCCAAGTACATCGGCAAGCTCTTGGAGCGGGTGGAATCCGTCCTTGCTTTTGACACCGCGCCCGCCGGCGACAACAATGTTAGCTTCCGTCAGATCGACACCGCTCGTTGTTTTTTCCACAATATCTTTAATCGTAGTGTGAAAATCTTTTATGTCCGGATAAACCGTTTTTATTTCGCCGCTGCGTGACGGATCGCTTTCTGCCGCCTGGATGTTATTCGGACGAATCGTCGCCATGATCATTCCTTCCTCGATTATCTTTTCTTCAAATGCTTTTCCAGAATAAATCGGCCTAGTGAATACGACTCGATCATCGACAAGCTCGAGCTTGACAACATCCGAGATTAGACCGCTTTTCAAGCTTGCGGCGATTCTTGGCGCAAGGTCTCTCCCCTGGGATGTATGGGCAAAAAGGAATCCATCCGGTCTCTCCTCTTCAATAATCTGAAGCAGCGCCTGCTTGTATGCCTCTGGCCGATAAGCGTCTAAGTCCGGATGCTCAGCGATGATCACACGGTCGGCCCCGTACTGAAACAACAGCTCTGTGAATCTTTCCACCTTTTCCCCAAGCAGCACCGCCGTTACTTTGCCGCTTGTGGTCAGTTTTTTTGCCGCCGCAATCGCTTCAAATGAAACGTGGCGCAATGCACCGTGACGAATTTCAGCGAGAACAAACATGTTTTGGCTCATTGTCTCCACTCCTCCTATAAAATGTTCTTTTCAGTCGTTAAGCGCGAGACTAATTCGGAAACCTGCTGCTGAATGTCTCCGTCAAGCATCACCCCGGTCTTTTTCTCCGGTGGAAGATAGCGCTTGATTGTTTTCGTTTTTGCTTTTAGCGCTTCGACTGCTACTTCAAGCTCCTCCGGCTCAAGGACTGTTAATGGCTTCTTCTTTGCTTTCATGATACCTGGCAGCGACGGGTAGCGCGGCTCGTTCAGTCCTTGCTGGGCGGTAATGAGGGCCGGGAGAGGAACTTCAACAATTTCCAGATCTCCTTCGACATCGCGCTCTACCGTCGCCTTGTTTTCGTTGACCGTAAGCTTCGTCGCCGTTGTCACAGCCGGAATCGCCAATTCCTCAGCCAAACGGGGACCGACCTGGCCTGATCCGTTGTCAATTGAGACATTTCCGGCTACAATCAGGTCATATTCGCGGTCTTGAAAATAGGCGGCGAACAGCATGCTTGTCGCCGCAGAATCGAGTTCGGTTTGCTCGTCGACCTCAATCAGATCAGCTTTATCAGCTCCGATGGCTAAAGCGGTTCGCAAGGCGCTTTCCGCTATACTGCCTCCCACTGTTACAACCGTTACGTCCCCACCGTGCGCTTCTTTTAGTTGCACCGCTTCCTCAATCGCGTATTCATCATACGGATTAATGATCAGCTCCGCCCCTTCGGTGACAATTTGTTGCTGATCAATCGCGATCCTTTCTTCTGTATCAAGAGTCTGTTTCATGACGACGTAAATGTTCATTCGCTTCTCCACTCCTCTTTACTGTAATCGTTTACAATGAAACTTCTGCTTTTCTCTTTTCGGCTTTTATAAAGCTTGATATAACACTTCTTCAACCTCTTTAGCTACTGCTGTTCGCGGATTTAAACGGACGAGACGTTCAAGCGGAAGCGCCTTCGCGACAATCCCGGGAATATGGTCATGCTCAATGCCGATTTCCGACAGCTTCGTCGGTAAGCCGAGATCGGCGACGAGCTGAAAAACAGCTGAAATGGCCTGCTCAGCTTTTTGCCCGGCGGTCTCCCCGCCAGTAGTCACCCGAAGCAGCTCGGCAATTCGCGCAAACTTCTCTGTACAGACGGAAGCATTATATTGCATGACATATGGGAGCAGCAAGGCGATAATCTCGCCATGAGGCCGTTCACTGTTTTCATAGATCGGATAGGCGAGAGCGTGAATCAGTGATGTCCCCGAGTTTGTAAATGCCAATGCGGAAAAAAGATTGCCTAACATCATGTTCGCTCTCGCTTCAAGATGACTGCCCTGATGAACAGCAAGCTGAAGATTGCGGCCAATTAATTCAATTGCTTTTTCGGCTAGCTGATCGGAAAGCGGGTTTCCTCCTTGATAAATGACGTTATCTCCTGCTTCGATATAGCGATGATCCTTGGCGAAGTAAGCTTCAATCGCCTGCGATAACGCGTCCATCCCCGTACATGCTGTTAAATACGGAGGCAGCTTCAGCGTCAGCTCCGGATCGAGAAGCGAGACAGCGGGTCGCAAATTCTGATCGGAGATGCCGATTTTCAGCTTTGTCTCATCGTCTGTCACGACCGCGACCGGCGAAACATCGGCGCCTGTCCCGGCTGTCGTTGGAATGGCGATGACTGGACGTATCGCTCCCGGTACACGATTCTCTCCGTAATAGTCTGAAAGCGGTCCTCCATGGGAAAGCAATAAAGAGGTCATCTTCGCCAAGTCGATGCTTGAACCGCCGCCCAGAGCGATAAACAGCTCCGGGCTGCTTTTTTTGAGCTCAGTAAAACAGGCTGAAACGGATGCGACAGACGGCTCCGTCGTTTCCTGCTGGTAAACCGCCGGTTGAATGTCCGCCTGCTCAAGCACAGTTAGTAGCGGTTGAAGCAAACCGGCTTGAATGATTCCCTTGTCGGTTACTACCGCTACGCGCGTCACCTTGAAGCGTTCAACAATTCCCGGAAGCCGTTGCAATGATCCGTTGCCAAAGACAATTGACCCGGCACTCGTAAATGTCCATACGTTTCTCACTCAAGCCCCCACCTTTTTACGAATTCGTTCGCCTCGTGTATAAATCATCTAGCTCCATCAGAGCGGATCGTCCTTCGACGATAACTTTTTCATCCTGGTTTGTCACAACTGCCTCAAGCACAAGAATCTTCTTTTTTGGCTTTTTTTCAACGACCGTTAGCGTCACGGTAATCGTATCACCGATAAAAACAGGCGCTTTAAAGTTCAGCTCCTGCCCGACGTACACATAGCCCGGATCAGTCAAATTCGTATGGGCTGTCGAAATAATCGCAGCCGTAAACATCCCGTGAACGACGCGCCTTTGAAAAATCGTTTTCGTAGCGAATGCTTCATCCATATGAAGCGGATTCAAATCACCGGAAAGCCGGCCGAATGTATTGACATCCTCCTCTGTAATCGTTCTCATCTCAACATGAGTCGTGCCAATCTCCATTTGGTCAAATGGTTTTCTCGTATGTCCCATCGCTGTTCTCTCCTCACTTTCCAGCTATAACATGTCGGGAAATAATCAGCCGTTGGATTTCTGATGTCCCTTCGACAATTTCAAGCACCTTCGCATCACCGAACGCTCGGCTGACCGGATATTCAGACATGATGCCGTAACCCCCATGGAGTTGAATTGCCTGATGCGCAGCTTCCATCGCCTTTTCTGTTGCGAACAACTTCGCCATTGATGACTCCTGGTCAAATGGCTTGCCTTCATCCTTGAGCATCGCCGCCTGATAGAGCATCAGCCGTGCCGCATGGGCATTGGTCGCCATGTCCGCCAATGCAAATTGCAACGATTGATAGTCGGTTAACGGCTTGCCGAACGTTTTTCGTTCCTGCATATATTGCAGACTGCGATCGATCGAACCTTGGATGATTCCAAGCGCCATTGCTCCAATTAAAATCCGCCCTGTGCTGATCGTGGATAATGTTTGCTTCAGTCCCTTTCCTTCTTCACCTAATAAATGGTCTTTCGGAATGCGCACTTGATCAAAGAACAATTCTCCGGTGCTTGAAGCACGCCAGCCAATTTTGTTCAGCTTTCTGCCATACGTAAATCCGGCCACCCCATTCGGGATGACAAAGTTCGAGATTTGATTCCGTCCGTCAGGCTTTTTCCCGGTCACAGCAGCAACGACGACAGGCCCCGTTATGTCATTATCGGAGTTACTGATGAAAATCTTTGAACCGTTGATCACCCACTCGTCCCCTTCAAGCCTGGCTGTTGTTTGAATATTGGCGGCATCGGAGCCGGCATTCGGTTCGGAAAGGCCGATCGCCCCGACTTGCTCACCGGTCAAAATCGGCGGCAAGTAGCTTTCTTTCAGCTTTTTTGAACCATAGTTGTTAATCAGGCTAGCGGCCGACGAATTCGCCATAAAGGCATTCGCCACCGCACAATCCACCCGGGCCAGTTCCTCTAAAATAATCGTAAAGGAGAGCCAGTCACCTCCGGCTCCTCCTACTTCCTCAGGGTACGGAAAGCCGGCCAAGCCAAGCTCCCCGCCCTTTTTCCAGATGTCGTACGGAAAGGTTTGCCCTTCCCACAGCTTTTCGGCAACCGGAGCAATTTCCGCTTCCGCAAATTCGCGCACCATTTTACGAATCATCTGCTGCTCTTCTGTTAATTGAATCGCCATCGGCCTCATCTCCACCTTTCTTCCTCATTCCATACTCTGAAATCGTTTACAATCAAAGCCGTGCTTCCCCTATTTCGGACGAACCTGCTTGTTCACTTGATCGTGATACGAGGTAATGACGTTTTTCTCCTTGAAGCTGGCAATCTCCTCATCCGAGTACCCGCAGCTTTGTAAAATTTCTGCTGCATGCTCACCTAAACGCGGCGGATAGCGCTTGACGGGCGGCGCCTCGCCATCGTAGCGAACTGGATGACTTAATAGCTTTACTGTGCCGACGTCCGGATGCTCCACCTCCATAATCATTTTGTTCCAGCGGACCTGTGGATCCTGAAAGACGTCCTCATAATCATTAACCGGCGCGTACCAGATCTGATTTTCTTCAAAAATATCAAACCATTCTTCCGTTGTTTTCTTTTTGATTTCGGCACAAACGCTCTTGTTGATTTCCTCGCGCCTGCTCATTTGCTCCTTATCTGAAAATTGGGCGAGATCCGCGCTGTTACAAACCTTTGCCAGCTTTTCAATCGAGGTAAGGGAAATCGCAATCCAACTGTTTGCTGTTTCATAAATGCCGTAAGGAGCCTGGTGAAAGCGGCTGCCTAAGCCTGTTGGACTGCGTTCATCAAGCGGGCCGGTATTTAAATAATAGGTCAATGGCTCGATTTGTAAATCGAGGGCGGCGTTTAATAAATTGGTCTCGACCTTCCGTCCTTTCTTTGTCCTTTCACGTTCATAAAGTGCGGCGACGATTCCAAAGGCAGCCAGAACCGCCCCATGCTGATCGACGGCAGCTGTTCCGACCGGCACTGGCGCATCGTCTTTTTTACCGCTCAAGCTCGCCAGTCCGCTCATCGCCTGAAGAAGCAAATCCTGTCCCGGACGCTGCTGATAAGGACCATCCGAGCCGTAACCGGTGCAGGAGCAGTAGACAATCCGTGAATTGATCGCGGCCAGCTTCTGATAGCCGAAGCCGAGTCGCTCCATGACACCCGGTCTAAAATTTTCGACGACAACATCGGCATCTTTGACGAGGCGGTAAATAATCTCTTTGCCCTCATCTGTTCGCAAATCAATGCTCAAGCTCCGCTGATTGCGGTTGCCGAGTAAGAAAAACACGCTTACGTCATCAAGATAAGATTCAGCTCCGGCCCAATGACGTTCAAACGCTCCTTTAGGTGATTCAATTTTAATGACTTCTGCTCCTAAATCAGCTAGCATCTGGACAGCTGACGGTCCCTGTAAAAAATGAGTAAAGCTGAGCACCTTGACATTTTCCAGCATGACCTAACCTCCTCGTATTTTATTTCGTGCGGTTGAGAAATTTCGCAAATCCTTCCTCCGTGTGCGGGGCGCTGTAATTGACAGCATAAGCGTGGGCTTCAAATTGGAAGCCGTCTGAAAGACCGAGCTCTGCTCCTTTATTGATCGCCTCCTTTGCTATTTTTAAGGGAAATGGCGCTTTTTCAGCGAGCTGATCCGCTAAAGCCATCGTCTCTCTCTCCAGCTGTTCATGGCGCACGATCCGGTTTATAAAACCAAACTCCGCGCAGACATTTGCCGGGTAATATGCTCCCGTTAAAATCATTTCCTTCGCCCTATTCAAGCCGAGCTTCTTGGCGGCAAGCTGTGTTCCTCCCCAGCCAGGCATCGTATTTAAGTTAATTTCCGGAAATCCGAACGTCGCTTTTTCAGATGCAACGATCAAGTCGCAGGAAAGCGCCAGCTCAAAGCCACCTCCGAGCGCGTAGCCATTAACCATCGCGATCACCGGCTTCGGAAATTCATGAATCCGTAAAAAAGTCCGTTGGCCAAGGCGCATTTGCTCATAGGCTGCTACTGGGTCGAGCTTAGCCAATTGCTCGAGATCATTGCCGACGACAAATGCTTTTTCGCCGGCTCCGGTGATGATGACGACCTTGAGCGTCTCGTCCTTCTCAATCCGGTCAAGCACCTGATTCAGCTCACTCAAAACCTCCGGGTTAAACGCATTCAATTTATCAGCGCGGTTTACCGTGACGGTAAATACCGCATCCTCTCTTTTGGTCAGCAACGTGTTAAGCGTGGACAATGTCATACGGGAACCTCCTTACCGTCTCAGGATCACTGGCGATTTTCCGGTGCTTGATCTCCTCTCCCTCCAGCCTTGTGGCGATCCGGTATAAGTGCTGCTCATCATCGCGCTTTTGATAATCAACTCTGAAGTGGCTGCCGCGTGTTTCTTTTCTCATCCGCGCCACCCGTGAAATAATTTCACCGATTAATAGCAAGTTTTCCGCTTCAATCGCGTGCGTCAGCTCTTTGCGATTGTTGACGACGATATCCGTTTCAAACGTCCTGCGAAGCGCCTGCAGCTTTTCAATCGCTGTCGTTAAGCTTTCCTCGCTGCGCGTCACGAGGACATACTTCCACATGATTTCCTGCAATTGCTTTTTAAGATGATGCGGCTTCACCGTTCCTTGTTTGTCAAGAAGCATTTGCAGGCGCTCGGTTTCTCCTGTTACCTGCTCGGCCGGCACAGGCAGTGCCTCAACCTGTTTGATGAATTCAGCCGCCGCCAGTCCTGCACGCTTCCCGTAAACCTGACAAGTCAGCACCATATTTCCGCCCAGCCGGTCGGCTCCATGCGGTCCACCCGATGTTTCTCCGGCGGCATACAGGCCTTTGATCGTCGTGCCTCCATGTTCATCAATCAATAAACCGCCATTGATCGCATGCCCTAATATCGCCACCTCAACCGGGGTCGTTCGCAAATCGAGATCGCGATTTTCAATCAGCCAGTTTACGGTAATGTTCCATGACTTGCGAATCTCCTCGCCGCGGGCATTATGCGGCAGTTTATCCAAATCAATCTTTGTAAAGTCAACGATCACCCCGCCATGCGGGCCACCCCTGCCTTCCTTGATCTCAGTCTGAATCGAGACATCAATCCATTGCGACCCGTCATAGCTTGAAAATGGATAGTGACCTGAACGTAAATCCATACAGCGTTCAACCGTCATTCCTTCCGGCAAATAGTTTCGTATAAAATGTTCGCCCCGGCCATTTGTCACCTCTGGATGAAACGCCCACAGCCATGAATTAAACATATTTTTGCACGGATAGATCAACCCCGGGCCGGCCTGCATAAATTCCATGTTAATCAGCTCGGCTCCCGCTTTAAACCCAAGTGAATAGCCGTCGCCGGTAATATCGGACGGATTAATGTTATAAGAGAATAATTGCCCGGCGCCGCCTGTGCCCATAATAATCGCCTTCGCCTGAAAGACAACGGTTTCCCCCTGGCGATTAAGACCGACCGCCCCGCAAACCTGGTTGTTCTCGACGAGAAACTTCGTTAACATCGTCCATTCATATACCGGAATGCCCCGCTTGTAAATCTCCTCCTTTTGCGCATGAACGATCGGTTCAGCATGCCCGGGAATTAAATGCATTCGCGGCTTCGTCGCAAAGCAGCCTAACACTTCAAAATAACTGCCATCTTCATTTTTATGGAAGGGAATGTTTAACCTTTCCAAATCCCGCAGCGTTTCAATTGATTCATCCGTCAACACTTTCGCCAGCTCAGGATCAGCCATTCCGGCCGCCGCCCGCATAACATCGGCGTAATGGACTTCCGGTGAGTCTTCAGGGTCGGCTTGCCCATCAGCAACGTTATAACCTAGAATCTCCGCTATTTTGTAGGCACTTGCCCCGCTCGTTCCAAATGCGCCCTTCATGACAACGGCTACCGAAGCCCCGCCGTCATGCGCGGCAATCGCCGCTTTTCCGGCTGCGGCTCCACCGCCGATGACAAGCACATCGCATTGAATATCTTTTCTCATTGATCTCCCTCCTCTTCTCTCCTGTTTTCCTACAATACTTTCAAATACGTGTTTCCTTTCAGAACGACGGTTCCATCCTGTTTTGTGACGACCGCATCAAAGATGCACGTGTTTTTTTCCTCGTCTTTTTCTTTTAAATCGAGCCGGGCCGTTACCGTATCACCAATCAGAACGGGCGCGGTAAAGGTCACGTCATAACGATACGAGACCGCGCCCGGATCCGGAACGCGCTGAGCCATGAACCCCATCACCGTCGCGATATATCCGACGGAAAGCGCTCCTTGGGCAATCCTTGTGCCGAAACGGGTTTTCTTTGCATATTCCTCATCGACATGCACCCCGTAAAAATCACCGACAATCCCGGCAAACCCATATACATCATATTCGCTGACCGTTTTCGAAAACTGAGAATTGTCTCCAATTTGAAACACATCCATATTGGCACGCTTAGCCATATGTTCACTCTCCTTCACTTATGTGGCAGCTTGCCGCACCTGGATCTTTGGACTGGCTCCAAATGCGGTCAGGCTGCTCCTTTCTAATTGTTGCGGTTATTCTTTTTGAGCCTGAATGGCTTCATATAGCTCCTGTCCATTTGGAATTCCATTTAACAAGTCATCATAGATCGCTGAAGCCTGCTCCTGCATACCTGCGGTGTCACTCTCAATGACGGTGACTCCTGCTTCCTGCATCTCGGCAATCGATTCATCAAACGACTGATAATAATAATCCATTCCTTCCGCCAATGCTTCCTCCGCAGCTTCCGTTAACGCCTGCTGTTGATTTTCACTTAATTGCTCCCAGATCGTTTTCGAAATAATTAGCGTTGCTGGTAAATAATGGACTTTTGTGATATTGTAATAATCGGCTACTTCTACAAAACGGTCCATGACAAATTGGTCCGGAGATGTATCAGCGCCATCAACGACGCCTTGTTGTAATGCTGTATACACTTCTGAATAAGCCATCGCGGTTGGCTGGGCTCCCAATGCTTCGTATGCTGCCACATACCCGGGAGCCTCCATCACGCGAACGCGAAACCCATTAAAATCATCAGCTGTGTCAAGCGGTTTAGAAGAAAACACATTTCGCTCCATCGCCGATAAGAAGCCAAGTCCTATTAAATCGTGCTCCTCAAGCATCTCCAAATATTGATCTCCTACTTCACTTTGTAAAATCGCATTCGCTTCATCGAGGTTGTCAAACAAGTACGGCAAGTCAAACATCGACCATTCCGGCACCATATTTGTCAACGGAGCCTGCGCTGTAATAAGCATTTCCTGATTTCCTGCCTGCGCAGCTTGAATCATCGCTACTTCCCCACCAAGCTGTGATTGAGGGAAGACATTCATTGTAATGCTACCGCCTGTCTTTTCCTCGACAAGTTCAGCCAGTCTTTCCGAGACGACGTGATAATGACTGTCCGGAGCAAGCGTATGTCCGATATTAAATTCAAAGCTTTCTTCTTCCCCGGCTGACGCCTCTCCATTTTCTCCGCCTCCGGTTCCACCAGACGTATCAAGAGCTGCCGTATCCTCTCCTCCACATGCAGCTAATCCAATGCAAACGGCTGTAAGTAAAGCAACTAAGATTAATAATGACTTCTTCACTGTTTTCACTCTCCTCTTTTGATTCTTATGATAACTTTCAACCAGCGACCGGCTTCCTGTGTAAAATCCCCCCTTTTAACCTGTAATCCTTTACAGATTCGGAAGCCACAATGTCAAAAATGGTAGATAAGTTATTAACAATACATTCGTAATCAAAACCGCTAAAAAGATCGCCAACGGCCTGAAAAGCTGATCGATTCTCAGCTTCGCAATCTGACAAGCAACAAACAGATTGACCCCTACAGGCGGTGTAACCATTCCGATTGCCAGGTTGACAATCATCACAATCCCGAAATGAATCGGATCGATGCCAAACTGGACAGCAATCGGTGCAAGAATCGGCCCTAAAATAATAATCGCCGCCAAGGTTTCCATGAACATCCCTGTTATAAACAGGAGGATATTAACGAGAATGAGAAAGACGATCGGGCTGTCTGAGATTTGCGCTATTGTTTCTGCAACCATATGAGGCACTTGATTAATCGTCAGGATATAACCGAAAATCGAGGCAAACCCGACGAGCAGAAGAATAATCCCGGTCGTGACCGCCGCCTTACCAAGGATGTCGCCGATATCTTTCATTGTAATTTCGCGGTAAATAAAATAGCCGACGATAAAACCATAGACAACCGCTACAACTGCCGCCTCTGTCGGAGTAAAGAGGCCAAAGTAAATTCCGCCAAGAATTATGATCGGCATCAAGAGCGCCCAGAAAGCATCCTTAAACGCTTTCCACAGCTCTTTAAACCAGCTGCCTTTGTCAATTTGCGTGACTTCATCAAAGCCTTTTATTTTAGCTACAATTGAAACCGTTATCATTAATGACAAGCCGATTAAAATGCCGGGAACGATGCCGGCAAGAAACAAGCCACCGATTGAAACATTGGCTACCAGTCCATAGACGATCATCGAAATAGAAGGAGGAATAATAACGCCCAATTCACCGGATGACGCCGTCAAAGCGGTCGCGAAATTTCGCGGATAGCCTTTTTTCTCCATTGATGGGATCATGACCGAGCCAATTGCCGCAGTTGTTGCCGACGAAGAACCTGACATTGTTGAAAAAAACATCGTCGTCAGAACCGAGGCAGCCCCCAGCCCCCCTCTGAACCAGCCGACAAGCACATTCGCCAAAGCGAGCAGCCGTTTGGCAATGCCGCCTTTCTGCATCAACGCACCTGCGAGAATGAAAAACGGAACAGCCATTAATGAAAACTTATCCAGTCCTTCGAAAACCTTTTGGGCAACAACGCCAATCGCTTTGCCTTCCAGCTGCAACAGCAAAATCGATGAAAGCCCGAGCGAGATCGCGATCGGCACCCCGATTATAAATAAAACACCAAGTAACAAAAACAATTTCAAAGTCATTAATCTACCCCTCCTTTACACTTTCTTTAATCTAAAGATTCGTAGGCTTCATCTTCCATTGAAACAAATCGGATATCGCCTTTTTTGAGGAAGACATTAATGAATAATGTGATCAAATTCAACGTTCCTAATAAAGCGCCAATCGGCATCGAAAGATAGACAGCCAGCATCGGAATCCCCATAACAGGTGACGTCTGTCTCCCGCCCTGATTCAGCGCAAACTCAAAGCCTAAGTAAAGTAAATATCCAAAGAAGACCATCGTCAGCAAATGAGCACCGGTTTTCAGCGCCTTGCCTAAGCTCGCCGGCAAGGAATGAATCAGCACCTCGAGTGCGATCAGCTTATCTGTCCTGACGGCGACAGCTCCTCCGATAAAAACAGACCAAATCATTAAATACCTTGCCAGTTCCTCCGTCCACGGCACAGACAGGCGAATATCCATCGCCGTGAAGACAAAACGAACGAGCACCTGTAAAAAGATCGATAAAGTCATCACCGCGAACGCCGCACTAAGAGAGATGACAGCGAAGCGGTTTAAACGATCAACCAATCTGACGAACCCCATACTTTCCCTCCTCCTTATTTTTCCTGAACAGTAGCGCCACATGTTTTTCGGATAATTAACTGTGGGCTTAATTTAATTTGCCATGAATTCAATTCAGAAGGCGGCAAATTATTTTCCTGTTCATCAATTTTCTGCATCAGCCTTTCCACTGCCAGCTTTGACATTTCCTCTACGGCCTGATTAACCGTCGTCAGACCGATAAAGCTGTGACCAGACAGGCGAATGTTATCAAAGCCGACAATTGCTACTTCTTCAGGAACGCGATAGCCGAGCTCCGACAAGCATTCCATTGCCTCCATTGCGATGAAATCGGCCGAAGTAAAGATCGCAGTCGGCTTGATTTTATCGCTGTACATCACCCGGATCGCCTCTCTAACTTTCGTTTCGATGTTTTTAAAGCCCACCTCGTGCATTAAATGGGGATAGACTTTCAATCCATTGACCGCGAGCGCCTTATGATAGCCTTCAAGCCGGCTCTCGACCGTCTCGGATTCACTTGAGCCGTAAACCATACTAATCCGTTTATGGCCGAGCCGAATTAAGTGACTCACTGCTTCAAAGGCACCTTTATAGTTGTCCTGGACGATATAATCCACTTGCTTCCGCTTGTTCTTCCGGTTGTACAGCACATATGGAATCTGACTGTGATCCAGCTGCTCTATGAGCCTATGATCATCCTTGTACATCGAGCCGATGATGATCCCATCGACCCGTTTCGCAATCAGAAAGGCGATATATTCTGCCATCTTGCTCGACTTTTCTTCGTTGACATACAGCATGACATGACTATCAAACTTTGAAGCTTCTTTTACAATACATTCTGCGCTTTCAGCAAAAAACGGATTATCTAGCCCGCCGACTATGAGACCAATTGTAAACGTTCTTTTTTTAATCATGCTTCTCGCGATAAGATCAGGGTAGTACTTGTACTGATCGATCACCTCCTGAACTTTCTTTTTCGTCCTTTCCTTCACAAAAGGATAGTTGTTAATCACACGGGACACCGTAGCTGTCGATACGCCTGCTTTTTTGGCAATGTCTTTCATCGTTGGTTTATGCATCGGGACACACTCACTTTTTTGTTTTTTCTACTATTTTGTAATCGTTTACAATTATCCATTTACTTGTAAACGTTTACAAATAAACTGTTGTTCTTTCCTCCTTCGCCTCCTTTTCTTTCTCAAAGAAAGATTGTGTTTGCCTTCTTTTCATCTTTGTAATCGTTTGCAAAAACAGGCTTCTTTTTCGTAAATTCAGAATATTATAAGATGGCGTAATAGTCAAGTTCTTTTTTTAAAGGGCTGGAAAAAAGGAAAAAAAAAGCTTTTATCCCAGTCAAGCACCTTTTCGTACCTTCTTTTAACGCTTATGAAGGGGAGACTCCCCGCAGCTGAAATAGACTTCGCTTTCCACGGGAAGCTGGTGAGCTTCTTCTTCGAGTTACGAAAAAGGAAGGGGTTCAGTGGCTCCATACGTAACGGATTCAAGAGTGTGAAGTTGGTCTGTTTTACATATCGATTTTACATGATCCAAGCGGCTCGTCGCCCCCCTTCCTACGATAAAAAAGAGGCGGGATAAAAGGTTGTTTTTTACCTTTTATCCCCGCCTCTAAGCAATGAGCGGAACCACCCCGATCTTTTTTAAAAACCCGCTGTGAGGAAGCTGCTGAAAAAGTGAAAATCGTACTTTTTCAGCAGCTTTTTAGTAATGAGCGTAGCCGTTGCCTGATTTTGAAAGCCTTGCTACGAGTGGGTTTTTCGTAGTAAGGCGCGCAACGCGCGGAGCCATTACTCTTCTTCGAGTTACGGAAAAAGAGGTTTTTCAGTGGCCTCGTTGTGAGTGGGTTTCTCACAACGGGCTTGTGGCGTGTGAAGCCATTGCCAGTAGGTCCAAAGCTAGTTTTGTCTCAAGCTCAATGTTACGATGTTTTTGACGTTTTCATTTTTCAAATAGAAGAATGGCAAGGCGGCTATTCGCTTTCGACGACTTTTTCCTTTAGCAGCTTGTTTCTCAGCTCATATTGCGCAAAAAGTTCGGTCAGCAATTGACTGATTTGTTCCTCATCCCGTTTCTTCACCGCTTCAAGAAACGCCTTCTGCAGCTTCTCATGTTGAGCCGCCCATTCTTTTTCCTGCTTTGATTCGGCGAGCAGCTCCCGCTTTTGCGCTTCATTGATCGCTTTCAGCAAAAGATCGCGCTCTTTTTTGATATTCTGCCAGCGCTCCACCTCATGCGGCCGATTTTTTTCAGCAAGCAGCTCGTAATAATAATCGATGTGATCATTGATTCCTTCCGCGCATGGCCATGGTCTTTCCTCTTCGCTCTCCGCTTGCTCCGCCTGAACAAAATCAGACAAGCTGACAGCGGTCAGCGCTGCGGTGATACCGACTATTTGCAGCACGAGAAACAACCTCCAAAACTGTTTCACAGATGATCATTCCTTCCACGTTTTAGTAGTAGAATAACCATCATTGTTAAAAACATGCATCCGTTACAAGCAGCCCTCGCCGCTCCTCTTAATAAAGCGAAATCGTCTCGGCATTCATCTGCTCGAGCCGTTGCTTCACACTTGCCAGAAATCTGCCGCACACTAAGCCGTCAAGGACGCGGTGATCGAGCGAAAGGCAGAGATTGACCATGCTTCTGATCGCAATCATATCTCCGCTCTCCGACTCAATTACGACGGGACGTTTAACGATTGATTCAACGGACAAAATCGCCGCCTGTGGATGGTTAATAATCGGCGTTGACAAAATCGAACCAAATGAGCCGGTGTTATTAATCGTAAACGTGCCGCCCTGCATATCGGTCTGCGCCAGCTTACCGGAACGGACCTTCATCGCCAGCTCGTTCACCTCACGCGCCAGACCTTTGATTGACTTCTCGTCAGCGTGCTTGATTACCGGTACAAATAACGCATCTTCTGTCGCTACGGCCAGAGAAATATGAATATCCTTTTTCTGAATGATTTTATCTTCTGCCCACATTGCATTCAGCTGTGGGTACTCTTTCAGAGCTTCCACTGCCGCTTTAATAAAAAACGGGAGAAAGGTCAGGCTGTGCCCTTCTTTTTCTTTGAATGCCGCTTTTTGTTGATCGCGATAACGGACAAGATTTGTCACGTCGACTTCAACCGTCATCCAGGCATGTGGTGTTTCCCGCTTGCTTTTCACCATGTTGGCGGCGATCGCTTTGCGCACGCCGGAAATTGGAATCTCCAGATCACCCTCGGTGCTTTGGATCGGCTCAGCTGTGCGCGACTTCGGCTCAGTTCCCGTTTCTGACCGAGCTGGTGCTTCCGCATTAGCCACCGGGACCGTTCCTTCATCAATCAGCTTTTGGATATCCTTGCGGGTAATCCGCCCGCCTTTTCCAGAGCCGGTTACTTGTGTCAGATCAATCCCGTGCTCCTGCGACATTTTTAACACGGCAGGTGAATAGCGATGCTTCTGTGACGGTGCCGCCGAATCGCTTTCCGGCTTTGTCGGCTCGGGCTGCGGCACGGCAGCGTCTTGCTGTTCGCCCTTTGGCTCTGTGCCTTCGACGTCAATTGTGCAGATGACGACGCCAACCTCTACCGTCTCGTCCTCCTGGACAAGCAATTCTTTAATAATCCCTGTGTAGGAGGAAGGTACCTCGGCATTGACTTTATCTGTCATGACTTCAGCAATGGGATCATACTTGTTCACATGGTCTCCCGGACTAACGAGCCATTTGCTGATCGTTCCTTCCGTTACACTTTCCCCAAGCTGAGGCATTTTCATTTCAGTTGCCACGTATCTCACCTCATTTCTAAAATTCAGCCAGTTCACGCATTGCTTTTTCTACTTTATCCGGATTGATCATAAAAAATTTCTCCATCGTCGGCGCATACGGCATCGCCGGAATATCCGGACCAGCTAACCGCTGAATCGGCGCATCAAGATCGAACAAACAATGCTCGGCGATAACCGCGGCCACTTCACTCATAATGCTGCCTTCCTTATTGGCCTCTGTGACGAGCAGCACTTTCCCGGTCTTGCGTGCCGCTTCGATCACCGCCTCCTGATCAAGCGGATAGACCGTACGTAAATCGAGAATATGCGCCTGAATACCGTCCTTTTCAAGCCGTTCCGCCGCCTGCAGGGCAAAATGCACCGCCAGGCCGTATGTGATGACGGTAATATCGTCGCCTTCCCGCTTTACATCAGCTTTTCCAATTGGCAGTGTGTATTCTTCTGCCGGAACTTCGCCTTTAATCAAACGGTAGGCCCGCTTATGCTCAAAAAACAAAACGGGGTCATCGGAACGAATCGCCGCTTTCAGTAGTCCTTTCACATCATAAGGAGTTGACGGCATGACAATTTTCAAGCCCGGTACATTGGCAAAAATCGCTTCGACTGATTGCGAATGATACAGGGCGCCATGCACGCCACCCCCATATGGAGCGCGGATCGTGATCGGACATTGCCAATCATTATTGGAACGATAACGGACTTTAGCCGCTTCAGAGATAATTTGGTTGACAGCCGGCATAATAAAATCGGCAAATTGCATTTCGGCCACCGGGCGCATACCGTACATCGCCGCGCCGACCCCGACGCCGGCAATCGCCGATTCAGCTAGCGGCGTATCGATTACTCGCTCTTCGCCAAACTGCTCGTACAAGCCATTCGTCGCACGGAAAACACCGCCGCGTGCTCCGACATCCTCCCCTAAAATGAATACATCCTGATCGCGTTCCATCTCCTCGCGGAGAGCTTGCGTCACTGCTTCGATATATGAAATTACTGGCATTGCCTCATTTCCCCCTTCCTAATCTGCATAGACGTAGCGCAGCGCATCTTCCGGATCAGCATACGGCGCCTGCTCGGCGTACTCCGTTGCCTCGTCGATCACCTTCGCCATCCGCGCCTCCATCTCGTTCTTCAGCTCATCTGTCAGCAGGCCAACCTCGCGCAAATACGTCTCAAAGGTAAAAATCGAATCAAGCTTCTTCGCTTCTTCAACTTCATCCTGGTCGCGGTAGGCACGGTCATCATCATCGCTGGAATGAGGCGTCAAGCGGTACGAAACGGTCTCGATCAACGTCGGCCCCTCGCCGTTTCTTGCCCGGTCAGCTGCCGCTTTGACAGCTTCATAGACTGCTAATGGGTCATTCCCGTCGACTGTAAAGCCGGGCATTCCATAGCCAATTGCACGGTCCGACACCTGCTTGCAGGCGAGCTGCTTTTCAATCGGGACGGAAATCGCGTATTTATTATTTTCGCACATAAAGATGACCGGCAGTTTGTGAACACCGGCAAAATTAGCCCCTTCATGGAAATCTCCCTGATTGGAAGAGCCTTCCCCAAAGGTCGTGAAGGTGATAAAATCCTCGCCCTTCATTTTTCCGGCAAGCGCGATGCCTACAGCATGAGGGACTTGCGTCGTCACCGGGGAAGAGCCTGTGACGATCCGATTTTTTCTTTGGCCAAAATGGCCTGGCATTTGCCGCCCACCCGAATTCGGGTCTTCTGCTTTGGCAAAGCCTGACAACATTAAATCACGGGCCGTCATGCCAAATGTCAACACGACACCCATGTCGCGGTAATATGGCAAAATATAGTCCTTCTCGCGATCAAGCGCAAAGGCAGCCCCGACTTGGGCCGCTTCCTGCCCTTGACATGAGATGACGAAGGGAATCTTACCAGCGCGGTTTAAGAGCCACATCCGCTCATCGATGCGGCGCGCCAGCAGCATTGTCTCAAACATTTCCAGTACCTTTTCATCGCTAAGTCCTAAAGCATTATGGCGATTATCAGTCATGCTTGTGTCCTCCTTTTGCTTACTCCTTTATAAATGAATGGCCTTTCCTTCGACGGCGAGCGCCGCCTCGCCGACTATTTCAGAAAGCGTTGGGTGAGGGTGAATCATATCGGCGATTTCAAGGTGGGACGCATCGACCACCTTCGCCAATGCCGCCTCCGAAATCATATCGGTCACATGCGGCCCGATCATATGAATCCCAAGGACGTCGTCATTGGACGCATCAACGATCATTTTGGCGAAGCCGTCTGTTTCGCCGTAGACGAGCGCTTTTCCAATTGCCTTAAACGGAAACGTCGCTGTTTTGATCGTGTGGCCTTGCCGCACCGCTTCGGCTTCTGTCAAGCCGACACTCGCCATTTCAGGCTGGCTGTAGATACATTTAGCAACGGTCTGATAGTTCAGTGCCTCCGGCTGTTTTCCCGCTAGATGATCGACAGCGATGATTCCTTCATGCGAAGCGACATGGGCCAGCTGCAGGCCGCCGATGACATCACCGATCGCATAAATATGCGACTCTTTCGTTTGATACCATTCATTGACGGCAATTCCCCCATTTTCAACGGCGATTTCGGTGTTTTCCAGCCCGAGATCATTCACATTTGCCGCCCGTCCGACTGAGACAAGCAACTGGTCGGCGGTCAGCCTGATTTCCTCTCCTTGATGATCGGCCTTTATTTGAACGCCCGCGCCCTTTTTCAAGGTTTCCGGCATGATTTTCGCGTTGGTGTAAAGCTTAATCCCCTTTTTTTGCATCAATCTCGCCGCTTCGTTGGCAATATCAGCATCCTCGGTTGGCAATATTTGCTTGGCATATTCGACGACGGTCACTTCTACTCCGAAGTCATGCAAGAGGGAGGCCCACTCCATTCCAATCACTCCTCCCCCGACAATGATGATCGAAGAAGGCAGCTCCGTCAACGCGAGCGCCTCATCTGAAGTGAGAACATACGTCCCGTCCGGCTCCAGTCCTGGTAAGATTTTTGGCGCGGAGCCTGTTGCGATGATCACGTTTTTCGGGATAAGCATCGTATTTTCCTGCCCGTCCGTCCGTTCAACTGAAATCGTCCCCGGGGTTGGCGAGAAAATCGAAGGACCTAAAATCCGCCCTTTCCCTTCGTAAACGGCAATTTTTCCTTTTTTCATCAAGTGCTGGACACCGCGGTACAGCTGATCGACAATCTGCTGTTTGCGCTTCTGGACATTCGCAAAATTAAACGTCACTTCGCCCGTTTCCACGCCAAATTCGCCGGCCCGTTTGGCAGTTGTGAGCACTTCTGCGCTTCTTAGCAGCGCTTTGCTTGGAATACAGCCTTTATGGAGACATGTGCCGCCCAGTTTTTCTTTTTCGACAACAGCGACTTTCAAACCGTGCTGCGCCGCCCTGATGGCCGCCACATAGCCTCCCGTTCCTGCTCCTAACACGACAAGATCATATTCTTCAGCCACTTGCTTCCCCTCCTGCTCCTAATCACGTCTTGATAAAATATGGTGTTCCTGCTGCAAAAATTGTCTGCGCGACCGTCTCAGCCGAGCAATCCGCTCTTCAGCCATGCGATCAGCCGCCTGATACGTCGGAATCGCATCGCGGTTAGAGATCTCAAATACTTTCGCAACATTTTGGTAAATACCTTCAACTTTTTTCATCGCACGTTCACGGTTATAGCCGTTCAATTCATCCGCGACATTAATCACCCCGCCGGCATTAATCACATAGTCGGGCACATATAAAATCCCCATCTCATGGACCACATTACCGTGCCGGTCTTCTTTAAGCTGATTATTGGCGGCACCGGCAATGACTTTTGCTTTCAGTTGCGGAATTGTTTGATCATTGATTACGGCTCCTAAGGCGCAGGGGGCAAAAATGTCACAATCGACTTGATAAATGTCATCAATGTCCACTGCCTTTGCACCAAACTCGTTGACCGCCCGCTTCACTGCTTCCCGATTAATATCGGTCACAATCAGCTGTGCCCCCTCTTCATGAAGATGCTTGCATAAATGATAGGCGACATTTCCAACGCCTTGCACCGCGACAGTTTTGCCGCTCAGCTGATCAGAGCCAAACGCCTCCTTCGCCGCGGCCTTCATCCCGACATAGACGCCGTACGCTGTCACAGGTGATGGATTCCCGGAAGCACCGAATGCTGGTGAGATGCCGGTTACATAGTCCGTTTCCTCATGAATCGTATCCATATCCTCGACGGTCGTACCGACATCCTCCGCCGTAATGTAGCGTCCATTTAGCCCCTGGATATAACGGCCAAAAGCGCGAAACATCTCTTCGTTCTTATCAGTACGCGGATCACCGATGATCACCGTCTTGCCGCCGCCGAGATTCAAGCCCGCAGCGGCATTTTTATAGGTCATTCCCTTTGCCAGACGCAGCGCATCTTCCAAGGCTTCCTCCTCGCTCTGATAGTTCCACATCCGCGTACCTCCGAGCGCCGGGCCGAGCGTCGTATCATGTATGGCAATGATTGCTTTCAATCCGGATAATTGGTCCTGACAAATGACAACTTGCTCATAATCATATTTTTCCATATAAGAGAATAGCTTCATGCTTTTTCCTCCTTAAAGTGAACCATTGTTGCTTTTCATCACGCAAGTTCTATGCCAACCTACTATCCGCTTCGGAAATTGCCATTTCTTCACATATCTCGTTCCAATCTCACATTCTCACCATGCAAAATTTTGCACATCACGCAACAAATTGCATGCACATTTATGCAAGGTCATACTTGTGAAGCTTGTAATATAAGTTTCGTAAGGAAATGCCAAGCTCCTTCGCCGTCCTCGTCCGGTTGCCGTCACACTGCTTTAAGGAGTGCAGAATAATTTGCTTTTCATGCTGCGCCATTTTCTCTTCCAGCGTGCTGCCATCCGCTTTGCTTTTCAATCGTCTGGCCGCTTCCACCGGCTGCTCATACAATGGCGGAAGATCCTCCCGTTCAATGATTTGCCGTGATGGTTCCATATAAATCATCGTTCTGCCTAGCACATTCTCAAGCTCCCGGACATTTCCCGGCCAATGATAAGCCTTCCATTCAGCAAGTGCTTCATCCGAGACAGATTGGACAAAACGGCCGTAATCGTGATTGAGCTTCGCCAGCAAATGGGCGACAAGCTGCTCCAGATCCTCGATCCGCTCCCGCAAAGGCGGAATATGGATTGGCATTTTATTAATGCGATAGTACAAGTCTTCACGAAAACGCTGCTCGGCAACCGCTTTTTCTACATTCATATTTGTCGCAGCAATCACCCGGACATCAATCGCAATCGGCTTCGTCCCCCCTACGCGCACAATTTCCTGTTCCTGCAGGACGCGGAGCAGTTTGGCCTGCATCGCCGCTGACAGCTCACCGAGTTCATCAAGAAAGATGCTGCCTTGATCTGCTTCTTCAAACAATCCCCGCTTGCCACCGCGTTTCGCCCCCGAAAACGCTCCTTCTTCATAGCCAAACAACTCGCTTTCAAGCAGCTGTTCCGATAAGGCCGCACAGTTGACCCTGACAAAAGAATGCCTTCTTCTCTCGCTTTGATTATGTATCGCATGGGCAAAAAGCTCCTTGCCAGTGCCGGATTCCCCGCGCAGCAAAATCGTCACAGGGGTCGCCGCTGCCAGCTTCGCCTGATTAATGGCGAGCTGCATTTCAGCTGACGTGCCGACAATATCAGCAAAGGAATATTTCGCTTCGAGTGTCCGAATTCGCCGTTTCGCTTTTTCCAGCTGGGCATGGAGGGAATTCAGCTCCGAGACATCGTGAATGACACCGACGCTTCCACGCGTCTTTTGATCAACGATGATCGGCGCTACGTTAACAATCACATCTCTTTTTTTCGGACCAACCTTCAAAGGGACTCCCCGTACCGGCTGGCCTGTTTTCAGCACTTGAAAATGCATGCTCTCCCCTTCGGAAATATCCGCTGTCGCCGGATGACCGATCACCTCCTCCGGCAAAAGACCGGTTAAGCGCGTATAAGCCGGATTAATCATTAAGCCGTTCCCATTTTCATCAACGACCGAGATCGCATCATCCGAAGATTGAATAATTGCTTCAAGCATCGTCTGGATTTCTTTCAAATTGCTTACTTGATCCGTCATCGCCACGAGATCGGTGACATCCTTGAATACGCCAAGGGCTCCGATACAGTGACGCCCTTCAAATAAAGGCACCCGAGTCGTCACAATCACCGTCCCATTGCTAAGCTGCTGGCGGCGGTTATATTCAACCTCCATCGTCTGTACGACCCGTGGCAATCCGCTTGACGGAAGGACGGCAGTGATCGGCCGGCCGATTGCTTGCTCCGCGTCGACACCGACGATTTTTGCCGCGGCTTGATTACAGATCAGTATCCGTTCATTGCGGTCAATCGCAATCATCCCGTCATGAGTCGCATTTAAGATCGTTTCCTGCAGAGAGGTCTGCTGATTCAATTGCTGGATCAATGTATCCTTTTCCCTCAATAGCGAAAAAAACAAACGCGACAGTTCTGACGGAACGACAAGTGTCCGCTCCGTAAAATCAGCCTGTAAGGATGCAGCAACATCCGGATCACCCGTCACTTCAAAAACAAAATCAAACTGTTCTCCAATCAGGTTGTGCCACGTCGCCGCGGTCACAAGCTGATGCTGCCGGGCCAGCGCCAGGCCGGGCGCTTCTGGATCACGGTCGACAACCGCCGCGACATGAATATGCTCCATCTTCATCAGCATTTGAAAGAGGGCCACCCCTCCTCGTCCTGCGCCAACAATCATTGCTCGCTGCATGAAAAGAATCCCCTCCTAAAAAATTAAGACCGGGTCCTAATTGCTGCTAATAATTTCTCTCTCTTCACTATTACGCAAATGTCACAAAGATGCAACTCCTAAGATTGTACATCAGCAAAAAAATCCGCTAAACTGATACTAAACAAGAAAAATTCCGGATCATAAATTTTATTTTTATCACCTGATTTTTATGAGTTATCTCGTTCAAGCGAAGCACACTGAGATGGAATTCATACATGAAAGAGGAATGAAGATGGGACGTTTTATCGCATTGATGATTATGATCATTCCGATCATTGTCGCCGGCTATGGCATTAAGCAAATGAGAGATACGATTTTTCAAATCAGCAATTCTCCTTACCCTAATTTAACGCTGCAATTCGCAGCAGGATTTGTCCTGTTTCTTGCAGGGCTCAGCTTTATCGGCGGGTTCATTTTTTATCGCGATCGAAAAAACGGGAAAATCGCCCCCCGGTTTCAAAAAAGAAACAAGTAGCTGCTTACACAGCCATCGCTTTACCCTCGACAAGGGGTTGGGCAAAAGGATTAACAGCCTTTTTCCCAACCCCTTTTATTTTTTGGAAACTCCAAGCTGGTCGAGTCTTTTGAGCACTGTCCAGCGCTCAATCACGGCCGAGAGTGAGATTTTCTCAGCAAGGATCATCATCACGAAAACAAAGAGCAGCACGCCGGACTGAACGGACACTTCACTATGATGAATCAAAATAACAGCGAAAATCGCTCCGGTAACTGTTGCCCCATTATCGCCAAGCATCACTTTCCGATGCCCTTCAAGGACAAATGAAATATAGAAGACCGCCAGCACCGTTACGACAAATAGCAGCGGAGGTAAAGGAAGAAGGTAAAATAAAAGAACGGTAAAACAAAGCGCTACTTTCCAGACACGCAATGGCCTTGTGTCAAACAGGTTCATCACATGCGGAAGACCGGTCAGTAAAAAAAACGCCAGCAGATTTTGCATGAAGGTCATCGGCTGCTTTGACCAGAGATAAAGCAGGGCGACGATGATCGTTCCTCCTGCTTTTAACAGCCCTGTCGTTACTTTGCGGTGCTCCCTTGCAAAAACGAGATGGCCTTTTAATCCTTTAGGATAGCTTGTTCCAAGACGATCATCAATAAAGCCAAGCAGCCAGACACTAAAAATAAAAAGAAAGGCTTGAAACGAAAACACTTCATCCTGGAAAGGAGGAAAAGAATAGAGAACGCAATAGCTGTAAAAAATCACGACACCGAGACTGTAAGGAACAAGCTGACATTGATAATTTCGCACGGCGAGCTGCATCGACTGAAAGGCAATCATGCTCAAATAAGCAATGAGCGGCAATGTTAGTAATAAAATAATCATGGCTACTGAGCCTCACGCAGCTGTCGTTCAATTTCAAGCCATTGCTTCAGCCGATGGAGAAATCCCCGGATATTTTTTCCCATTTCCCGGTGCGTCATCCGCGTCACCATCTCTTGGCAAGTCGCCCCGGCGCGAAGCAAATCGAGTGTCATCTGCGCCTCCACGCCAAAACGTTTATAGTCCTTTTCCAGCAAAACAGGGAGCCATTTCCTCCGAAAAACCCGCTGGCCTGAAAGCGGAGAAGCAAGCTTCACCCCCGTTTTCCGGTAAATCATCGCCTGAACTCTACGTTTTACCAGTCCGAAGCCAGCCCGCTTCCCGGGTTTCATGACTGAAATGACGAGGTCGGCCTCTTCCCTTTCCAACGCCTCGATCAACGCTCCGATTTCCTCGGCGCTTTCCCCAAGGTCGGCATCAAGACAAATAATGATGTCACCTCTAGCCTCTTTCCAGCCTGCCTGAAGGGCAAAGCCTTTGCCCATGTTTTCTGGAAAAGTAATCAGCTTGTCTGCATAGCGCTCGGCAATCAGTTTTGTGTTGTCCTGACTGCCGTCATCGATGACTATGATTTCCGCTCGTTCCGTAAAACGCTGAATGGCAAGAAGCGTCTTTTCAAGGTAGCTCTCTTCATTATAGGCAGGAATGATAAAGGATTGTTTAATCATGATGAAGAGCCTCCTTCTTTTTCCATTCGTTAAACCGTTCCTGAATTAATTGATACAAGCTTCTGCTATAAGTCTGCAGCTTTGCCTGCAACAAATTCGGAAATACGCCCTCCGCTTTGCCGTAAAGAGTATGAATGCCTTTTAAGTCTGTAATTTTTTCTCCGGCTTGAATGCGCGCCAGCCAGGTTGCCCCCATCCCGGCCCGTCCTTTTTCCAGAAATTCGATCATTCCGATTCGACAGCCGATCAAATACATATGATCTGCTCCGGCCCAGAATGCGGCTGAAATCGCCACATCTTCACTTGTACCGACAAAGCAGATTGTCTCGGCTGTTAATCCTAATGCCTCGAGACGGGATTTTCCGGGCGAATGGCCGTCAGGATGCTGATGACAGAGCAGAGTCGCCCCACATGTTAATGCCTCACCGCTTACTGAATCCATATCGCCGATGATGAAATGCGGACATATTCCTTGTCGCAGCAGACCATCCGCTGCCCCGTCCACAGCCATAATGACCGCCGATTTCTTAAGCAACTTTGAGCGAACGACACGAATATCCTTCTCATAATTCGTATTGCGGGCGACGATGAAAACAGGCCTCCCCTTAATGGATTGAAGAACGGGCGGCAAGTGAAATGCCGATTGAAACCAGCCGCTCTCTCTCTCTGCATAGTGAAGGGTATTTTCCACAAACCCGGCAAAAGCGGTGGAAAAATGTCGTTCAGCCTGGCGCAGCTTTTCCTGCAGCATTCGCTCATTGTACCGTAGCAGCTTTGCCGCCAAAACAGGGCGGGTATTAACGGATATAAACAACTCATCACCGATAATCACCGCCGCTTCTCCATTGAACGGGAGCGCTCTTTTTTCCTGCTGCAGCACATCATATACAGCGATCCCGGCTGCAAGCAAGGTCATCACATGCTTTTGACGGTACTTTCCACTCATCGACGGCTTGCCGTTAATAACCGCTTTTACGTTCGCTTTCACCAGGCTGTCGGCGGCGACGCCATCTAAATCCTCATGCCATAAAAAAACAATCGTCTGCTGTGGAACATAGTGGAGCAATTCTTTTGTTTTTTCATGCTCATAAATCGGCCCTTTAATGATTTCTGCCATCGTGATCCCTCTTTACATCGTTTGTTCATAATATAAGCAGTTTCAGCAGAATTATTAGCTTCAAAGAAAAAGACCCTTGTTGCCCAAGGATCTCCAGGGTTTGGCTCTTCAACCTCGCTACCGGGATGGGAGGCACGCTTTCGGCAGGCGGGCGCGTTGAATAGTTTCCTTCCTGCGCCATAAGCCTGTTGTGAGACATTCACTCGCAACGGGCTTTTTTACTCAATCACGACCGCCCGGGCCGGCGCTCCTTCAAACCCTTCAAGCTTTAACGGCAAGCAGATAAACTGAACACGTTCCTTCGTCACTTGTGAAAGGTTGCACAAATACTCAATTAAGAGGATGCCGTTCTTTAAAAGCAGTTCATGCGTCGGCATATCTTTCACTTGAAAAGGGTTTTTACTGTCTATCAGCTTCAGTGGATAGTCCTGCGGAAAATCAAACGCCACAGCTTCCGGCTTTTTCTCAAGCAGCCACTGAGCCGCTTCCATCGTCACATAAGGAGCCTTTGACCAGAATTCACGCGTCTCATACCCATACGTTTTATCCCAGCATGTTTTTAAAATGATAATTTTTTCATGATCTTTGATACCGGCATTTTGAAGATCTTCAACCGTAATGGCTTCGTCAGCTTTTTTCGAGGACAGATCTACCACTACCGCTTCCCCGCTGTAGGCATCGGCAGCCATTTCCTCCATCGTGTTCTCACCTTGCTTGCAGTGCAGCGGTGTATCTACATGAGTAAAGGCATGAGCGCTGAGTTGCACACGGGATGAGCGAAAATCAGAGTCTTCCCCGAAGTCACTTGTAATATCATGGGTCACTTTCCAACGCCAGTGATCGCGGGCTGTCATAGAGACATCAATCATTTTCATGGATAACCTCCTGTAATGGTTTCTCTTTTCTCGTTCAGAAAAAGGAAAATCACTAAACATACACAACAACCTTCACTATTGTAAGATTATTCAACTAAGCCGTCAATAATATTCAAATTATTTAGATTGTTCTATTTTTTAATGGATAATTATAGATTTATACTGTCTGGGGTGTCATCGCACCGACGATTTTAAAGTTCCAGAATGAAAGGTAGGTGATTTATTTTGAGTACGATTCCTTTTTTGAAAAAAGCACAAAACTATGTTTTTGGGTTAACGATTTTGTTTACTGTTCTTCTTGCCAATTATGCGGTTTTCAACAGATATATCTTGAAACAATCCCTTCCCTGGAGCGATGAATTGCTGAGATATATGTTTGTTTGGATTGTATTCATTGGGGCGGCAATCGTTTACAAGAAAGATCAGTTGGTCGATTTAACGTTAGTGACTGATTTTGCTAAAGGAAAATTTGCGTTACTTCTTGATTTATTGCGGCACCTGTTAACTTTTCTATTTATCGTTATGATTTCTTATCAAAGTTTTATCATTATGCGCGGACAAATGAGCACAGGCGAAATATCAACAGCTATGGAAATCCCTGTTTGGATCATGACAGCAGGACTTCTGATTGGCGGTTGTTTATGGGCCGTTTTTGCCATCTTTAAAATCTTAGCAGCGCTCAGACGTGTATTTACATCTTACGATTAGAGGGAGATATTTTATGGCCTTAATGATACTTGTTTTTTTCCTTCTTTTTTTAGTCCTGCGAGTCCCTGTCGTCATTGCTTTAGGGCTTTCCTCTTTAGTTTATATGGTCCTATTTATGGACATTTCGGTAATTGTGATTTCCCAACAAATGATTAGTACGGTCAATACGTATGCCCTGTTGGCTATCCCTTTCTTTATTATTGCCGGTGGCTTGATGGAGGCAGGTGGTATTTCCAATAAGATTATTAATTTTGCTAATGCTGCTGTAGGTTTTTTCCCTGGTGGACTTGCTCTTGTGATGATCGTTTCCAGCATGCTTTTTGCAAGTATGTCCGGATCAGGTGTTGCTACCGCGGCCGCCTTGGGAAGCATTTTAATCCCGGCGATGGTTCGTTCGGGCTATGACCGCGATTTTTCCAGTGCGCTCCAGGCTTCATCAGCTATTGTGGGGCCGTTAATTCCACCAAGTATTCTGGCCGTCTTATACGCTGTGAGTGTAGGGGTGTCTGTTGGAGATTTACTTTTGGCGGGGCTGATTCCCGGCCTGATCATGGTTTTATGTTTTATGATTCTCACGATTATTATTTCTGTAAAAAGAGGCTATAAAAGCGATATTACCTTTAGCTTCAGCAGGTTATGGAAAACATTTTTAGAAGCGATCTGGGCGTTGCTAATGCCGGTTATCATGATCGGAGGCATTTACAGCGGCATCTTCACTCCGACTGAAGCCGCCGCCGTCGGCTGTCTTTATAGTCTGCTTGTCGGGCTGTTCATTTATAAGGGCTTTTCCATTTCTGAAATTCCTAACGTCCTCTATAAGTCCGGTTTGCTCGCGGCGGGTGTGATGGCGATTGTCGCTACTTCTGCCGCCTTTAGCTGGGTGATTACGAGAGAAGGCTTGCCGCAGCTGCTTGCTGAATTTTTTACGGGAATCAGCTCTAACCAAATGGTCTTCTTATTTACCGCGGCCATTCTTTTACTACTAGTCGGTTGCTTTTTAGATTCTGCTCCGGCGGTGTTGATCATGGGACCAATCTTGGCTCCGGTCGCGCTTGAGTTTGGCGTCGACCCTGTTCACTTCGGTGTGATCGTTTTGGCCAGCATGTGTATCGGCTTAATCACTCCGCCAATCGGACTGAATTTGTTTGTCGTTTCAGGTGTTGCCAATCGGCCGATTCATAAAATCATTCCTGAAATTGGCTTGTTTTTCCTTGCTGCTATCATTTCACTGATCCTGATTATATTGTTCCCAGCGCTATCACTTGTTTTACTTAATTAACGATGTTTGCTTCGGCAAAGAAAGGTGAGGGAGAGAATATAAATTTATTTGGAGGTATCGTCGATGAACTGTTCCGTTAAACCATTTACTTTGGTCCTACTGCTCATGATGCTGCTTGTCGCCTGTGGAGATTCCGAAAGCGCTTCAACGGAAGAGGAAGCAGCTTCAGGTAACGGTGAAAGCATTACTCTATCTGCGTCTTCAGGGTTGCCTGCCTCTAACCCGGCCAGTCAGGCGATGGATCTGATGGCCGAGAAAATCGCTGAATATACGAACGGTACTGTCGAGGTCGATGTATTTTATGATAATCAGCTGGGAGATCCGACAACATTAGTCAGCAATGTCGCTCAAGGAACGGTAGACATCGTCGTGACTGGTAACAGCTATTTTTCCGGCATTGTTCCTGAGCTTCAGGTGTTTGAGCTTCCGTTTTTGTTTGATTCCTATGAAGCAGCCAGGGCCTCCGTTGATGGACCCGTCGGTGAGAAATTGATCGCCATGTTTGAAGGAACGGGCCTTAAACCGATGTATTTCTGGGAGATCGGATTCAGACATTTAGCCAACACCGTCCGTCCGGTAAAAGAGCCGAGCGACCTTGAAGGAATCGTCTTACGCACTTTGCCTGCTCCCGTCCAAGTTAAAACATGGGAACTGCTAGGTGCCCAGCCGACACCGATGGACTTCAGTGAATTATATACAGCATTACAGCAAGGCGTCGTAGACGGAACAGAAAACCCTTTCAGTGACATTACAAGTGCCAATTTATACGAAGTGTTAGACTATATCAGTTTAACGGCTCATGTCTACACACCAATGACGTTAGCGATCAGTGAGCAAACATGGGAAAAATTAGACGAAAGCCAGAGAGAAGGCATGATGAGAGCAGCCGAAGAAGCAAAGGAGTTTCAGCGCCATTTAAATGATGAGGAAGAAGCTGTCAGTATAGAATTACTGAAAGAGAACGGAGTCACCGTTGAAGAAAATCCGAATGTGGAAGCCTTTGCAGAAATTGCTGTCGACGCCTATGATGAATTTATCAAGAGCCACGGCGATGAACTTATTGAAGAGATTCGTTCCGCGCAATAGCCTCATTTCTCTAAGGGCGTTAAAAAAATGTGAGCTGTTTCCGCGTTATGCTGTTTTTTTGAAAGAGCTTGAGACAAAACTAGCTTTGGACCTACTGGCAATGGCTTCACACGCCACAAGCCCGTTGTGAGAAACCCACTCACAACGAGGCCACTGAAAAACCTCTTTTTCCGTAACTCGAAGAAGAGTAATGGCTCCGCGCGTTGCGCGCCTTACTACGAAAAACCCACTCGTAGCAAGGCTTTCAAAATCAGGAAACGGCTACGCTCATTACGAAAAAGCTGCTGAAAAAGTACGATTTTCACTTTTTCAGCAGCTTCCTCACAACGGGCTTTAAAAGATCGTGGCGGTTCCGCTCATTGCTTAGAGAGGCTGGGAAAAAGGTAAAAAAAACAACCTCCTCAGCAAATTTTTTCCTTCTCATTGCCTAAGTAACTGTTTCAACAGAGAAAGTTATCTTGCAAATTTATTGCTATTGAGGCTGCGCTAAAAAATAGCAAAATTGCTTAGATAAACAAAACCTCCCCCATACTATGTGTAGATGGGTCGCAATACACCATAAAATTATCCAATTGCAAATCCCTCTCTCTAACCAACACAAAAAGCACCTCCTATTTATAGAGAGTCCCCTTAAAATAGAAGATGCTAATCGATTACTGTTAAGACACTTTATGTTCAATCCGCAGCTTGTCAGCCACCATCGCAATGAATTCGCTGTTTGTCGGTTTGGCTTTTGAATGGCTTACCGTGTAGCCGAACAGGCTGGAAATCGAGTCAATATTTCCACGGCTCCATGCGACTTCGATCGCATGCCGAATAGCCCTTTCCACCCGACTCGCAGTAGTGTTGAATTTCTTCGCAATATCCGGATAAAGAATTTTTGTAATGGAGCCAAGCAATTCAATATTGTTATACACCATCGTAATGGCTTCGCGTAAATACATATACCCTTTAATGTGCGCCGGAACGCCGATTTCATGAATAATGCTCGTAATACTGGCATCCAAATTAAAGGAACCGCCACGGTTATCCGTTGATACCTGTGCGTGGACGGAAGGTGAGGAATGCTGATTTTGGATAAAGCTCCGTTTTTGCCCGCTTATGTCACGAATATTCGTAATCAGCACTTCCATATCAAACGGCTTTAATACATAATAGGAAGCCCCCAAGTCAACAGCCCGCTTTGTGACATCCTCCTGACCAAATGCCGTCAGCATAATAATATTCGGTTTTTTGCTCATTTTCATTTGTCCCATTCTTTCTAAAACGGCCAAACCGTCTAAATGAGGCATAATAATATCCAAAATTAAGACATCAGGCTCTTTCTCCTCAATTAAGCTCAGGCATTCCTGCCCGTTAAATGCTGTTCCAATGACTTGCATGTCATTTTGAGCCGAAATGTATTCATTCAATAAATTTACTAACTCCCGATTATCGTCCGCTATACAAACATTTACTTTTTGCACAAAAAAGTCCTCCTTGTTTCCCTATGATATGGCATAGTGTACGAATTCGACAGTGGCATGTAATTTCCTTCTAATTATTTGAATTTATTTGTTTTTTTCACATTTCCTAATGAATTCTACGTTTTACTTCGATTTTCGACTTCATTCGATATTTGACAATCGTTACTGAAGCGTTTTTGTCGAATTTTCTTTATTATAACATAAAAAGCTGCCTGAAAAAGCCAAAGCGATTAACTCGCTTTGGCTTTTTCAGTAGATAATTCCGTGATCCCGGCTTCTTCCAGCATCCAGCTAATATGACAACCGTAACCTGAGGTTGGATCATTGACAAATACGTGGGTAACAGCACCAATTATTTTTCCATCCTGAATAATTGGACTTCCACTCATTCCCTGGACAATTCCGCCTGTTTCTTCCAACAGTTTAGGATCAGTGACCTTAATAACCATTCCTTTTGTAGCCGGCTGCTTCTGAGGTACTGAGCTGACAATTTCAATATCAAATTCTTCCACATCTTCTCCATTGACGACTGTCAAAATCTTAGCCGGTCCCTCTTTCACATGCGTTGATAAGGCTACAGGCATTTTTTCATCATGATGATGATTTTTTAAGTTCGTTTTTTTCAATGTCCCAAAAATACCGAAAGAGCTGTTTTTCTCAATATTGCCTAAAATATCACGCTGCCCGGTGAAACTGGCCAGCTTCTCTCCCGGATCCCCATTGCTGCCCTTTTCAATGGATGTCACTGAGGAACGGATGATGTGTCCATCATGAACAATGATTGGCTGATGAGTATCTACATCAGAAATGACGTGACCGAGCGCCCCGTATTTTTGTGATTCAGGTTCATAAAATGTCAAGGTTCCGACTCCGGCGGCTGAATCCCGAATATAGAGACCCATCCGGTAAAAATGCTCTCCGTCCGCCTTAACCGGCTTTAATTCTTTGTGAATCGTTTGCTTATCTCTTTTTATTTCGAGCTTTACATGACGACCAGCTTCCCCGGCGGCCTGAACATATTCCCCAACCTCGCTCATTCGCTGGATTGGATGATCGTCAATTTTTGTGATCATATCGCCGACTTCGATGCCCGCCTCTTCTCCAGGTGAACGCTCGTCCTGTCCGGTTTGGATCAGGTGATGACCAACAATGAGGACACCTTCCGTATTCAGCTTTACCCCGATTGACTGCCCTCCTGGAATGACTTCTATTTTTGGCAAAACCGAGACATCGATATTTTTAACTGGAAATCCTGCTACTTCTAAGGATATCTGCTTGTCGAATCCGGCGTTGTTGCCATCCGGATTCACATTCGTTTCCGCCATAGTAGCTGCAGTGACAGCTTCAAATGACTCGACAGCGTCTGTAATCGGGCTGTCATCCCCTTCAAACACAACCATGCTGGTTGGAATGCTGATCCACTCACGTACTCCGGCGGAGAAGCCCAAGCCTACGACAACCGTTAGAAGGATTACACCTATTGTCTTTCTTACCACTTCACCTTTCACTCACTTCACTCTCCTAGCTCCTTGCCCACACCTCCATAATTGGCTGTAATACTAATGTTGCCTTGCAGCGTTACATTTATAACTGCGGCGACAGAAAAAAGCTAACCACTATTGGCTAGCTTTTCAAACTTGCTTATGCTGACCCGCTAATTCCAGCAGCTCTCTGGCATGCTCTCTCGTCAGCTCCGTCACTTCCACGCCGGAAATCATTCTGGCGATTTCTTCAACCTGCTCGTCTTTCGTTAATGGCGTCACAGACGTCACGACTCTTTGGTTTGTTTCATGCTTTTCAATGAACAAATGCGTATCAGCCATTGCAGCGACCTGCGGCAGATGCGTAATGCAAAGGACTTGCGAGCCGCTTGAAATGCCGTGAATTTTTTCGGCAATCGCCTGGGCGACACGACCGCTTACGCCTGTATCGACCTCATCAAAAATAACCGACGTAATGCCCTGCTGGTCGGAGAAAATCGATTTCAACGCAAGCATAATTCTGGAAATTTCGCCGCCGGAAGCAATTTTCGCCAATGGCTTCATTGGCTCTCCCGGGTTCGTCGAAAGATAAAATTCAACCGAATCCGCTCCATCCGGGCCAAAAGCCATTTCCTCGCCCTGAATGACAGCTGTATGTTTACTGCTTTCAAGCTGCTCGATTTGGACGGCAAAGGATGTCTTCTCCATGTAAAGCGAGCGCAATTCATGATGAATGGCCTCCGTTAAGGCAAGGGCCGCTTCCTTTCGAATCGTCCGTAACGCGTTAGCCTCGACATATAAATCATTCCAGATCGTCTGCAGCTGCTCCTGCAGCTTGATCAGGCGGTCATCCTTATGAATAATCGAGTCAAGCTCTTCTTCAATTTTAGCGGCATATTCTAAAATGTCATCAACGGTCGAGCCGTACTTCCGCTTCAGCTGCTGAATCTCATGAAGCCGGCTTTCAATGTATTCAAGCCGGTTAGGATCGAACTCGATTTGTTCTATATAATCCCTCAGCGAAAAGGCCGCCTCCTCAAGCAGGTAATAACTGTTGCTGACGGTTTCCTGAACGTCCTTCAGCTCTTTGTCAATCGTCGCTGCTTCCTCCAGATGGGCAACGGTATTGCTTAGAAAGTCGAGCCCGCTTCCTTCACCGTACAGACTGCGGTAGCTGTTCTCCAATAGGGAGAACAGCCGTTCAAGATGAGACAGCTTATGACGCTCCTCACTCAGTTCCACATCTTCATTCGGCTTAAGCCCGGCTTTTTCAATTTCCTCAAGCTGGTATTTGAATAAGTCGATCTTTTGCGCCATTTCCTGTTCATTTTCGCTTAAGCTGCGCACCTGCTTCTGGAGCTGCATTGCCCGACGGTAAAGCGCCTGGTATTCAAGCTGCGTCTGGCGCAGCTCCTGATAGGCAAAGCCGTCAAGCATCCCGAGATGCTGCTCAGCCTGGAGCAATGATTGATGCTCGTGCTGGCCGTGAATATCGACGAGAGCCTGTCCAATTTCCCGCAGGACGGCGATCGTAACGAGCTTGCCGTTAATCCGGCAAATGCTTTTTCCTTGCGACGTAATATCACGCCGTAAAATAAACATCGAGTCGCGCCCGTCAATCCCGAGCTCTTCCGCCTTTTTCATCACCGGATGAGCGTCCTCGACGATAAACAGCCCCTCGATTTCAGCCCGTTTTTCACCATATCTGACATATTCAGCCGAGCCCCGGCCGCCTAATAAAAGACCAATCGCGTCAATAATAATCGATTTTCCGGCTCCGGTCTCCCCGGTTAGAACAGTTAACCCTTTCTCAAATGGAATTGTCAGCTCTTCGATAATCGCGAAATGTTTGATCGATAATTCGATTAGCATATACCCTCCACCTTTATAGCATCTCTAAAAAACGGTCCGTTATTTTCGGACCTGCTTCCTTCGTGCGGCAAATAATCAAAATCGTATCATCGCCGCATATTGTCCCGATGACGTCCTCCCAATCGAGGTTGTCAATTAAGACTGCAATCGCATTCCCGTTTCCTGGGAGCGTTTTGATCACGACAAGATTTTCTGCACAGTCAATGCTGACAAAGCTGTCCATTAACGCCCGCTTTAATTTTTGCAATGGATTAAAGCGCTGGTCGGCCGGCAGACTGTATTTGTAACGGCCGTCGAGCATTGGCACTTTCACTAAATGAAGCTCTTTAATATCCCGTGAAACAGTCGCTTGTGTGACATTATAGCCGGAGCGTCGCAGCTGCTCAACAAGCTCGTCCTGTGTTTCCACTTCATGATTGGAAATAATTTCGCGAATTTTAATATGTCGTTGTCCCTTATTCATAACCTTTCCACCCATTCCTCCCTTATCTTACCTACTATTATCTACATATTCGTTTCCTAATACAACTACGAAAAATAAGAAAACCGCTACGCGTTTTTTTTAGAAGCGGCGTGCGGAGCTGTGACAATCTTTAAAGAGCGGCTGAAAACGGGCTTTTTTCAGCCATTCGCGTAACTTACGAAGCAGCCGCCTCCCTTGAATTAGTGCAAAAATGTTTCTATTTTCTAAAAAGACCCATATGGAGCTGTGTCGATCAAGCCCTAAAAAAAGGCTTTCTTGAAATGATTGCTTCACTTTCAAGAAAGCCTTGTCCTCATGTTAATTCCCGGTGAGCCTGCTCAACCAGCTCGGCAAACGACGTCTTTTCGAGCAGTCGTCCTTCACCATCCCGCTGACGCAAGCGCAAATGCATCAGAAACTCAATGTTTCCCTCGCCTCCTGTAATCGGGGAATAGCTTAGGGCGCACACATCGAAGCCTTCCTGAAGAGCGAAGCCGGAGATGTGTTCAAGAACGTCAAGATGGACCTTCTTATCACGAACGATCCCCTTTTTGCCAACCTGCTCCCGCCCCGCTTCAAACTGTGGCTTTACAAGTGCAAGGACATCGCCGCCTTCGACAAGAATCGTCTTTAGCACTGGCAAAATCAGCTTGAGGGAAATAAAGGACACATCAATCGTCGCAAACTGCGGTAAGCCGTTAACAAAATCAGCAGGTTTGACATAACGGAAATTCGTCCGTTCCATGACGACGACCCGCTCATCCTGCCTCAATTTCCAGGCGAGCTGGTTATAGCCGACATCGAGCGCATACACCGTTGCCGCTCCATTTTGCAACGAACAATCGGTAAATCCGCCGGTCGAAGCGCCGATGTCAAGGACGACTTTATCAGCAAGGTCCAAATCAAACTGCTGCAGCGCTTTTTCAAGCTTCAAGCCACCACGGCTGACATAGGGCAGCGGATTTCCTTTAATCTCCAGCGGGAGATCACGCTCCACCTTCAACCCCGGCTTGTCTATTCTCTCTGTTCCTGTAAAAACGAGTCCAGCCATAATCGAGCGCTTCGCCTTTTCGCGTGTCTCTGCCAGCCCCCGTTCCACAAGCAGTACATCAATTCGTTCTTTCTTCGCCATCGCCCTTACGCCCTCTGTCTTTTTTGCGGAAGCATCGAGCGCATCTGCTCAGTAATCGCCGCTGAGGTTAAGCCGATCTCCTCCAACAGTTGGGAGACGTTGCCGTGCTCGATAAATTGATCCGGGATCCCCATCCGCTTCACTTCCATATGATGATAATTATGATCGTGGAAAAATTCGAGTACGGCGCTGCCGAAACCGCCTTGTAATGCAGCTTCTTCAACCGTCAGCACGGGAATTTGTTCCTTCGCGAGACTATGAAGCAGGTCTTCATCAAGCGGCTTTGCTGAATTGGCGTTGACGAGACGAATCGAATAGCCTTGCGCCCGCAGCTGGGCAATCGCTTCCTCGGCGACCGGCAGCATCGTACCAAATGTCAAAATGCAGGCATCCGTTCCTTCCTCAAGCTGCTCCCATTTGCCAATCGGCAGCCGTTGCAGCTCTTCATCCATCTTAACGCCATAGCCGTTCCCGCGCGGGTAGCGGACGGCGATCGGGCCATCGTCATATTGCGTTGCGGTGAAAATCATATGCTGAAGCTCGTTTTCATCCTTCGGCATTAAAATTTTCATATTTGGCAAATGACGGAGATAAGCGATATCAAAGACACCCTGATGCGTCTCTCCATCAGCTCCGACCAAACCAGCGCGGTCAATCGCAAAGACGACGTTCAAATTTTGCCGGCATACATCGTGGACAAGCTGGTCATAGCCGCGCTGCAGAAATGTCGAATAAACAGCAAAGACAGGCTTCATCCCTTGCGTTGCCAATCCACCGGCCATCGTCGTCGCATGCTGTTCGGCAATCCCGACATCAAACATCCGCTCCGGGAACTCCTTCGCAAAAACGTCCAGCTTTGTCCCGCCAGGCATCGCTGCTGTTAGGGCGACAATCCGCTTGTCCTCGCGGGCAATTTTCTTGAGCGTTTCAGCAAAAACACCACTGTAGCTCGGCGGCCCAGGCTTTTTCACAACTTCCCCTGATTCAATTTTGTACGGCCCGAGACCATGCCATGTCCCTTTCGCATCATTCTCCGCCGGTTCGTAGCCTTTTCCTTTTTTCGTCAGAACATGGACGAGTACTGGTCCCTTCGTCTTCTTCGCAAAGGTCAGGTTCTCCGCCAGGTCGTCAAGATCATGTCCATCAACCGGCCCTAAATAAGTAAAGCCAAGTTCTTCAAAGAAAATACCGGAAACGAGCAAGTATTTCAGGCTGTCCTTCACGCGTTCAGCCGTCGAAGCAATCTTACCGCCAAAAGCCGGGATTTTCTTGATTAATTGCTCAAGCTCTTCTTTCGCCTTTTTATATTTTCCGGCCGTGCGCAGCCGTCCGAGAACGTTATGCAACGCCCCGACATTCGGCGCAATCGACATTTCGTTATCATTCAAGACAACAATTAAATTCGTCTGTTCATGGCCGATATGGTTGAGCGCCTCTAATGCCATTCCGCCGGTCAGCGCGCCATCGCCGATAATCGCGACAACATGGTCGTCCGTTCCTTTTAAATCACGCGCTGTCGCCATCCCCATTGCCGCGGAAAGCGATGTTGAGCTGTGCCCCGTTTCCCACACATCATGCTCGCTTTCGTTGCGCTTTGGAAAGCCGCACAATCCTTTATATTGGCGAAGCTTGTCAAACTGGTCAGCCCGTCCTGTTAAGATTTTGTGAACATAAGCCTGATGTCCGACATCCCAAATGAATTTATCCTTTGGACTGTCAAACAGCTGATGTAGAATCAAGGTTAGTTCCACGACTCCTAAATTAGGACCGAGATGACCGCCAGTGACGGAGAGCTTTTCAATAAGGAAATGGCGTATTTCCTCACCGAGCTCCTCCAATTGCTTCTTCGAATAGTTCTTCAGCTCGCTTGGGTCTTTCCAATCCTCTAGCTTCACGTGAGAACCCTCACTTTCGTGTCAATTTGTCTTTTTTCTTCCCTTTTCCATTTGTTGCAAACACTTTTATTTTCAAGTTTACCTCTAAAATGTACAATAATCTACCGACTTGATAAATGATCGAAGTCGAATAGTGGATCGCTAACGTTTTTCCAAGCGCTTTTCCTCCGACTGTCAAAGCGGCAACGACGCTTGTAAACAAAATCGATATCGCAAACTGCTGAACCGACGTCTCCCCGTAGCCGAGCTGCAAAGAGAGCTGGAGCACGACATAAGCGGAAGCGGTTCCACTTACAATCCCTGAAATATCGCCGATGACGTCGTTACAGAAATTCGCAAACCGGTCTGCATTTCTCGTAATGAGCACAGCATGCTTTGCGCCATGGAGCCGCTCAGAGGCCATCGCATGAAAGGGCTTCTCATCAGCCGCCGTCGCTGCGACTCCTATTGTATCAAAAAACACCCCGATAAAGACAATCAAAAGGACAATAAGCATCCCGAGCGCCCATGTAACGCCGCTTAATATAAACGTTGAAATAACTGAAAAAATAGCCGCTAGCACCAGAGTGATAACGGCAATTCCCAAGCTCCACTGTATTGATTTCTGAAGAGGTTTCATAAGCGCTTCTCTATCACCTTTTTTTATAAAGTCCCCGTACCTATGTAATGGAGTGGTCATTTAAAGAGTAAACTCTGTAGCTTAGGTCCAGTAGGATTTCCCAATTCAGCACCGCTGCGTCGCCGCAACGGCGGTTTCCCTTTATGCTGAATTTGACGCTGTCGCCAGACGCCAGACTGGATTACCACTTAGTCTACACTGTAATCCTCTTTAAATGTCAATCGAACAGTCTAGGAGATTTCCTCAGCGGTCCCGTGCCGTTCTTTTATCCTCTTTTGCAGAGTAGATTTCATATGGGTAAAATTTAGAAGCAGTTGGCCGACTGCCGCTAAATCCTCTATCCATAATCCCCTCTTCCTCCACTCAAGGCAGGCTACGCTGCAGACAAGCTCCCTAGCTTGCCGTTGCAGGTTCATACCCTTTACCCTGGTAAAATACACGCGTATCCACCGGGTAAAAGGCCTCCACGGTAACAGGGTCATCGCCCACATGCCTTTGCGGATCGCCCTCCTACCTTATCTCCCAGCTTCGACCCAAGGCTGGGCGCCTCAAGCCGAAACAAGGAGCTTCATCGATGTGCCCTTTGGCGGATTTTTAGCCCCGCCTTCAAGAACGGAGAACCGACTAGAATACTGCACCACTCTCGTTTACTATTCATTATAACATGTGTAGGGGTGTTGCTCAATGGAAAAGCCAGGCACTAGTGATCCCGGTCTGCCACATAATCGGTAAAAGCGTCCAAAAGCTTGTGATCCATCTTTACTTTATATAAATATTCCTTTGCTTTTCTCTTATGCGCTTCAATTTCCCGTTTTGCCCCGTCCATCCCCAGCAAACTCGGATAGGTGCTCTTATTATTGTCGTGATCGCTTCCAACAGGCTTGCCGATCATCGCGGCGTCGCCTTCGACATCAAGAATGTCATCCTTGATTTGAAACAATAAGCCGAGTTCTTTCGCAAACAGGCGGAGACATTCCGTATCCTCCCGGTCTGCTCCGGCAATAATCGCTCCGGAAACAATCGCACTCGTAAGCAGGTCACCCGTTTTATGATGGTGAATATAGGTGAGCTCCTCGAGCGTTAATTGCCGGTTTTCCCCTTCGATGTCGGCAACCTGTCCACCGACCATTCCTTCAGGGCCGGAAGCTTTAGCGATTTCGGCGACGATCCGCAACTTCTGTTCAGGCGTCAGCTCTCCTTTTTCAGAGCCGGCGACAAGCTCAAAGCTGAACGTCAGCAGGGCATCGCCAGCTAAAATCGCGACAGCGTCGCCGTAAATCTTGTGATTCGTCGGCTTTCCCCTTCTCATATCATCATCATCCATCGCCGGAAGATCATCATGAATCAAGGAATAGGTATGGATCATTTCAATCGCACAGGCGACATCAAGGCCCGCTTCAGTCGGTTTGCCGAAGCTGTGCAGCGTCGCCAACAACAGCGCCGGACGAATCCGTTTTCCGCCGGCATGCAAGGAGTAGAGCATCGACTCCTTTAACGTTTCCGGCGCCTGAAGCCGTTCAAGGTAGGTTGGCAGCTTTTGTTCAATGACTTCCCTTTGCTTCTGCAAAAATTCATGTAGCTGTTTATCCACGTTTTACTCTTCCTCCCGGAAAGTTAGTTCTTCAATCTCTCCATCCGGGTGAAGAATCTGATCCATCTGCTTTTCAACTTTCATCAGCTTCTCATGGCATTGCTTCGAGAGTGCCATCCCTACCTGAAACATCGAGATCGCTTCTTCCAGTGGAACATCCCCTTCTTCGAGCTTCTCGACAACCTCTTCCAGCTCACTCAGCGCCTCTTCAAAGCTGCGTTCTTTTTCCTCTGTCATTTCTTCTCCCCCCTGGCAATGAATTGTTTATCCTCGACGCGGCAGGTCACTTCCCCGTCCTGAAATTGAATTTGGACCGGTTGATCAAGCTCGACCTGCGCGACTGATTTAAGCAATCTGTTTTGTTCATCGTACACAAGACTGTAGCCCCGATCCATTAAGCGCAATGGACTGAGCAGCTGTAATTCGCCGATCTTCTGCTGGAAAGCCTGCTGACTGTTTGTAAGCCGGGCCTGCATGCTTTTGATCAGAGCCTGCTCAAGCCGCTGCGTCCGTTCCTTCGCCTGATTCAGCTGTTGTTCAGGATGAAGCCGCTTTAAGCGTGCCCTCGTTGCATTCAGCCGGTTAACCGGTTCGGTGACTCGGTATTTCATCGCCCGCTTCAGCCGTTCGATCAGGCCGTCCAGCTCCTGTTCCTTCTGCCTCACTAACTGGCCTGGATAACGGAAAGCATAGGAGCGCTGAAACCGGTTCAGCTTGTTCGCTTCTCGGTCAAGGCGTTCCTTCATTCCGCGGATAAGCTGCCGTTCCAACGAGCGGATCGTTCTTGTCAGCTCCTGTTGATCCGGCACCGCCAGCTCAGCGGCGGCTGTCGGGGTCGGGGCGCGCAAATCAGCGACAAAATCGCTGATCGTATAGTCCGTTTCGTGTCCGACAGCCGAGATGACAGGCACGGTTGCTTGGGCAATCGCCCTTGCCACCCGTTCATCATTGAATGCCCAAAGCTCCTCAATCGAGCCGCCACCACGGCCGACAATGATCACATCGAAGCAATCGGCGGCTGTCGCCTGTTCAAGCGCCGCGACGATTGATCCCGGTGCCTGCTCTCCTTGGACGAGGACAGGAAATAACGTCAGCTGGGCCAACTGATAGCGGCGCTTCAGCGTCGTATAAATATCCTGGATCGCCGCCCCTGTTGGCGAGGTAATTATCGCGATTCGCTTAGGATGGACGGGAATCGCCCGTTTCCGTTCAGCGTCAAACAGCCCTTCAGCCTGCAGCTTTTCTTTCAGCTCTTCATAAGCGAGATAGAGGCTGCCGATTCCATCTGGCTGCATTTCTTTTGCATAAAACTGATACTGGCCATAGGGCTCGTACACATTGATTTCTCCGCGCAGAAGGACCTTCATGCCGTTCTCAGGCCTGAAGGCTAAGTAACGATTATGTCCGGCAAACATCACTGCCTGCATTCTGGATTGATCGTCTTTGATCGTGAAGTACAGATGACCACGGCTATGCCATTTTACATTTGACAGCTCTCCACGAAGCCAAATGTCCTGAAGAAGAATATCCTCTTCAATCAAAGCCTTTATGTATCTCGTCGCTTCTGAGATCGTATAGATGTCTTGCGCTTTCATCCAACCACCTATACGCGCTTCCTGGCGGATTGAACGGTATTTTCAAGCAGCATCGTAATCGTCATCGGACCAACTCCGCCTGGTACCGGAGTAAGATGCGAAGCGACTTCTTTGACTCCTTCAAAATCAACATCTCCGCAAAGCTTGCCGTCAACACGGTTAATGCCGACATCGACGACGACAGCACCCGGCTTTACATCCGCGGCTTCAATGAAGTTCGGACGTCCGATCGCGACGATCAGAATATCGGCCTGCTTTGTCATCTCTCTTAAATTTTTTGTGCGGGAGTGACAATATGTAACGGTCGCATTTTCATTAAGCAGTAGCTGGCCAACCGGCTTTCCGACGATATTGCTTCGGCCAACGATGACGGCGTGCTTTCCGGCAATCTCGATTTTCGCTTCCTTTAACATTTCAACAACACCGTATGGCGTGCAAGGTAAAAAGGTTTCTTCCCCGGTCATCATTTTCCCGATATTGATCGGATGAAAACCATCGACATCTTTGTCCGGATGAATCCGTTCGATCACCGCCTGCTCGGAAATATGCTTCGGAATCGGGAGCTGGACGAGGATTCCATCAATTTTCGGATCTTCATTCAGGCGGTCAATTTCAGCAAGCAGCTCTTCTTCTGAAATCGTATCATCCTTCTTGATCAATACGGAATAAATGCCGGCCTGTTCACAGGCCTTTTGCTTCGAACGAACATACGTCGTTGATGCCGGGTCTTCCCCGACAAGAATAACAGCCAGTCCAGGCTGGCGATGATGCTCTGTCAATGCTTCGACATCACTTTTCAATTGCTCTCTCTTTTTCTGGGCAAGTTCTTTTCCGTTCAACAACTTTGCGGTCATGCTCTCCACTCCTTCACTTTTGCACATCTTCCTGAATTGTTTCCATTGCTTTTGAAAGGACTCCGTTAATAAAACGTCCCGACTCTTCCCCGCCAAATGCCTTGGCCAGTTCAATCCCTTCATTAAACGTAACGCTTAGAGGAACATCATGAATGTATTTCATCTCATAAAAAGACATCCGTACAATGGCTCTGTCAACCAATCCCATTCTCTCCAGACTCCAGCCTTGAAGACTTGAAGAAATAACAGGATCAATTACTTGCAGATGCTCAAGCGTCCCACGAATGAGCTCGATCATAAAAGGGCTTGGCTCTTCTCCCTCTTCAAGCACGCTTTCAATCGCTTCCTCCACAGAGCTTTCTGCTAAATCAATTTGATAGAGCGCTTGAGCAGCTCTTAGTCTTGCTAGTCTTCGGTTCATTGTCAAACTCCTTTAAGCATGCGTTTTTGCACAGTTATTATGTTGATAATAGCATAACATGTTTCGTGAAAACAGAACAATTTAGTTTTCAAATGTGACAAAGCGTAGGCTCGGGCAAAACGGTTCAACGCTTCATTTTCGATCTTTTACAAGCCTTTGGCGATTTCTTCTAATGGTATAGTTTACCCAGAAAAAAGAGGATATTTCCAAAGGGAAGCAAATTTCTCTTTGGAAACATCCTCAAACCGGATTACTTATTATTCATCGGCTTCTGCTTCAGTAGATTCAAACTGAACGCCGACGACATGGACGTTCACAGCCTGAAGCTCGATTGCGGTCATCGTTTGCAGCGCCTGCTTAATGTTCGATTGAATAAATTTCGCCACCTCAGGGACGGCCACGCCGTATGTGATCACGACCGATACATCGACGGTAATGCCATCCTCGCCAAGCTCGACCTTGACGCCTTTGCCGTGATTTTTGCGGCCAAGCTTTTCAGCGACATCCGTCGCAAAGTTGCCGCGCATCGTGGCGACGCCTTCGACTTCCGAAGCGGCAATGCCGGCAATAACTTCGATGACTTCCGGTGAAATTTCAACTTTTCCCAGCTCTGATTTTTGCTCTTCAAGCTCTAAAATATGATTCTCGTTCATCATTATTCCTCCATTTTTGCACTGTTGGATTTTAGTTGGACGGACATCACATCATGCTGTTCAAGAAATTTCGTATTGAAATCACCTGAGAGAAACGTATCATGATGCAGAAGACGAAGATGGAAAGGAATCGTCGTTTCTACCCCTTCGATTTCAAATTCTTCAAGCGCTCTTCTCATTTTCGCCACGGCCTCTTCACGCGTCGCCCCATGCGTAATCACTTTGGCTACCATCGAATCGTAGAATGGCGAGATGACGTAGCCGGGATAAACAGCTGAATCAACGCGAACTCCGTAGCCTCCCGGCGCTAAATAATTCGTGATCTTACCTGGAGACGGCATGAAATTTTTCCGCGGGTTCTCCGCGTTAATCCGGCATTCCATCGCCCAGCCCTGGAAGGTAACCTCCTCCTGCCTCAAAGAAAGCACCTCTCCACTTGCGACGCGAAGCTGCTCTTTAATTAAATCGATCCCCGTCACCATTTCTGTTACAGGATGCTCAACTTGAATCCGTGTATTCATTTCCATAAAATAGAAGTTTCCATTTGTATGGTCGTAAATGAATTCCACTGTCCCTGCTCCTGAATAGTTGACGGCCTTCGCTGCGTTTACCGCTGCCAGACCCATTTCCGCCCGCTTTTCCGGTGTCAGGGCCGGAGAAGGCGTTTCCTCGACCAGCTTCTGCAGCCGGCGCTGAATGCTGCAATCACGCTCGCCAAGATGAATGACGTTTCCGTGATTGTCTGCCAGCACCTGAATTTCAACGTGCCGGAAGTCCTCGATGAATTTTTCCAGGTAAACGCCGGGATTCCCGAAATTCGTTGCCGCTTCCTGCTGAGTGACATTCATTCCTTTTTTCAGTTCCTCTTCGTTGCGCGCCACGCGAATTCCTTTTCCGCCGCCGCCGGCTGTCGCTTTAATAATGACCGGATAGCCGATCTCCTCCGCTATTTTCACAGCCTCTTCCGTATTGGCGACAATTCCGTCAGATCCCGGGACAATCGGCACGCCGGCTTTCTCCATCGTTTTCCGGGCAACATCCTTCGTTCCCATTTGATTAATCGCAAAAGGGCTCGGCCCGACAAACGTAATATTGCAGGCGCCGCAAATTTCAGCGAAATCAGCGTTCTCAGCTAAAAAGCCATAGCCCGGGTGAATCGCGTCAACCTCTGTCAATGTGGCAACGCTCATAATATTTGTGATATTAAGATAGCTCTTATTGGATGCTGTCGGTCCGATGCAATAAGCTTCGTCAGCCAGGCGGACGTGAAGCGAATCCTTATCTGCTTCTGAGTAGATCGCGACTGTTTCGATGTTAAGCTCCCGGCAGGCGCGGATAATCCGGACAGCAATTTCTCCTCGATTTGCAACTAATACCTTTTTTATCATCATATCTCTCCTAATTAGCTAAGCTCCACAACAAACAGGGGTTGTCCATACTCAACAAGCTCCCCATTCTCAGCAAGAATATCGACGATTTTTCCGTTTACTTCTGCTTCGATTTCATTCATCAGCTTCATCGCTTCGACGATGCAGACAACGCTTTCTTCTTTGACTTGGTCTCCTTTAGCGACATACGGATCGGCATCAGGCGAAGGTGCTGCATAAAATGTTCCAACCATTGGTGATGTAATCGTGTGAAGCTTGTCATCATTGGCCTTGCTTTCTGAACCCGCTTCTTTTTCTGCAGCAGGTGCTTCTGACACGGCGTTTTCCACCTGTTTCAGCGGCGGCTGGCTTACCACGGCAGGAGCAGGTGAAGCTGGTGCTTGTACTTGTACAGGTATTGCCTGCTGCTTTTTCAAAACGAGCTTTGTTCCATCCTGCTCAAACTTCAGCTCATCTACATCCGATTGATCAAGCGCTCTGATTAACTCTTTTATTTCTTGCACTTTCAACATATATGTACACTCCTAATCTTATTTTTTCATATTATATCATACAATTCGGCTGACCCTATTTATCTTCGTCAGGAAATTTCATATCCCTTTTTTCGATTGACATTCGTCAAACAAAAAAACATGACAGAAAGAAGGAGGTGCGTTAAAAGGTCGTCTCTCCTTTTTAACACACCTCTTTATGACAGCGGGCGGAGTCGCCTCTGCTTCTGGCGGCCTCCCTCTTCCCCTTTTTGATTATTCTTCGCTGTCGACAGTGATTTCCTTCTCTTCCTCTGCTTTTACGAGCGCGTCCTTTTTGTATTGACGAAACACGGGAAACTCAGATAAGTTATCCGGAATCTTCCCATCCTCCAACAAAATGATTTTGACGATATTCTTATTGCGGGCCATATGGTATTTATCACCATATTCATTTTCCTGCGTGTAACGCTTTAAATTCTCATAATCCTCTTCTTGGATGGAAACCTTGTAGGTGTCTTGATCCCCGGCTTCAAATTCCTGTTCAAATCCAATTTCAAATTCGACGATTTGAATATTATCATTTTTCATATTGCGTGTTTGCTCAAGTACTGCCTTCGCACCTTCCGTTAAATCCGTCCATTCCATGGCAATCTCTCCTCACGAGTAAGTTACGTTGCGTATTATATCATAGACAAATAAGGAGATGCACCTTCTGACGAAAGATCCGGCTAAAAGAAGGGTCGAAATGAGCAAGGCGGCTTCGCGGCGGAGACCCGCTCCACAGCAAAACCGCTTTTTTTTCAATCGGGCTTTATTATTGAGCTGCCGCCTGGTGCGTTACCGCGACATCCATCCCTGCGCCAAGCTGATCAAAGGTCATATGATAAATTTCATTCGCTTCAGCCCGTGATAATTCATCCGTCTGGACGATCACGCGGACTCTGTCTTCCTCTGTCATAACGAGGACATCCTCATAGCCTTTCGCTTTGATCAGCGTCTCTAATGTCGCTTCGTTTTGCGCCAGTCGCTGGAGCTCCATCCGCTTATCATGGGCTTCACTCTTCATCAGAGCCGAAGCATCAGCGGAAGCGACGATTTGCGTCAGCTCCTCAGCCATCCGGTCTCTTGATGCCTGAAGATCCATGCGAATGGTCGAGAACGTGTCATTGCCGGCCGCATTTGAGAGTGTCTCACTTGCTGCTTCTTCTTCACTTCCCGCTGCTTCTTCTTCGCTTCCCGCTGCCTCTCCTTCTTCATTTTCCCCTTCCATTGCTTCTGCAAGCTCTTCTTCCATATCGACGACAGATCCCTGATCATCATGCGGCATCTGCTCCAGTGTCATCTCGCCATTTTCTTCATCCCCCACATACGCGACCTCATCACCCGGAATTTGATCAGGAGACGTGACGTAATAGACAGAAAGCACGACAATTAAGCTCAACATTGTTAACAACCAAACCGTTTGTTTCTTCAAGACCATTATGAATCCTCCCTTGTTTTTTTCGGCATGACCGATACTCGATGAGACGGAACGTCCAGCACCCGACTAACGGCTTCTACGACCCAGCTTTTAATCTGAGCATTTTCAACGCCTTTGGCGACGATCAGCACTCCCCGGACTTCCGGTTTTTCTTTTTGAATGAGAAGCGGCTCCTCTTTATCGCCATTTCGGATAATCACAACCTGCTCCTCCCTGCTGTGATCCTCCACCTGTCGTGTTCCCCCTTCACGATCCGTTTCATCGGTGTTTTGAACCTTTGTATTCGTATCCTTTTCGTAAACATAACGTTCCGTCTCGGCCAAGTTGATCATGACGGAAACATCCGATAAGCCAACCACTTGCTCAAGCGCCTCCTTCAGCTGATTTTCATATTGAATCTCATAATCTTCCATTGAATTCGGCTCAGCTGAGGATCTTGATCCAAAGACTGCTTCATCCTCCTGATCTTCCTGATAGACGGGCAAGGATGGTTCTTCTTCATCTGTAGTGTTTGTCAGAAGGTTGCCTGTGATCATCAGCGCGACTCCAATGCAGCCTACAAGCAGCACATAGTGGAGAGGCCATTTCCGGCCTTTGCCGTTATCCGTCTTTTTGAATAACGCCGTCAGCCATTGGCGATCCTTCTGTTCATCCTGATTCATTCGGCTCGTTTCCCCCCTTCCCACGCGATTGAAATCATTTCTTCAGGGATGTCCCAATATTCGGAGAGCAGCGGCACGATGTTACTAAGCTCGTCGGTGCGGGGCGAAGCTTGACTTTCCACTGACAGAGATGTGTCAATCCGAACAACTTCCACAGCATCAACCGCGTCGGACGGCTCAAGCTCATCCTCCCGCTCGCGCTCCTGCACCTCGACATGGACCGCTTTGATCTGCTGTTCTGTGAAAGGCTCCTCTGCACCGGCATCCTCCGCCAGTTCCACCTCGACCTGCGCAATATTCAAGTGATGCTCCTCTTCCAGCATGTCTTCCACCTGACTCTCTAATTGGACAGCCACCTGTTCAGAAATATATGCACGCTGTCCGAGCTCTATTTCTCTTTTTTGCAAATTTATCGAATTCGTGACGTTCTGCTCGGCACGATTTGTCTCCTCGGTTGTTAAAGCAAAGAGCCAGCTGTCGACATCGTCCTGAAAAATCGAGAGAAGCGGCTGGAGCATGACGACAAGAAGCATAAGGCCGACGACCATTTTGACATAGCGCTGCATCGCTGAATTCGGGATCATCAGCTCCAGTACGGTCGCAAACAAAATGAGCAAAATAATCGTCGTTAGCCATTCCGTGATATATTCCATCCCCTTATCCTCCTCACCTGATCATTAACGAGACATTTCCCGCAGCAATCATAATCGTCACCGCCAGAAAGAACATCAGACAAACGACGGCCATTGCGCCAAAGACAAACATCATTGATTTGCCGATGATGCTTAAACAATCGATAATCGGCCCCCCGCCAAGCGGCTGCAGCACGGCTGAGGAAATCGAAAAAATCAGCGCCAGTGAGAGGACCTTCATCGCCGGGAACGCGCAAAGCAATAAAAGAATCGCAAGCCCGGCGACGCCGATTGTATTTTTTAACAGCAGCGAGGCGCTCAGTACCGTATCGGCGGCATCGGTAAACATCCGGCCAACGACAGGCACCAGATTTCCGGCGAGAAACTTAGCCGTACGTACCGTGATGCCATCCGTGACCGCCGTCGATGCTCCCTGGACCGAGATAACCCCTAGGAAAATCGTCAGAAAAACACCGAGAATGCCGACCGCCAAATTGCGGAGAAAAGTCGCCAGCTTCGTCACCTTGTAATGATCGGTCAACGTGCTGACAATACTCAGAATCGTTGACAGAAACAATAGCGGCAGCACAAGATGCTGAATAAGGAGGCCGCTCGTATTGACGAAAAAAATAATCAGCGGATGAAACAAAGCGGCCGATGTAATCGAGCCGATCGAAGCCATGATCGCCAGCAGCAAAGGGAGGAGCGCGATCATAAAATGAATCATGCTGCTGATCGCGTCAGAGGCATAGCTGATCGCGACATGAAAGCTGTTTAACGCAATAATCATCAGCACGAGATACGTAACCGCATAGGCGACCTTACTGATCGTATGCTGTTCAAAAGCGTTTTGCAGCGATTGGAGAATCATGCAGAACACCGTCAGCAAAATAAGCGAACCGAGCAGCTTGCCGCTGACTAACAGCTCATGCAGCAAAAACTTTACTGCGCCAACGCCCCATTCTTTGGGCGAGAATTGCTTTTCACCGCGGACGAATTCCAGAAATGAACCCTTTTGGCTCTCCGGCAAAAAACCACCATATTCGTTCGAAATTTGCTCCCAATAGCTTCTTACTTCGTCAAGCTGAAGCTGCTCAAGCTGCTGCTCGACAAAGCCATTCTCGTCCATTCTCTCTTCCTCGGCTGCCGCCGGCTGACATACGATAAAGAGCAGGAGCGTAAAGCTCAGTATAAAGATGATTTTCTTCATTTTGATCTCACTTCCATTCCACGTACGAAGGTGGTCATCATGTCCATCGCTTAGAAGCTTCAATTCGGAATCAACGTAAGAACGACTTCGATCACCGCCGTCAAAATCGGAATTGCCATCACAAGAATTAAAATTTTCCCTGCCAGTTCAATCTTCGAGGCGATGGCGGCTTGTCCCGCATCCTTGGCAATTTGCGCCCCGAACTCCGCAATGTAGGCAATTCCGATGATTTTCAAAATCGTTTGCAAGTACATCATATTCATATTCGCCTGCTCGGCAATCCCGGAGAGCATCGCGATAATTTTTGTAATTTCATCAATTAAAAAAAGAAAAATCAAAACGCCGACAAAAACTGTTAGCATGAAAGCAAATATCGGTTTTTGCTCTTTGACAACGAGGGCTAGGAAGGTCGCAATCAGCCCTAACCCGACAATTTGAATGATGTCAATCGCAACCCACTCCTTCACCCTTGGAACAAAAAAACACCCCTGATTTTTTGAAATAAGTCATCAACCATTGTCGCCACCATGTAAAGGACGATGATAAAGCCGATCAATGTCACCCAATGCGCCCAATCTTCTTTTCCCATCTGCTTTAAAACCGTATGGATCATCGCGACAACAATGCCGATTCCGGCAATCTGGAAAATGGTGTTTACATCATACATCACAACCTCTCCTCCTTCGTCCGCCTACAACATCAGTACAACAATCAATAAGCCGCTAAGAAAGCCGAGGCTCTTAATCATCCGTTCATACCGTGTTTGTCTGTCCTTCGCCTCCAGCTCTTCTCTTTCTAAATGAGCGAGGGTCAACTTAATTTGCTTCTGCTGCTGGTCCCGATCATGCTGGCCGAGCGTCGTGCCAAATTGCAGCATGATTTCCCGTTCACTATCCAACAAAGACGTCCTCTGCCATGTCTCGTCCACGCTTTCCTTCCATGCGTCAAACGCCGTTTGCTCGTAGTGGGAAAGCCGCTCCGAGAAGCTCATGAAAAAGAGTGAAAGCGGCTTTGGCAGCTGTTCGGCAATATGCCTGCTCGCCTCGGCCAACGGCGTCAGACCATACATCATTTCAGCCTCCAATGATTGAATCGCCACCCTCAGCTGGCGCAGCTGACGCGGCCGTTCGCTCAGCCGCTTCGCATATTCAAAGCCGATGCTTGTCGTCGCCAACAGAATGAAAATCGCACCGAGCAGCTTCATTGGATGATCACGTCATTTCGCTTCTGCTGATGAATCCGCTTGACGACTCCCGGTTTTGTTCGCCTTGTCAGCTCGATTTGCCGTTCAAATGCGCCTTGGGCAAGCAGTTCCTGAAGCGCCGGCCTCCGCTTCACATCCTCAACGGAAAAGCCGTGTGCTGTTGTCATGACGTTCACCCCGGCATGCAGCGCCTCCTGAACGGCGATGACGTCCTCTTTTCTCCCAATTTCATCAACGACGAGCACATCCGGACTCATCGAACGAATCATCATCATCATTCCCTCAGCCTTCGGACAACCATCAAGCACGTCGACCCGGCCTCCTAGCTGAAGCTGGGGAACGCCTTTCATACTGGCGGCGATTTCAGAGCGCTCATCGACGATTCCGACCTTTAATGACGGAATCTGCCGCTCCGGCATCCCTTCGCTGATCAATCGCGCCAAATCACGCAGCAAAGTGGTTTTTCCGGCCTGCGGCGGCCCGATGATCAGCGTGTTAAGCCACCTACCCTGATAAAGCTCGGACACCAGCCGCTCCGCTGCGCCAATCGTTTCGCGGGCAATCCGGATATTGAACGAGCTAATATCGCGCAATGTTTTGACTTGTCCTTTATCAAGAACGACCTTTCCGGCGAGACCGACGCGATGCCCCCCCTTTATCGTAATGAAGCCTCTGCGCAACTCTTCTTCAAAGGCATAAATCGAATATTGACTAAGCTGGCTTAACAAAAAAGCGGCATCATCACCTTTTACTTGATAAACACCGGCAGAACTGGTCGGATAATAAGGCTTGCCGGCAATCATCACCTCCAGCGGCCTTGAGACACGGACCCGGATCTCTTCGATTTTATTCTGCAAAGCAGGTTCGATGTTTTTCAGCAATTGGCGTATCGTTTCCGGCAAGATGCGCAGCACATCCTCAAGCATAGCCCTCTCTCCTTTTCGTCACTTTCTGATCCCGATTAAAATAAGCAGGACACCAGCTCCAATAAAAGCAAATTTTGAAAACGATAAACGATCCGACATCCCGATCAGTCCAACTGCAATCGAAGTAATAAAAATAGTCGGACCAATTATGACAAGCATCGCATTTAAGCCAATCGCTTTTTCAACACTATTAAAACGAAGCATCAAACCGGCCGCGGTCAGTTCTATTAAGCCTGAAAGAACGCGTAACCCGACCATGACCAACAGCGTCATTTCCACCGCGTGAAACCATGTCTTCATACCTTCACCTCGACATTCTTTCTTTGTACAACCTATGAGTGGGCGGCCCCGGTTTAGAACTTAAAAAAAAGCTTGAGAAAAAAGGTCGTTTTCCACCTTTTTCTCAAGCTTAAAGCAAGCCGCCGTCCGATTCTTCTCTGCGCTTACCTCTTGATAGACACAGCCCTGAAGCGCTAGAACAGCCCCGCCCCCTATTTTCCTGCTTTTGTCGCGCAAACAAAGAAATCTCCATCAAGCACATGACCTGATGGAGATTTCTTTTCCTGTATTATCATGTTATGCCCGTGATACGTAAGCGCCGCTGCGCGTATCAATAATAAGGACGTCCCCTTGATTGATAAAGAAAGGCACCTGAACCGTTAATCCGGTTTCCAGCGTAGCCGGCTTCGTGCCGCCAGACGCTGTATCCCCTTTAATACCCGGCTCCGTTTCCGTCACTTCAAGCTGTACTGTGTTAGGGACTTCGACACCAAGGGTCTCCCCTTGATACGTAATGATTTGCACTTCCATGTTTTCTTTTAAAAATTTCAGCTCCCGCTCAATTTGCGCACTCGGCAGTTCAATTTGCTCGTAGGATTCGTTATCCATGAACGTGTGCATATCACCGCTGGCATATAAATATTGCATACGGCGATTTTCAATATGGGCTTTTGACACTTTCTCGCCCGCGCGGAATGTTTTTTCCTGAATCGCTCCCGTTCTCAGGTTGCGCAGCTTTGAACGAACAAAGGCGGCCCCTTTACCCGGTTTTACATGTTGGAATTCGATAACCTGCCAAATTCCACCATCCACTTCAATCGTTAAACCTGTTTTAAAATCGTTTACTGAAATCATATTCGTTTCCTCCATCTTCCATCTGCATCATCAGATGTTCACTCACAACCATTACTATACCACAGCTTTGAAAAAGTTTCCTTTACTATTTCACCCTGCTTTTTCAAGAGATCATCCACCAATGACAAGCAATTCCTTTGGCGAGTGGGTAAAGGTCGAGTTGCCATCCTCCGTAATGAGAATATCATCCTCAATTCTCGTCCCGCCGACACCGGCAATATAAATACCCGGTTCCACGGTGACGATCATCCCCGGTTCAAGCACGGTTTCAGAACGCATCGATAACGTCGGTCCTTCATGGATTTCCAAGCCTAACCCATGGCCTGTCGAGTGACCGAAATACTCCCCGTAGCCTTTCTCCGTAATATAGTCGCGCGTCAACGCATCGGCCTCCTTGCCGGTCATCCCTGCTTTGATTCCCGCCATTCCACGGAGCTGAGCCTCGAGCACGGTATGGTAAATCGTATGAAGCTCCTCGCTGATTTGTCCGACCGCAACGGTGCGGGTAATATCAGAGCAGTAGCCTTTATAATAGGCGCCGAAATCAAGCGTGACAAGTTCTCCCGTTTGAATGACCTTCTCACTGGCGACGCCGTGCGGAAGAGCTGAACGATAACCGGAGGCGACAATAATATCAAAGGAAGAGCTTTGCGCCCCCTGCTTTCTCATAAAAAATTCAAGCTCATTGGCGACCTCAAGCTCTGTTACACCCGGCCGGATGAACGTGGTAATATGCGCAAAAGCGGCATCGGCAATATCCGCCGCCTCCTGGATGATTTTAACTTCCTCATCATCCTTCTTCAAGCGAATGTCCTCGACGAGTCCGCCAACCGGGACAAGTTCTGCCGTTTTAATAACATTATTGTAAATCGAGTGCGCCTCGTATGTAAGCTGCGCCTGTTCAAAACCGAGCTTCGTGATGCCAAGCCGCTCGACCTGCCGCGCGACCTCCTCATAAATCGGACCAGTGTGCTGGACAATCGTAAAACCTGCGGCCTGTTCTTTCGCCTGCTCTACGTAGCGGAAATCGGTAATAAACACCGCTTCCTTGGCCGCGATCAGGACAACGCCTGCCGTCCCTGTGAAGCGGGCCATGTAGCGGCGGTTGTAGCTGCTTGTAATCAAAAGCCCGTCAATGTTATACGTGGTAAACTGCTCTCTCAGCTTCGTTAATCGATCCATCTTCATCACTCCTCTTCAAGTAAAGCACGTAAGGCAAGCTCGTAGCCTCTAAAGCCAAATCCGACAATTTGCCCCTTCGTGACAGCCGCCGTCACAGATTGATGGCGAAACGGTTCACGGGCGTGCACATTAGAAAGGTGAATTTCAATCACGGGAACCGCAACGCTGGAAATTGCTTCGCGAATGGCGTAGCTATAATGCGTAAAGGCTGCCGGGTTAAGCAGAATCCCAGCAGCCTGCTCATCTTCCGCCTGGTGAATCCAGTTGACAATCTCGCCTTCGATATTCGATTGAAAACATGTCACCTTACACCCTAATGCCTCAGCCTTCGTCGAAACATACGCTTCCAGATCTTCAAGCGTTTCCTTCCCGTATACAGTCGGTTCTCTTTTTCCTAAACGGTTTAAGTTAGGCCCATTAATCACATAGAAATGCTTCAAATCGTTTCCCCTCTTTCCATCATTTGTACGCTTTCATTGTAGCACAAACTAAACCGCTGATTGAATTAGTTTCGACGCTGCTGCTCATATTCATATGAAATCGAATAGCCGATAAACACGCCGTAAAGCACATACAAACAAAGCGACGTAATCAACGTATTTGAATCCAATTGCCCGATCGGTTTAAGTCCCGGAAAGATAGGATTAAGAACATAGAACACGAGGCCCCAAAGAACGAGACCAAAGACGACACCAACCCACATCTTATGCTGTTTTTGCAAAAGAAGCTTGTAAGTAAACGCCACTCCGATTGATAAGACAGCGATGACCGCCACTCCGACAAACTGGCCGATATAGGTGTCTTTCCAGTCGCCTAACGCAAACGGCATCAAGGCCAGAGCCGGCCCGACACGAATGAAATGAAAAAAGAAGGCAAAATAGCCTAAAAGCGACCAAATGATCCCGCCAAATATCCCGATCAGCGCCACTTTGGCCGGAAATGACATTTGCATTTCCTGCTCATTCTGTTCCAGATGCTGTTTTCCCAATCATCTCACCTCCACGGGTTTAGTATGTCCGCCTGACAGGATTTCCATAGCCTTCTATGAACAGTCTGTTTCTCAAAAAGTTGTCACAGCTTGTAAAAAGGATTTTTTCCCTATTTTAGCGAAATACTATACAAACTCCACGAATGTGATTCCCTTTTCATCATAAAGCATATATATTATAATGAAAGGATTCTCTGTTTAAACCACATGAAAAATGGGAATTTACTAAGAAGAAGCATGCTCTAAAACAGGTGGTAACGCATCTATTTTCTACGGAGGTGGGCACATGCGTTCATTTATGAAATATATCATTCCGGTCGTTTTTCTGTTTGCTCTAATCGGGCTTGGGTATCAACTGATCTTTAATGCTGCCGGTTTTCTTGTTAATTTGCTTGTCATTGCCGGGTTTGCCGGACTGCTTTTTCTCGTGATCCGCTGGGTGATGGCGCGACGCTACGGCACCAGCCTGTTTCCCTCTCGAACTGGACCGACGCGGGCCCAGCTCCGTAAAGCGAAGCGAACAAGCTCGAAGAAAGCAGAGTCCGCACCCCCATCCTTTCTCGCACGAGGCAAAACATTACGAGCATCTAAATCCAAGCCTGCACGGCTTGCAAAACATAGAACAGCCAACCCTCATTTAACGGTGATTGAGGGCAAGAAAAATAAAAAAAAGAACCGGGCTTTATTTTAATCGCTCCCGGTTTTTTGCGTTTAATAACACCATTTTCTAATAAAGTCCTCCGTCTCTGTTCTTCCAAGAGTAATGAGCTGTTCCTTCTGCTCCTCGGACAGCTCAAAATCCGTCGCCTTCACATCCAGAATCGGGATAAAGACGATATTTTTCGCATGATCAGCGACAATGTACCGTGTGTCATGGGCCGAGCTCATCGTTTCAAAAAGCGCGCGGTACATCGAAATCGCGTTTTTAATATCATTCGTCGGCATTTCCTTCAATTCGGGGGTCAGCTGAAAGCCGATCACCGGCCGTTTCCCTTTTCTTTTTTTCCCGTCCATAAACAGCCACATCGGAAAATTGCTCAACACGCCGCCATCGACAATATAAGAACCTTTGCCGCCATCCGTCCGATTATACATTTTCACAGGTTCAAAGAAAAACGGGATGCTGCAGCTCATCCGGACAGCCCGCGCCACGGGAAACTTCTCCGGAATGACGCCGTATTCCTTTAGGTCATCGGGCAGCACAAGCAGCCTTCCCCTTGATAAATCCGAAGCAATGATGCGAAGCGAGCCATGCGGCAAATCAGCAAAAGTTCTGATTCCTTTTGCATCCAGCAGCTGTTTCATCCAGGCTTCAAGGCGATCCCCTCTGTATAAGCCCAATTTGAAATAGAGATGAATCCATTTCATCATCGGGAACGGCAAATAAGACATCCGCTCATCTTTCAACGATTCGACATCGAGTTCATCTAGTAGGGTGTAAAGCTCTCCGCTCTGATAGCCGGCCTTTATCAGCGCAGCAATAATCGAGCCGGCACTCGTTCCGGCCAGACGTTCAAAGGCATACCCCTTTTCCTCCATCACCTGCAGCGCGCCGACAAAGGCAAATGCTTTCACGCCACCTCCCGCAAACACTCCATCAACCTTCATGTGTACACACCCCCTTCTCCATCCTATGTGAGAGGAGAAGGGAACCAAGCCTATGTTTTTTGCTAAGTTGTTATGTACTGTTCATGATGTAAGAGGCTGGACAAAAGGTTTTTTTACCTTTTGCCCAGCCTCCAAGTAATGAGCGGAACCGTTGCCTGATTTTGAAAGCCTTGCTGCGAGCGGGTTTGTCGAAGTAAGGGGCGCAACGTGCGGAGCCATTACTCTTGCGTGTGAAGCCATTACAAGTAGGTCTAAAGCTAGTTTTGTCCCAAGCTCATATTTTAATGGTCTTCATTTCTTTTTTGAATTTCACGCAGCTGCTTGACCCGTCCTTCACTTTCCTGAAAGTATTGGACAAGATCGCCGATCCGGTCAATCGCATCCCAGCTCAGATGATGTTCAATCCCTTCGACGTCCCGGTAAATATGAGTGTTATCCACTCCGATCAAACGTAAGAAATCCTCAAGAAGCTCATGGCGGTAGACTAATCTTTTCCCGACCTTCTTCCCTTTTGCTGTCAGGATCAGGCCTCTGTACCGCTCATATATTAAATAATCACTTTTATCAAGCTTCTGAACCATTTTCGTAACCGATGAAGGATGGACTTCTAATGCCTCGGCGATATCGGAGACACGGGCATAGCCCTTCTCCTCTATTAAAATATAAATGCGTTCTAAATAATCTTCCATACTAGGTGTTGGCATAAGTCTCCTCCATTTTGCAGCCATTCATCGTACTCGTGCGTTTTCTTCATACATAAGCATTTTTATTTTACTACAAACTATAGGAGCAGGACAATGTCGCCGTGGAAATTCATGTAAAACGATTCCATCTTTGCGTTAACGATTGTCGCTTGCCTTGCCGGCTAGCCCTGCTTAGAAGCAATGTACGAAGCCTGGCCCCTGGCTATGTTGTAAACCTTGCAAAACAAAAGCCCGGGAAAAGGTGAAAACCAGCCTTTTCCCGGGCCTGATGTTACGTTTATAGTCCACACTTCAGCTGAGCGCCGCAGCTTGTACACGTATTGCAGCCGCCTAAGTCTTCAACCGTACCTTCACGGCAGACCGGGCATGTATTGCCGACCTCTGAACCGATCGTCACATTCGTTGATCTTAGATCAGCGACCGTATTAACAAGAACAACCTTTTGCTCCTTCGCAGGAGCCGGCGTTTCTTCCTCTTCATCAAAACGGTTATCCTCCGCTTTTAAGGAAAGCACTTGCGCGTCACGGCTGCCATCAACATAAACCGTTCCGCCTTTGGCGCCACCGCGGTACAGACGCTCATAAACAGCCTGAACCTGTTCCACCGTATAGCCTCTTGGCGCGTTGACCGTCTTCGATAAAGAGCTGTCTACCCAGCGCTGAATAATGCATTGAACATCGGCATGAGCTTCCGGAGACAGTTCCATCGTCGAGATGAACCATTCTGGCAAATGATTCGGATCAGCATCCGGATTCGCCTTCAAATACTCTTCGACAATTTCCGCTTTCACCTCGATGAATTTCCCGAGACGGCCGCTGCGGAAATAGGAGAAGGAGAAATATGGCTCCAGCCCGGTAGAGACGCCAACCATCGTCCCCGTACTTCCTGTCGGGGCAACCGTTAGGAGGTGGGAATTGCGGATGCCGTGCTCCAACACGCCCTGACGAATATCCTCAGGCATTTCCTTCATGTAGCCTGTATTGATAAAAGCATGACGCAGCTGTTGTGTTTCTTCTTCCGTCTTGCCTACCAGGAACGGGAAGCTGCCTTTTTCTTTCGCCAGCTCAATGCTTGTCCGGTAAGCGGTTGTTGCAATTGTTTCAAATACTTGATCGACAAGCTTGTTTCCTTCCTCTGAGCCATAGACCGTTTCACAATAGATCAGCAGGTCATGCAGCCCCATCACGCCAAGTCCGACGCGACGCTCTCCTTTCGCCTGTTTCGTGTTCTCCTCAAGGAAGTAAGGTGTCGCGTCAATGACATTGTCCTGCATCCGCACGCCGACTTCAACAGTGCGCTTCAATTTCGCAAAATCAATCCGCTTCGCCTTCTTATCGGCCATTTCGGCAAGGTTGATCGCAGCGAGATTACAAACAGAGTAAGGCGCAAGCGGCTGCTCGCCGCAAGGGTTCGTCGCAACAACGCTTTGTCCGTACGCTTTCGCATTCGTTTTGTCATTTGCATTGTCGATAAAGAAAATTCCCGGCTCCGCGCTGTATGTCGCACAAATATTAATCAAGTTCCATAATTCTTTCGCGCGAATCGTCCGGTACGTACGAACGGCATAGCCGCGCGCTTCCCATTCACGGACATCGCCGATCGTATGCCACAGTTCATTATAGGCGCGCATCTCCGCCTCATCGTAATTTTCAACATCCGGGAAGCGAAGCTGATATTCCTCGTCCTTCTCAACAGCTTCCATAAATTCCTTCGTCAAGCAGACGGAAATATTCGCCCCGGTCAGAAACTCCGGATTGTTGACCGAATAATGGCCGCCAATGTGCAGCTTTTCTTCGGCATCCTTAATCACCTTCGGATCAAAGCCGCCCTGGCCCTCAATCGTTTTATAATTGACAATCCCCTGATACATCGATTCTTCAACCGGCGTCAGCGGAGTAAAAGCAAGCTTGTCCTTTACGAGCTTTTTGATTTGATCATCGGCTGTCTGTTCAAGGAGAAAGCGTAAAATCCGCGGATTTTGCATCTTGGAAATAATGAACTCCAGCACATCCGGATGCCAGTCAGCGAGCATGATCATTTGCGCCCCGCGTCTTGATCCACCCTGTTCGACAAGATGCGTCAGCTTGGCGATATCATCAAGCCAGGAAACCGATCCTGACGATTTCCCGTTTACTCCTCTTGCCAGCGTATTGCGTGGACGAAGCGTCGAGCCATTCGTGCCGACACCGCCGCCGCGGCTCATAATTTCCATTACCTGCTTGCGGTGTTCCGAAATCCCTTCACGCGAATCTTGAACGAAAGGCATCACGTAGCAGTTAAAATACGTTACATCCGTTTCCGCCCCCGCCCCGTAGAGCACTCTTCCCGCCGGAATAAAGTTCATCGCCACAAGCTGCTCATAAAATTGCTCAAATGCTTCCTGGCGCTTTTCCGGAGTCGTTTCAACCGACGCCAAACCTGTTGCATTCCGCTTGGCAATTTGTTCGTAATACAGCTCAAGCGGCTTCTCAATCGTATCGAGAGAACGAACGACGATCCCACTTTCTGCTTCCTCGCCCTCAAGCGAGCCGCGGAAATCTTCATCGACCAAAACCTTTGCCTGATTTTGCGCGCGATCCAATTCAATCACAAAGCCATAGCCTCTCGCCGGAAATTTAGGATCTGCCTTCACCGTCAATACGACGAAGTCCCCTTCCTTGAGTGTCTTTTTCTCGGTATCTTTAAAGGTATACCGATCGAGCATTACCAATCTCGACACACCTTTTTTTGTAATATGCATATCCTCTGTGATCGGATGCACCTGCGCAAATTGGGCGATATCTTCATTTAAACGTGCAACATTAACACGCATTGCGTTCGACATCGTCATCGCCATTTCGCCTCTCCTCCTCTTTCATTCGCTATTCATTACCTGTTAAGTATTTCATTGCGTCTTTTCTTGTTGTTTTTTATATCATGGGTAAGCTTACCACATATCTCTACCCTTATTCAATATATTGTACTCCCTTTTTTATGAATCACACTATATATAGTAATCATTTTAATCCAAGCGAAAAATGTCAACTGAGAAAAGGGATAAAAAGAGCAGCAAAAATGAGTTTCCGAAAAAAAAACCGATATTTTCGAGCTAAATTGAACCATTTTGTCTCTTGCCAGAATGAAGATGGTTTCGAACTGGCTGTCGTTAGCTTCATTGCCCAATTTCAGCAAAAGCATTGACAAAATTTTTTTCTAATGTTCATATGTTGTTATCCAGATTTAGATGGGGGAATAAACATGACTTACATTCTGCAAAATGCTGATTTAGTACGGAAAGAAACGGCACATCTTCATATTGATGACCGCGGCTATTACTTCGGTGACGGGATTTATGAAGTGATCCGCGTGTATGAAGGCGTGCCCTTTGCCAAGGAAGCACATCTTAACCGTCTGGAAGAAAGCAGCGCGAAAATTGATATGACACTGCCCTATTCCGGACAGGAACTGATTGACCTGCTCGATAAACTAATCGCGGCCAACGAGCTCGTTAATGGCCTTGTTTACTTACAGGTGACCCGGGGCATAGAACCACGAAATCATCTTTATACCAAAAATTGCAAGCCGGTTCTTACCGCCTTTACCCAGCCGTTGCCAAAAAAAGCGGCTGCTCCAAGCGCAGCGGTCCATGTCTGGCTTACGGACGATATTCGCTGGCTTCGCTGTGATATAAAAACGATCAACCTCCTTGGGAATATTATCGCCAAAAAGGAGGCCGCTGATCAGCAATGCCAGGAAGCGATCATGCAGCGTGACGGTTTTATCACCGAAGGCTCTTCCTCTAATCTCTTTCTCGTGAAGGACAAGGTTCTCTATACCCACCCGGCGACCAACCTGATCTTAAACGGCATCACGCGCCAGGTCGTGATCGATCTTGCCAAACAAAATGGTTATGAAGTTGTTGAGGAACCGTTTCCGGTTGACGTGCTTGAGCATGCCGACGAGGCATTTTTAACAAGTACAACAATGGAAATCGCCGCGATCAGCCAAATCAAAGGCCAGCTGAGCACGTCCTATGTACCAGGACCCGTAACAAAAGACCTGCAGGAGAAATTCCGCCAGCTCCTGCCGCAAAAATAGTAAGAAATGCGCCAAAAGCCTTAGAAGAAGGAGCTTGAGACAAAACTAGCTTTGGGCCTACTGGCAATGGCTTCACACGCCACAAGCCCGTTGTGAGAAACCCACTCACAACGGGCTTTAAAAGATCGTGGCGGTTCCGCTCATTGCTTAGAGACTGGGCAAAAGGTAAAAAAACAACCTTTAGTCCCAGCCTCTTTCACTTTCTGAAGTTCCATTCATCCTGTTCATAGCGGTTCCGCGCGATTTGTCTGACTTCCTCATCCTCTTCCTTCGATAAGGTATAAGGTTCAAGCGTAATATTTAATCCTTTCTCAAAGCCCTTACGAAAAGCCTGCTTCGCTTCTTCCATCGTCAACGGCTCACTGCGCAGCGCATTAATCGCCACCGCTTTATTGCGGAAGTTCCGCTGCATTCTTTCCCGGACCCGCTCGCTCGGATATTTGAAAAGATCAAACAGTTTATCCTCATCAATATCTAAAATGATCGAGCCGTGCTGCAAAATGACACCTTTCTGCCTCGTTTGCGCGCTGCCTGCCACTTTCCGTCCTTCCACAACGAGCTCATACCATGACGGCGCATCAAAGCAAACCGCCGAGCGCGGGTTTTTCAATGAGCTCAGTTCCTCTTCCGTCCGCGGAATGGAAAAATAGGCCTCAAGCCCGACATCGGTAAAGCCTTCCAATATCCCTTGTGAAATAACTCGGTACGCTTCTGTGACCGTCGCCGGCATATCCGGGTGCTCTTCTGAGACGATCACACTGTATGTAAGCTCCTGATCGTGGAGTACAGCGCGGCCTCCTGTCGGTCTGCGGACAAAGCCGAGTCCGTACTCGCGAACTTTATCTAAATGGATTTCCTTTTCCACCTTCTGAAAATAGCCGATCGATAACGTCGCCGGATCCCAGCCGTAAAAGCGGATCGTCGGCGGAATCCGACCTTCGCTATGCCATGTCAGCAATGCTTCGTCCAAAGCCATATTGTACGCCGGTGAACATGCGCCCGAGTCAATAAAACGCCATATTTCCTTCATTTTGCATCGCTTCTTTCCATCTGAATGTCAACTTCATCATTTTAACAAAGACTGCCGTCATCGCCAAGCAGCTTGCCTCTATACAATTGATTGCAGAAATAGCTTATCCCCATTATAATGAACAAAGGAAAAACCGACCGAGAGAAAGCTGATGGTTAAGCCGCTTTTTTCTGGCAACATGGAAAACAAGTAAAGGGGTGTAGAGAGAAATTGGAAATTTTATGGTTGATTCTTTTAGGGTTTTTGGCCGCTCTTCTTTTCCGGCGTTTTGTCAAACCCAAATATTTAAAGACCCTTTCGCAGGAAGAATTCATTAAAGGGTACCGCAAAGCCCAATTAATTGATGTCCGCGAACCACGGGAATATGAGGGCGGTCATATACTCGGAGCAAGAAATATCCCGATGTCCCAGCTCAAACAGCGGATGAATGAAGTCCGCACCGACCAGCCTGTTTATTTATACTGCCAATCAGGAGCAAGAAGCCAGCAGGCCGCCCAGATTCTGAAAAAGAAGCGCGGCGTGGAGGACCTTTATCAGCTTAAAGGCGGCTTCAAAAAATGGACAGGCAAAATCAAGAAAAAATAAAGGAGATGTCTCAGAAGGTCTTTTTTCAGCCTTTTGAGCATCTCCTTTTCTTGTTCATTTCCGTTTCACTTCGTTTTACTTGGCCGCCGCTTCATAGCGTAGGATCGGCTTTCGCGCCGCTGTCGTTTCATCGAGGCGGGAGATGACCGTTTCATGCGGAGCCTCCTGGACAATCTCAGGACTTTCTTCTGTTTCGTTGGCGATTTGGATCATGGCCTCAATAAATTCGTCAAGCGTTTCCTTCGCTTCCGTTTCCGTTGGCTCAATCATCATGCACTCTTCCACATTAAGCGGGAAATAAATCGTTGGTGGATGATAGCCAAAGTCAAGCAGCCGCTTCGCAATATCCAACGTTCTGACGCCCAGCTTTTTCTGGCGCTTTCCTGACAGGACAAATTCATGCTTACAATGCTGCGGATAAGGAAGGTCATAATACGGTTCTAACCGTCGCATCATATAGTTGGCATTTAAGACGGCATATTCAGACACCTTCCGCAGACCCTCCGGCCCCATCGTCCGGATGTAGGTGTAGGCGCGGACGTTAATGCCGTAATTGCCATAGTACGGCTTCACCCGGCCAATCGATTGCGGCCGGTCATAATCAAGCGCGAACGCATCACCGCGTTTTACGATCAGCGGCTTCGGCAAAAACGGGATCAAATCCTTTTTGACGCCGACTGGACCAGAGCCCGGACCGCCGCCGCCGTGCGGACCTGTGAACGTTTTATGAAGGTTTAAATGAACGACGTCAAAGCCCATGTCTCCCGGACGGGTAATCCCGAGAATCGCGTTAGAATTCGCCCCGTCATAATAAAGCTTTCCACCGGCGCCATGAATGATCGCCGCCATTTCTTCAATATAGGTTTCAAACAGCCCAAGCGTATTCGGATTGGTCAGCATTAAAGCTGCCGTATCGGCGCCTGTCACTTCCCGCAAATGCTCCAGGTCGACGAGACCGTTCTCGTCCGTCCGGACAGTGACAGATTCAAAGCCGGCGACCGTCGCCGAAGCCGGATTCGTCCCGTGAGCCGAGTCAGGTACAATGACCTTCGTCCGTTCAAAATCACCGTTCGCCTCGTGAAAAGCACGAATCATCATCAGCCCGGTCCACTCTCCATGAGCACCGGCAGCCGGCTGAAGCGTGACCTGATCCATGCCGGTAATTTCCTCAAGTGCGGTTTGCAGTTCAAACAACAGCTCAAGTGAGCCCTGAACTTGATGTGCCGGCTGATACGGATGAACGTGAGCCAGTCCCTCGATCCGGGCGACATCCTCATTGACCTTCGGATTATATTTCATCGTACATGACCCAAGCGGATAAAAGCCCGAGTCAACACCGTGATTTCGCTTCGATAAGGCGGTGTAATGCCGCATGATTTCCAGCTCAGACACTTCCGGCAGCTCCGGTTCTTCCGTGCGAAGATAGTCCCTTGGCAGCAAGTCCGCAAGCGGCTGTTCCGGTACATCAAGATCAGGCAGACTGTGACCGATTCGTCCAGGCTTGCTTCTTTCAAAAAGTAATGGCTGATCCTTTCGCTTCATTATAATGCCCCCATTTCTTGTGCAAATGCTTCAATTTCCGCTTTTGTCCGCACTTCTGTAACAGCAACCAGCATATGACCGGCTAATTCCGGATAATTCTGAGCAAGATCATAGCCGCCGATGATTCCTTTTTCAAACAGCTTTTCATTCACTTCTTTCACAGGAGTGTTCACTTCGATGACAAATTCATTGAAGCTCGGCTGGGCAAAAGCAAGCTTCACGCCATGCTTTTTAAGCTGCGCTCGCGCGTAGGCTGCCTTTTGCACATTTTGATAAGCCATTTCACGAACACCTTTTTTCCCGAGCGCCGCCATCGCGACAGACGCCGCAAGGGCATTTAATGCCTGATTGGAGCAAATATTCGACGTCGCCTTTTCCCGCCGGATATGCTGCTCGCGCGCCTGCAGCGTCAGCACAAAGCCGCGCTGGCCATGCTCATCCTGCGTCTGACCGACGAGCCGCCCCGGCACCTTCCGCATCAGCTGCTTCGTCGTGGCGAAGAAGCCGCAGTGCGGACCGCCAAACTGCGGCGCAATTCCGAACGGCTGGGCATCGCCGACGACAATATCAGCGCCGAATTGCCCCGGCGGAGCGAGGATTCCTAACGAAAGCGGGTTGCTTGAGACGACAAGAAGAGCTTTCTGCTGGTGAGTGATCGCTTCAAGCTCGGCAAGCGGCTCGAGCGCGCCGAAGAAATTCGGATGCTGAACGACGACACATGCCGTGTCATCCCCGTACGCTTCCTTTAGCTGCTCAAGGTCGGTCACGCCGTTCTTCGCCTCTATTTCGATAACATTCAAGCGCTGGCCGGTCGCGTTCGTTTGCAGCACCGCCCTCGCTTCTGGATGAACCGTTTTTGAGACGAGAATCGTTTTCTTTTTCGTATGACCGGCGCTGAGCATCGCCGCTTCCGCCAGCGCCGTCGGACCATCGTACATCGACGAATTGGCAAGGTCCATCCCTGTCAGCTCACAAATCATCGTTTGAAATTCAAAGATCGCTTGCAGCTCTCCCTGCGAAATCTCCGGCTGATACGGGGTATATGCCGTGTAAAACTCTGACCGGGAGATGACGTGATCGACAATCGACGGGATGTAATGCTGATAGACGCCGGCCCCTAAAAATGATGGATACTGCTTCAATGAGACATTTTTTTGTGCCAGCTTGTCAAAATAGTGCAAAAGCTCCGGTTCCTTTAATGCTTCCTTCACGTTCAGCTTTCCTTTAAAACGAATCGAAGCGGGAATATCTGAAAATAGTTCTTCAATCGACTGAACGCCAATCGTTTCAAGCATCGCTTGCTCATCAGCGGCTGTCATCGGCAAATAACGGTGGTTCATCCTTGTTCCTCCTCATACTTTGTAATCAACATATCGGCTGAATTCATTTCCGGCGCCGGTTAGTCCTTTTTCTTATAAAACGGCGTTGAGATCACTTGCGCTTTCAGACGTTTTTTTCTAATTTGAACGGTCACTTCCGTACCAAGCTCGGTGTAAGCATGATCAAGCAGCGCCAGACCAATGTTTTTTTGCAGGCTCGGTGACTGGGTTCCTGTTGTGACAAAGCCGATCTGCTTGTCAGCGGCAAACACTTCGTATCCAGTACGAGGAATGCCTTTTTCAAGCATTTCAAGACCGACAAGCTTTCGCCGCAGTCCTTCTTCCTTCTGCTTAGTCAGCGCCGCCTTGCCGATAAAATCAGCTTCTTTCTTCAGCTTTACCGCAAAGCCGATTCCGGCTTCAAGCGGGCTGATCTGCTCACTCAGCTCCTGGCCGTACAATGGCAGGCGCGCTTCAAAGCGCAGCGTATCGCGTGCCCCAAGGCCACATGGTACTAAGCCGTCATCCTTTCCGGCTTCGAGAATGTTCTCCCAAAGAGCAGCCGCATCGCCGGCAGCGCAATACAGCTCAAAGCCGTCCTCGCCCGTGTAACCTGTGCGCGAAACGAGTGCCTTTACACCGGCGACATCAAGCCCGTCGGCAAAGTGGAAAAAGCGAATCGCCGAAAGATCATCCTTTGCAAGACGCTGTAAAATCCGCTCCGCAAGCGGTCCCTGGAGCGCGAGCTGGGCCATTTCCTCCGAAACATTGGTAATCGTCACACCTTCACGCTTATGACGCCGCATCCATTCAACATCCTTCTCGATGTTCGCCGCATTAATGACAAGCAAAAAATCATCCTCTGCTTTGCGGTAGATCAGCAAATCATCGACGGTCCCACCGTCCTCATAGCACATCGCCGTATACTGCGCCTGGCCGTCCTTCAGCTTTGCGACATCATTTGTGACGAGATGTTGCAAATAGGACAACGCCTGCTCGCCTTTCACTTCGACCTCGCCCATATGCGAGACGTCGAATAAACCAGCGCGGTTTCTAACGGCTTCGTGCTCCTCTTTTATACTCGAAAAATGCACCGGCAGCTCCCAGCCGCCAAAATCAATCGTCTTTGCCCCGCTTTTTTCATATTGCGTAAATAACGGTGTTCGTTTTCCCTTTGTCATGTTTCACCCTCCTTAAATGTCGAAAACCGCGCAGCGGCTTTTCTTATACGACAGGTACAAAAAAAGGACAGAGTTATACACGAAAATAAACGTGTATAACTCTGTCCTTTAACCAGAAAGTTTCCTTTATCCGCAAATAAAGTGTCTTCGTAGGTGGCTCAATTGAGCACTCTCCAGAGCTGCGTCAAATAAGAGTCTTTTTGCCTGAGAGATTCACACATCCAGCTATGCTGGCGCTTGCTCCTTCGGCGCTGCCATCCATCCGCAGTCTCTCCCCTTATTCTCATCCGCCAATGATAGAATGATTTCCTGCAATTGGTACATACTAAGAAGCAGGAATCAAGATAAACAACTTTGTTCGGAATTTATAGTAATATCCTATCAAGATCCGTTCCCTTATGCAATAACATATTTCTAAAATTCATATATTTATTTAGCATGATGCTGTTACATTCGGATTTTATTCAAAAGGAAGGAGGATCAGCAATGGTCAATATCCATTTTGATCAAACTTGGAATAATGAATTTCTTGAACGATTACATCAGGATGGCCCGTGGTCGAATTGGGAGCTTTTCACCTTAGCTTACGAGGCGGAAATCCATCAGGCCATTCCTGATTTTCATGGCCTACTTGCGCCTAAATACTTACCGAAGCTTAGTCCTTTTCCCCATCAAATCGAGGTCGCCAACACCGTTATCGAGCAGATGAACGGCAAAGCGATCCTCGCCGATGAGGTCGGTCTCGGGAAAACGATTGAAGCCGGCTTGATTTTAAAAGAATACATGATTCGCGGCCTCGTCAAAAAGGTGCTTATTCTTGTCCCTGCTTCCCTCGTCTCGCAATGGGCGATTGAATTAAACACAAAGTTCCACATTCCGGCGATTCCGCAAAAAAAAACATATGTATGGGAGCAGTGTGACGTTGTCGTCGCCTCAATCGATACAGCCAAGCGTCAGCCTCACCGCGATCTCGTGCTGGCGCAGCCCTATGATCTCGTCATTATTGACGAAGCGCATAAGCTCAAAAATCCCAAAACAAAAAACTATGAATTCATCCGGCTGTTAAAAAAGAAGTTTTGCCTGCTGTTAACCGCAACGCCCGTGCAAAATAAGCTCGAGGAAATCTTTAATCTCGTCTCTTTATTGAAGCCTGGTCATTTAGGTGATATTCAGTCATTCGAAAAGGAATACCGTTCCTCCAAGCGCTCCCCGAAAAACCAGGAAAAATTAAAGGAGCTGATCAATAAAGTGATGGTGCGCAACCGGCGGGCTGAAACAGGAATTACCTGGACGAAGCGCATCGTTGAAACCGTGCCGATCACGTTCAGCGAAAGCGAGCGCGCCTTTTACGAAGAGATCGAACAGCTCGGGGATGACTCGAACCACTTTGCGCTGCTCACCTTGAAACGGGAGCTGTGCAGCAGCAGGGAAGCGGCGTTTATGACATTGAAAAACATCGTCGAACGTGCTCATAAAGAAGGACGAACCGCGCCCCGGGCCGAAGCACTGCTCGCCAATATTCAGCATGTAACCGGACATGCCAAAGCTGAAAAAGCACTTGAGCTGATTCAAAACATTAACGACAAAGTAATCATTTTCACGGAATACCGCGCCACTCAGCTTTATTTACAATGGTTCCTGAAGCAGAATGGTATTTCCTCCGTTCCGTTTCGCGGCGGGTTTAAACGTGGGAAAAAGGATTGGATGCGCGAGCTCTTCAGCAATCACGCCCAGGTGCTGATCGCCACGGAAGCAGGCGGTGAAGGGATTAACCTGCAATTTTGCAGCCATATTATCAATTATGACCTGCCCTGGAATCCGATGCGGATTGAGCAGCGGATCGGACGGATTCACCGCCTCGGTCAGAAAAACGATGTTCATATTTACAATTTCGCTGTCGAAGATACGGTCGAGCAGCATATTTTGACGTTATTATATGAGAAAATCCACTTATTCGAAGCGGTCGTCGGCGAGCTTGATGACATTTTGACCAATCTTGAGTTTTCAGGCATCGAAGAGCATGTACAGGAAATTTTGCTCGAATCCGAATCGGAGGGAGAGATGCGGATCAAATTTGATCATTTGGCAGCAATCATGAACGAAGCGGCAAGTGAAGCGCGCGATAAGGAGGAGAACATCGATGCAACAGGCTCAGGTTCATAATTTTTTGCAGCGGTACTTTTCGGCAAATGACAGTCCGATCCTTGAGAACGGTTCCGGCCATCTGACCGTCCAGCTTTCGATTGAACTGGACAAGCTTCTAATGAACCGGCCTTTTTACTGGCATTACCTTGAAAAAACAGGCGGAGTCCCGCAGCCGATGCAAGTGACGTTTATTACCGATCAGCATGCGGCGCCCGAAGGAATCAAGGGAGAGCAAATCCATTTCGGTTCGCCGCGGCTTCGCCAGCTGTTTCATTCAACGCGTGACCTCGGCGGCTTTATCCGGCTTTACGAACAGGTTCAGGCTACAGGGCAGTCATCGCTTCCCCTCCATCCATGGCTCTGCCTCAATGCCAAAGTATCCTTTCAGTGTGACCGCAAGAAAGACGTCCTGCTTTCCCTCGGTCTGAATCTGATTCACGGGCAAATTGTCCAGAACTTTTTTGATCGTGTCTCACAGAAAAACTTGACACCGAAAATACCGGATTTTTGCTTTACTTTAACTCCGCTGATTAAAGTCCAAAGCGGCTTGATTCGAATGCAGAAAATGGTGCGGACTTACGCCGAAAATGAAGATGACTCATGGGCCAAGGAAGCAATCGCACGGATGGAAAATGACTTGGCGCTGCTTGAAAGTTTTTATGAAGGCCAGACGGAAAAACCGGAAAGCTACGAGGTGGAAAAACAGGCATTAATCGAGCAATATGAACCGCAAATTCATGTTTCGATCATCAATGGGGGAATGTTTTATTTGCAGCAGCAGGTGTTCGAGGCGCATTCCAACAAATAAAAGAGGGTGTCCCATATTCGGGAACACCCTCTTTCAAATTAATGTCCTGTTGGTGCGCCTCCACCAGTCGTTAGAATGGATACAATTGTAGCAATTGAAAAGGCTCCAAAGACAACGAACGAAATCGCTGCAAACCCAACAGCAAAAAAGTTCTTTCTACGAAGCTCACGCGCGATTCCAATCGCACTCAAGATCGCGACAAGTAATAGTGTAATGGATAAGAACATCTTGACTTCGCCTCCTTATGTAATTTCTGCACCCAGCTTAACAGTCTTATTATAAACAAAATTGAGGATCATGGCAGCTTATCATTTTGACAATGCTGGTACATTTCTTCTCACTCTATAGGTTGGGCATTTTGGTTTCATTTTACTCTCTTTTTTAACGTTTGTCGAGAACGATTTCGTGTTGTATCATTAGGCTATCTTATTTTGCTTGGAGGTTTTTTAATGAAATGGACACAAATTCCACTCGGTCCCCTGCAAACGAATGCCTATATTATTGAAAATGAAAAAAAGGAAGCTGTTGTCATCGACCCCGGCTCACAAGGAGATGAGCTTGTAAAGTGGCTACAAAATCAGGAATTAACTCCATTGGCGATTTTACTGACCCATGCCCATTTTGATCATATTGGCGCCGTCGACGCCGTCAGGGAAACATTCGCTTGTCCTGTTTATCTTCACATCGCTGAAAAGGACTGGCTTCTGGACCCGGCCAAAAACGGCTCTGCCCGCTTTACGGGAAATGAACCGATTGTAGCAAAGGCCGCCGAAAAACTGATCGATAAAGAAGAACAGTTAACAATTGGACCATTTCAATTCTCAATTCTTGAAACACCGGGCCACTCCCCTGGCAGTGTCTCCTACTATCAGGAGGAAGCGGAAATTGTCTATTCCGGAGATGCCTTGTTTGCCGGCAGCATCGGCCGCACCGACTTACCGGGCGGAAATCACTCCCAACTGCTGCAAAGCATTCATGACAAGCTGCTGGAGCTTCCGGAAAATACCGTTGTTGCGTGCGGGCATGGTTCGACGACAACAATCGGACAGGAAATGGACAGCAACCCTTTTCTCTCCGGCTTCTAAAGAACAACAGGGAAGCAGGCTTGTGGCAAGGGACGTGATTTCGTTTTGTCTCAAGCTCTTCCTTCTCGCAAAAAAAGGTCTCCACTAGCTGGAGACCTCAAGGGGAGTAAATCTTATTGATGCATGAACAATGAGGGGGAGGGGGACTCCCAATCAATGTTAAAGAGCTATCAATGTCTTTTATTTTATAAAGAGTTTATCACTATGTCAATAGTAATAACCAACTAATAAGAAGGGCCTTCTCAAAAGGGAAAAAAAGCCTTTTGCAAGTCGCGCCACATAAAAGAGACTGACAGATGTCAGTCTCTTTTATGTGCTTATGTACCTTATTTTAATGTCCGCCGAAGCTTGGTACTAACAAGAATGTTGAGTAGTAAGTGAAGCCTACAAAGAAAATCGTCAAATAGGCGCCGAAAATATAGACATAGACACGCTCAGACAAGTTTAAATAACTCAGTGCCAATAACGCTCCTGTTTGAGCAAAGAAAAGCAATGACATATTAAACATATCCCCGGCAAAGAACAAGACAGCAAAGATCCCTGTCCAAAACGCTAAAACGCGAAACATACGATCCATTTGAGTTCCCCTCCTTCTTGCAAAAGCTACTGTCTTCCAGTGGAAGTAACGGCTTAGGATAGCAAATGATTAGTACAGCTTTTATTATATACGACTGTTCCTTCACTTGTAAATGCCAGAACCGTGGCAAAACTGTGTCACGATTCATCGGCAAGCGCAATGACAGAGTACAGGCACGCCTGGGCTTCCGGATCTGTCATCTTGCTGTTTTCCTTAACCGTATGCTCCCCAAAAAAGAATGAAAAAATACCATTAAACAGCTGATGATGCATCGAGCATAAAGATAAAGAGTGCTCGGACATCAATTCTTTAAATGTACAATTGTAAATGCTAAGATGAATCTCATTCCGTTTTTCATCATATCGAACTTCAGGATCGAGTCCCTGATTGACGGCAATTTGTTCAATAATCTTTACTTTTTCCGCCCGGCTCAGCTTCTGATGATCGACTTGAAATTGCTGAACATAAGCCTCTGCGCTTTCTCTGCCATATTTGAAGCCGATTTTTTCAAGCGCTTCAAGCCCGGCTTCGCCAAAATCAGCCAAAGACTGCAACGCGATATTCGCCAGACGCTGATAATCGCGAAACGGAAATTGGAGCTGAATCACTTCGCCGGAAAGCCGGTAAAAACGACTGGGGCGTCCCCCTTTCCCAGTCTTCTTCGTTGTCGAATCAATCATTTGTACATCTTCAAGTTTCGTAAGGTGAAGCCGCGCGACATTTGGATGAATACTGAACTGATCAGCGATTTCCTGTACCGTTACATCTCCACGTTGCTTAGAGATAAATTGATAAATCGAAAAACGAGTAGGATCAGACAGTACATTGGTGATTTTCAATGTATTTTGGTCCATTTTTTCACTCCCCAACTGACCATCTACCTACATTATAGTACAGTTGGCAAGGCAAATAAATGAAATTTCTCCACCGGCCCCCTTCAAAGCGCGTGTCTTTTCGTCTGGAGGCATGGGAGAAGCACCTGCAAAGGCACTGACCAATGACGTGAAAGCACAAAAAAAGGAGGGATTATCGCGCCTGCCGAAGCAACTTCTTAGCAAGAGATAGCGGATACCTCCCCTCCTCCTTTACTGTCTTTTTTTCACTCTTTTCCGCCAAAAAATCGACAATCCAAGCGGAATCATTCCAAAAGCCCGGACTGGAAACGGCATCCTCTCTGCTTTCCGGTCTTCCTTCTCTGTTTTCGGTTCCTCCATTTTCATGACAACCTGCTGCGTTACAAATTTGACATAGTCATTGAACGACATCATGATCACTCCTGTCCATACTACTAGTAGTATGGACAAAATCTCACTGAACTATTAGCATTTTCAGCTCATTTATAATGTCGTTGACCGTTCTTCCTGTCGTGTCGATAATTATATCGGCGTCTTCATAAAAAGCCTTTCTTGCAAGAAATAACTGTTCGATTTTAGCCTTATCCTTCCCTTGCAAAAGCGGCCTTGTTTCATCATCTTGCAAACGTCGCAAAATTTCTTCAATATCGCACTTCAAATAAATAATGTTTCCTTTTTCCTTCATTAACTGTCTGTTTTCTTCTTTTATGACAATGCCGCCCCCTGTTGTAATAATGAGCCGCTGCCCTGCAATTGTTTCCAATGCTTTCGTTTCTTGTTTTCGGAAATAGGGTTCTCCCTTTGTTTGAAACAGCTCACTGATCCTCTGCTTCTCCTGCTCTTCAATCCATTGATCTGTGTCAATGACGTTAAAAGACAGCTCCTTTGCCAGAGCTTGTCCAATTGTTGTTTTTCCGGACCCCATAAACCCAGTAAGATAATAATGCTGCTTCACCCTTTAGACCTCCTGATACCCTTCAACTACAGCGTCCGGCCACCTGTATTGAAAACTGGCCTGGCGCTGCTCTCCCGACTTCAGCCTTGCCAATACGCTGATTGTGCTAAAGTCTTCAGCCTTCTCTCTAACTTCAAGTGTAACGGTCCCGGACGGATATGAAAAGGTGTAAATCTCACCTTCCACCGGTTCAGACCGTTCTTTTTGAAATTCGGCAATGCCGATTTGCAGCAGCGATTGCAATTCGAGATGCTTTTCCTGCTGTTCAACAAACTGCTTCGCTGTCGCATAGGCGGCGATTTGCTGGAATAAGACAGCGCAAAACAGCAGACTGAGCAAGATCGTTAACGGGTAAATAAATCCTTTAGCATTCAATCACCTTCCGCCTCCCTTCGTTCATAGGGATACAGCATCGCCATCGTCCTCTGTTTTTTCACGCCAGCTGTCAGCTCGACCTCGCAGTGAACGAGTCGGCCGGTTGTCCGGCATGAAAAGGAACGCACCCGCTCCAGCAGCAACACATGCCCAAGCCCATTCCGCAGGCGCCTGATTTGTTGCGACGGCATTAATTCAATGAAAAGGCTCTCGTTTCCTCCCTTTTCGATCAGCAATTGGTTACGGCCACCTACCACCTCAGTCGCTTCCCTGATGTCCTTCGATAAGTGGTTAAAAAACATCGTCACCTCCTGATCTTGTCCGGGGAAAACTTTGCTCGCGCTGAGATTGACATTCATCATAAGGGGAAAAAGGGAAAGAAGGAGGAGAATCAGGGACAAAACAAGCAGCATTTCCAGTAGGGTGAAGCCTTTCTCATCGTGCGGCGTAAAGACATTTTTCATAATCACGTCCATTAACTCCTGTCCATTGAGAACAAAATTTTATCAGGCCGCCGCCCGTATCCTCTCTCCTGATGGACGGATCTCTCTTTTGACCCGCCGTCCCGGTCAAATAGTGATAGGTTTCAGCTTCAAGTGCTTCCAATGCTTTCACCTCTTCTTCGACAGTAAGCCTTTCCTGATAAACAACCGCCAGCAATGGCAGGAATGTACCACTGATGACAACGAGGAAGCTGAGGGCAAACATTACTTCCATTAAAGTGAATCCATTACAATTTCGTATAGGAAATCATCCCTTTCCCTAAATAAATCGTAAAGTGATAGCGCTCATTACCAGCCTGTATAATAAAAGAACCAGAACGGCTCGGATGGCCGCTCGCCAAAAAACCAATCGACTGAGTTCCAAGCGATCCTTGCTCAAATCTCATCTCATCCAGCGGATAAGCTTTCGATAAATAAACATCATAAAAGGAAAAGCGAATGAGGTATTCTTTCCTCGTATTATCAAATCTTACAGAGGTGGGCCGGCCTGAAGACATCGCCACTTGCTGAGCAAGAAGCAAATCAGCCTTTATTTGTTGCGCAGCAAAATCTGACTGGTAGTCAGGTGACATTTCATGGGGAATCCTAACAAGCGGGAGAAGAATCAGCGTTGCCAAAATAGAGAGAACAACTAAATTTTCAATCAGAGTAAAACCATTCGGAGTCTGTTTCATGAGGATGAAGGCTCACTCACAATGCCTTCATTAAACACGGGGATCGAACCGTCGGGGCATTCAATGCTCTCGACATAGCGACCGGAGACAAGATCACTCAGTTCATTAAGCTCATCTCCTGTTTCAATTTCATATGCGTGAACCTGTGTCTGCAACAGCTTAATCGTCGCTTCACATCCTTTATCAGCAGCGACCTCATTGTTTTTCGCCATATTAGGAATGGCGATTAACAACAATACAGAGATAATCATCAACACAACGAGCATTTCAATTAGCGTGAAGCCGCCTTCAGCTTTCCGTTTCCTTTGCATACGTATCACCTCATTTCAATCTTGATTGAGGGCTCTATGCAGGGGGCACATGTCAGTTAATTTTACCGTGTCAAGGCCTTTCCCTCCTCTCCTAACAGAATTGTTGCTATAATTAGACAAGAAAGCGCAAATTCCTGCTATCTTTTTAAATTTTTTTTAAGTCGGTGAAAAAAATGAAAAAGCTTCTGCTTCTTATCATTAAAATGTATCAAAAAGTAATCTCGCCGCTCAAACCACCAACATGCCGATTTTACCCGACCTGCTCCCATTACGGCATCGAAGCTATCCAACGCTTCGGCGCCTTAAAAGGCGGCTGGCTCACAATCAAACGCATTTGCAAATGCCACCCCTTCCACCCCGGCGGAATTGACGAAGTGCCTCCGAGTGAGGAGGGGCGACACTTTTAATCAATTCAATAAAAATATTAGTTTTTACTAAGCATGAAGCCATTTCAACAAAGAGGGAATTTCCTTTTTAAGACGGCTCTTAAGCAATATAATGAACGATCACTCCCCCTCCCCATCCATGCTCATACTATGATGCTGCCGGTCGTTCGTGCAGGAGGCGCATACATCTAATAGGTCGTGATCGATGTCGTCTTCGTGGTTGTTGTTGTCGACCCGGCCGCAAACTTCACAAATTCTTGCCATCGTTATTGTCACTCTCCTTTCCGGCTATTCTGCTTGAGGGGCGAGCTGATAGCCGCAGTCGATTATCGCCTGTTCAAAATCGTGGAGGGATGCTGCGTTTTCGTTGTAGGAAATTAGCACTTCCTTTGTTGTCAGATCGGCTTCGACTTGTCTCACGCCCCATACGTCGTGTAACACGGCATCGACTTTCTGCTTGTCCTGCTCGGTTTTCATATTTTGCACGATCATTTTCGCGGTGATCATTGAGGAAGCTCCTTTCTAATGAACGGTTCTCTTATTTAGCTCTTGGCCCATTCCCTGCATAAAACCAAGCATCGTTTGAAGCGAGGCGTTTACGTGCGGATCACGCATCATTTTCATCATCTGCCACATGCTGAGCGGTTCATTGCTATTGTTTTCTGCCATGGCTTGAAGCCCTTTTGTCATGCCGTTCATTATTCTTGTCAAATGTTCAGGTTCAATTTGACTGGCAGTTTGGAGCAGGCTCATGCCATTTTTTATCATATGATGGGCCCCTGGCTGATTCAATTGCTGAATCGCCAGGGCGCCGACCTTGTCTCTCGTTTTTAATAATCCTTTCAGTGCATCAAGAATGCCGGCCTCATGTAGTTCCTCAACTATCTCTATCAAAACGGTGATAGAGCGTTCGTTTTCAGCGATTCGTTCCGTCAGCATCTTTAGTGCCTCGGCGTTTACTTCGACTTGATCCGGCACCCGTTTATCAATTTGCTCGATTTTCCTGGCCATCGCCAAATCCCTCGCTTTCAACCATGTCAGGGATAGAGGTGAAATCGTCCCTGCTCCACTTTTTCTCTACATTTACCCCAAGCTGTGGCTGACGGTTGCCAAAGCGGTGGTTATGTCTCGGAATAGGAGACTCCCCGGTCTTTTCAATGACTTCCATCCGCACGCTCATTTCTTTGTAGTTTGGCGTATGGGTAATGAAATCATGGTAGCTGCTCGTCAGGCGATTGACGGCCTCTGATTCTTCCCTCGTGTTCATTGGCAAATACAGCTCTTTTCCTTTCACATGATCGGTTACCCATACACGTAATTTAACCTTTCCATATGGAGAAATGAGCCGGACGAGCGCCCCGGTCTCGATTCCGCGCTCCTCGGCCAGTTCAGGTGATACTTCAAGCCACGGTTCAGGCACTTTATGCGTGATGCCCTCAGATTGGTAGGTCAAATTCCCTTCATGGAAATGCTCGAGCATCCGTCCATTGTTTAGATGCAAATCATATTCTTCACCCGGGTGGTACGGCTCGCGCCATTCAACTGGAAAGAGCTTTGCTTTCCCATCTTCAAAAGGAAATTGATCCTCATAAAGCAGCGGGGTGCTCGTCCCGTCTTTTTTCACAGGCCAGAGCTGGCTTTGCCAATTTTCCAGCCGTTCATAGCTGACCCCGGCAAAAAGCGGAGCCAGACTCGCGGCTTCGGCCATAATTTCACTTGGATGACTGTATGACCAGTCAGCGCCCAAGCTGTTGGCCACTTCCTGAAAAATTTCCCAGTCAGGCTTGCTTTCGCCAAGAGGCTCAAACACTTTATAAAGCCGCTGAATCCGTCTTTCCGTATTTGTAAACGTGCCGTCCTTTTCCAGGCTTGGCGCTGCCGGAAGGACAACATCGGCAAATTGGGCTGTTTTCGAGAAGAAGATATCCTGTACAACAAAGAAATCCAATTTCTCGAATGCTTCATGGACGTAATTAATATTTGAATCGACGAGACCCATTTCCTCACCAAATAGATACATCCCTTTTATTTTTCCGGAATGAATCGTTTCGACAATCTGATGGTTGTTCAAACCCGGCTTTTTAGGAAGCGGGGTCGCCCATGCTTTCTCATAACGAGCCCGGACTTCATCGCTCTCCACCGGCTCATAGCCCGGCATCCAGGCCGGCATCGTCCCGAAATCACAGGCGCCCTGGACATTGTTATGTCCCCTGAGCGGATAAGCGCCCGTACCCGGTCTGCCATAATTTCCGGTTACAAGCAGCAGATTGGAAATCGCCGTGCTTGTCTCGGTCCCGCCTAAATGCTGAGTGACCCCCATCGCCCATAAAATGCACATGCTTTTTGCTTTGGAAATCGTCGTCGCCAGTTCAATCAGCTGCTCTTTTGTCAGCCCTGTATGTTCCACAGCATAATCAATTGTGAATTTTTCAAGCGACTTCACAAATTTCTCAAAGCCGTTTACTCTTGCCCGAATAAAATCTTCGTCAGCCCAGCCTTGCTCAATGATATATTTCGTCACCGCATTTAACCAGACGATATCACTGGATGGCTTCGGGTGAAGAAAGAGATCTGCCATTTCAGCCAGCTCATGCTTTCTAAGATCAGCTACAATTAACGTTTGATTATGCAGTTTGTGGGCCCGTTTTACCCGGGTCGCCAGAACAGGATGTGATTCAGCCGGGTTGGCGCCAATCACAAAAACCAAGTCTGATTGAGCGATATCCTCCATCGTTCCGGAATCGCCACCCAAGCCGACCGTTCTCATTAAACCTGCCGTGGCCGGGGATTGACAGTAACGCGAACAGTTATCGACATTGTTCGTTCCATAGACGGAACGGGCCAGCTTTTGAAAAAGATAATTTTCCTCGTTCGTACACTTGGAGGACGAAATAAACCCCATCGCATCGGCACCATACTGCTCTTTTATCCCGGTCAATTTTGAGCTGATCAGCGTTAATGCTTCCTCCCATGTCGCTTCAACAAACCTCTCTCCTTTGCGGATTAACGGCTTCGTTAACCGTTCCTTGCTGTTGACGAAATCCCAGCCGAATTTCCCCTTTATGCAGGTCGAAATGCCGTTTACCGGCGCTTCAGGCGATGGCTGGATTTTTAAAATTTCACGGTCCTTTGTCCAGACCTCGAAGCTGCAGCCAACGCCGCAATAGGTGCAAACTGTTTTTGTCCGTGAAATCCTGTCTTCTCTCATCGTTGCTTCCACATTTGAAATCGTAAAAATCTCGCGGTAGCTCGGCTCCACTTCTTTTGTCAAATCAATCATCGGTTCAAGAACGTTTTTAGGAATCGCCGTCATATACCCCGCTTTTCCGAGCATCGATTTTTCCATTAAGGCGTTACACGGGCATACGGTGACGCAATGACCGCACGAAACACAGGACGACTCGTCAATTGGCACATCATCATCCCAAATGACGCGTGGTCGTTCTCTGTTCCAATCAATCGACAGCACCTCACTCACCTGCAAATCTTGACAGGCTTCGACACACAACCCACATAAAATGCATTGATCAGGCTCATACCGATAAAAGGGATGAGAGTTATCCGGCGGGTAAGGCTTTGGCGTAAACTCATATTTTTGATGTTCAATTTCAAGATATTCAGCTGTATTATGAACGGTACAGTTCCCATTGTTATTGTCACAAACCGTGCAGTACAGTTCATGATTCTCCAGTATTCTTGACATCGCTTCATGCTGGGCTTCTCTGGCGAACGGCGAGGTTGTTTCAACCTTCATATCCGGAGCGGCTTCCGTTGAACAGGAACGCTTCAGCTCTCCATTGACCTCGACAAAACAAGTATCGCATGTTTGAATAACGCCGATTCCTAAATCGGGCTGAGACGAGCAAATTCCCGGAATATAGAGACTTCCCTCTTTCGCCACTTCAAAAATGGATTGACCTTCTTTCGCCTCGTACGCTTGCCCGTTAATCTTGATTTGAAATGTATTGGCAGACATCTTCTCACCTTCCCTTCATTTCTTCTAGGCTGGCAATTGCCGACCAGCCGACCAATCACGTCGCACTAGCATGTGGTTCATTGTTGCCTGCGCGAATCGCTTTAATCTCCCGCTTTAAAAAGATCGTCACGACGAGAGCTGAGGCAATTAAAGCGGCAAAGATATAAAATGTTTGATCATAGCTGTTTGTCGTTGTGTGGATAAACGAAACGACCATCGGGCCAAGGACACCTGCTAAAGCCCAGGCTGTCAGCAAATAGCCGTGAATCGCGCCTAATTGCTTCGTGCCAAATAAATCGCCGATAAAAGCCGGTAACGACGCAAAGCCGCCGCCGTAAATCGAGACGATTACATACATCAGGATTTGAAACATAACCGCGCTCGTAATCGTTGGCAGGATGAAAAATGAAATAAGCTGGACGATGAAAAAAATGAGATAGACGTTTTCTCGTCCTAAATAATCCGAGAAAGATGCCCAGGCAATTCTTCCCCCTCCATTAAACAAGCCCATCACGCCGACAATTCCCGCCGCGGCGATGGCCGAGATCCCTACTTTCTCCTGCGCCATTGGCGAGGCGACAGAAATGAGCATGATGCCGGATGAAATATTAATAAACATCATCCACCACAGCATCCAAAAGCGCTTTGTTTTGATCGCTTCGTTTGCAGTCAACTGCGACAAGTCCGCCCTTTTGACGAGCTTGCCAGCCTCTTCTTCCTTTTGCGAGGACATCATCCATCCTTCAGGCGGTCGGACAATGTAGGCAGCTCCAAGAACCATCAGAGCAAAATAGACAGCGCCAAGAAGAAAGAACGTATTTGCCGTCCCGATTCGTTCAATTAACTGGGCCGCTACCGGACTGGCGATCAGCGACCCGGCTCCAAACCCAAACACCGCCATCCCGGTTGCCAGACCGCGCCGGTCAGGAAACCATTTGACCAATGTCGATACCGGGGCTATATAGCCAATCCCCAACCCAATTCCGCCAAGAACGCCATACGTCAAATAAAAGAGATAGACATTTCCGACATTTATCGCCATCCCTGTCCCAATTAGTCCCAACCCGAACAAAATAGCCGATAAAAAGGCGGAAACACGCGGTCCTTTCTCCTCAACAAATCTGCCAAAAAAAGCGGCTGACATCCCTAAAAAGAAGATCGCAATCGTAAAGGCGATCGTCACGGTTGTGCTTTCCCAACCCAGTTCAGTATGTAACGGTGTTTGAAAAACACTGTACGCATACACAGACCCGATTGAGAGATGAATGAAAATAGCGGACAACGCAATGAACCAACGATTTTTTTTGGGTCTGTCCATTTTCCCACTCCTTTAAAAAAAGTTAGTGTTAGTATGAACGTCTTCGCTCATTTGATACTTATAAACAAGAAAGGAATTGCAGCATATGGAAATTGTCGGATTTTCTCCCATAAAACTTTTCCCATTTCTTTGACATTATAAGAAAATTCAGATTAAAATGGGAATATAGGCGATGGAAAACGCGTACGAAATAGTAAATAGAAAAAAGGGGGAATTTGATGAAGAAAAAACTGGGCTTTCTATCAGCGGGCTTTCTTTCACTTGGACTAATCTTAGGAGCATGTGGCGGCGGGGCCGAGCCAGAGCCTCAAGAGCCAGTAGGTGATGAGACAGCTGATACAGGCGAAGAGCAGGAGCCGGCAGGTGACTACGAAACAGACTTGCAGCTAGGAACAGGGAGTACTGGCGGTACATATTATCCGCTCGGCCAGGAAATCGCCAACGTCTTAAATGCAAACGTCGACTATGATGGATTTAACGTCAGTGCCGTGGCCTCCGGCGCCTCGGTTGACAACCTCGGGCAAATTTTCCGCGGTGAAATGCAGCTTGGTATGACGGTTCACATCCCGGCAATTGAAGCAATGGCTGGGGAAGGAGATTTTGAAGGAGCAGTCGTTGATAACTTCGGTTTCTTAGGCTATATTTACCCGGAAGTGATGCAGGTCGTCACAACGGCCGACTCGGGAATCACTTCCATAGAGGACCTTAGAGGAAAGCGCGTCGCGATCGGACCAGCCGGCAGCGGGACACAGTCAGCGGCTCGTCTGATTCTCGAAGCTTATGGAATTGAAGACGGCGACTATGAGCCGTTCGAAGAAGGCTTCGGCGACGCCGCGGCCCGCATTCAGGACGGTCAGCTTGATGCTTCTTTCGGGCTTCTCGGCTTGCCGGACAGCACAACAGCTGAGCTTTCCCTTCAACGCGAGGTTGTCATTTTACCAATTGAAGGAGAGGCGCTCGCCTATGTTGAAGAGAACAGTGATTACGGCGGCTATGAAATCGCGGCAGATGCTTATGATTTCCTTGACGAACCTGTAAGTACAGTTACTGCTTATGCGATTCTTGTCGGTTCTCTTGACCAGGTAAGCGAAGAACTCGGCTATGAGATCGTGAAAGGATTATATGAAAATACGGATAGCATCACCCACCCGCAAGGAGAACATATGACAATGGACAACGTTCTGCTCGGCTCTGAAAGCCTGCCATTCCATCCAGGTGCCGAAGCGTATTTTCAAGAGCAGGGATTGATTGACTGATGAGCGCAAAGAGACTGGGCATCTCGCTGTCCAGTCTTTTTTTGCCTCTTCTTCCTTCCCTGTCGTTTTCCAAGAGTCGATCCATTTCATGACTATTAAGGTGGTGAAAGCTGAATGAAAGAAAAACAGCTCGAACCGGCAACGGTCGAAAACGCTGAAGAAATTTTGCGGAAATATGATAAAGAATCAAACTACCGCACGAACCTGCAAAAATGGGCATGGGTCGTCTCGATCCTCGCGATCACCTTCACTCTTTTTCAGCTGTATACATCATTTCGCGGCGCCTATGTCAGCCTCATTCAAGGTGCGATCCATTTAGCCGGCGGATTATCGTTGATTTATATTTTGTACCCACTCAAGCGTTCGATGCTGAAAAAAGCGGGTGTTCCGTGGTATGATGGCGTCCTTGCCCTGCTTGCTCTAACGGTAAACTTTTATATCGTGTTTGAATACGAACGGCTGACAAGCAATCAGGTGCAAATTCTCGGCTACAGTGACGTCGATATAATCGTGGCCACGCTCGGCGTGCTGCTCGTTCTCGAGGCGACGCGACGGGCGGTCGGGTTGCCGATTGTTATTATCGCTGGGGCGGCCTTATTGTACGGGCTGTTTGGACAGCATTTTCCGGTCGCCCAATTCCGTCATGCCGGCTTTGATTTTGAGCGGCTCATGACGTTAATGTTTTTTAATACGGAAGCGATCTTTGGCACGCCAATCCGCATTTCGTCCACCTTCATTTTCCTTTTTCTCTTTTTCGGGGTGATGCTGACAAAAACGGGAATTGGCCAGTTTTTCAATGACCTGGCCTTTGGCGCGACGGGACGAATGACAGGTGGAACGGCGAAGGCTGCCGTCACGGCCAGCGGACTTCAAGGAATGGTTACGGGCAGCTCTGTCGCCAACACCGTCAGCTCCGGCTCATTTACGATTCCGATGATGAAGCGCGCTGGCTTCAAGCCGGAATTTTCAGCCGCTGCAGAAGCTTCCGCCTCAACCGGCGGACAGATCATGCCGCCGATCATGGGGGCGGCGGCCTTTATTATGGCAAGTAATACGGCCATCCCCTACCAGGAAATTATTTTAATTGCTATTATTCCTGCTCTTCTCTATTTTTCCGGTGTGTTTATGGGTACCCATTTCGAAGCAAAGAAACAAGGCATTCATGGGTTACCGAAAGAGCAGCTGCCTTCATTAAACGGCATTCTCAAACGGCTCGATTTGCTCGCGCCGCTCGCCGCGATCATCATTATGCTCTACCTCGGTTTCTCACCGACACGGGCTGCTCTTTTTGGAATCGGCGCCGCCTTCTTCGTCAGCTTATTCCGCAAAGATACACGAATGGGTATTCGTGACATCATCGATACGCTCGAGCAGGGGGCGCGAATCGCCTTACCTGTTATCGCCGCCTGTGCCACCGCCGGAATTATTGCCGGGATCGTCACGACAACGGGGTTAGGAGGAAAAATTGCCGGAGGGATTATCGACCTTGCCGGAGGCGTTTTCCTGCTTGTCTTGTTTTTCACGATGATCGCCTGCATCCTGCTCGGAATGGGGTTACCGACGACAGCAAACTATGTCGTAACGGCTTCAATGGCCGCTCCGGCACTGATGGCGTTTGACAATGTTCCGCTGATTGCCGCCCATTTCTTTGTGTTCTATTTCGGCATTGTCGCCGATATTACCCCGCCTGTCTGTCTCGCCGCCTATGCCGGGGCCGGGATTGCCAGAGCTAACCCGATGAAAGCTGGAGCAACTGCCGTTAAGCTGGCGATTGCTGCTTTTATCGTTCCGTATGCCTTTATGTATAATCCAGTGCTCTTATTAGTCGACGCGAATGTACTGGATATCGCAATCGCACTCGGAACAGCGCTTCTCGGGATGGCCGCAGTCAGCGCGGCGATGATGAACTATTTCGTGAACACGACAAACATAGTGGAGCGTATTTTCTTATTCATTGCCGGCGTTGCCTTAATCTTCCCGGGGCTTCTTTCCATTGCTGGATTGATTGTCGTGCTTGCCATCGCCGGTATCCAGCTTTTACGGAAACGTGGGAAAGACGAAAAGCAGGCAACTGCTTAAAGCCGCAGAAAGGGGGAAGCGGTGGATGACAAGGCTGGGACAAAAGGTTGTTGTTTGACCTTTTTCCCAGCCTCTCTAAGCAATGAGCGGAACCGCCACGATCTTTTAAAGCCCGTTTCTCACAACGGGCTTGTGGCGTGTGAAGCCATTGCCAGTAGGTCCAAAGCTAGTTTTGTCTCAAGCTCTATGGCATTAGGAACCGCCAGGATATCTCCATTATTCATAAAATACGTCGAAAGAGGCCCACAGCTCTTCCAGCTGCTGCAGCCGCAGCTGGACTTTTTCGTGTTCTGAGCGCGTAACGGCCGTAATCAACGCGCTTGCAATGCTGTGGGGCGCCGCAAAGGAATCGATGAACGAATTGATTTCTGTCGCCGCCAGCAAAACGTGGTCGCCGTATGGAACGAGCGGAGATAGGGCGTGATCGGTAATGACAATCGTGTTAGCTCCCCGCTGCTTGACATATTTTAATACTTCAACCGTCCGTTTCGTGTAACGGGCAAAGCCAAAGCCGATGACAAGATCATCCTCAGTAATATCAAGCAGATGTTCTGAGACACCGTCAGCCTGCTCAACCAATTCAGTATTTTGTAAAACGAGATCTAAATAAAAGGTTAAAAAATGTCCGAGACTTGCCGCACTGCGGTAAGCAATGACATAAATCCGCTTCGCCCCTATCATACGCTCAACAGCCCGCTCAAACTGTTCCGGCTCAATTTGCCGCAATGTCGCCCGCAAATTAGCGATGTCATCCGTTACAATTTCTGCGAAGGCGTGGGCCGGCCGCTCATCCCGGTCCGTCGTCCGGGCAAACACTTCGGCCGATGTCATTTTCTTTTGCAGCGCCTCCTGCAAATGGCGCTGCATATCCGGATAGCCCTCGTAGCCTAAGAAAACCGCAAAGCGGATCACCGTCGCTTCGCCCACCGCTGCATGCTTTGCCAATTTGGATGCTGTCAAAAAAGGGGCAGTATCCGGGTGCTGAACCAAATAACCGGCAATTTTCTTTTGTGATTTGCTCATGTTTTCTTGCCGCTCCATAATCCGTCTATACACATCATTGCTTAACACAGGCATCACTCCTTTGCGTCACCCTCCCACGAGCCGCGATAAAACCCGGTCATACGCCGCGATTGTCCGCTCCACCTCCCGCTCCGTATGCGCCGTGGATAAACTGTAGCGATTCAGAGGCTTCGTATAGATGCCCTCATTTAACAAAAGCAGGTCGATCATTTTCCGGATGGCAAGATCGGACGCTTGAAGATCGCGATAATTGAGGATGTCATGTTCTGTTAGGACGACATTAAAGATCGAACCGGTGCCAACCGCCTTCATCGGTACTCCTTTTCGCTTAAACAAAGCTTCCAGTTCCTGCTTAAGCGTATCGGTAACGGCAAAGACACTGTCGATCTCTCTTTGAAGCACTTCAATCGTTTTTAGTCCTGCTGCTAAAATTAGCGGGTGACCATTGTACGTGCCGCTGTGAAAAACAACATCCTTTGCCCGTGAAAAGCGACTACCGGATTGCTCAAACAGATCCGCTCCTGCCGCCGGAGACGTCAGCTCCATAATCTCTTTCCGGCCTCCTGTAATGCCGAACGGAAATCCGCCGCCGATCACTTTCCCAAGCGTTGTCAGATCCGGCTTCACCTGATACCATTCCTCAGCACCGCCAAGCGTAATGCGAAAGCCCGTTTTCACTTCGTCAAAAATGAGCAAAATGCCAAGCTTTTTCGTTATGTTTCGTAAACCTGTGATAAACCCGGGTGTCGCCGGGATAAATCCGCCCTGTAACGGTTCAATGATTACAGCCGCAAGCGAAGCCTGATGTTCCCGCAATAAGCGCTCACAGGCAGCTAGATTGTTAAACGGTAAAATAAGCGGCGCTTCTCGCTCCTTTTCCTGAATGCCCATCGATTCCTGGACAGCGCAGGGGACATCTGCCGGTCCGGCTTCTGAAAGCGGCGGATTGACGCTGTAAAGAACGTCATTGTATCCCCCATGATAATGCCCTTCAAACTTGGCAAGCCGCGTTTTATTTGTGTAGGCCTTCGCAAGCCGCACGGCTAAAAGCGTTGCTTCGGTTCCGGAGTTCGTGTAACGGAGCCGCTCGATACTCGGATAAAGCCGTTGAATTTCCTGACCAAACGTCACTTCCAACGGATGCGGGGCACCAAACAAGAATGTTCCGGCATCTGCGAGCAACTCATCTATCGCCTGTTTCATCTCAGGATGACCGTGCCCGAGCATTAATGCCCCGTAAGCAAGTAAATAGTCGACGTATTGTCGATCGTCGACATCCGTAATAAAGGCTCCTTTGCCTTTTTTCATCACAAGTGGATAGGGCGCAAAATGCTTAATATTGGCCGTTACCCCGCCAGGCATTACCTGTTTCGCCTGTTCAATCCACGCTTTCGAATGGGACGTTTTCACTGTATATTCGTATTCCGGCCTTGTGCCTTCTCCCATCGCCATCCATTCATCCCTCACCTTACGTTTTTTCTTTTCCTTATATAGATATGAAAATGACGGTTTTCTATCTTATGCCTCTACCTATTTTTGAATGATAAATTTCATGAAAATTCCTCAATGAAGCCGATCCTTCTTTGAAAGAAACGATGTCAAAATAAAAACAGCCAACAGCGACCAGGATAGGTACACTGTTGGCTTTGCCTCAACGGTAAGCGGGATGTCCGCTCCGGAGTTGGACTTCATACTATAAACATAAAGGCTTCATCGTTTGCTTGACATTTTTTTCACAAAACAGAATGCCGTCCGGCTCCTGGCCGTTTCCATTTACCTCGTCAGTCACAAGAACAGGATCCTTTTGCCCAAGCCATGCCCTTACATCATCTGTTTCCTTTTGCAGCTTCTGTTTAATTACTTTTATCGCAGCGTCATCCGTTCCTATAAAAACAGTTTGGATCGACGAATCCCACTTCACCTCATAGCCTAACGCTTCGCTAATAAATCGAAGCGGCACCATTGTCCGGCCATGAATTACTTTTGGCGGTACATCGAGGAAATAAGCTTGTCCGTTTCGTTTGCCCTGCTTCTTTCCAATCACCAGCTCAATCGTTTGGTCTCCTTTTTTAGCGGTTACGGTTTGGGCCTTTTGATTCCATTTCACCGTTGCCCCTAATGCTTCAAAGACTCCTCTTAAAGGAACAAGAGTCCTTCCCTGCTCAATGACTGGAGCCTGGTCAAATTGATGGCGGTCTGCCTCGATAAACACGGCGATTTCTTTCGGTGCTGCATACGCTGCAGCCGCGCCACTGCAAACTATAAATAAACATCCTAGTAAACATGCCCAAACTTTCTTCAACACTTTCCCTACCCTCTGAACGTTTTCCTTCATTATAGCATTACCTTTCGGCGTATGATCATATTTTCCCCATCGAAATTACGTAATTTCCGCCTGAATTTGTTTCGTATAGAAGAAGCGGACGATAAAGAAATAAATGATTTGGATCACCAGGAACGAGCCGAGGACAATTGCCGATTCCCTGACCAAGCTTTCGTAAAACAAATGTGATAAAGCTGTGAGCGCGACAGCACCGTGAATCAAAGCGACCACGATCGGCGCAAAAAACAGCAGGGCGGTTTGCCGGCTGAGCACCTTTTTCAATTCTGTTACACTTAATCCCATTTTGGCAATCGCCCTGAACTTCTCTTTATCTTCAGCCACATCCATATAAAGCCTGAAATAGAGAAAGCTCCCGGCAGCCACAAAAAAGACAAGTCCGATGAACAGCCCGACAAACATGATCGGCGCATAGCCTCTTTTCGTTTGATACACTTCGTAATCTCCAGAGGAAATAGAGGAAAGCGGAAGCTCCTCATACACTCTTTCAGCCACATTCAGTATCCTCTGGTCTCCATCTGCGGCCTGCCAGACATGATAGCTTCTTTCCTCTACCGGAGCAGGAAGAAGCTCCGAAAAATCATGATCCGTTACAACAAAATAAGAATCGACTTCCGGAAGCGCTCTCGATTCAATCGAATCAGTGGCCGTCACATGAACACCCGTTGCTAAAGGTACTGTCTGGCCGAGCAGTTCCTCTGTTTGGTCATAAGCCATCCCTTCAAATTCGACGACCATCATTTGTCCATTTTCCAATTCAAGCTCCTCTTCACCAATCAGTTCGGCAAAGCGGTTAAAATCAGACTGTCTCGCTAGTAAAATCTGGTCTCCAGCAACTTCATAATAGCTAAGCACCATCTGCGCCTTGTCCGTTTCAACCTTTTCCTCAGCCAGCACGGTTTCTACCAAGGCAATGTCTTTCTCGACATCCCCCTCATCACTTTCCAAATAGGCAAAGGTATTCGGATATCTCATTTCTGTATAGCTCGTAGAAACACTTTGGAAGCTGTACAACGTTCCCATCGCGCTGAATGCGACGGTCGAGACCATCGCGACCATAAAAAACGTCCTGGCATTGTCTTTCATGCGAAAGGAAAGATCAGAAAATAACAGCATATTCGTTTTATGCCAAAACATCGCTTCGTTTTTTTTCAAGCGGCGAATGATAAACACGCTTAATTGCGTAAATAGCAAGTACGTTCCGATCGTCACGACAATAATGACTGGCAGCATCGCCGCCAGGACGACCACGCCTTCTACGAGCAAGGCAACTCCATATCCCGCTCCGAGCAAAACGACGGCACATATAACCAAGAAACGGTTGGCTGCCGGCTCGCCCTTTGATTTTTTAGCACCCTTTATTAATTCAATCAGCTTCTTAGTCCGGAGTACATAAGAAACAAATAGAGAAATGACAAAGAAGAGCACGATAAAGGAAACGAATGTTAACCCAACCGCCTGCGTCGGGAGGTAGAACGGCAATTCGTCCCCGATGACGAGAATATTTTCCGCAACGAGCAGGATCGCTTTGGCGAATACGAGCCCAAGGCCAACTCCGCCAATTGTCGCAAAGAAGCCGATGAGCATGTTCTCCAAAAAAACCATCATGCGGATTTGCCTGACCGCCATCCCATGGAGCATTAGTAAACCGAATTCTTTTTTGCGCGACTGTAAAAAAGAGCTCATTGAATAGAGAATAAAGAAAAACGAGAAAACATAGATGATCCCTGCGGAAATATTCATTCCCTGCTGGACATTCGAATTCATCTCACTGCCGCTCAAGGCGGGGTGATAAGCAAAAATAGCGAACGTAAAAAAGACCATCACCGTAAACATGCTACTCAGGAAGTAGGCCGCATAAAGCCGTTTATTGCGGAGCACATTGTTAAACGCGAATTTGCGAAAAGTCATGTGCATCCCCTCCCATGAGCGAAAGTGTATCGATTATTTTTTGGAAAAACGATTGCCGGTTCTCGCCGCGGTGAATTTCCGAATACAACTTACCATCACGGATAAAGACGACGCGGTTGCAATAGCTCGCCGCTTGAGGATCGTGGGTAACGAGCATCATCGTCGTCCGCTCCTGCTGATTGATTGATTCCAGCATGCTCATGACATCCTTCGATGATTTTGAATCAAGATTGCCCGTCGGTTCATCCGCAAGCAGCAATTTCGGCGTGTGAATCATTGCCCTCGCCACAGCCGCCCGCTGTGCCTGCCCACCGGAAATTTCATAGGTTCTTTTGCTCATAATACCGGTAATCCCGAGCTTTTCAGCAATTTCAGCCGCCTTCTGCTTCATGTCCTTCACCTTATGTCCATCCAATGTTAGCGGGAGGACAATGTTTTCCTCTACCGTTAATGTATGAAGAAGATTAAACTCTTGAAAGACAAAGCCTAATTCACGACGGCGGAACTTAGCCAACTCATCTTTTTTTAACTGATGAGGATTTTTCCCATCAATCAGCACCTCGCCGGCTGTCGGTTCATCAATGGTCGCAATTAAATTCAGCAACGTCGTTTTTCCACTGCCTGACGGACCCATGATCCCGACAAATTCTCCTGTCTCAATTGTTAGGTTAATATCTGTTAACGCGCGGTATGTCATTTTGCCATCATAGATTTTACTTACTTGTTTCACATCCAGCATCACAGAATCTCCTTTCGCTTCCATTCATTTGATCTGTGATTTAGTATAGCGCCGCTGCCCTCTCCCGTACTATTGATTCAGCTTTCACTTTCCTTACATGCTTGTAAGGTTTTGCGTCGGCGTAAAAACAACTCGGAAAGTCGCCCCTTCGCCCTGTTCCGACTCCAGCTCGATCCGGTGATCAAGGTGTTTCGCAGCCTCCATCGTGACATAGAGTCCCATTCCTGTCGATTCCCGAAAAAGACGGCCGTTTTCTCCGGTAAAGAAAGGCTGAAAAACCCGCTTTTTATCTACTTCCGGAATCCCGACACCAAAATCCTTCACTTCGAGGACAGCCTCTTTCCCTCTCTCATAAATCGAAATGATGATGTTATTGCTTTTGCCACTCGAATATTTCACCGCATTATGAATAAGCTGGGATACGATGAAAAGCAGCCATTTTTCATCCGTTTCGACAACGATTCCTTCACTTTCCACGTCCAGCTTCGGGTAGACTTTATTACGAATATAAAACCGCTTATTCTCTCCGTTCACCTCATTGACAATCTTGGTCAATAACACCGGCTTAATATGAAAATCCTGCTCAATCGAGCGGAGCCGCGCCATATAAAGTACAGTATTTAATCCCGTCTGCATACGCTGCGTTTCTTCACGAATATTTGAGGAATCCGGTTCGTCCAGTGCTTGCGCTGTTAATTCAATCACAGAGAGAGGTGTTTTCATTTGATGAACCCATTGATTGATATACTTGAGATGTTCTTCCTGCTGATGCTCTACTTTTTTAATCTGTGTCTCGTAATGCTTGTACTGATTTTTCAACAACGTATCTAGCGCGACGGAGATCGGGCTTTGTTCCGTACTGCGGATGGAATCGTCCAGCGATAAAAGCGACTCGCTCAGTCTTTTGTAAAACAACCGGCGACTGTAGTAGTGATAAATCAAATAGCACGTTAAAAAAAAGAAGCCGAGAAAAACCCCATAAAGGGCGACACTTAAATTGCGATTTCCAGCAAGCCAATAAAGGCCGAAGATGATAGCGGACTGAATGACTTGAACAAGAACCAGAAGAAAATGCTCTCTGAGGAATAATATCATTGCTCTTCTCCTTTTAACGAGGAAACGTTTAGCCGGTATCCCGCGCCTCTTACCGTTTCCACAGCATCAGGCAAGCCCAGTTCCTGAAATTTCTTCCTGACTCGGGCGATATTAACGTTTAATGTATTTTCGTCGACATAGGCCTGATCGTCCCACAGCTTCTCCAGCAGATCCTCCCGGCCGGCAATGCGCGGATAACGTTCCAGCAAGCTTTCAATAATATCCGCTTCTTTTTTGGATAACGATGCCGTCTTATCGGCAACCGTCAATTCCAGCCTCTCAAGATAAAGGGTTAACCCCTCTTTCGTTAATACCCGTTCTTCTCTTTGCACCGCATACTCCCCATAGGCGCGGCGCAGCTGGCTTCGTACTTTGGCGACCACCACTTCGGCGTGAAACGGCTTCGTAATATAATCATCGCCTCCATTTTCCAATGCCATCACCTGATCCATTTCACCAATTCGCGCAGACAAAAAAATAACAGGGCAAATCGATTCCTTGCGAATTTGCCGGCACCAGTAGTAGCCGTCATAGCTCGGCAAATTAATATCAAGCAGCACCAAATCAGGCTGATATTCGGTAAACGCATTCAATACTCGTAAAAAATCTTCAACCACTTTCACATCATAGCCATACTTAAGCAGATAAGACTGCAAATGCTCGGCAATTTTCGGATCGTCCTCGATAATCATAATCTTTTGCATGTTGTCACCTCTTTGTCCAAAATCATTATGGCACAGAACCGTCGTTTCGACAAAGGGCTTAAAGCTCCGCGAAAAGAGCCCGGGTCAAAAAGTGGATTCCACCTTTTGACCCGGGCCTACACTCGGCTTTGTTCCCGCCTGCTGTTCCTTCATTCAAAAATCTATTTAACCAACGTCTTCATCAACCCTCCCCAAAACGTGGAGTAATGCTTCCACTCTACAAATTCACGGGAACCCCAATGAGGTGCGCAGTCACTGGCGAATATCGCCGTTTTCCCTTTTTCATATGAGCCGAGCACTAAAATAGGGTCTGCTTCATGTTGTAATAGAATGTCTGTATTTTCTTTGGCGCTCAAGCGATTATAGCCAAGCAAGGTTGGCCATTGTCCAAATCCGTCCACGAGCGGATGCTTCTTAGCCAACTCGGGCCGGAAACCTTGTGGCATTTCAACACGATCATCACCATCTTCCATCAGTACCGGCAGCACTTCGGCCAATGGAGAGTTTTTGTAATTCGCTTTTCCTTCGATGCCCATAAACGATAGATAACCGCCAATCATCGCCAATCCGCCGCCCTCTGCGACAAACTGCTTGATCAGTTCCAATGCATTTGGGACGATTTCCATCTGATAGAAGGTGCTGTTTTGCAAAAGGAATGAGTTGGCTCCTATATCACTGATCACGATTGCATCATAGTCTTTCAGTTCTTCGAGTGTACACGGGAAGCGAACCTGCACCTCATGAGCCGGGACATAAGTGACATCAATCCCTTCGTCCTTTAAACAAGTTAGCAACTGTGTCGCTCCTTCTTCGTACTTTGTTGAAGTAAAGCTGTCATAACCTTTCGTATGAATCATATGAATCACCCATGATTCACCAATAAATAATAGTTTCATCTTGTTTAACTCCTTTATTGTTAGTCGCTTTCTTCTTTCACCTTGCACCAGTCTATCATCGTCAGCGCAATCACTTTCGTCGCCTCAATCACTTCGTCGACCGGAACAAATTCATCACTATGGTGAGCCATTCGCGGGTCCCCTGGGCCGAAGTTAATCGTCGGAATGCCCACGTTCACCGGCCAGCCCATATCGGTATGAAAACAAAGCCCTTCGATAACGGGTTTTCTGTCCAACTGCTCAAGGGAATGAGCACACTGTTGAACAAATGGATGTTCACTGTCTGTCTCAGCACAATCGGCATCAATCAGCCATTCAATTTTAACTGGATTGGCTTGTAACCAGGAATCCTGCTCCGCAACTTTTTTCATCAAGGTCTCGATTTCTTCCTTCACCTTGCCACCAAGAAGATTGGCATCCCTCTCAGATGGCAAGTATTGCGCATTAAACGTAATTTCAACACGGTTCGCATAAGCCGTTGGATATTCACCGCCCTGGATTTGAGCAAGATAAATTTGACAAGGGATGGGCAAAAGTGGGTGTGTTTTTTCCACACTCCATTTTTCATTTAACTCATCAATCCCTTTCATCACCAGCTTAGCCTTCTCAATCGCATCAACTGCTCCGCCATCTTTCCAGTCGGCTTTCGGCATTTCAATATGACCAGCCCGTCCTTTGATAATCAGCTTCCCCCATAAGATGCCGCGGCATAATGGCGCAATTTGCAGCGAGGTCGGCTCTGTCAAAATGCATCCGTCAGTGCGATAGCCCTGGGCGATAAAATCGAGAGCGCCCATCCCGCCGGCTTCCTCGTCAACAACGGTACCGACTACTACATCGCCTTTTAATGGCACATTCGTCTTTTTTAAAGCCTCTACCGCCGAGATCATGGAGGCGACGCCACCCTTCATATCGACAGCACCGCGGCCATATAGTTTACCATCACTAATTTCGGCGGCAAATGCCGGCTTCGTCCAATTTGATCCTTCCTTCACGACATCAATATGTCCAAACAGGAGCAGAGAGTTTCCATCACCTTCTCCTTTGAAGGTCGCCGCAAGGTTCGGTCTGTTCGTAAAGTCTCTTCCTGGATAGTAGCCTGCTCTTCCTTCATATTCACGCAAAGCATCCGCATTTGGCTCCCATTGCTCTACTTCTGCCCCAAGCTTTTTCATCTTATCTGCAATATACGCCTGCACCCCTTTTTCGTCCGAAAGCTCTGTCGCTTCTCCAAACCAGGGGTTGACACTGGGAATGTTGATGAGTTCTTTTAACGTCGTCAAAATGTCATCGTGATGCTCATCAATCCAACTTAGCACTCTCTCTTTTTCATTCATATGACATCCTCTTTTCTATACTCTCATTTTAAATTTCCGCTCACCGATGAACCTCTCCCACGGGTTGATCATTTCATCCCCGAAAGCATCCTTTTTGTTCTCGATCATAAATAAATAATCAGTATCCCTGTTTACCGGATAGGCCGGACTATGCCAAATTCCTTTTCCGATTATAATGCCTTGACCGGGCTTTAAGAGAAAGCATTTCACTGTTTGAATATCCGGTGCTTCCTCAGGATCTGCAAGATCACGATATAATCCGACCGGCTGAATAATCTCATCATACAAAGGAAGCAAAATTTCCTCACGGCTGACATGCCGTTCCATTGAATCGACAATCAGCTCTCTTTTCTGCGTTCTGACCATCCCGACCCCGACGCGGGTTGTGGCTTCCATATTCGCAAGATAACTCCAGCAATCCCACCCCTCTCCTTCTTTTGAAGGAGGGGCGTCGGGGATTTCGAAGCAGCGCCCGTATGGTTCAAAGCTTGAATCTGTAAGCGGTTCGACCTGAATCGTTTCCATCATTCATCACCTCCGGATTAAAAATCAAATTCGCCGATATTTTCTTCTGTTAAATCAATCGTTCCAGTAAAGATGTTCTGTCCTTCCACTCTGACGCTGCCGATATTCGCAATTTCCAGTTCACCTTCCGGAATTTCGTTTCCATTCGCTAATTCATTTAAAACATATACAGAAACGTAACCAAGCATGGCCGGGTCCCATGTAATAATCTTTTCAATGATCCCTTCTTCAATGTAATTTTCAACTAAGCTAGGGACGGCAAAACCTGTGATTGCAATCGAACCAGCTTCGATACTGCCATTTTGAATCGCCTGAGCAACAGCCTGGGCAGCTGCCGGAGGCTCTCCACCGGCGAAGCCGACAATTCCATCAAGCTCTGGATACGTATTTAACAGATTTTGTGCATTATCATAAGAACGTTGCTGATCGTCGTCGCTTGCTACTACAGTGACGATATTGATGTCCGGATAGTTTGCCTCAAAATAAGCTTCCGCCGCATCGACACGATCGATTTGGTTTGTCGAGCCCAATCCTGCAACCATAAATGCCACATCTCCGGCTCCGCCAATCTGATTAGCAATTTCTTCTGCAAATGCTTCTCCTAATTCTGCATCAGTCGCTGGTGTGACATAATACGCCCGCTCTGAATTAGGCGCGTCACTGTCCCATGTGACAACCGGTATCCCCTGTTCGATCGCTCTCCCAATGACCGGGACAACCGCTTCTCCATCATTCGGTGAAATCCCAATCCCACTGACTTCCCGGATCATCATGTCCTGAATCATATTAATTTGATCAGAAGAGCTCGTTTCCGTTGGAGCGTTAAAAATAACTTCCACACCTAGATCTTCCCCAGCCTGTTCAGCACCTCGTTCAGCTGCTGTAAAATAAGCCGGACCAATTGATTTCGGATTAATAAAGAAAGAGTTTGTTCCCTCTGCCACCTCTTCACCGGCGCCTTCTTCTGCCGGACTTGGCTGATCCTCAGACCCACACGCTACTAATGTAAAAGCAGTAAAGATTGATAGACTAGCAACTAACCATTTTTTCATTTTTTCTTCCTCATTTCGTTTATGATTTTTGCCTGCTTACAGCAATTAGAATAAACAACCCTAAAATAACCATTTGGAACAAACTTGAGACACCCATTAAGTTCAAACCATTATTTAATACACCGATAATGACAACACCGATCATTGTTCCGACCAGACTTCCTCTTCCGCCGAAAATATGGGTACCACCGATTAAAACGGCTGTAATGACAGAAAGCTCAATCCCGCTTCCAGTTGTCGCTTCTGCCGTAGCAAGGCGTGAAACGAGAAAGACCCCGGCAAGAGCAGCAAAGAAGCCATTACAGACTAGAATGATAAAGCGAGTTCGAACTTCGTTAATTCCGGAAAAATGAACAGCCTCTTCGTTGTTCCCTAGCGCATACGTATAGCGGCCGAAGCGCGTCTGACGTATGAGGTAATACGCTAATACAAAGGCAATAACGAGTACAATCGTATTAAACGGGAGACCGCCCAGCTGACCTTGTCCTAAAAAGTAAAATTCCGGCGGATAGCCGCTGATCGGCCTTCCTTCAGTCAGAACATAAATGAAGCCGCGCAGCATAACCATTGTTCCGATGGTGACAACGATTGCCTGCATTTTGAACTTGGCAATGAGCAATCCATTTAAAGCCCCGCATAAAATCCCGACGATAAGAGCGAGGATCACACTAAGCCAAATATCAAGACCGGCCATCGTATGAAACATCCCTAAAGCAACAGCGGCTAATCCCATAATCGAGCCCACCGACAAATCCATGTTTCCTGAAATAATCACATAGGTCATCGGAATTGCAATCAGTCCAATTTCAACAATTTGGCTTAAAATGTTGAAAATATTTCCCTGTGTCAGGAAGTACGGAGACTGAAGGCGGAAGAAAAGACTCAGTCCAACTAAAAGCAGTAACAATATCACAATTTGATTATTGACGAAAGGGTGGATCGTTTTTTTCATTATCGTGATCATTTGAGCTTACCCTCCAGTTTCAAGCTATCCTTCCACCTCTTTAATGAATTAATAATAATCGCGACAATGATTAGCAAACCGGTAATCGCATCAACCCAATAGGGAGAAAACTGGCTGATGATCACACCGTTCTGAATAATGCCGAGCAATAAAATACCAAACATCGAGCCGACGATTGTACCAGTTCCGCCGAAAATGCTCGCACCGCCAATTAAAACGGCAGCAATCACATCAAAGGAGATATTTAACGCGGCAGTGGACGCCTGTATGCTTCCGACGTTTGAAGCATAGATCGCCGCGGCAACCGCACTGAGCATCCCACTGTACAAATAGACAAAAAACTTTGTCCGCTTCATCGCCATCCCGGAAAGACGGGCTGCATTCTTATTCCCGCCAATCGCATAGATTCGTCGGCCGAATCTCGTAAATCCGAGGATCAGGATAAAGCCACACGCCAAGACAAACAGGACAAGCACCGGAAAAGAAATGCCGAGTAATTTTCCCTGTCCCAGAAATTCGAATTCCTTTGGAAAGTTGGTCACCCACACGCCACCGCTAACGAATACAGCAATGCCACGAAAAATATACATTGTCGCCAGTGTCGTGATAATATCCGGAATATTGAACATCGTAATAATGAAGCCGTTAATAGCCCCACATAATGCCCCTACCACAATACCGAGTAAGACAGCGAGCCACATATTCACTCCCGCATTCACCAGCAGACCAACAATAGTCGCGACAAGGGCAAGCACCGCTCCTACGGATAGATCCATCCCTCCTAATAAAATGACCATTGTCATCCCAATCGCAATAATTCCCGTTATCGTAATTTGCAGGAGAATCGTCTGCAAGTTCGACATTTGTAGAAAGTTGGGAGAGAGGGTCGTAAAGATGAAAAAGACAATCAATGTAAACAAGATAATCGGTGCCTCATGAATGCTCATAATTCTTTTCATGTTGTTTTCACCTCAATTCCGCCCGGGCTCGAAGCAATCGCCAAAAGCTCATTTTGCTCGACTTCGCCATAGCTGTATTGCTTCACAATTGCTCCTTCGTGCATCACGAGAATCCGGTCACTCATCCCTATGACCTCTGGCATTTCAGTCGAGATAAAGAGGATACTCATCCCTTCATTTGCCAGCTTTTGAATCAGTGCATAGATTTCCGCTTTTGCTCCGACATCAACCCCACGCGTCGGCTCCTCCAAAATTAAAATCTTTGGATGGGTGACGAGCCATTTTGAAAGAACAATTTTCTGCTGATTTCCTCCACTGAGTAAATTGACGACCTGTTTCTCGTGTGGTGTTTTAATTTGCAAATCCTGAATATATGTTTGAATGATTTCTTTTTCTTTCTTTTTGTTCAGTTTCGAATAGTAAGATAATTTTTCGAGGATGGTTAGCGTCAAATTTTCTTGGACAGTCATTTCCTTTACGAGACCATGACGATGACGGTCAGGCGGCACATAGCCAATATCATTCTTCTTTGCCTGTTTTGGCCTGCTGATTTTTACCTTTTTCCCATTAATGCTGATTGTTCCTCCGCCTCTTTTTAAGCCGAACAAACGCTGGGCGACATTGTGGGTACCTGCCCCCACCAGACCGAACAGACCAACGATCTCACCTTTCCTTAACTCAAAGCTCACCTGATGGCGAGGGGTGATTTCCAGATCCTGCACTGCTAGCACAACGTCCTCACTGATCGCTTTCGTTTTGCTCGGATAAAGCTCGTCCACCGCCTTCCCGACCATCATGCTGATCAGTTCACTCTGGGTCGTCTCCTGCACAGGCTTTGTCGCAATTTTATTTCCATCACGTAACACTGTCACTTTATCTGCAATTTCAAATACTTCGGGCATTCGGTGGGAGACATACACAATCGCCACCCCTTTTTCCTTTAATCGCCTGACAACCTCCAGCATATTTTTCACTTCATTTTCCGGCAAGGCAGCTGAAGGCTCGTCCATAATCAAAATGTCAGCATCAAAGGAGATCGCCTTGGCGATTTCAACAACCTGTTGGCTTTGCACACTTAAATCCTGCACCTTATCGCGGACATCGATCGTTGCCCCCAATGATTCGATCAGTTCCTGGGCTTTGTTGTACATGGATTTCCAGTTGATCAGGCCTGCTTTTCCTAAAATCGAAGAACGCTCAATAAAAATATTCTCGGCCACCGTTAAGTTTGGAAACAGATTAAACTCCTGATGAATCATTGAAATACCAGCGTCTTCAGCATCTGCAGGTGATTGAAACCGGACTTCCTTTCCTTTTACATAAAACGTCCCGTCTGTCGGTTGATAAAGACCGGAGAGAATCTTCATCAAGGTCGACTTCCCTGCTCCATTCTCTCCCATTAAGGCGTGTACTTCCCCTTTATAAAGATCCAGGTCGACATTCGATAATGCTTTTACACCTGGGAAGGATTTATCAATCCCAGACATTTTTAAGATCAAACTTGTCATGTTACCCTCCCCTTCTTGATGCGTTCACTAAAAAAGCTCTCTCATTTAAGCTTTTTTACAGCTTTGGCGATTTCAGTCTCCGTTGGCATTCCCGTCTGAGCTCCTTTTTTTTGTACCGAAAGCGCAGCTGCGATGTTTGCAGTCACCACGGCCTGCTCCAGCTCATAACCACGTGCTAGCTCAGTTGCTAATACTCCATTAAACGTATCACCCGCGCCGGTTGTATCGACAACAGTAACCTTCATGCTGTCAATATGCCGCAAATCATGATTAACCCAGAAGTCAATTCCATCCTTGCCCTTCGTCTGAATCACTTTCTGTTGAAAAGCCGTTTGCATGTGCTTATCCGCTGAAAAAATCGCCCGGTGCTCATGCTCATTTGGCGTCAAGTACTGTACTTTTTCGAGAAACGGTCGTGACAGTTTACGTGCGGGAGCAGGATTATACACAACTGGAACACCGATTTCTCTGCACACCTCAACAACCTTTTCCTGTGTTCGAAATGGAATTTCATTTTGCATTAAAACAATATCCGCTTCTGTAAAAAGTGCTGTAAGCTGTTCAATGTGGACTTCATTTAAGCTGCCGTTTGCCCCCTCATCAATAATGATTGAGTTCTCGCCATTGACTACCGTCACTAACGCTTTGCCGGTATTACATTCTTCGTTCACATGCACATGCTTTGTATTAATGGAATGAGCTTCTAAATTGTGCAATGCATTTTGCCCTAGATCATCGTCACCGACCGCGCCGACGAAGGATACTTTTGCTCCAGCGCGAGCAGAGGCAACAGCCTGATTGGCGCCCTTCCCCCCCGGAAAAACATTGAAGCTCGTAGCTACTATCGTTTCGCCCGGGGTCGGCCACTTTGCCGCAGTTACGACAAAATCCATATTGATGCTTCCCACTACTACGACATGCGGTTTTAAACATATATTTTTCAATGTATCTCTCTCTCCCTTGCTACTACCTCAGTGGCTTTGTTGTGCCCCGTTGGATCAATTCCACCGGGAAGGAATGGCTACTGCTTTCTTTCTCCTGCAGCTGATTTTCAATTTGGGCGATAAGTAAGATCGCTGCCTGCTCACCCATCTTATAAATCGGCTGCTGAATTGTCGTCAGCTGGGGACTCGTATGTTTACAAAGATCAATCCCATCATAGCCAATAATTTGCAACTCATCTGGAACTGAAATCTGATACTCTTTGGCAGCCATCAATACACCGGCAGCAATTAAATCATTACCAGCAAAAATCGCATCATACTCGACCGCTTTTTTAAATAACGATTTACCTAATTGATAAGCAGCCTCTGTGGCATAATCACAGTCCATCACATGAGCTGCAAGATTGTTTTTTTTCATAACTTCCTGATAGCCTTCTGCTCTCTCCGTCGCCGTTGTCACATTATGTGGGCCGCGAATATGCAAGATTCGCTTGCTGCCAGTCTGCAGCAAATATTCGGTCGCAATCCGTCCTCCCTCTTTATTTTGGGAGGAAACGGAAAGCACCCGTTTATCATGAACCCGATCCAGAAACAATGTTGGAAATGGAAGTTCATCATAAGTAATGTCCTCATTGTTCTGGTTCATAATGATTAGTCCGTCGACGTATTTATGCGTCAGCTCTCTTACATATTTTTTTTCTGTTTCCGGATTGGACTCCGTATTACAAAGAATCAACAAATATCCTAGCCTCTGCGCCACTGCCTCAACCGCCTTTGCTAATTCCGGGAAAAAGGGGTTCGTAATATCTGGAATCAGGAGACCGATCGTATTCGATTTTTTCTTGAACAACATTCGAGCGACCTCATTAGGTGTATAGTTCAGTTCAGCAATTGCCGCTTCGACTTTCTTCAATGTTTCTTTTCCGACATAACCTTTCTTATTAATGACTCTCGAGACCGTCGCTTCGGACACATTAGCACGTTTGGCAACTTCACGAATAGTTGTTGGAAACACCTCCCTTTTGTGTAACGGGTTACACATCAGCTATATAAATTCTGTAACCCGTTACACATCTCTCAATAAAAAATATTATAATATAAAGATTATTTTTAATTTTCAGTATAATTATGCTTTGTCATAATGTCAACTGATTTTCTGAAAAACTGTAACCCGTTACATATATCAGTTAACTTCATTATAACGGACATAAAGAGGATATCTACTTATCCGTCAGATTACCTGACGCGCTTTTTATTCGTAAAATCTAAAACCACTAACAAAAAAGCCGTAAGACAGATCATATTGATCTGTCTTACGGCTTTTTCATAATACGGGTGAGAGGACTTGAACCTCCACGTCATAAGACACTAGATCCTAAGTCTAGCGCGTCTGCCAATTCCGCCACACCCGCATATTACAAAATGGTGAGCCATGAAGGACTCGAACCTTCGACCCTCTGATTAAAAGTCAGATGCTCTACCAACTGAGCTAATGGCTCTTGCTGTTTTTCAGTGATGATTTTCATGATGATTACGGACGATGCTTCACTTCGATGTTTTGCCTGTTCCTTCCTCTTCCCGCAGCGCTCTGATGTAGATGCGTCGGAACAACTCGAAGATTATCACAGAAGCTTTGCTCGTCACTGAGCTAATGGCTCTTGCTGTTTTTCAGTGATGTCATGGAATCAATGGTGACCCGTACGGGATTCGAACCCGTGTTACCGCCGTGAAAGGGCGGTGTCTTAACCGCTTGACCAACGGGCCACTGGCGGAGAAGGAGGGATTTGAACCCTCGCGCCGCTCGCGCGACCTACACCCTTAGCAGGGGCGCCCCTTCAGCCACTTGGGTACTTCTCCATGGCTCCACAGGTAGGACTCGAACCTACGACCGATCGGTTAACAGCCGATTGCTCTACCACTGAGCTACTGTGGAATATCATTGTCATTTTTTCATCGCACGCTTGCGATACCAGTCTCTTCCTTTTAACAGCTCCGCTGCCTGCTGTATCGAGGCAACTCGAGGCTTTTCGACGATGCTTAGGCTCGTCACTGAGCTACTGTGGGAATGGTGGGCCTGAGTGGACTCGAACCACCGACCTCACGCTTATCAGGCGTGCGCTCTAACCAGCTGAGCTACAGGCCCCCAATAGCTAAAAATCAAAAAGCGGGTGATGAGAATCGAACTCACGACATCAGCTTGGAAGGCTGAGGTTTTACCACTAAACTACACCCGCACATTTTTCAATTAATATTCTCAATTATTTCAGCACGCGACCTACATGCCTCTTCCTCTGCCAGCTACCCTTCGAAGTTGATGCGTCGAGGCAACTCGAAGACTTTCACGATCGTGTTGCTCGTGGCTGAGGTTTCAACCACTAAACTAACCCGCATAGGAATGATGAAAATAAATGGCGCGCCCTGAGAGATTCGAACTCCCGACCTTTTGATTCGTAGTCAAACACTCTATCCAGCTGAGCTAAGGGCGCTTATTATTAAAGCGGAAGACGGGATTCGAACCCGCGACCCCCACCTTGGCAAGGTGGTGTTCTACCACTGAACTACTTCCGCGAAATGGCTGGGCTAGCTGGATTCGAACCAGCGCATGACGGAGTCAAAGTCCGTTGCCTTACCGCTTGGCTATAGCCCAATACATATGTATAAATGGGGCGACTGATGGGAATCGAACCCACGAATGCCGGAACCACAATCCGGTGCGTTAACCACTTCGCCACAATCGCCACACACTAATAAAATGGAGGGGGACGGATTCGAACCGCCGAACCCGGAGGGAGCGGATTTACAGTCCGCCGCGTTTAGCCACTTCGCTACCCCTCCACTATAAGATCGTACAATGGCGGTCCGGACGGGACTCGAACCCGCGACCTCCTGCGTGACAGGCAGGCATTCTAACCAACTGAACTACCGGACCAATGGTATTGCGGGGGACGGATTTGAACCGCCGACCTTCGGGTTATGAGCCCGACGAGCTACCAGACTGCTCCACCCCGCGTCGTTATTAAGTATTCGGATGATGTTTCTCAAAGGAGATTAGAACTCTCCTCTTCCTGACTATTCAAGGAAGCTTTCATGCGTCGAGTTTACTCGCCGCTGTTTCGGCGGATGCTTTGCTTGTTGCTCCACCCCGCGTCGTTAAAAAGTACTTGAATGATGCTTTCTCTTCAACTTGTCCATTTTTTAAATGATAACCATTATTCTCATTTTACCATTGGCTGGCTTAAGAATAAAGAAATTATGGCGGAGGAAGAGGGATTCGAACCCCCGCGCGGTTTAACCCGCCTGTCGGTTTTCAAGACCGATCCCTTCAGCCGGACTTGGGTATTCCTCCATTAAAAATTAATATGGTGGAGCCTAGCGGGATCGAACCGCTGACCTCCTGCGTGCAAGGCAGGCGCTCTCCCAGCTGAGCTAAGGCCCCCTATTATATGTATCGCCCGGCAACGTCCTACTCTTGCAGGGGGAAGCCCCCAACTACCATCGGCGCTGAAGAGCTTAACGACCGTGTTCGGCATGGGAACGGGTGTGACCTCTTCGCTATCGCCACCGGACTTTTGATCTTCAGATAACCGGCGACCTTCTTTGTCAGCTTCATGGTCTTCGGTCATGTCACGTACTGATGTACGCTCCATTCCTCAGCCATTTGCTTCCTCGAATGTCTTGGTTCTCTTTGATCAATACGATATGTTTTATAAACATATCTTGATTCCTTCAAAACTAGATCATGATTGTACAAGTGTCAAGAATAGCTTGGATAAGTCCTCGACCGATTAGTATCTGTCAGCTCCACGTGTCGCCACGCTTCCACACCAGACCTATCAACCTCATCATCTCTAAGGGGTCTTACTGGATTAACTCCATGGGAAATCTCATCTTGAGGGGGGCTTCATGCTTAGATGCTTTCAGCACTTATCCCGTCCACACGTAGCTACCCAGCTATGCTCCTGGCGGAACAACTGGTACACCAGCGGTGTGTCCATCCCGGTCCTCTCGTACTAAGGACAGCTCCTCTCAAATTTCCTGCGCCCGCGACGGATAGGGACCGAACTGTCTCACGACGTTCTGAACCCAGCTCGCGTACCGCTTTAATGGGCGAACAGCCCAACCCTTGGGACCTACTTCAGCCCCAGGATGCGATGAGCCGACATCGAGGTGCCAAACCTCCCCGTCGATGTGGACTCTTGGGGGAGATAAGCCTGTTATCCCCAGGGTAGCTTTTATCCGTTGAGCGATGGCCCTTCCATGCGGAACCACCGGATCACTAAGCCCGACTTTCGTCCCTGCTCGACTTGTAGGTCTCGCAGTCAAGCTCCCTTATGCCTTTGCACTCTGCGAATGATTTCCAACCATTCTGAGGGAACCTTTGGGCGCCTCCGTTACTGTTTAGGAGGCGACCGCCCCAGTCAAACTGCCCACCTGACACTGTCCCTGAACCGGATCACGGCTCGAGGTTAGAATGTCAGCACAGTCAGGGTAGTATCCCACCGACGCCTCCATCGAAGCTGGCGCTCCGACTTCTCTGGCTCCTACCTATCCTGTACAAACTGTACCAACATCCAATATCAAGCTACA
>NZ_JAMBOL010000014.1 GCF_023715605.1 Halalkalibacter oceani
CACTGGTAATGGCCGACATTATGGAAGGCGTCTTTTCCTTTCTTCAGGGTGGTTAATGACATTATATCCGTCAATCCCTGGACAAACAATACCGTCAACAAGTGGACGTTTTTAACCAGCATTAACAATTATTATTTGTTAAATTAAGAAAAATAAAAGGAAAAACTGTTAATACTAGCAAAAACAAATAAAACATAAATTCCCACCTCGTAAACTTTTCTTATATTAAACTATATTATAAAGTAATAGAATTTAGTAAACTAGTAAGAATTATACATATTGAAATTTCCTAAAATAATTAATTCATTATCAAGCAACCTCATTTAGATGCATTACGAAGAACCATATCACAAATAGTCATAAAACAAAGGGTAGTTATACTCGATAAACATCCCTCCCTTAAACCAGTCGTCGTTTTACCCCTTCTTCTTTGTTGATCTAACAAGTACTAACCTCTACAGCACTAGAATTTTAGAAAAAGTCCGTCAATGTAAGTGAAAAGAAGCTCACATAGGCTTTAACCTATATGAGCTTCTTTTCTCTCCCCATATCTATCACTTCCCTACTTCAAATCCTTAACAGAGCCGTTCTTTAGTAATTCTACGCTGAGGGTGAGTTTTTTTGGGTGTGGGTCTAGTTTGTTTTTGTGTTTCAGTTTGTTAATGAGCATCGTGGCGGCGTGGGTGCCCATTTCGTAGGTGGGGCGCCGGACGACGGTGACTTTTGGGCGGATGAATTGGGCGAGGTCATTTTCGTCGAAGCCGACTAAGGAGATGTCCTCGCCTATGACGAGATTCATATCACGGATGGCGTTGATGGCGTATGTACATAGGATGTAGCTTGTTGCGAAGATTGCTGTTGGTGGTTGATCCATTCTCATTAAATTGAGTGTCATTTCATAACCGGAATCCTCTTGCCAGTTTCCTTCTTTCATGTAGGCAGGGTTTGCTTTGATGCCGTGATCCTTTAATGCTTGCTGATAGCCCCAGTATCTTTCTTTCCAATTGGAATAGATGGTAGGTCCTGAGAGAATCGCGATGTCGGTATGTCCCTTTTCAATCATATGTGTCGTAGCTTCATAGGCGCCGCGAAAATTATCGATAACAACGCCGTCTAATCCGCTATTTTCAATGTAGCGGTCAACGAGGACGATCTGTTTATCAATAGTTTTGTAGGCATCGGGATTCGTTTGCGTGCCAACTAACACAATGCCCTCAACATTTTTGCTGAGGACACCTTGAAAAAAAGCTTCTTCCTCTTCGACGCTGTCATTTGTCGGGAAGACAAATGTGAAGTATCCTTCGGCTTTTGCGACATCGGCTGTTGCCTGGATGACGGAGGTGTAGAAGGAGTTTTGGATATTAGGAACAATCGTGGCAATCATCTTTGTTTGTTTTGTGATCATGGAGGCTGCTAGCGAATTTGGGACAAATTGAAGCTCTTCAATCGCTTTTTTGACTTTTTTTCTTGTTTTGTCACTGACTCGATCCAAGTTGTTTAATACTCTTGAGACAGTGGCAACAGACACGTTGGCATGCTTTGCCACATCCTTGATTGTTTTGTTTAGATGAGACATACGTTACCTCCTGATTGGGCTTGCATTATAACGAATGAAGCAATCCAGTATTCTCCAATGCTTTTTGAGTATGCTCGATAAATAATTGTCCGAGCTCGTTTATGTGGTTACTGCTATGCACAATAAATGTTTCCCACTCTGGAAATGGGTTTTTGTCTATTTCCACTTTTACAATATCTTCACTGGCCAGGTATCTGTTCATATACGAAGAGGGGAAGATGGAAACAGCAAGATTGTTTTTAATAACTCTATTGAGATTTGAGAGACGGCTTTCCGGCCTGACAATGAGAACCTGAAGTGACCAATGACTTAAGGAACATCAGGGGAATAATGACTTGAATTAACTGTCTTAATTTCTAATGGATTTCCGCTATAGATAAAAGATATAATTTAGTTAATGGATGTCATTAGAAAGCTATATGAGCGTATAACGAGTTAATTTTTTTTTGAAGAATAAGGGAGTTATTTGTATTTATACACGTAGAAATAATTAGGGGTATAGCGATGAAGGAAAATGAGGTAATTGAAAAAATAACTAACCTAAGTATATGGAAACGAGGAGACCAACGTGCCCCACATAAACCTCTTCTTCTGTTATATGCACTAGCAAAGTTACAAAGCACTCAAGAAAGGCTTCTGCTTTATTCAGAGGTAAGAGAGAAATTAACGGAGCTATTAATCGAATTTGGTCCTAAACGGAAATCTTACCACCCAGAGCAGCCATTTGTGCGTTTACAGAAGGATGGCATTTGGGAACTTAGTAACCCAGATATAGGACCGAATAATCGGAAGCTATTGATTGGAAATGTTTGGGGTGGATTTAATAAATCAGTTTATACATTGTTAGTAAACAATCCAAATTTGATTAGAAAAATAACCGATATTCTACTTCACAATCATTTTCCGGATACTGTTCATGACGATATTCTAATGCATGTAGGTCTTGACATGGATTTCAAAGGAAAGCGATCAAGAGACCCTGATTTTAGGAATAAAATATTACGTGCATATGAATATAGTTGCGCAATTTGCGGCTTTAATGTACGCCTCGGTAGTAATCTTGTTGGCATTGAAGCAGCTCATATTAAATGGCATCAAGCAGGTGGTCCTGATAAGGAGGAGAACGGTATCGCTCTATGCTCGATGCATCACAAATTATTTGATAGAGGGGTCTTTACGTTAACAGATTCCAATATACTGCTTGTTTCTGAAGAAGCACATGGAACGAGTGGGTTCAATGAATGGTTGATGAAGTATCATGGGGAATCCATTCGAAAACCAATCCATCCAGACTACCAGCCTGAGCAACAATTCATTAATTGGCATGTACGAGAAGTATTTAAAGGGCCTTCACGATACCATGTTGGCTAAAAAGCCTTCTGACTGACGTAATTATAGATTATCAATTCACTTATTGTGGAACTTCTTATGGGAAATTTCATTTGCAGCTTAAAGGATTCTTTATATAAAGGAAACTATCCTCCGATAAATAATGCAGAAAAAATAAGCGTGTCTGAGTTAGAGAAATGTAAGTTATAACTAAGTTGAAATTATGAAGGAGTCAACCAACCATGAACGAAATGCCTAACTGTCCTACATGTCATTCAGAATATACGTATGAGGATGGGACTTTTTTTGTTTGCCCGGAATGTGGGTTTGAGTGGATGAACAATCAAGAAGCGGAAGATGAAGGAGATAAGGTTATCAAGGACGCAAATGGAAACACGTTAAATGATGGGGATACGGTTACTGTTATTAAAGATCTCAAAGTAAAAGGCAGTTCTTCTGTTCTCAAGCAGGGGACAAAAGTGAAAAGTATCCGCCTGGTAGATGGTGATCATAATATTGACTGCAAAATCGACGGGTTTGGTGCAATTAAACTAAATCTGGATTTGTGAAGAAAGTTTAAGCCCTTTTTAATTTCCTACGTTTATAAACGAACGGCCTTCCTCGCACAGCCCTGCCTCAATTCCTATTGGGTCGGGGCTGCTGGCATGGGTCCTCTCTCAACAGCCTTTTACGACTGGAAGCGGTACATAGACCGGCAAAACATGGGTAAATATATATTAGTTGATATTAAGTTTTGCTCGAAAAAAATTCACAGCTTGTAATACAGTTTTTCTGCTTGCCGTTTAACGGGAAGCTATTTTATGGTGTGTAATACGCAGGAAAGCGCGTCCTTATGAGCACACCGTTATCTGTCTTATTTAATACCATAAAATTGATATTGACATTAGTGTCATAAGGAGCGGGGAGAAAAGGTTGGTAAGCTACTTAAGGAAAACGCTGATTTCGGTAATCTGCTTAATCGATTTTGTTGTTTTATTGAAGAACAAACCGAACAAAATCGCATAAAGCCATTGGTGTCAATTAACGAATTAGAAAATCTCTCTATACAATATACGTTAGGCGCTGTTCGCAGACTGACCTTTGGGGGGACAGAGTGAGCGGGGCAGAGATGATGAATAAGCTATCCACTATCGTAATTGCCTTATATTGCCGAAGCCACAATAATAGTTTTTCGCTTTGAAATGGAAAGAGGAGGCATTTTTATGCTGAAAAAGATTGTTTTTTATACAGGAGCCAGCTTTGCAAGTTTGTTTGTAGTACCAACACTTGCTATTCTCATTCCTGTGTTCCCGATTTTAGGGATTGGACTGGCAGGCTATACGATTTTGCATGTTTTCGGGATGTTTCCTTCGTTGCCGTTAGTTTCATTGGGCGTCATACCTGTTGCTTATCCGCTTCAGATCATCACCGCGTTTATCGTGAGCGGACTTCTTTTGATCTTAGGGATTGTAAGCTATAAAGGTCTTAAAAAATATATTAGACTTCTGGCTAAGAGAAAAGAGCAGGCAAACTATTAGCCGAAAAGCTGGCACTTTTGGATAGGATGTTAACGGAACCACTTCCGATCCCCTCCATTTAGGTGTTTGAAATGGAAAAAATAATGACTCTGACATCGGAATTGATCAGCCGCAGGCCGGACTTCAGTCAACTTGACGTGAGGAAGAATGATAATCGGCATATGGAATAAATCCGTGACCAGTGGGATAGAAGCTATGTTCACAAAAACGATGGTTTATAAAAGCCGTCGTCTTCATGCTTTGCTGGGTTTTGACTGACCTAACCCTGGTCAGAATCCAAACAGTTGAATTTATATGAAGAGATTTGAATGACATTAATCTAAACGGGTGATGCATAATGGCAGATACAATCTTGCTGGTAGAAGATTTTTATACGTATATTCAAGTTCAAGGGTGTTTTGAATAACTGCTCAATTATGAGTGTTCAACAAAAGCTGCTCAACAATTACTTTGTTGTCGTCGAGACTCATGGTTTACGGGATTGGGGAAGCTGTTGAAGTGACAAGCGAGAAGAGTCGTTAAATGTCTTGACGATCCTTTTTTTTGTTTGTTAAAATACATTCATAAATGTATTTAATTTTATACGCCGTTAAAAAGTTAAAAAAATGATACTTTTATAACTTCTTGGAATTAGAAATGGGGTGAGCTGAAGTGGACAGTGGAAATAGTGAAGTGAGGCTGGAATCAAAATCTTCTACGAAAGTGAGGGTACGCAGTTGGGTGTGCTTGGAGGCCTTTACCCTGTCTGCCTCAGCAAACGCCAGGAATCTATATTTTAAAGGGAGAGTTGGAGATGGTTGTGTGTCGTTTTATATCCAAAGGGATATTTCGCCAGTTTGTTCAGGTTATAAGCTTGCTGGCGATGGTGACTGGCGTTGTGCTGCCTTTCAATATTGGCATGGTACATGGCGCAGGAGCGGATATTAGCAGTAGTACGGGGATGCTGGCGATCGCGGGTGGAGATAATCATACTCTGGCTCTGAAGGCAGATGGCACTGTGGTGGCGTGGGGAGCAAATGAATATGGTCAAATAACAGTGCCAGCAGGAGCAAAATCTGGAGTGGTGGCGATTGCAGCCGGAGATGATCATTCGCTGGCGCTGAAAGAGAATGGCACCGTGGAGACGTGGGGGTATGGGGATAAATTAGTGATGATTAATGTGGTCTTGATTGCTGCAGGAGGTAATCATTCGCTAGCGCTAAGGGAGGATGGTTCGGTTGTAGCGTGGGGAGCAAATGGTGAAGGTCAAACAACGGTGCCAGCAGAAGCAGAATCTGGAGTGATAGGGATCGCAGCGGGAACGTATCATTCGCTAGCGCTAAAGGAGGATGGTTCGGTTGTAGCGTGGGGAAATAATGATTACGGTCAAACAACGGTGCCGGCAGAAGCAGAGTCTGGAGTGATAGCGATCGCAGCGGGAACGTATCATTCGCTAGCGCTAAAGGGGGATGGTTCGGTTGTAGCGTGGGGAAATAATGCTTACGATCAAACAACGGTGCCGGCAGAAGCAGAGTCTGGAGTGATAGCGATCGCAGCGGGAAATTATCATTCGCTAGCGCTAAAGGAGGATGGTTCGGTTGTAGCGTGGGGATATGAGTATTACGGTCAAACAACGGTGCCAGCAGAAGCAGAATCTGGAGTGATAGCGATCGCAGCGGGAACGTATCATTCGCTAGCACTGAAGGAGGATGGTTCTGTTGTAGCATGGGGAGCGAATGAACATGGACAAAGTTCAGTGCCCTACACAGTGACCTTCGATAAGAACGGGGGAGATGTGGATGCTAATCCAACGGAAAAGCTGGTGGTCTATGGAGGTAACGTTGAAACTCTGCCGACTCCGCCAACCCGAACGGGGTACACGTTCGCAGGCTGGAACACGGCTGCAAATGGGGAAGGAGCTTGGTTCGATGCTACCACAGAAGTAACCGCGGATATCACGGTATATGCCCAGTGGACATCAGTGCCCTACACAGTGACCTTCGATAAGAACGGTGGAGATGTGGATGCTAATCCAACGGAAAAGCTGGTGGTCTATGGAGGGAACGTTGGAACTCTGCCGACTCCGCCAACCCGAACGGGATACACGTTTGCAGGCTGGAACACGGCTGCAAATGGGGAAGGAGCTTGGTTCGATGCTACCACAGAAGTAACCGCGGATATCACGGTATATGCCCAGTGGACATCAGGATCCTACACAGTGACCTTCGATAAGAACGGTGGAGATGTGGATGCTAATCCAACGGAAAAGCTGGTGGTCTATGGAGGGAACGTTGGAACTCTGCCGACTCCGCCAACCCGAACGGGGTACACGTTTGCAGGCTGGAACACGGCTGCAAATGGGGAAGGAGCTTGGTTCGATGCTACCACAGAAGTAACCGCGGATATCACGGTATATGCCCAGTGGAAGAGGGTCACTGGAGGAAACAGCGGTGGAGGTATTACGCCTTCACCATCATGTGATGCCAAAGTTGTTTCCTCAGATGGTCAGTTGACTCTTCCAGCATGTAGAACAGGTGAGGTTAGTTTAGGTGAAGCTGTCACCGTTATTATTCCACCTAACGCTTTCGACAAAGATTTGATACTCACCATTGAAGAAGTATCGGACACACAACAGTTTTTGACGGAAAGGGATATACTTGCTAGTCCGATCTACGAGATATTAAAAAACGCTTCGGAGAATTTCAAAAAACCGATTACACTAATCTTTGCTTTCGATCCGTCCAAGCTAAAGGATCATCAAGCTCCCGCTGTATTCTATTATGACGAAGTGAAGAGGAAGTGGGTGGAGGTTGCTGGGGGCAAGATTGAGGGCAATCATATTGCTGTAGAGGTCGATCACTTTACGAAGTTTGCAGTATTTGCGATGGATCCAACGGAATCACCACCTATTCAGGATCCGAAGATTGCTTTCAGCGATATTTCTGAACACTGGGCAGAAACCAGCATTAAGCAAGCCGTAATTGAAGGAATTATTCGCGGTTATCCGGATGGAACGTTCAGACCTGATCATTCGATTACTCGCGCCGAGTTTACAGTTATACTTGCGGACGCATTGAAATGGGACGGAACAGGTGAGGTACTTCGCTTCACTGATGAGGACAAGGTTGGCTCCTGGGCCAAAAGCGCGGTCGCTCTTGCTGTGCAAGAGGGGGTCGTCAATGGGTACGAGGACGGTAGCTTCCGTCCTGATGCGAAGATTACCCGTGCAGAGATGGCATCGATGATTGCCAGAGCGCTGAAGATGCCCGTAGACGCGAGTGTACCGACTGACTTCGCCGATGATGAGGATATTCCGAACTGGGCGAAAGGAGCAGTGGAAGCACTCCATAAGCTGGGCATCGTCAAGGGACACGGTGGCCAAACGTTTGCTCCAAACGAGTCAGCGACTCGGGCAGAAGCGGTTGTGATGGTGCTCAGAATGTTAGAGCAAAGTCATGAGTGACCCTGAATTTGCATAAGAAGAGATATTAGGAAACGCCTAGAGGTGTCCCAGATTGTAGAGAAACCCCACTAAAGTGAAGTGACCCCTAAAAGTTAGACACTATTATTTCATTAGGCAGCTTGGGTAAAATGAGTTCGGTATTGCACCGGACTCAATGTTTTATTTTGTAAAGGAGATTACCAACCTTCTCACCCTCCGTGTCTTTACGTTCACCTAGAATGAGCGATCCTTGAGGAGTGAAAATCCTAGCGAGCTAGCAGCGAAAGCCCAATGACATCAAATTGGAGATGCTTATACAATGCTTACAAATATAGCCCTACAAGTAAAGTGCTGTCTGTACTCCCTTGCTACTGAGTAGTAACAACAACCATTACGAATAAAGGAAACTTCCTTCAGTGGAGGTTTTCTTCACTTCATACTTGAAGGAGCCTAATTTGAGCTATTTTTTCATATGTGGAAAATCACAATCAGGCATATGTTTAGTATGAAATTAAAATCGCCGTATACGAAGCTGTACAGTGGAGTGAGAGGTCACTATACTTTGGTGCATCCGGCTACATTTGAAGTTGGAGCCTATACCTTATGAACTAATGATCGCGTTTAAAAGTAGTTTTGACGCTGGTCTTGTAGTCAGGTATTATTACAGAAAGTGATGACTACAGCTTTCCCAATAAATTGTACATCTTAGCGAAGAGGTGAATGAATTGCATAAAACCAAGTTTCAATTGAAACGTGAGGCTACCTACCGTCAACTAATTGAATCAGGGTTGGCTTGTTTTTTGGAAAAAGGCTTTGCGGCAACGAGAATTGAAGACATTGTGGAGCGAGCTGGATTCACGAGAGGTGCGTTTTATTTCCATTTCAATACGAAGGAGGAGGTTTTTTTTCACTTATTGGAGGAGAGGGCTAGGCAGAGGAGTGGTTGGATAGACCTTCCCCGTAAGTACAACAAAGATGAAACAACGCTGGAGCAAGTATTGGACAAGTGCCTGTTCGAGTTGGAAAGCCGAATGAAGGATGAGCGAAAATGGTTTTTGGTTCTGATCGATTTCTATTTGCAGACGAAGGAGGATCCAGAAGCCCGTAACAGGCTAAGGAAGTACTATCAGGCTTGGATCAATGAGATTGCGATGTTTGTCGATGTTCTGAAAGAAGGCGGTTGGGTTGCAAGCGATAAAGACAGCAGCCTGATTGCGGCGCAAATGTGGGGGTTCAGCGAAGGTTACTCCGCGACCTCTTTTTTATTTGGTACGTTTGATCCCAACATAATGCTTGAGGGATTCATCAAGCTTTTGAAATAAAATGAAAGGCGAAGGAAGGGTAATGGCTAAACGGCATCTATTGTTCATTCGTCTAGTTAAAGTAAATACAAATTTCACTAATTTGTTCAAGTGTTATGCAAGGAACTGCTGTGGGTCCTGAGCTTTTCACTGTTAGGCGTATCACAAGTGATTGTAAAACGGAGGCAGCAAAAGATGGGAATATGATATTCAAGTGAAAACGTATTTGTTAGTCGAGATTATGAAAAAGAAGGACTCATTAAGGTTATTCCTTACATGGGTTTCTTTATTTCTAGAGTGTTAAGAGTTGTAAGTTTAATTCTTACTGTTATTGCCGACAAACAAAAAAGAAATAGGGTTTACAAAGAATGTAGCCCCTATTGTGATTGGTCTCATTTTATTGATTTATCTCTTAGCGTTTGTATTAATGATGATTGGTTTCTTAGCAAGATCTTAACTTCTTTGATGACAATCTATTATCTATCATTTGATTGATGGTAATAGTCAACTAGCTTAGGAGGAGCTCAGATTGCTAAAAACATAGTCATGCGAGACTCCCACCGATTAGGTCGTAAGTTAGGGCTTGCGGCTTGAGTTGTGGTAGCCTCAATCACATGATAACGAGCTATTAAGAAAGTGAATGGCATGACTTCGACTTTAAATGATAAAGCGTTTATTCCAGCAGCTTGAGGTTCTGAGCAGCAAGTAAAGCCTGGGTTCTGGAGGAGACTCCGAGCTTTTCATACAGGCGGGAAAGGTACACCCGCACGGTGCCTGGGGATAAGGCAAGTTCTTCGGCCATTTGCTTGTTGGTTGCCCCTTGGTTCAGCAGACGGAGAAGATTTATTTCATTGCGGTTCAATGGCTCGGCGAGCTCTTCCTTATGCTGCTTTTGGGACATGATTTCTTTTGGAAATGATGCAACTAACTGGTGGACATAGTTCTCAGTCACTTCTGAAGAAGGAAACATGGAAGGTTCGTGCTGTTTCACTTTTAAATAATGCATCAAAACAGCTTTCATGTCAGCTCCATCATCCAGAAAGCTTCGTACATATCGATTTTGTTCGCCTAGCATTAGTGCTTCGTGGATGTGTTGCGTAGCTTTGTCCTTTAGTCCTCGCTGGTATTCTAATAAAGATTGCAAAGCTGAAATTTCCACTAGGCTCGAGATTAGTTGCTCTCTTGCCGCCTGAGGCTTCATTCGCTCCAGAAGGCGGAGCGCTTCCGCTTCCTTGCGTTGCTTGCCGAGCAGACGCACCAGTGCTATATTAGCATATTCTTGGTTGAAAGCTGGGTACGCCTCGGCGGTTAAGCCTAGTTTTTCGGCTTCTTTTTTTGCTTGTATGAGCCGGCCTTCGAGCAGGTACAATCGAATTTGAAAAGCATGAAGCAGTCGCAGCCAGTGGGCTTCGGAAGTAGACTGGATCGCATCACGAATCCGTTCGTGAGCAAGATCAAAATTTTGGTCGACGATGTGGAAGCGTGCTTGCATAATCACCAGTGGAATGAACAATCCGGGAACTGGCATCTGCAACGTATTTCTTTCGACCTCATTCAGTAGCTTGCGGCTTTTGTCCAACTCGTTCCATTCGTAATAGCCTTCGCACAAAGATTGTTTCACATATAAGTTAATGAGCGATTGTGTCCAGCCATGAGATTCCAGAATTTCATTGAACATGCGACCAATGGTGTCTGTATCAGCAGAGAGAACGCCCTTGAGACCGAGTGGTGTGCGTCTTACTAGAGGCTCTGACAAGTTATAGTTGTAATTGTAAAAAACAGCGTTTTCCGGCAATATGCGGTCTCGTATACCTTCAACGAATTTCAACCACTTTTTGAAGTCCCCATTTAGAAACATCAAGTTGGCGCGAACAAACAGGATGCCACTTTGTAGCTGTCCTTTGCGACTTGGTTCATCTATTGACGAGCTTTCCTGCTCCACTTTTTCCAATAACCGGTCCGCTTCAAGAAAGTCGCTGTTTAGCAAGAGTACAAAGGCGTACAAGAGAGACATCTCTGGAGTAAGTAAGGTTTTATCCGGTATGCGCTGAAACCAAAGAAGCAAAGTCTTGTGCTCTCCTTGGCGCAGCACATTAGGGAGATTTTGCGCTAAATATCTTTGGGTCAAGTCAAAATCTTGTGCTTCCAATGCGTGATGGATGGCCTCGTCCATGAAGCCGTATGAGGCGAGGCATTCACTCGCCATACGATTAGCTCTAAGCCATCCTTCAGGGCTGTTCTTTTTAAACATTCCCTGTAGAAACTGCGCAAACAAATGATGATAACGGAACCAACTATTTTGATCGTCAAGTGGGATAATGAACAGATTTAATTGTTTGATCATCTCTAACATATCCCTGCTGTTTGAACGATTTGTGATTGCATCGGTAATCGGAGCATTCATCCTGGAGAGGACCGAACTATCTAACAAAAACGTATACAATTCATCAGGGAGACCTGACATTACTTCCTGAAACAAAAAATCTGAAACGTTCCGATGGTCTCCGTTGAACTCTTGAATAAAGTGATCGTAGTCGGTTTTTGAACGAATCGAGAGTGTTACCAACTGTAAACCTGCCGCCCAGCCACCCGTCTGTTCATGCAGTTTTCCAATTTGTTGGTGCGATAACTCGAGCTCGTTAACATTTGTGTAAAACAACTCGGCTTCATCCAAGGTAAATTGAAGTTGCTCCATATCGATGCTACTAACTTCGTTTTGAACAGTCCATTTGGCTGTAGAAAAGGGTAGCTCTTTGCGGGAAGAAATGATCATATGTATCGTAGACGGGAGGTAATGGATGAAATAGGTAATGCTGTCATGGATATGCGCATCATTTATGATGTGGTAATCATCTATAAGAATGGCGATTTCTTTGGAAGACGCAAAAAGTTCATTAATAAGCGAATCTAAAAAGCTATATATAGAAGAGCCAGATAAGGCTCGCTCCAGATTATAGATATGTTCTCGGTTTAATTGAGGTAGCACAGATGCTATGGCATGAAGGATATAGCGCCAAAACCTGACCGTATCATTATCCATCTCATCGAGAGAAAGCCAGACACAAGGTAGCGAATTTGAATCCGCCCATTGAGTCAACAACGTAGTCTTTCCGAAACCAGCGGGAGCCGTTACGATTGTCAATCTACCCTTCGATCCAGCATTAAGGGTATCCAATAAACGACTTCGTAAAACACTGCTATCTTTTGGAACAGGCAGGGTGATTTTTGTTTTTAGAATCGTTGGCTGAATTTGATTGGTCATGATTACCTCACCGTGTAATTTAGAATATTCGATATACTCATTATACAAAAGTCTGAAAAAAATTAACATTCGTCAATTTCATTTTTCTCTTTCTTTACTTATAATGAGGTGCGACTTAGCTATGGAAAAAAAGGAGAGAGTACTGTGAAAATTGTAGAGTATAAAAGGCGAGCCACAGTAATTGTCCTCATTGTCTTACTGGTGTTCAGTTTCCTCGGTTTTTTGAGGATAGCGAATCAAGAAGTTTATGCCAACACAAACACAAGTTTGTATTATACATTGGGTGACCCTGAGTATAGCGTGATGCAAATGAACTTGCAAAATGGTTCCGCTCCTGAGACGCTTGCTAAGCAAGGTGCTTTTTTTGAACCTAGAGCGATTGCTGTTGATTCAGAAGGTGGATACATCTACTATTCAGCGAGAGATCGTATATACAAAATGAAGCAGGATACATTACAAGAAGTTGCTCAATATGACAACCCTAGTGGTTATGTAATAAATGAGTTCGCTTTGGATGCCAGTAATCATAAGTTGTACTTTTCAGATGCCTATGGAGATGGATCAGGAACGTTTTTTTCAAGAGTGTTAGTCCTAGACTTAACGAATGGTTCCATCGATCTGCTCTATGATACGCCTACCGATGGCTTTGTCTTTCTTTTTGGGCTCTCGGTTTCCCATAATGGGGACTATCTTTATTTTCAAATAAGGGATTTATATGGTGATTCTAGTATTTATCGCATGGATACAGGGGGATTGAATGTCGAGGAATGGATTTCGGATATTGGGAACCCCATTCGTGCAGTTGTTGATCCAACAACCGATGAGCTTTATTTTTCTGATGAGAGGATGATTCGCAAAGCTAGCTTGAGTACAGGAGCTGTACAGAGTGAGCCTTATTATTCAGGAGAGCACCATATTTCAGCTATTGCGCGAGATCCAAGTGATGGGACGATTTACTTTGGTATATCCGACAATACGTTTGTCATCTCTATGTATCGAGTGATTTCAAGTAGTGAGGCAGAACTTGTTGTTGCCGATATAGGTCGTGTCAATGACATGGTCATTGCAGAGGTGCCCCAGCCCCTCACCTATACCTTAGAGCCGATTGACGATATAAAACTTCCAGATCTTGTTGAAGGGTATAAGCCGGAAGATAAATGGCCTAGAAACATTCTTCTTAGAAATACTGGAGCGGGTACGTTGAGGAATGTTTATGCAAGTATAGATGGTCCAGGTAAAGATGCTTTTATTTTGCAACAACCTTATTCACCGATAGAGACAACGACCAATATGTCAGTAGAAGCGAAGAATGAATTAGCAGCGGGAAACTATAGAGCTACGGTCACGATAACAGCTGACAATATGGAGCCTGTGAGTTTTCAAGTTACTCAAGAGGTCCATACCTACTCGATAGCGCCAATTAACGATCAGACATTGACGGAGCTTGTGTCTGGATATGCATCGGGAACACAAGAGACGAGAAGTGTGGAGGTCGTGAGGACGGGTACGGGCATACTTAGAAATGTATCCGCCAACATAAGCGGGACGAATGCAGAGGCCTTTGAGATCACCCAACCAGCAACCACGATAGTTGGAGAATCTTCCTCATTTACTGTGAAAGCGAAGGATGAGCTAACGTCGGGCTTGTATACAGCAACAATTACGATCACAGCCGACCATATACAACCAATGAGCTTTCAAGTGACGCAAACTATACTTCCATCGACTGAGGCAAGGTTGGGAGGATTGAGTATAGCTGAGGGCCCGCTCACCCCTTCCTTTGATCCCGACGTCATGCATTATACATCTCACGTTCCTCATGAACGCGATAGTATAACGCTTGCAGCATCCACACTTCATACACAGGCAACCTATACGGTTTACAATGACAAAGGGGAAATCGTGACAGGACCTGCGGTATTAAAGGTTGGAAAGAACCTGTTTGAAATTCACGTAACAGCTGAAGACGGTGAGGCTACTGAGATTTATGTGATTGAAGTAACACGAGCGCCTTCTAGCAATACGGACATTCATTCACTAAGCTTGCAAGGCATCACACTAAATGAGACGGTAAGTGCGAATGTGTATCAATATACAGCAACAGTACCCAACGGGGTGGCTGTAACAGATCTTCAGGTGGAGACAGTGGATATGAAAGCCTCGGTCAGTGCTTTGACCGTTAACGGAGCGTTCGCGGACAATCCAATTCCATTGACAGTAGGCTCCAATAGAATAGAGGTCACCATTCTGGCTCAAGATGGCGTAACCGAGCAAACCTACACGATCATTGTTACAAGGGTAGCTTCCGATAATGTGCTGTTGAGCAGTCTCGACGTAAACGAAGGTATGCTGTCTCCAACCTTCGACCCGTCAATCTACGCCTATTCTATAGAGGTTTCTCATAATACAACGTCAGTGAGTATCACGCCTGTGGTCGATCATAAAAATGCCGAATTAAAGATTAATGGAGAGCCACAAGCAAGTGGCTCCCCGATCAGGATACCACTAAAGGTCGGAACCACGAACGTGCTTATCGAGATTGAAGCCGAGGACGGGATTCATTCATCGACCTACACGCTAGCGATTCAGAGAGCTGCAAGCAGCAATGCTGCACTTGAGGATTTAAAACTAATCGGTGGAACGTTGTCACCGGCTTTCGCTGCCGATCAGTTCACCTACGATGTGGTTGTACCTTATTCGGTTTCACAGGTAAGCGTCTTAGCAACAGCTTATGATCCGTATGCTGTCTTAAGGATGAATGGCCATATCGCTTTAAGCGGTGAACCTTCTGCTCCTATTGAACTTGAAGTGGGAAGCAATATGATTACGGTTGAAGTGACGGCACAAGACGGGATGACAGTGCAGGAATATCAGATCAACGTCAATCGGTCGAAGAAGTCGAATAACAGCAATCCCCCACAAAGGGATAAGAAAGAAATTCCAGATGACTCTCCAGAATTATTCATAGATGAGCTCAGAGCACAATTTCAAATGGTGACGGAATTATTTAGGTCTTATTTGAGGTCAATAGGTATCTTTTGAAGTTAGGTCTTGAACAAGCGGAAGAAACCTCGGCTGATGTTACGATTAATTTTTCACCTGGGGAGTACCATGTAATTAAACACGTGAGCTCAAAAGGGATTAAGAATGAAAAAGGGAAGTATGGAGCAAAATTTTCTTTCCTTGAGAGGAGAAAGTAAAAAAATGTGTCGTTTGCTGAAGAAACAATTGTTGCTCGGATTAGCTTTCCAAAGCGTTGAGCAAGAGGTGGGTGTAGCCTCTCAGTCTTTTTCCTTTGGTGATGGTTCAGCTGATGGCCCTTTTCTTATTGAACCGCAGAGCAGCTGAATGCTGTAAATGGGGAAAAGGAGCGACTCGCGCAGAGACGGCGGTTCTTCTTAGCCGAATGTTAGAAAGCATTGGTTCGAATTGACGAAAAATATGTTACAAAATAAAATCTCCATCGTGCCACTATCTAAGGTGGTATCGATGGAGGTTTTTTTGGCAGAAGGATCTTATAACGGTGTTTCGCTGGAATTTCCAAGATCGACTGAAATTGCGGGATAACAGCTTAACTAGTTTTTGGTATGATAATCAAAAATGTAGAAGAAATGGGCTGGCGTCTTTTTGTTCAAGTCATGACAGATGAAGAAGGCAACCACTTTACCAAAAAAGACAACCCTAATAGTGAAATTCGCATGATCTCTTCTTCTGCGTACATACTATCCTTATAAATGACTGGGCGGAGATGAGGAAAATGACGGAAAACCAACTTAAACATACATATTTGGTCATCGATCATCTTCGCGTCTATTGTGAGTATTGGATCGATCAGAGCAAGCCGGCGATGTTTCTGATTCACGGCTTTGCCTCTTCCACCTATACATTTCACCGTTTGATACCCCTGCTTAAGGAGCATTTTTCAATTTTCGCGATTGACCTTCCGGGGTTTGGCCGGAGTGACAAATCAACCTCATTTACCTATTCGTTTCAAAATTATGCGCAACTTGTAGCGAAGTGCCTGAAATATTTCGGCCTAGAGCGGGTCATTATCGTCGGTCATTCGATGGGCGGGCAGATCGCCTTGTATACGGCGAAATTAGTTCCGGATCAAGTCGATAAATTGGTGCTGCTAAATAGTTCCGGCTATTTGAAAAAAGTAAAGAAATCCCTGATGTACAGTTCATATATGCCCTTTTTTCCTGCTTTCGTTCAGTGGTATGTCGGACGGAAGGAAGTAAAGGACTATTTGGAAAATGTGCTGTATAACAAAGCACTAATTACCGCAGACATGATTGAGGAGTTCGGCCGACCGCTTAAGGAAAGAAACTTCTATAAATCACTCGTCCGGCTGGCGCGCCATCGTGAGGGTGACCTGACGACGGAACAGCTGCGCGACATTAGAAAACCGACCTTGCTTTTGTGGGGCGAAGAGGATAAGGTCGTCCCTGTGGCGGTTGGCAGACGCCTTGTGAAGGAACTGCCTGAAGCGGAGCTGATTACTTACAAGCACACAGGTCATCTGCTTTCGATTGAAAAGCCGCTTGATGTTGTGACGGATATAGTAAGGTATACATGTAGAACCAATTTAGTCTAAAGTTTTCGTAAAAGTCGGGTAAAAAGCGGGGCCTGGATCTTTAAAAAAGCTGTACAGTCCCTTAATATTCACCTGTTACACTAAAACCTATAAGACGTATGGAATGGGGGTAATGAGGTGAAAGTGCGAAAAGCGATCATCCCTGCGGGGGGATTGGGGACCCGGTTTTTACCTGCTACGAAAGCCCAGCCGAAGGAAATGCTGCCGATCGTCGATAAGCCTACGATTCAATATATTGTCGAGGAAGCTGCCGAGTCCGGCATCGAGGATATTATTATTGTCAGTGGACGCGGCAAAAGAGCGATTGAGGATCACTTTGACAGCTCCTACGAATTAGAGAGCGTGCTCGCCGGCAAGGAAAAATGGCGGCAGCTTGAAGAAGTGAAAACCATTTCGAGCCTGGCCAACATTCATTATATCCGTCAAAAAGAGCCGTTAGGACTCGGTCATGCGATTGCGTGCTGCCAGTCATTTATTGGCGATGAGCCGTTTGCTGTACTGCTCGGGGATGATATTGTCCGTTCGGCTATCCCATGTACGAAGCAATTAATGACGATTTATGAGCGCTATCAATCTCCTGTTGTCGGCGTTCAGCCTGTCCGTGACGAAGAAGTATCGAGATACGGAATTGTCGCACCGGCAGGTTTGGAAATCGAACAAGGTGTGATCGGCGTATCAGACCTGGTTGAAAAACCTTCTCTCCACCACGCGCCATCGAACTATGCACTTATGGGACGTTACATCCTCTTACCCGACATCTTCCCACTTCTACACACAATTACGCCTGGTGCAGGAGGCGAAATCCAGTTAACTGACGCTTTGAAACAACTGAATCAATCCCATCATGTGCTTGCTTATCACTTCCAGGGAAAACGCTATGACATTGGCGATAAGCTCGGCTTTCTGAAAGCAACATTGGACTTTGCCATGGAGCGAGAGGGGCTCAGTCAAGAGTTGAGAGCCTACATGGAAGAACTGATGAACGTCACAATCGCGTAAAGGCGATGAAGGGAGGGGGTCCGCATGCAAATTACCGTTGTTGGGACTGGGTATGTCGGCTTAGTCACCGGTGTGACCTTTGCCGAGGTTGGCCATGAAGTCATTTGTATCGACGTTGACAGTACGAAAATCAAGATGCTGAAACGGGGCGAGGTGCCGTTTTATGAGCCTGGTCTTCAGCAGCTTCTTGTTCATAATCTCGCAAACGGCCGACTGACGTTTACGACTGATGGCGATGAAGCGTATCGCTTGAGAGATGTGATTTATGTAGCGGTCGGAACGCCCTCAAAGGCGGATGGCGCAGTGGATGTGAGCTATATGGAGCAGGCCGTAGTTGACGTCGCGAAAGCAATTGAAGAATATACGGTCATTGTTATTAAAAGCACTGTACCTGTCGGAACGAATGAACGTGTTCGCGCTATGGTCGCCCAGCATACAAGCTGTCCATTTGATCTTGTCTCCAATCCAGAGTTTTTACGGGAAGGCTCGGCGATTTACGATATTTATCATGGGGACCGGATCGTCATTGGCGCAGAACATGAGCGGGCCGCCGAAACGGTGGCGATGCTGCACAAGCCGTTTGGCACGCCGATTTTTCATACCGACCCGCGCAGTGCCGAGCTGATCAAATATGCGGCGAACGCTTTTTTGGCGACGAAGATCAGCTATATCAATGAAATTGCGAATCTATGTGAAAGGCTTGGAGCAAATGTCGACGCTGTCGCGCATGGCATCGGCTTGGACCGGCGGATCGGCGCGCAATTTTTACAGGCAGGTTTGGGCTACGGCGGCTCCTGTTTTCCGAAGGATACAAGAGCGCTTCTTCATATGGCAGAAACCGCTCAGTCTGATTTGCGGGTGCTCGCCGCTGCCAGTACCGTAAACGAGCGCCAGCCTTACGTCGTGATCGAGAAATTGAAAAAACGGTTTTCATCATTACGAGGGCTGCGAATCGCCTTATTGGGATTGAGCTTCAAACCGAATACAGATGATCTTCGTGAAGCTGTCTCGCTTGTCATTTTGCAGGAATTACAGGCGGCGGGAGCGTCGCTGATCGTGTATGATCCGGTCGTCGATCATCCGAAAGGAAACCGTGTTCTCGAACAAGTAATGTTTGCCGGCAGCATCGACGAAGCGCTGTCCGGGGCCGAGGCGAGCATCATCGTCACGGAGTGGGAGGAAATTAAGGCATTTCCACTTGCCAGGTATAAAGTGTTGATGAAAGAGGCAGTTGTTATCGATGGGCGGAATTGTTATCCTCTGGCGAAGGCGGAAAAAGCGGGGGTAGAGTATTACTCCATTGGCCGGCCGGCGGTCAATGAGCAGCAGCCGAGCCAGCTGCTGAAGCAATGAGAGAGAGGCAGGCAGTGGTGCCACTATAGATAGGGGGAGTCAAAAGATGAGAATCGCGATTTTTTCTGACACATACGCACCGGAAGTGAACGGGGTCGCCCGTACGCTGAAGCGTTACACCAATTATCTTGACACGAAAGGCATTGAATACCGTCTGTTTGTTCCGGAAAGCCGCACACCGGTGCCGAAGGTTCCTCACATCGAGCGGTTTATGAGCATCCCGTTTTTATTCTATCCGGACTGTCGTCTGGCACTGCCGAATCCACTCTACATCCGGCAAACGCTCGATGAATTCAAGCCGACATTGATTCATGTCGCCACACCGTTTAATCTAGGACTCTTTGGTCTTCATTATGGCAAAAAGCATCACATTCCGATGGTCGCTTCCTATCATACTCACTTCGATGATTATTTAGCCTATTATCATGCCACCTTATTCAAAAAATGGATCTGGAAATATTTGCATTGGTTTCATCACTCGTTTGACCGCGTCTTTGTTCCGTCAGAAAGCACAAAACAAAAGCTGATCGACCGCGATTTTCACCCTTCGATCGACATTTGGGGCCGGGGGGTGAACCACCAGTTCTTTTCGCCGGCAAAAAAATCGAGCGACGTCAGAAAAAAGTACCGGATCAAAGAAAAGAACATTCTGCTCTATGTTGGCCGCATCGCCCCGGAAAAAGATGTCCATATCGTGCTGGAGACGTTTCATGCTTTGCCGCCGCATATGAAAGAGCAAACACATTTGCTGCTAGTCGGCGACGGCCCGCTGTTTCAGACGCTGTCAGCTAAACCCCACCCGCAAATTACATGGACCGGTTTTTTAGAAGGGGAAGCTTTGTCCGAAGTGTATGCGTCGTCTGATCTTTTTCTTTTCCCATCTCCGACCGAGACGTTTGGCAATGTCGTCCTGGAAGCCCAGGCTTCCGGTCTTCCAGTTATCGGCGCAAAAGCAGGAGGCGTGCAGCACCTCGTTTCCCATGGAGTGAACGGCTTTTTATGCGAGCCGAAAAGCACAAAGGCCTTTGCTCACTATACGGCCTTTCTTTTAGAGCAAAAAAGCCTGCGCCGTTCCTTTTCGGAAAAATCGCGTGCATTTGCCTTAACGCTGTCATGGGAAGAAATATTCAATGGATTACTTTACAGTTTTTATCAGATTGCGAGTCAGAAGCAGGAGATTTCGGCATAATTGCGATTTGATCAGCCATGATTTAAAACGTTTCAGGGAGTGTATTAAAAGGAGTATCATCTCTTTTGATACACTCCCTTTCTGATTGAGGGGGGGAGGACAAAAGAGACCGTCCAAATTAGCGGATGGTCCATATTGAAGTTGTACAAGCTATGTGAAGGAATGAACGAAATCAGCTTGGGCAGATGAAGCCACTTTTTTACGAGCGTAAAATAGCTTATAATGATTAGTTAGAGATAGATTGATTCATCTATAGATAATTGTCCTACATGATGATAAGGTTATAATGGAAACAGACAAGTTTTGTAATAGGTCGCGCCTTGCTTGGTGTGACACCTAGGCAGGAGCGTATACATCCTTCCTGCAAATTTTAGAGTATAGGGATGGTAAAAATGAGCAACGGAGAAACAAAAACAGATGTCATCTTAATTGGTGCTGGTATCATGAGTGCGACGTTAGGGACACTTTTGAAAGAATTAGTACCAGAATGGGAAATTACTGTGTTTGAGAAGCTCGAAAAGGCAGGTGAGGAGAGCTCCAATGAATGGAATAATGCCGGGACAGGGCATGCGGCACTATGCGAGCTTAATTACACAACGGAAAGGTCGGACGGATCGATTGACATTAGTAAAGCGATTAACGTGAATGAGCAGTTTCAGCTTTCGATGCAGTTCTGGTCTTATCTTGTTAACCGTCAGCTAATCCAGCATCCGCAGGACTTTATTATGCCATTGCCTCATATGAGTATGGTGCAAGGGGAGCAGAATGTGACATTTTTAAAGAAACGGTTTGAAGCGCTCACAGGAAATCCCCTTTTTCAAGGAATGGAATTTTCTGAGGATCCTGAAAAATTGAAGGAATGGATTCCGCTTATTATGGAGGATCGGGAAACGGACGTGCCGATTGCTGCAACGAAGATCGATTCTGGAACCGATGTCAATTTCGGCGCGTTGACGCGGATGCTGTTCGATCATTTAGCAAGTCAGGGCGTCGAAATCCGTTACAAGCACAGTGTAGATGATTTGAATCGTACCGCGGACGGCTTGTGGGAATTAAATGTACGGAATGTCGAGAGCGGTACAGTCGAGCGTCATACGGCAAAGTTTGTTTTCATCGGCGGCGGGGGAGGAAGTTTGCATTTGCTGCAAAAGTCCGGTATTCCTGAAGGAAAACATATTGGCGGATTCCCGGTAAGCGGCATTTTCATGGTCTGTCATAATCCGGAAGTGATTGAGCGGCACCACGCGAAAGTATACGGCAAGGCGAAGGTTGGAGCACCGCCGATGTCGGTTCCGCATCTCGATACCCGCTTTATCGAAGGACAGAAATCGCTGTTGTTTGGTCCGTTTGCCGGATTCTCACCAAAGTTTTTGAAAACAGGCTCGATGCTTGATTTATTGACTTCTGTAAAACCGAATAACCTTGTTACGATGCTGGCGGCAGGAGCAAAAAATCTCTCCTTGACTAAATACTTGATCGAACAGGTAATGCTGTCAAAAGAAAAGCGGATGGAAGAGCTACGGGAGTTTATTCCGAATGCGAAAGACGAGGATTGGGATTTAGTCGTAGCGGGCCAGCGTGTACAGGTGATTAAAGACACGGATGCCGGAAAAGGAACGCTTCAATTTGGAACGGAAGTGATTACTGGCGCAGATGGTACGATTGCGGCTTTATTAGGGGCGTCCCCGGGAGCGTCAACTGCTGTTCATGTCATGCTTGAGGTGATCAGAAATTGCTTCCCGCAGCATTTGGCCCAGTGGGAGCCGAAGATTAAAGAAATGATTCCTTCTTATGGGGTGTCGCTCGCGGAAAACCGAGAGCTTCTGCACGACATTCATACTTCGACAGCGAAGACGCTTGGCTTAAGTGAAAAAGAGCTGGTTCACAGCTAAAGGAAGGCAGCGGCGTTGTCTTGCTGTGACAAAACTAGTTAGCAGGGGCTGGGAAAAAGGTGAAAAACAACCTTTTACTCAGCCTCTTATTTTAAAATAAAAAGAACCAACCGAGAACTAACACAATTACGATAACCGGAATGAGGCCAAGATAAATAATTAATTGATTGCCAATACTGCGTTGGCTGCTATAATTCGAGTCTTCTGTTTTTGTCAATGATAATGTAATGACAAGGGCTGCTACGCAAACAATAGCGGCAAAAATAATTAAGATTGTCATTGTTTCTCTCCTTCAGGGATTGCATGATGATGTCTATGTTCTTTTATTAAACCCGATCATGACAAAATTGGCACCATCCAATTTGCCATTAATTTTCTCATCCACTTTGTAGCGTTGGGACAAGGTGATGTTATGTCATCGTTGACTCGATAAGAGCTTCCTTAAATCGTTTAATCCCCTCACGGATTTGCTGCTCATTTCCTCTCCCATATGTAAAGCGGACAAAGCCCGATTCGGAACCCATTATGCGCCCTGGGGTGAAGATGACGCCTTTTTTTATCGCCTCTTCGATCAGCCGATTTTCATTAGATAAGCCGTTAATTTTGCACCATAAATGAATGCCGCCCTGAGGGGTCTCGTATTCGACCTGCTCGGGTAAGAGCGCTTGTAAGCTTGTGACCATCTCTTGTTTGCGGCGTTCCAGCTTTTGTCTGAGCAAGCTGATATGGTGCGGGAAGTAGGCAGAGTCAAGAAACTCTTTTGCCACCCACTGCGGAAAAATGCTGTGTCCGAAATCAACCTGCTGCTTAATATCAGCCAGACGCTGGATAACGGGGTGGGGACCGATCACCCAGCCGACCCGCAATCCGGAGGCAACGATTTTTGAAAGTGAGCTAATATAGAGCACATTGCCGTTCAAGCCCAATGACTTTAAAGTAGGCTGATTAAATTCCCCTGCTGACGTAAGGCTGTATGGGTCATCCTCAATGACCGGAATGCCGAACTCGGATGAAATATCTAAAATTTTCTTGCGGCGCTCCAGGCTAAGCACCGTCCCGGTAGGATTCTGAAAATCGGGATTTAAAAAGATCATGCGAATGCGATGCTTTTTATGCAGCTCAATCAGATCAGCGGGCCGGATCCCATTGTTATCGGGCTTTACTAAATGGACATGTAATCCGGCTGAGCGGAAAAGCGGTAACGTATAGCAGCAATAGGATGGATCTTCGATTGCTACGGCATCGCCTTGTTGGAGCAGCCCCTGGACGATAAGATGGAGGGCCTGCTGCGCTCCGGATGTGATCAGAATCGACGAAGCATCCGTCTGAATATTTCGATATGCTTGGACATGCTCGGCAATGACGGCCCTTAACCTTTCATTCCCTTGCGGTTCGTCGTAGCCAAGGTTCTCGGTAAAGCGATGGCTGGAAAGGATTGTCTGAAACTGTTCTGTCGGGAATAAATCACTCGATAATTCTCCGCTCATGAAGTTAATGATGCGATCATCCTTTGATTGCTCTCTCAATCTTTGAACAATCGGGAAATTAGGTAAAACTGAACCTGCCTCTACATAGTGATTCCAGTTCGGCATCCGTTTATTGAGCAAGCCCCAAATATCACTGCTGACTTTTGTGCCGCTTCCTTTTTGCCTCGTCACTAGCCCCATCGATTCAAGCTCGGCGTAAGCGGCGACAATCGTACTCCGGTTGACAGCGTATGTTGCTGCTAACGCTCTTTCGGAGGGCAATGTGCTGGCAGGAGGGAGGTGGCCGGAAGAAATCTCAGCTTCAAAATAGGCTGCAATTTGTTTATATAAAGGTTTTTGATCGTCGCGGTTCGGTTTCCACTCCATGTGTCCCCCTCATTTCTTTTACCCATTTTCGCCTGTCGGGGCGGGGCGTCGGCTTCGCGCGCCGCTTCTAAGAAAGGACGCTACGCGTATTTCTTACCGTGTATTGTCACTATAACGAATGATGGACGGGAAGGTCAAGTTTGGATGTTTTGCCCGGGAACGATGGGCTGAAACAATACTAGCTTCAACAGATCGTGGCGGTTCCGCTCATTGCTTAGAGGCCGGACAAAAGGTAATGAAACAACCTTCTGACCAGGCCTCTGACTGTCCTGCCTATAATGCCGGGTAATAAGGCTCGTAAACAGGGTTGCTGTAATAAGGCGGTCGCACAGCGATCGTTGGCAGATCCCAGCTGTATGTCATATAGTCCATTGTCACCTTTTCTTCCTCATTTTGCAAAAGCCTTGTCGCTTCTGGAAAAAATTCAATATTCAAATGTCATTCCTCCCGATTTTTTTATTAGCATTCTTCACATAAGCAAATGCCTAGACATAGCATATGTTATCTGGGAGGGAGACGTTATGAAAAATAAAGATGAGCGCAATCAGCCAACGAATGAAGAGCTTGAAAGAATCAGAGTGTATCAGCAATGGTTTGAAGAGAACAAGAAGGATGATCCGTATCCTCAATACCCGATTTACGGCAAAATCACAAAAACGGAAGAAGTCCCGATGGCTCAGCCTGAGCAAAGGCAGCTTCGGCAACCGGGCCTTGAGAGCTTGATGGTTCCAAAGCCGATTATCGAAAACCCGCATTATCTCGGCAGCGGGAAATTAACCGGTAAAACAGCACTCATTACCGGGGGAGACAGCGGCATGGGCGCTGCAGCAGCGATTGCCTTCGCGAAGGAAGGCGCCGACGTAGCGATTTCGTACTTAGATGAACACGAAGATGCGAACCGGACAAAAGACCGGGTCGAAGAGCTTGGCCGAAGATGCTTAGTGCTGCCGGGTGACTTGAGGGAAAAGGAGCAATGTGAACATATCGTATATGAAACGATCAACACATTTGGCCGGTTGGATGTACTATGCAATCATGTCGGCATCCAGTTTCAGCAAAACGACATAACGGAAATTACCGATGAACAGTTTGATGAAACGTTTAAACTCAATGTATACTCGCACTTTTATACGACGCGGGCGGCGATGCCGTACCTCGAAGCGGGCAGCTCGATCATTGGCACGGCATCTGTCGTGGCCTACGAAGGGGAGCCGCTGTTAATGGATTATTCCGCGACAAAGGCGGCGATTGTCGGATGGACCCGCGCATTGGCGAGAAATGTTGCCAAACGGAAAATCCGCGTCAACGCGGTTGCACCCGGCCGTATCTGGACTCCTCTTATTCCGGCTAGTTTTTCGTCCGATGAAAACGCGCTCCACGGCGGAAATCTTTTTAATCGGATGGCCCATCCGTTTGAGGTGGCACCGACATTTGTCTATCTGGCTTCGGATGATTCGCGCCATGTCACCGGTCAGGTTCTTCATGTTGACGGTGGGGAGTCGACGCAATCCTGATCGTGAAAAAAGGTGGCACTCCCGTCGATTGGACGTCTATGAAAAGGAGGCTGCTGAAAAAGCGAAACACACTTTTTCAGCAGCTTCATGAAAAGAGGGCTTTATAAAGGAGCAGCAAGCCGCTTATCCCGATTAAGGACAGGACGGAATACTTGAACACGCTGTCGGTGATAGATTTTTGGATTTTCATTGCCAGGGCAAGGCCGAGAAATGACGGAATGATCGCCAGAAGAGCGTAGAGGAAAAGCGTGTTTCCTTGATAAAAGCCAAGCGAGCTAATCGTAATTAGCTGCGTGATATCAATAACGACAAAATAACAGTTAATCAAAAATAAAAACTGATAGCGGCTGACGTTCATCTGCAAAAAATATAAACTGATCAACGGTCCGCTCGCTCCTGCTGCTCCCTGAAGAGTACCACCGATAAGACCAACGGCGCCATCGACCCATTGCGGCGGCTTCGTAAATTGAGGCAGGAAGGATGTCAGTGAACTAATGACGAAGAAAATAATGACGACGCCGAGCAGGCCGGTCAAAAGGTTGGAGTCGGTCATGACTAAAATGGTTGAACCGATAATCATACCGCCGATTCCCATTAAGGTGAGGACGGCGGCTTTTTTTAATGTGCTCCACTTCTCAAATGTTTTGACGAGCATAAAGCAGTCGGTCGCCACCGTCGCCGGGACGGTTAAGGCTATCGCTGTCTGTAGGTCGAACATCACCGTTAAAATCGGAGTGGCGACCAGAGGCAGGCCCATTCCACTAATTCCTTTTGATACCCCGGCCAATAGAAAAACAAAAAGAGCGATAAGAATGACGGATAGCTGCAACGGATTTAATCCTCCTATTGTCAGGTTCTATTTCGCGACCATCTCCGGGATCCATAGATAGATCTGTGGAAGATAGGTGACGATCAGCAAGGAGATCGCGTACCAAATCCAAAAAGGGGATAAGCTCTTTACAATGTCATGAATCGGCTTCTTGAAGACACCTTGGCTGACAAATAAGTTTAACCCGAATGGCGGCGTGAACATCCCGATGGCAATATTCATTGTCATAATCAAACCTAAATGGATCAGGTCAATCCCCAGACTTTGCGCGACGGGCACAAGCAGAGGAGTTAATACTAAAATAGCAGAAGTCGGATCGAAAAACATCCCGACGATGATTAATAGAAGATTAAATTTTTAGACACACAAACCTCATTTTGACAAATTCTATAAAGCGGATGTTTCTAAATTGATAGGTGTATAATGAAGTTGTAAGGAAAAGCATGAAAAAACGAATGGAGGGATCAGGAAATGAGACTTCAGGACAAAGTAGCTGTTATTACCGGGGCCGCGTCAGGAATGGGAAAAGCGATTGCTAACGTTTATGCAAAAGAGGGTGCGAAGGTAGTCGTGTCTGATATTAATGCCGAAGCGGCAAACCAGACGGTGGACGTGATTAAGTCGGCTGGTGGCGAGGCAATCGCTGTTGTCGCCAATGTTGCGAAGGAAGAGGATATTCAAAATTTGATTGACACAGCTGTCAACAGCTACGGCACGCTTGATATTTTAGTTAATAACGCCGGCATTATGGATAACTTCGAGGCTGCCGCCGACATTCAAGATGAGTCATGGGAAAAAATCTTTGCGATCAATACGACGAGCGTAATGCGGGCAACGCGCAAGGCTCTTCCAATATTTTTAGAAAAGCAAAAAGGGGTCATTATTAATATCGCTTCGGCAGGGGGATTACAAGGTGCCCGAGCAGGAGCAACCTATACAGCTTCAAAGCATGCTGTCGTCGGCTTTACGAAGAACACCGGCTTTATGTATGCACAAAAAGGGATTCGCTGCAACGCGATTGCCCCCGGAGCTGTGGAAACGAATATTGGCACGTCGATGACTAATATAAATGAATTCGGCATCGGCCGGACACAGCCGGGTCTGGCGATCAATCCGCGTACCGGAAAGCCGGAGGACATTGCCAATATTGCCTTGTTCCTTGCTTCTGATGAAGCAGATTTTGTGAATGGAACAGTCATCACGGCCGACGCGGGCTGGACGGCATATTAAGTGAATAGAGAGAAAGGGCTGGGCAAAAGGTGTTTGCCCAGCCCTATATGTTCTAAACCATTTGATGGAATGTCACATGTCTCCTTTAACTGTTATTTATAACAGAACTGGTGTAATCGGTTATATTATCCTGTGAAAAATAATGACTAGTATCGTAAGCTAATTTGTAAGTCACATTATTTATGGAAAAAGAATGGATAATATACATACCATCCTGCTCGACTGTAACTTCAGTGCCATTACTATTTATAGTATGTTCTTTTGCTGGAGCAATTCCGTTATAATCTAAAGTGACAAGTAGTACATTTTCAGTATCATAAGGCCCTACAATCGTTTTAGCATGATGGGCTTCTTCCCATTCTGTCACATTATTTTGATCTGCAAAAAAAGGCTTTATGTCATCTGAAGGCTCGGGCGTATATAGCGAATAGAGGAGAAACTTCCCTTTTCGCGTGTAGGATAGTCGACTTTCCTGCTACTATAAAAAAATAGTAGCACGAACCAAGGCCATGGTTTGTGCTACTAATGGTAGTATGTTTAGTCTTGCTGAAATGAGATTGTCTATCCGTTCGCGTTCACGATTTGTGAAAGTCCATCCTCGATTGGAGTAGCCGGTCGTCCGAGAAGCTTTTCCAGATCATTGCTTTCAATGTCGAGCGTCCCTTCGCGAATGTCTTTTTGAATGTTGACTAAGAAAGGTAAAAACGATTCCGGTACCCCGGCCTGTTTCATTACATCGGCATACGTCTCGTCATCAACCTGCTGGACGGTGATGTCCTTTTTGATCACCTTGCTCAGCGTTGCTACAAGCTCTTCCTGCGTCAGCGGTTTACCGGCAAGCTCATAGATTGTATTGTCATGCCCTTGACCGGCGAGAACGGCCGCCGCGGCTTCTGCATAATCCTGCTGCACAGCCCAGCCGACTTTTCCATCAGCGGCAGAGGTCACCCAAGGGGCGCCAGCCAGCACACCTTGAATACTTGAGCTTTCATTTTCCAAATACCAGTTGTTGCGCAAAAAGGAATACGGGATGCCTGTTTCCAAGATCGCATTTTCGGTCGCTTTATGAGTCGGAGCGAGAAAATTACTGCTTTCCTGAGCATTCGTGATGCTTGTATAAGCGATGAAGCGTACGCCTGCCCGTGCCGCTGCGGAGACGGCGTTGCCATGCTGTTTAATTCTCGTTTCATTGTCACCGTCAGCTGAGATAATCAGCAATCTGTCGACGCCGGCAAAAGCCGTATCCAATGTAGCCGGATGGTCGAAATTGCCCTGGCGCACTTCGACACCGCGTGCTTGCAAGCTTTCAGCTTTCTGAGGATCGCGGACACTGACAGCCAGCTGACTGGCCGGTACGGTTTTCAACAGCGTTTCTACCACTTTTGTCCCTAATTTCCCTGTTGCACCCGTTACTAAAAGTTTCATCGATGATCCCTCCCGTTTCGTTTTTTAATGATTAACTTGTATTTATTTCAGATACATGTATTTATCATAGATACTCCTTGTTATCCTGTCAATCAATTTGAGGTATAATACGGTATTGTAGTCATGACAAAGAAAAAGGCAGGTGATTGATGTGGCGATAAGCAGCCGCTTTGCCGTAGGCATTCATATTTTAGCTCTGATTGAATTAAATAAAGACGGAATAAGCTCGTCCGAATATTTGGCAGGAAGCGTCAATACGAACCCGACCTTAATTAGAAAAATTATGGGCATGCTGAAAAAAGCCGATTTACTTATCGTACAGCCGGGAGTCGCCGGGGCGAGGCTTGCTAAGGAGCCGGCTTCAATTACTTTGCTGGACGTCTATAAGGCAGTCGATGTCGTAAAGGAAAAAGAATTGTTTAGTATACATGACCACCCCCATCCGGATTGTGTCGTAGGACGCAACATTCAGGAGGCGATTCTCCCCGTATTGGCCGCTGCCCAATTTGCGCTTGAAAAGGTGTTAGAACAGGTGACGGTGAAAGATATTATCGAGGAGATTGTGATGAAGGAGAGGGGCTCGTTTTGAGTAGACTATTGCTTCACCATAGTTTGAGTTCAGCTGGCTCAGTTTTTTCATCTCATTATCGATATCGGCTTTAAGAAACTGGCTGATAGAGCAAAATATCTCATAAAAAAAGACAATAATGGAAAGCTTTACTGTGACTCTAAAAAGCAAAAGGTGATGGTTCTAAATTGGAAATGAAGCATTTGCAGTTCTTTCTTGAAGTGGCGCGTACGGGCAGCTTTACGCAGGCAGCTGAGAATCTGTATATTACGCAGCCGGCGCTCAGCCGGATTATTAAATCAATGGAGGATGAGCTTGGCCTGCCATTGTTTATCCGTTCGCGGAAAAAGGTAATCCTGACAGATGCCGGGCATGTTTTAAATAAGCATGCGCAGGTGATGGATAAGCAATGGCAGCGGCTGTATGCAGAATTGGATAAGATGAAAACAGTGAAAACGGGGCAGATCCGGATCGGGCTGCCGACGATTGTGAATTCATTCTTCTTTTCGCAGCTGCTTGCTTCCTTTCATAAAGAGTACCCGGAAGTAACCTTTCAATTAGAAGAAGCCGGGTCCAAGAAGATTGAAGAAGAGATTACAAATGATAAGCTGGATTTCGGCGTAGTCGTGCTTCCCGATAAGCATGATATGCTCGATTATTATATGTTTGAAACGGACAAGCTGAAGCTCGTTGTCCCGCCTTCCCATCGTCTTGTCGGCAGAGAAGCGGTGGCGTTATCGGAGCTGAAGGATGAGTCATTTATTATGTTTAATCGTGAGTTTGAGCTGAGAAGGCTTGTGCTGGCGGCATGTCGGGAAGCCGGCTTTGAGCCGGGCATTATTTCGGAGACATCGCAATTGGACTTCATTGAAGAAATGGTCGCCTATAATTTAGGAATCACGCTCTTGCCGGAAAGCACGTGCACAGAGCTGAAGCGGGATGTCCATACGATCGCCGTTACGAATCCGACGATTGAATGGAGGCTGGCGATGATTTGGAAAAAAGAAGCGTATTTATCGCATGTTGCCACGGAATTCATTCATTTTGCAAAAGGAAAGCTGCCGAAAAGCAGACCGGATCAAAAAGGGTAAAACAGCAAGCAGAGAAGCGGACTTCCTGTTTGCTGTTTTGTGGTCTGATGGTAAGCAGCTGTTGCCTCGTAGAATTATTCCCGATGCTAGGATTGTACCATTACACCATGCATCTTTCCCCTTTGTCAGTGCTATGATAGAAAACATCAATCTTACAAAGAAAATGTCATTCCGCTTTCCAACCTCTATTTTTCACATGGAAATCCTCCTACAAAACGCTTTCATAAGCGATCAGTATAGAGCGTATGTAGGATCGGCATTGTATTTTACCGTTGTCTTTAACCTATAATAGGAAATGAGCGAATTCTACTCAGAATATGCATCTAGAAATAAGGTGAGATAATGGAAGCAAAAAAAATGAAAGAAACTCGTGTTGTTCAAACTGATCAAGTATTGATTAACGATTTGAACAATTACTATACATTGTTTGGTGGCGTTCTAATGAAAAAGATGGATGCCTGTGCGACTCTTTCCGCCCGCAGACATTCAAGAGTGAAGGAGTGTGTCACGGCTTCAACCGATTCTGTGCATTTCCTTCAGCCGATCAGACAGAGTGATTCGGTCTGTATTGAATCATTTGTCAGCTATACAGGGAAGACATCAATGGAAATCTTTTGTAAGGTGATCGCTGAGGATCTTGAAACGGCGGAACGTAAAATCGCCGCGACCGCCTTTTTGACATTTGTTCCATTGGATGAGAATAAGCGGCCAAAGGAAGTGCCGGGCGTCATTCCGGAATCAGAGGAAGAAAAATATCTCTATGAGACTGGAAAGGAACGTGAAAGAATTCGTAAGCTGAAGCGTCAGCAAAATAAAGAGCTTGTCGCGAACCTTGAGTTGAAAAAGCCTTGGGATTAATTTAGAAAAAGGAGAGATGACATGCTGACCGCATCAAGTTATCAGGAAGTCCAAACGGCGAAAGAGGCGGTGGAACAGTTCCGTCGGACGAAGCCGGTACTTTTCCAAAAGTTTCTCAATGTCGTCCAATTGACCCGTCAGCTCCAATATGGTTATCAATATATGGGAGCCTTACTCATGGAAGAGGATGCTGACAAGTTTCAGCCTCAGGCTCAGGCGGACTATGTACTGGCTGTCTACAAGCGAGAAATTGAGCAATTAAAAGCAGACAGCAAAATTGAAGAACTGAAGCAATTTCTCGCAGCAAATCGACAGGTTAGCTATGCCCATCTTAGTAAACTGGCGCTGGGAATGAAGCCGGAAGGATTGATTGGGCCGATTTGGGTACGTTAGAGTCACGGAATGAAAGATGATAGCCATCAGCCTTGTGAGGATCGGATCTCCTCACAGGGTTTTTATTTGTTTATTAAGTAAAACAACAGTTGAAATCGATAATGAGAATTGTTATCATTTAATCGGATGCAAAATTTGAGTAAGGTGTTTCTTAACCGTGAAGGAGAATAGAAGATGAAGACATATGTAAGACAAAGTGAACGGAAGCAGAGCATATTCCTTTTTGTTTTCTTATTAATTGCGATCATGGCTTTAAGTGCTTGCGGAGGTGCGGCGCCGGAAGAGGGACAAAGTGAAGAGAATCCTGAAGAGGCCCCTGCCGAAGAAACGCCGGCGGGGGAAGAGAGTGACGAATCGTTTACTTTAACGGACGGAATGGGTCATGAGGTGACCGTACCGGCGAATCCTCAGCGGATTATCGCTTCCTATCTTGAAGATCCTCTTGTCGCACTTGGTTTTACTCCTGTCGCGCAATGGACGGTAGGAGAGGGCAGCATTCAGCACTATTTACAGGATTATTTGCAGGATGTGCCAACGATTCCATGGGATTTGCCATTTGAAACGGTCATCGAGTTTGATCCGGACTTATTGATTATTGGTTCAGAGTCCACGGTAGGAGAAGGCAAGTACAGTCAGTATGAGAAAATCGCCCCGACTTATGTACTCGGCGATGAGGTCAATGATGACTGGCGCGAGGCGCTGCGGGCAGTCGGAAAAGTGTTAAATAAAGAAGAGGAAGCGGAACAGATTCTTACTGAATATACGGAGGTCGCCGAAGAAGCGCAACAGACGCTGCAGGAAGCGATTGGTGAGGAATCCGTAGCGGCGATCTGGCTTGTCTCGAAGCAATTTTATATTGTAAGTGAAGACCTATCCAGCGGGGCGGTCTTGTATGAGGATCTTGGATTGACAGCTCCTGATTTAGTCAAGGAGGTGTCGGCTACAGGATCGGGAAACTGGAACCCTGTTTCGCTGGAGGAATTGGCGAATATGGATGTTGATCACCTGTTTTTGGTCAACAGTGATGGCGATGAAGGCAGAGAGATGCTGCAGGAGCCTTTATGGCAAAGCATTCCGGCTGTGAAAAATGATCATTTGTATGAGTTCGACAGTACGACGAGCTGGCTGTACGGCGGGCCAATCGCCAACGAGCAGATTATTGAGCATGTGTTAACTAGTTTGGTCAAGTAAGCGGCGACGAGCGCAAGGGAGCCCTGAAGCAGTGAAAGAGGCTTATGGGGAAAACGGGAGCTTGAGATAAAAGGAAAAGCCAGCCTTTTTCTCAAGCTCTTGCTATGGTAAAGGGACGATTGCTTATTCGGAAGCGGCATTCTTCACAATCATGACATCACAAGGGGCCTGACGGACGGAAGCTTCTGCGACACTGCCGATTAACAGACGCTCAACTCTGTTGCGGCCGGTTGCTGCGGTGACGAGCAGATCAATGTGATAAGTCTTTGGCAGCTCTTCCGCGATTAAAAAGCGAGGGTTGCCTGATTTTAGCACGGTTTCAACCTTGGTTAGCCCTTTTGCTTCCGCCAGCTCTTTGTAGCGCGCCAGCATTTCTTTCGCATCATTTTCAATCCGGACGAACCAGGAATCGTGGAAGCCGACCGCTCCGGTAACATTTCGGAGGTCAATAATATGGGCGATGACTAAGGAAGATTTGTGAAACTCCGCTACTTGAATAGCCTTCGCTAAAGCTTGCTCTGATTGCTGTGAACCGTCGACTGCGACTAAGATATGGTTATACATACGATCCTCTCCTTTAAACAGCCAGGATTAACAACGAAAAAAGAAAGCGTTTGCTGTTTATGTCTCTATTATCTCATGATTCTTGTGAAATTGTGAGCAAGAATGTGACGAATTTTTTCTGATTTTTTGAGGTTTTATTGACGAAAGTCCTCTTTTATCATCTTGGCCAAACTTTGCATGCCCTGGATAAGCTCCGACTCAGAAGGATAGGCATAAGACAGACGAAGATGGCTGTCGTCAAATTTATCGTAGATCGTGCCCGGGTTAAGCAAGATTCCTTTCTGTAAGACGTGCTGAAATAATTTTCGCGCGGAGATCCCTTTTTGTAGCTGCAGCCAAATGTAAAAACCTCCGTCCGGAATGTTCCACGTGCAACAATCGGAAAAGGAGTGCTTCAGGATATCGAGCATTAAATCGCGGCGTCTCAGAAGGCTTGCTCGGAGACGTGCCAGATGGGCCTCATATTTTCCACTTCGTATCCATTGGTTGACGACAGCTTGAGAGAGCGAGCTTGAGCCGTAGTCGGTCTGCATCTTAATATCGGCCAACCGGTCAATCACCTGCTCAGGGCCAACGAGCCAGCCAATCCGCAAGCCCGGGCTTAATGCCTTCGACACACTTCCTAAATAGAGAACGTTACCACCCCTGTCATCAGCCTTTAAGGGTGGTGGAGGGGCATTCTCGAACCAAAGATCGCCGTAGACGTCATCCTCGATAAGAGGCAGCGTTTCACGGTGGGCTATTTCGGTTAGCTGTTTGCGTCGTTCCTCTGACATGACCGCCCCTGTAGGATTATGGAAAGAAGGGATCGTATAAAGCAAGGCAGCGTCATGCTGGCGCTTCAGTTGGACGAGTCTTTCCATTTGCAGGCCTTGACTGTCGAGCGGGATGCCGACTCCGCGTATTCCGACCGATTCAAACATAGAAAGAGAATTAAGATAAGACGGCGCTTCGTGCAAGATAACGGAGCCCTTTCGTAAAAGACCCCAGGCAATTAATTGCAGTGCCTGAAGACCACCGGAAACGATTAAAATCGATGACGGCGAGGCGTAGATTCCCTTATTCCGCAAATAACCGGATAGCGTTTCCCTCAATTGCATATTCCCTTTCGGCTCTTCATAGCCGAGGGAAAGCGGCTCGTGCTGAAGTGAGGTCAGTATCTGTTGCATGGCATCAGCGGGAATCAGCTCAGAGCCGAGTTCCCCGGTGCCAAGCCGCAAAATGGCGGGTTCCGCTTCGGCCTTATTGATTTGCTGGATCAGCGATTTGTTTGGCTGATGAATCCCGGCCTGGACGTATTCCGGCCAATTCGGTGATGAGGCGGCCAGGACATTCCACGTATTGTTGGCGACGATCGTCCTGCTGCCGGCTTTTGCTTCGAGCAGTCCCTCTGCGATAAGCTCCTGCAGGGCGGTGATGACAGTGCTTCTGTTCACCTCAAAGCTGGTTGCTAACTGCCGTTGGGAGGGGAGCTTTGTTCCGATCGTCCATTCCCCACTCATGATCTTATTTCGAATAAAATTGACAATTTGCAAATACAAGGGGATTGAGGATGATTTCACAGGCTTCCAATTGATTTCTGACAATACGTTTCCCTCCTTCGCTTGCATTTGTAGATAAAGTATAGCGTAAATTGGTTGGATAGTCAGCGAACCAATTGGTTGCAGACAGGATTTTTTCTATCCGTTATGCTACCTTTAGTAAGGGAGGAGAGACGATGTTAGAAGCAATTGTTCACGGGCTGATTTTATCATTTGGATTAATTTTGCCATTAGGGGCGCAGAATATTTTTATTTTCAATCAAGGGGTGACACAGCATAGCTTCAGGGCGGCGCTCCCTGTAGTGATTACGGCCTCTGTATGTGATGCGATTTTAATCGCGCTGGCGGTAGCCGGGCTTTCTGTAATTGTGCTGCAATTTACGTGGATGAACCAATTATTACTGGCGATTGGCTGTCTGTTTTTACTCTATATGGGCTGGTCGATATGGAAGAGTGTCCCGGATGATAGCAAGGAGGAGCCGAGTGGCCCTATTTCACCGAGACAGCAAATCCTTTTTGCGGTTTCCGTTTCCTTGTTCAACCCTCACGCCATCATTGATACGATTGGAGTCGTTGGAACGAGTTCCTTGGCGTATCAGGGAATTGACAAGCTGCTGTTCGCCGGAGCATGCGTGGCTGTTTCTTTTATTTGGTTTTTCATGCTGGCCGCAGCGGGCCGCAAACTGGGTCATTACGACAAAGATGGACGAAAAATAAGGAAATTGAATCAGGCGTCAGCCCTTTTTATGTGGGGGATGGCCGTTTTCTTAGCCTATCAGCTTTTTCGTCAATTGTAAGAAAAGGACTTGCAAAAATAAAATACGAAAGAGTCGCTCGAAATGTGTTTTTCTGGCAAATAACTATGATATAATTCCTATGGGTCATATCATAGAAAAAGGGGTTGGAACGAGTGGAGGAAACGGCTGAGAAAAGTCTGAATGTTTCGGTATTGATGAATGAATTAAAGAAAGACAACGATGAAATGCAAGTAGTCATGAAACAAATCCAGGACATATCGACAAAATCAAATATTCTTGCCTTGAATTCAGGGATTGAAGCAGCCAGAGCCGGAGAAGCGGGACGCGGCTTTTCCGTTGTGGCGACAGAGATAAAAAAATTCGCTGAGGAAAGCTTGCAGGCGAGCAGACAAAGTGAAGAGATCATTACTAGCATCCAGAATAAGGCCAATGAAATTATTGCCGTCCGGACGGTTGATATTGCTTATGATACGATTGACAAAATTGACCGCAATTTATTTGAGCGCAACTGCGATGTCCAGGCGTGGGCCACGTTTGATGCGATTAAGCAATGTTTGCTTGCGCCTTCTCCGGAAACGGTCCAACATGCTGAGGCTTTTCTGAAAAATATCCATGCGATTTATGAGGTATATTTTGATCTGTTTGTCGTCGACCTGTCAGGCAAAATTGTTGCCTCGGCACAGCACCCGAATCAGGTAGGCAAGGATATGTCGAAGCGTACATGGTTTAAGGAAACGGTGCGCACCAATCAGGTTTATGTAACGGACATGTATTATTCGGATGTCGTGGAAGGACATACGATGAGCTATTCCAGTCCTGTTCATGATGATCAGGGCAACATCATCGGTGTCTTTACGACGAGATTTAACTGGGAATTTATTTATGACATCATCGACCGGGTCAAGATTGATGAGACGAGCAAGCTTTATGTCATCAATTCAGAGGGCTATGTCATTGCGTCAAAGGACCGCTCTGACGTGTTAAATACAAAGCTGAACCATCTGAGAGCGGTTGAGCTGCTGCTTTCCGGCCGGGAAACACGCGGCTATACGATTGAGCAGAATCATATTTACGCCTACTGTTTAACGGAAGGCTACAATGCGTATAAAGGAAAAGGCTGGTCCGTTGTCGTAATGGAGTCGATCGTTTAGCCGGGTAGAGAGCTGAGATCGTTTAAAGGGGACCAGATTTGGTAACACTGGAAAACAAACCGTTTGCTTGTTTTGCTTTCTTTGGGTAGAATAAAGGGATACATTTCAAGCTTGAAAAGAGGGTATTACATGAGTAAACAATCCATTTATGGATTAACCTTTGAACAATTGACGTCTTGGCTTTTGGAACATGGACATAAAAAATTTCGCGCTTCTCAAGTATGGGACTGGCTTTATCAAAAGCGGGTAACGACGTTTTTCGAGATGACGAATATTAATAAAGAATGCCTGCAACTGCTGGAGGATCATTTTGAATTCCAGACGCTGACTGAGCATATAAAGCAGGAGTCGGCAGACGGGACGATTAAATTTCTCTTTAAGCTGAACGATGGCAATTTAATTGAGACAGTATTAATGCGTCAGAAATACGGCCTGTCCGTCTGTGTAACAACGCAGGTCGGCTGTAACATTGGCTGCAGCTTCTGCGCGAGCGGCCTGTTGACGAAGGATCGTGATCTGTCCAGTGGTGAAATTGTTGAGCAGATTATGAAAGTCCAGCTTTATTTGGATTCGGTTGGCAAGGGCGAACGGGTCAGTCACATTGTCATCATGGGAATCGGGGAACCATTTGATAATTTTGAGAACATGGTGGACTTCCTTGATATTATGAAGGATCAGAAGGGGCTGGCGATTGGCGCGAGACATATTACTGTTTCAACAAGTGGCCTTGTCAACAAAATTTATGAGTTTGCTGATTTGCAGTCACAGGTCAATTTGGCGATTTCCCTTCATGCACCGAATGACGAGCTGCGTACCCGGATTATGAAAATTAACCGTGCTTATCCGATTAAGAAGCTGATGGAAGCGATCGACTATTATATCGAGAAGACAAATCGGCGTATAACGTTGGAGTATATTTTGCTGAAGGATGTTAATGATCATAAGGAGCATGCTCTTGAGCTTGCTGAGCTGATTGCTGATAAACGAAAGCTGGCGTACGTCAACTTAATTCCGTATAACCCGGTTAGTGAGCACAGTCAATATCAGCGAAGCACGAAGGAAGCGATCCGCACCTTCTATGATACATTGAAGAAAAAAGGAATTAACTGCGTCGTCCGGATGGAGCACGGCACTGATATTGATGCCGCCTGCGGTCAGCTTCGCAGTAAGCAAATGAAGAAAAAGCAAAAGCAGAAGGTTTAGGCAATCATAAAAATCGCTTCGTTCTATAGCTTGGGGTGTAGTCACTCCATTTTATAGGAACGAGCGATTTTTTTTAGATGAAATGCGTGCCCCCATCCCGGTAGCGGATTCGAAGCGACTGCTTTCTTCAACTTACAAAAAAGCCTGCCGACTTTGTCGACAGACTCGAGGCGCCCTTAGGCGTCATTTCTTATTGAATGCCTTCGTGGATTTCCTTCACCATTTCCGATACGGAGATTAATCCACCGCCGGATAGGTACCAAACACTTGGGTTCAGGAAGACAATGTTGTCATTTTGCGCAGCGTTTGTGCTGTCGATAATTTCATTGTTAATTAATGGATTTTCACTGCCTGCCTCATCAATCGCCTGATCACGGTCGATCACGAAGAGGTAATCAGGATTTGTTTCGGCAATGTATTCGTACGAAACGCTCATTCCATGAGTTGATGCTTCAATGTTTTCATCAGCTGCCGGGATGCCGAATACGTCGTGAAGGATCCCGAATCTTGAGCCGTTTCCGTATGCGCTAATATTTCCACTTGTCGTCAAAACGATGAGTCCAGTTCCGTCCAGTTCAGCAACTTCTTCATTTAAAGCTGCAATCGCATCATTGATTTTTGTTAACTCTGCTTCTGCTTCTTCCTCTTTGTTGAAGATTTCTCCTAACAATTCAACATTGTGGGTGAACGACTCCATGTAGTTCGTTGTATCGACTCCGACAAAAATGGTAGGAGCGATTTCACTTAATTCTTCATACGCTTCAGACTGTCTGCCGGAAATAATGATTAAATCCGGATTTAAACCATAAATTGTTTCGAAGTCAAGCTCTTTCAAGCTTCCGACATTCGTATATTCATCGCCCTCATACTTTGATAAATAATCCGGCAGCGAGCTTCCTTTTGCGACACCTGCGACTTCGACTCCAAGTGTATCTAATGTCTCAAGAGCACCGTAATCAAAGACAACAACCGTTTCCGGTTCTTTCTGAACAACTGTTTCGCCAAGATCATGAGTAACGGTAATTTCAGCTGCTTCGGACTCTGCTTCCGCTCCGCTGCCGTCCTCTTCAGTCGCTTCCTCAGTTGTAGCCGGGCTTTCCTCTTCACCTGTATCTGCATCATTTGATGAGTCTGTTCCGCATGCGGCTAATGTAACAACCAGCACGAGAAGAATAAGAAAGGATAAATATTTCTTCATGTTATCTCACTCCTAATCGTATAGTTTATCTATTTTTAAATTATGTAGCATAATTTAAAACCTGTCGCTATCCAACAAATTTGCTGATTAAACAGAAAACAGCCATAAACAAATGATAACAATTATCATTATCATAAGTCAAGTAAGAATTTAAAAATAGTGCTTTATCATGCTGTTGACGCAGCCAGTTGATGGGCATATAATTAACACAATTGTTTGAAAAGAATGCAAGCTGTCAACAAATATTTCGGTTTCCTAATGTTTCATGTGAAACATGATCATGGGAGTGAAAAGCCGAATTTTAGCAGCGTAGGGAAGGGTTTTTTATGGCAGGATGGAATGTTTTTTTTGGACGGAAGAATAATACAAATCCATTTACAGATTTTAATGGAAAAAATATAACCGCGGGCTGTGTTTCCGGACTATTGGCCATTATCAGCGTGCCTGTCATTATTCTGCAGGCAGCTGAAAACGGTAGTTTTACAAATGAACAAACCATTTCATGGATGCTGGCGATGTATATTTTCGGCGGGCTATTCAGCGTTTTAGTACCACTTTATTACCGGATGCCGATTGTCGGAGCGAGTTCCATCACAGGGATCGCTTTTTTAGCTACAGTCACGGGGCAATTTTCTTATCACGAGCTTGTTGGAGCTTATGTGCTGACCGGATTATTAATGCTTATTGTCGGTTATTTCGGTTTTTTTAAAAAGTTGATTGAATATGTGCCGAAGGAAATTATCGCGGCGATGCTTGCCGGAATGATTATGAAATATATGACGAATTTCATTGTTTCGATTAGTCAGATGGCGTTGATCGGCATTCTTTCATTAGTAGTGTTTTTTGTTTTCAGCTATAAAAAAATGAGGGTACCTCCGTTGATTGCTGCTGTGGGGACGGCCTTTATTCTGTTGCTCGTAACTTATCCGCTTCATGTAAGCGGGGGCGCTTCGGCTTTTGTCGTTCCGGCTGTTCAGATGCCGTCTTTCAGCGTTTTAGGGTTTTTGTCAGTTGCGATCCCGCTGGCATTATTAATTTTAAGTAATGATGCTGCGGTCGGGATTGGAGCAATTGAGCAGAACGATTATCATCTGCCGGTTAATCAATTGGTTTCACTTGGTGGGATTTTTACAATTTGCGCCGGCTTCTTTGGCGGAATCAGTGCCAATGTCGCGGGAATGATGTCGGCGATTTGTGCTGATGAAGAAGCGGGGCCTTACGAGAAGAGGTATATTGGCGCTGTCATCTCTGGCTTGATTTTGATTACATTCGGTCTTCTGTCCTGGAAGCTCGTTCCGTTTATTCAAGCTTTGCCGGCTGATTTTGTCGCGATTTTAGTTGGGCTTTCACTGCTTGGTGTGTTCGGGAACAGCCTGCATATCAGCTTTTCAAAGCCAGAGCTGAAAATGAGCGCTGCTTTTGCGTTTATTATTGCCGCCTCCGGTATTACATTATTTAATATCAGTGCACCAGTCTGGTCATTGCTTGTTGGAACGTTCATTGCCCGCAAAATGGAAACGAAGCGAGGAAAGGCAGAACTGAGAAAGCAAACCGCGTAGCTGACGCTGAGATTCATCTAAAGAAAGCCGGATGAGGTTTTCCTCAAGGGAGATGAAACTTTTTTAAGTTTGCTGACGTTCCTGTATATATGAAGCGAAAAAAATGATGGAGGTTTTCTAAGATGCGAAGCAAAAAGGGAATCATCCTAGCTAGTTGTATGACAACGATTTTTTTATTGGCAGGCATTGTAGCTGTAACCGCTTCTGATTCGATTAAGCTGGAAGTGAACGGCCATATGATTCAAACCGATGTACCTCCGCAAATTATTAACAACCGCATGATGGTGCCAGTGCGTTCAATTAGCGAGGCGTTAGGGGCAAAAGTCAATTGGAACAAAGAGGGAAATAAAGTGGAAGTCGATATGACGGATGTCGACTCACCCCAAGAGGAAGATAAGTCGCTCCAGCGTCAGGTAGAACTGCTGCGAAACTGGATTGCGCCGGTCAGCGCCAATAAGGCGGTGGAAACATGGGCAGAAGCGGTGAAGCAGAGAAACGGTGCTGTGCAATATGCGATGTTCGCTCCGGACGTCCAAGAGCAGACACGAGAACAGTTGAAGCGGTTCAACTGGGTCACCGGTGTATCAAGTCCATGGGTCGAGCGTTACGAGATCAATGAGCAGAAGGTTTCGGCTGAAGATGCGGTAAAATATGAAGTTATCTTTCATATGGCAACGTCAACGGGAAGTGCCGGTACCGCTCATGCGAGCTTGACGGTAAGCAAAGGAGATGGCGGCTGGCTGATTACCGAGTTACTTAATGACGGCTCGTCTAATATACCGGGAGTGAATGATAAGGCTGGCGATGGTTCTACTGATTCGACGACGGGGGAGGTGCTGAAGCATCCGCAAGCTGTACAGATGATAAATGATAAAATCGGTTGGGCCTGGGAGTCCGATCCGTTGAAGGTGGTTAAGACGATAGACGGGGGGCAGCACTGGAAAGAGGTTCCTCTAACAGGGCTGGACGATGAATCCACTGCTAGCATTTCCCAGCCAGCGTTTGAGTTTCTCGATGCAGACCATGGCTGGATTAGCTGGACGAATGACAAGGAAATGGTAATCGCCTATACAGCTGATGGAGGGCGACATTGGAGCCAAACTTCAATTCCTGGCTATAATATGGCTGTGGATTTTACCTTCCTCAATGATCAGGAAGGCTGGTTGTTAACGGTCGGAGATGCCGCGATGATGAAGAGTGAGAAAAGAGTGTTTCGGACGATAGATGGGGGAGAAACGTGGGAGCTATTATCCAGCAACACCGATTACTTGGAGTCCGATGAGGCAACGAGGAATGCTCTTTCGTTAACCGGAACGGCCAATGGTATCATTTTCAGCGACGCAGAGCATGGATGGGTTTCGCTGGACAATCCGGTCAGTGATGAATTGTTGTTTTATCAGACTGTAGATGGTGGCAAGAGCTGGAGTCCGGTTGAGCTTAACGTGCCTGAAGAGGTTGAAGGTGAAGAGTTCATTACATCTTTTTCCGTGCCGCAATTTTTTGGCTCGCAAAAGAAAGAAGGAATTGTGATTGCCCGCTTTGCGTATCGTGACGAGCAATCAACCGTTGCGTTTCGCACAATGAACGGGGGGGAATCATGGGATGGTGAACTTCTACCAGCCGAAGTGAATGTAGAAAATGTCAGCGATATGACCTTCGCTGCTCGCGATAGGGGCTGGGCTATTGTTGACGATGGATTGTACCGCACAAGAGATGGCTTAGAGTGGGAAAAGGTGTCCACCAATAAGACGTTCAACGAAACGCTGAAAACAAATTCGGTGCTCAAACAGATCGTCTTTGTTGATAACATGGAGGGCTGGATCTTGGCAGCGTCGGAAGACTTGGAGGATGAAATACTTTTAAAGACCGAAGACGGCGGAGAAACATGGAAGCAAGCGCCGATCAAGGGATAGAAGCTTAGGGATATGTCGCCCACAATTTTAGGCGGTGTGTCAAAGGGTCGCAGTTCCTTTGACACACCTCTCTTTGTTTTAGCAGCCGACAAAACGGGTACTCAACCTGCAAAGCATGATAAAGGAGGAGTACTGATGAGTGATAAACCGAACAAAAAAGATGAACAACTGGAGCAGTTTCGCGTTGAAGATGAGGGCAAAAAGCTGACGACGAATCAGGGGTTGAAAGTCGCGGAGGATGAATTCTCCCTCAAAGCGGGAGAACGGGGCCCGACATTAATGGAAGATTTTCATTTCCGTGAAAAAATGACGCACTTTGATCATGAGCGTATTCCGGAACGGATCGTGCACGCCCGTGGTTTTGCGGCTCATGGTGAGTTTCAAGTATATGAATCGATGAGGAAATATACGAAGGCGAAATTCCTGCACGATCCAGCGGTGAAGACGCCTGTTTTTGTGCGGTTTTCGACCGTTGCGGGCTCCAAGGGCTCAGCAGAGACGGTCCGTGACGCGCGCGGGTTCGCGACGAAATTTTATACGGAGGAAGGAAATTATGATTTAGTCGGAAATAATATTCCGGTTTTCTTCATTCAGGATGCGATGAAATTCCCCGATTTGATTCATGCGGTGAAGCCGGAGCCGCATAATGAGATGCCGCAGGCTGCTTCCGCGCATGATACATTTTGGGATTTTGTCGCCAACAATCAAGAGTCGGCCCATATGGTCATGTGGACGATGTCTGACCGCGCCATTCCGCGTAGCTTTCGGATGATGGAAGGGTTTGGCGTGCATACGTTCCGTTTTGTGAATGAAGAGGGCGAGGCGTTTTTTGTGAAATTCCATTGGAAGCCGGTTCTCGGCACCCATTCTTTAGTATGGGATGAAGCGCAAAAGATTTCAGGGAAGGACCCGGATTTTCACCGCCGTGATTTGTGGGAGGCGATTGAAAATGGGGATTACCCGGAATATGAGCTGGGCGTCCAAATTGTTGAGGAGAAGGACGAATTCTCTTTTGACTTCGACATTCTTGATCCGACGAAAATATGGCCGGAAGAGGACATCCCTGTCAAAATCATCGGGAAGATGACATTGAACCGCAACGTTGACAATGTCTTTGCGGAAACGGAACAGGTCGCCTTCCATCCAGGTCATGTCGTGCCGGGCATTGATTTTACAAATGACCCGCTGCTACAGGGACGGTTATTTTCCTACACAGATACGCAGCTTATTCGCTTAGGCGGGCCGAATTTCCATGAGCTGCCGATCAACCGCCCGGTCTGTCCGTTCCATAACAATCAGCGCGATGGCTATGGCAGACAGACGATCAACAAGGGGCAGGTCAGCTATCATAAAAATTCTCTCGCCGGGAACACGCCAGCGCCGGCCAGTGAGGCAGAAGGCGGCTATGTTCACTATCAGGAAAAGATAGATGGGCGCAAAATCCGGGCTCGCAGCGAAAGCTTTAAGGATCATTTTTCACAGGCGACGTTATTTTGGAACAGCATGAGCGAGCCGGAGAAGCAGCATCTTATTGAGGCATTCAGCTTTGAGCTTGGAAAGGTGGAAAGCAAATCCGTTCAACGGCAGGTTGTCGAGATGTTTGCCAATGTCAGTCTCGATCTGGCAAAAGGGTTTGCTGAAGCGATTGGAGTCGAGGCTCCGAAAGGCGGAGGCTCTTCTGTAACGAAGTCATCACCAGCTTTAAGCCAGGAAAATACAATAAAAAAGGTCGATACACGTAAAGTTGGTGTTATTATTGATGACGGCTTTAATGGCCAGGATGTAATGGCCGTACTGGACCGCTTAAAGCAGGAGGGCGCGAAGCCGGAGATTGTCAGTGACCGGCTTGGAAAGAAAACGGGCTCGGACGGCAGCGAGCTGGAAGTGGATCATACATTCTTGACCGGGGAGTCCGTGCTGTTCGATGCGCTTTATCTGGTCGGAGGTAACAACGTTGACCGCTCGTTTATTAAGGACGCCTTGTATTTTCTCCATGAAGCGTATGATCACTTTAAGCCGATCGGCGCCACCCATCAAGGACTGACATGGGTGAAAGAAGCCGGCATGGAAAACAGCGCGGGTGTTGTCACAGCTGAACAGAACATCGAGACATTTACTACGCAGTTTCTCGAAGCAATCGCCGCTCACCGGCATTGGGCTCGGCAAGTAAAGTAAAACCAGAAGGGGGTGGCACATGGGCCCACCCTCTTTTTTTGTCTGTCATCCTCTTTGGTAGGTGCATCACGCTTAAAATCGCGGTAAGAAATTAGCATACATGTCCGAATCATGCATAATTTTGTCACGAAATATAGCTTACTTTTTCTTATCAGATCAACTATACTTAAGTTAGAGAATAGATCTGGCTCAATTCGGAATCCATTCTTTATTCAAATTTTCGAAGAGAGTAGGTCGTCTATGAATAACCAAAAAAAAGCGAAAGAAAATCTTAGAAAGAATATCGTACCGTTTGAAAAATCCAATACGAAAGCTAGCGTATTGCAATTGATAAATACGATGGTGCCCTTTGTGGTGCTGTGGTTTTTGGCTTACTTATCCCTCTCCGTTTCTTACTGGCTCACATTGGCCATAGCGATCCCGACTGCAGGCTTGCTTGTCAGAATTTTTATTATCTTCCATGATTGCTGTCACCAATCCTTTTTCTCCAACCGTAAAGCAAATACGATTGTCGGAACGATAACCGGCATTTTAACGTTTACTCCGTTTCATCAATGGCGTTATACGCATAATGTTCACCACGCGACGAACGGAAAGCTCGATAACCGCGGTGTCGGTGATGTCTGGACGATGACGGTGGAGGAATATGTAGCGGCTTCCCGTCTGAAGAAGCTGATGTATCGCCTTTATCGCAATCCGGTTTGCATGTTTGGCATCGGGCCATTTTATATTTTCCTGATTGATTACCGGTTTAACCGTCCGGGCGCGCGGATGAAGGAACGTCTTAACACGTATTTAACGAATAGTGGCATTGCGGCGATCATTGTCGGCCTGTCCTTTTTAATCGGCTGGCAACAATTTTTGCTCGTGCACGGTCCGATCTTTTTCTTTTCGGCTGCTGCCGGCATTTGGTTATTTTATGTCCAGCATCAGTTCGAGGACTCCTATTTTGAACGTAATGACAAATGGGATTATATTAGAGCGGCTGTACACGGGAGTTCGTTTTACGAACTGCCGCACGTCCTCCGCTGGATGACGGGCAATATTGGCTACCACCATGTGCATCATCTCAGCCCGAAGCTGCCGAACTATCATTTGCAAAAAGTGCATACGAACAATCCTGATTTGCAGAAGGTGACGACGATTAATTTGCTGACGAGTCTCAGATCGTTGCGGCACCGTTTGTGGGATGAAGAGAACCGAACATTTGTCAGCTTCGGCGAATTAAAAAGACGAGAACGGGCAAAGAAAAAAGCGAGCTGATTTGATTTTGTAAAGATGGAAGTCAAGGAGCCTGAGACAAAGGTTGGTGCCTTCGTTCTCAGGCTTTGTTTTCGCTTTTCGAGGGAAGCAATCTTGCCGGAGGAGGATGCCTTATGGAAGGGAAGCGATTATTTTTTGATTCTGTGCTCACATCCTTTGTCGTAAGTGTTATTGTTTCGATTTCGGTTAAGATCATTGTCGCTTATGAATTGAAGCGCAACCCAATAGGATTTGATTTTGAATGGCTGATGGTCTTTACCGCATTTGCGGTATGCTTTTTTGGCCTCTCAGTGTTTGCCGCACCTCTTTACTACTTTATTAGAAAATTACCGCTCCACCCTTTTTTAAAGATCGCCGTTTTTAATAGTGTTGGCATTCTGTTTGTTTCGGTCAGCTTTTTTAACGCCAAGATGACCGGGGACGTCATTTTCCTGCCTTTTTTAGCTGCGATCCCTTTGTTTACGCTGATGTCCGAATGGGTGGGGCGTTTTGCCGGAGTAAGCTGTTCCGGTCAGGCTTAATAAGGAGCATGAGAACAATTTCTTTGCTCCTTTTTTAAAAGACTTGGCTTCGCGCGTTACACGTCAGTTTGAAAGAACCCCACTTTTAGACTGACTCAAAAGATTGTCAAAAAAGGTGGCAGTAGCTTCGTTCTGCGCAAAGTTCATCCCGAAGAAACCTGCTTCGAGCTTAAGAAAAAAGATAAAAGCAAACCTTTTTTCTCAAGCTCTATAAAACCCGTTTGAAGAATGCTTTTACCGGATCGAGCAGCTTGAATGGCTCGTGCCCTGCTCCGGGGACTTCGACATATTCGACTTCGATCGAGTGGGCTTCGTAGTTGTCACGCAGAGATTGCAGGCGTTCGATGCGGGTGTGGCCGATTTGGCTTGTGTCAAGCGTCGCTGTCGGATCGGAGAGCGGTTTGGCGCTGCCGTGGTCTTCGCTGCCGATCACGAGCTGGACCGGTACTTGTTTTAATTGAGCGAAATTAATTGCCTGACCGAAGCGCGCTTCGAAATCCTGGATGCCGGCATACCACACTTTTGACTCGTCCAAGTACGTCAGGCGGCCGGGGGCGCCGATTGAGAGGCCGAGCAGCCTATCGGGATGGAGATAATAGAAACGGTGAACGAACTGACCGCCGCCTGAGAAGCCGTGGAGGAGAAATTTGTCCTTGGCGATCGAATATTTGGAAGCGATTTCATCGATCATCGCCAATAGGACGTGATCGAAGCGGATGTCATGAAAGGCGATGAATTTATAATTGTCGGTATCATCTGGTTCAATAATGCCAGATGGGAAGAGGGGTGCCAAAATAATGGTATCGGTTTCTTCGGCGAAGTCTTTAAAAGAGCCTCTGAATTTTTGCGCGGCGCGCTCATCGCCGTGAACGATAACAGCTAATGAATAGGTTGTGCCTTCCTCGCGTTTTGGGATATAGGCATAGTAGGAAAAACGCTGGTCGTATTGACAGGCAAAAAGACTAACAGAGCCATACTTGTTACTGTAGACAGGTGTCGTTTGTTTACTCATTGAAAAGTCCCCTTCACATTAGTGATTTTGAAAAGAATAAGTGCTTCACCACTTATTTTATCACTATACGCAAAGGGGATGGATGTCTTTTGTCGATTATAATGTGCTAATGTGCTGAAAAAAGCTTTTCATATGTGCTTTTAGTAAGCAAAGATCGCGGCTTAGCCAGCGGGCATGAAAGCCGACCGGATCAAGCGATGTCACCGCAAAGCGGCAATCTTGATCAATCGGACAGGCTTCCTGCAGCTCGGCTGCGGATTCACCAAAGTCCGGGGAAAAGAACCAGGCGCTCCCGTAATAATAGTCATCGAGCATGCCGAGCTGGGGCGTAGCGTCCGGTTGGAAGCGGAGCCGGTCGTAGGCGATTTGCCGGCCTTCGTACGCAACCGACAGCTTTAAATCGAGTGACTCATACTGGAAGCTTTCGGCATGCTCCAGCCGACCAGGTGATAAAATTTCGGCAAAATAGCAGGTGGAGCTGGAATCAAGCGCGATCTCGATCGTTTGCACGAAACGCGAGCCGGCAAACGGGATCGTCGTTTCCGGATGCCAGTAAAGGCTGCTCTCTTCGCTAATATCAAAGCTCAGACTTTGCTTGCTTACTTCTCCATCCAGCCGGGCCGGGTAAATCTTTGTGGATGACTGCTGGATCAGATGAACCTTGGCGGCGGCAGAGGCCGAGATCGTCATCCGGTTCTCGTCGCCGCTCGCGATCCCGCCCGATGTATCGACCAAATAAACAGTCGCAGCTCCATCATCATCCGGGTAAAGAGCGCGGCTCGCTTTCAGCGGCGGCAGCTGATAGCAGCTCATCATTCTCGTTTTGCCGCGATGATGGGCGAAGCTGAGGTCAAGCCGGCCTTGCAGTGTCTGGAAGGCGGCAGCGGCGTGGCTCATGTATTAGCCGGCTCCTCGGCAAAGTCCTCCAGCAGCAGTTGCGATTGTATCCATTTGATGATCTCATCAATGCCAATATCCTTTTTTTGATTGGCAAATACGAAAGGACGCTCGCCTCTTGCCCGGCTCGTATCTGATTTCATTAAGTCGAGGTCGACATCGACGTAAGGTGCCAGGTCGATTTTGTTAATGACAAGCAAGTCGGAACGAGTGACGCCAGGCCCGCCTTTGCGGGGAATATCCTGCCCTTCGGCGACGTCGATCACGTAAATAAAGCCGTCGACGAGCTCGGGACTGAATGTCGCTGAGAGATTATCGCCACCGCTCTCGACAAAAATGATATCGAGGCTGGAAAAGCGTTGCTTTAATTCATGGATCGCCTCAAAATTCATCGAAGCATCTTCTCTAATAGCGGTATGCGGGCAGCCACCGGTTTCAACACCGATAATGCGGTCGGCTTCAAGTACTCCATGTGTCGTTAAAAACTGGGCATCCTCTTTCGTATAAATATCATTTGTAATGACGGCCAGCTCGTATGTCTCATGCAGCTTGCGCGTCAATCGTTCGACCAACGATGTTTTCCCTGAGCCGACCGGACCGCCGATTCCAATTCGTACGGGCTTCATCCTATCATCTCCTTTTTGAAAAGCCGCCTGTGGCGCTTTTTATGATCAAAATTTTCGGGTTACTCGTGGAAGGGCGTCGGCTTCGCTCGTTACACGTCTATCTGAAAGAACCCCACTTTCAGATAGACTTATAGAAATGGTAACGGCGCCGCCCGACGCTTCTAAGAAAAGTCGCCTGTGGCGCTTTTCTTAGGAAATAAATAAGCGTGAGAATAAAAATTCATGCTCCATTGAGGCGAGTTCAATTCCGATTGCCTGGTTGGAGACATCGTCAAGCGTGCGGGCCAATACTTGGGTCGTGACCTGTTCACAGTCGGGCAAAATTGCGTGGATCGCCTGAACGCCGGTTGTTTGCCCAAGTGGGACGGCACGGACAGCATTATGGATCAGGTTGGCGACCGAGGAATAAAGAAAGCTGCAAATCGTTACCGCTAACGGCATTCCTTCGGTATATGCATAGAGCGTATAAGAGAGCGCATGGTGCCCATGGGTTCGTTTTTCTTTGATGTCCTCTCTCCATTGTGGAAGCAGTGGAGAAGAGGAGAGGGGGCAGACCGTTTCAAGAAACTGACGCCCCATTTTGGTGCTGCCGATCCGTGATTCCTTTGCCAGCTTTTGTGCGTGACAGAACGAATCTAGCTCGTAAAGAGTCGTCAGACCTGGGACTGCGGCAAGGCTTTGCCAAGCTTCCTTCACAAAGATCGCGTCGCCTGTGCCGAGATTGCCGTGAAGGTAGCTGCGGCAATACGTGAGCAGCGTCTCTTTGTCGTGGATCTTTCCTTGCTGAATATAGGTTTCCATCCCAAAGGAATGGGTGTATGAACCGATCGGAAAAGCGGAATCATGAATGTGCATGAGCTGCAGAAGCTGATTCATCTGGATCGTGATGGTGGTGTCCTTTGTATTTGAAAGGCTCGTTAAATCGTTTCTCTGCTTCGACATAGGCAACCCCCGTTTCGCGAAAGATCACTTCAAGTGTCTGGTCGTAGCGGACGATAATCTCATCGTCTTCGATAATACAAGGGGTGTGGCGGTTGCCAAGCTCAAAGGCGACCTTTCCCATCTCGGTAAGCGTGGCAGGCTTAATGACGTAAGCCGGCTCAAGCTTCGTCCGGATGGCGATCGTTGAAGTATCGTTATGGAAAAGCACGTCGCCATAGCGCAAGCCCTGCTCATCGAGGACGATCGCCACCTCGCGGCCAGTTGTTGTCGTTTTGCGCAGGATTCGCTTGTTCAGTTCCTCCCAATCGAGCTCAATCCATTCGACCTTCTCTTTGTCATGCTGCATATCTTCAAGGTTGCCAATCACTTTTGTCATTCGCATCGTTGCTCGCCTCCTCGATAAAATTAAAATAAGAAATAACGCTGAGCCATCGCCACTGTTTCAAACGGCTCGCATGTGACTAGTTTGCCATCAACCTTAACCTCATACGTTTCCGGATTGACCTCAATATCCGGCGTCGCGTCGTTCAGCTTCATGTCCGCTTTTGCCAGGTTACGGCAGCCATGGGCGACGGCAATCTTCTTTTGCAGCCCAAGCTGTTTATGGACACCTTGGTCGTAGGCCGCTTGTGACAGGAACGTCAGGCTTGTCGCCTGGACGGCTTTGCCGAAGCTGGCGAACATCGGCCGCTGCATCACCGGCTGCGGCGTCGGAATCGAAGCGTTCGGATCTCCCATCTGGGCGTGGGCAATCATTCCGCCTTTAAGCGTCAGTTCAGGTTTGACCCCAAAGAAGCGCGGGTCCCACAGGACAAGGTCGGCGAGCTTTCCGACTTCAATAGAGCCAACCTCATGGGCAATGCCGTGCGTAATCGCCGGATTGATCGTGTATTTCGCGATATAGCGCTTAATGCGGAAATTATCATGGTCATAAGGGGCATCCTCTTCAAGCGGCCCGAACTGTTTTTTCATCTTATCGGCCGTCTGCCATGTTCTCAGAACAACTTCGCCGACTCTGCCCATCGCCTGGGAGTCGGAGGAAATCATGCTAATAATCCCAAGATCGTGAAACACATCCTCGGCTGCGATCGTTTCCGGCCGAATCCGCGAATCGGCAAAAGCGACATCTTCTGGCACACGAGGATCAAGATGATGACAGACCATCAGCATATCGAGATGTTCATCGATCGTGTTGATCGTAAATGGCCGCGTTGGATTCGTTGAGGACGGCAGAATATTGGCCAGGCCGGCAATTTTAATAATATCGGGGGCATGTCCGCCACCGGCTCCTTCGGTATGATACGTATGAATTACCCGATCGCCGATTGCCGCCACGGTTTCCTCCAAGAAGCCGGCTTCATTTAATGTATCGGTATGGATGGCGACCTGTACGTCCATCTCATCAGCAACATCGAGACAGGTGCGGATCGTCGCCGGGGTCGTCCCCCAATCCTCATGAAGCTTCAGGCCGATTGCTCCGGCTGCAATCTGTTCGCGCAACGGAGCGTGGCTGGCGCTGTTGCCCTTGCCGAGAAAGCCGATGTTAACCGGGAAGGCTTCGGCAGCTTCTAGCATCCGGTGAATATTCCAGCTTCCGGGTGTGCAGGTCGTTGCCTTCGTGCCGGTAGCTGGACCTGTTCCGCCGCCGAGCATCGTTGTTACCCCGGAGGAAATCGCCGTCTCGATTTGCTGCGGGCTGATGAAATGGATATGAGCGTCAATTCCGCCAGCTGTGACGATCAAGCCTTCCGCGGCAATCGCTTCGGTGCTGGCGCCGACGATCATATTGTCAGCGACGCCATCCATCACAGTCGGGTTTCCGCCTTTGCCGATGCCGACGATCCGTCCATCTTTAATTCCGATATCCGCTTTAATAATTCCGGTATAGTCGACGATGGTCGCGTTTGTAATAATCAGATCAAGCACGCCGTCATCGCGAGAATGGATGCCGCTTTGCCCCATCCCATCGCGCAGCACTTTGCCGCCGCCGAATTTGCATTCATCGCCATAAACGGTAAAGTCCTGCTCGATTTCAAGCCAAAGCTCCGTATCGGCGAGCCTGACTTTGTCACCGGTCGTCGGGCCGTACAGGCTTGCATATTGTGGACGTGTCAGTTTCAAGTTGTTTCGCCTCCTTGCCGGGCAAATGCGTCAATCTTTTTCAAAAAAGCCGTTTCTTCTGTTGCGAGACTTCCTTCTGTTAATTGGTTTAAGCCATAAATTTCCTTTAAACCGCCGAACTCAACGAGCTCAATGATTTTTTCCTCGCCCGGCTCAAAGCGAACGGCCGTACCCGCGGCAATGTCAAGACGCATGCCATAAGCGGCTTTGCGATCAAAGACGAGCTCGCGATTAACCTCGGCAAAGTGATAGTGGGAGCCGATTTGAACGGGTCGGTCTCCACTATTGGCGACGCGTATCGAGATTGTTTTTCTTCCTTCATTTAATTCAATCGAACCTTTCGCAGTCCGAATTTCTCCTGGTATCAAGGCAATCCCTCCCATTGTATGAGCTTTAGACAAAAGGGTAGGCTTTTTCCCTTTGCTCTTCCTCTTAACGTCAACTTCTGTCCCAGCCGCTATTGTATAGGGTCATGAATCGTTACAAGCTTTGTTCCATCCGGGAAGGTAGCCTCGACCTGGATGTGATCCAGCATTTCCGGAATTCCTTCCATAACATCATCGGCGGTCAGCACATGCTTTCCTTCTTTCATTAACGTAGCAACCGATTTCCCTTCTCTTGCTCCTTCAAGAATAAAGCAGCTAAGGATAGCGGCAGCTTCGGGGTAGTTTAGCTTCAGTCCTTTTTCCTTGCGCTGTTTTGCCAGCTCACCTGCCATAAATAGAAACAGTTTTTCTTTTTCGATTGGGTTAAGAATCATGTATGTTTCACCTCACATCTCATGTAAGCTTTTGCTGCTGAATATTCCAAAAGTCATATATGAACTGTAACTTGTAAAAAAAGCGGCTGCAATAATGTTGTTAAATAATCTGACATGGAAGTTGGATAGTAAAAATGACATACAGTTGTTAGATATTCAGCCATTTTGTGAGAAAATGTTCTGTCAGCTTTCCTGACATAAATGCTGTACTTGAGTTAGAAACTTGGTATTATCGGAATTGTTCGAAAAAGATAATAACTGGGAGGTCAAACATGTTACGGAAAAAGAAGTGGTTAGCTGGAGTGGTAGGACTGACAATGCTTGCCTTAACGGCTTGTGGCGGAGGAAGTGATGAGCCGACGACAGGAACTGAGGGCGGCACGGCTTCGGAGGCAGAACCCGGAGAAGAGGTTGAAATTGATGAAAGTGAACAAATTGCTGTAGGAATCCTTCATTCTTTAAGCGGAACAATGGCGATGAGTGAAACGTCCGTAAGGGATGCCGAGCTGTTGGCCATCGAGGAAATTAACGAAGCTGGCGGCGTATTGGGAAAAGAAATCGTCCCGATCATTGAAGATGGTGCCTCAGAGCCTAATATTTTCTCTGAACGCGCGACGAAGCTGTTGCAGCAGGACGGGGTCGATGTCATCTTTGGCGGATGGACGTCAGCGAGCCGAAAAGCGATGCTGCCGGTAGTCGAGGACAACAACGGACTGCTTTTCTATCCGGTTCAATATGAAGGTATGGAAGCTTCTCCGAATATTTTTTATGCAGGAGCAGCACCGAATCAGCAAATTGTGCCGGCGGTTGACTGGCTGCTTGAGAATGAAGGGACAGAGTTCTTCCTATTAGGCTCTGACTATGTGTTCCCGCGTCTGGCGAACCAGATCATTAAAGCGCAGCTTGAAGAAAATGGTGCAACATTAGTTGACGAGCAGTACACGCCGCTTGGTCATACTGATTATAATACAATTATTTCCAGGATCCGTGAGTCTCAGCCGCAAGTTATCTTCAACACATTAAATGGCGACAGTAATGTAGCTTTCTTTAAACAGCTGTCAGATGCCGGAATTACAGCCGATGATGTGACGATTCTTTCTGTCAGTGTAGCCGAAGAAGAAATTCGCGGTATTGGAGCTGACGTTCTGGAAGGTCATTATGCAAGCTGGAATTATTATCAAACTACGGACACACCGGAAAATGAAACATTTGTTGCGAAGTATAAGGAAGCATACGGTGAGGATCGAGTGACGGGCGATCCGATCGAAGCAGGATATTTCATGGTTCATTTATGGGCCCAGGCTGTAGAAGCAGCAGGAACGACTGACGTTGACGCAGTTCGGGAAGCGGCAGCCGGCATTGAGTTTAATGCGCCTGGCGGACCTGTTGTTGTCGATGGCGATAATCAGCATGTTTATAAAACGGTGCGGATTGGTCAAATCGGAGCAGATGGTCAATTTACGGAAGTATGGAATTCCGGAGAGCCGGTTAAACCAGATCCTTATTTAGAAGGGTATGACTGGGCGAGTGAAATCAGCAGCACATTAGCTCAATAGCAAATACATCATGGAGGCAATGCGGCAGCTGCTGCCAGTTCAAAGGAGGCAGCAGCTGCCTGCATATGCTGATTCTGATTGAGGAAAAAAAGGATGTGATTCACGGTGGAAGCACTACTTATCCAGGCGTTTAATGGGATCAGTTTAGGATCGATTTTGTTGCTGATCGCCCTCGGTTTGGCAATAACATTTGGATTAATGAAAGTAATCAATATGGCACATGGGGAACTGATTATGATTGGCGCTTATACGACCTATGTGGTCCAGTCGATCTTTACGCAATACGTCCCTGCGCATTTATTCGATCTTTATTTCGTGTTGGCTATTCCCATCGCTTTTATTGTTGCAGCATTAATCGGAATGTTATTAGAATATACGATCATTCGTCATCTCTATGGCCGACCGCTTGACAGTTTACTGGCGACATTTGGTGTTGGTCTCATTCTTCAGCAAACAGCCCGTTCTATTTTTGGAGCGCCGAACGTCGGTGTCGAGGCGCCGTCGTTTCTTAGAGGCGGAGTGGAGATCATGTCTGTGACATTGCCAGTTTCACGACTTTTTATTATTGCGCTCGTTCTCGTCTGTTTTGCGATTCTATCGTTTTATCTTTATAAAATGAACAATGGTCGAAAGATACGGGCGGTCATGCAAAACCGGCAAATGGCGATGTGTGTCGGGATTTCGACGCGGCGCGTGGATGCGACGACCTTTGCGATCGGCGCCGGTATCGCCGGGATTGCCGGTGCGGCTTTAACGTTAATTGGGCCGATCGGGCCGACGATCGGTACGTACTATATTGTCGATGCCTTTATGGTCGTTGTCGTCGGCGGTGTCGGGATGCTGCTCGGAACGGTCGCCGGTGCAATGGGGATCGGCGTCTTCAATACAGTATTTGAATACTGGACCAATGCTTCAATGGGAAAGGTGCTTATTTTCGCCTTAATTGTCCTGTTCCTGCAATGGCGTCCATCGGGAATGTTTTCATTGCGCACCCGTTCCCTCGATTAAACAGGAGGATACGGGCCGGTGCCTGCTGAGGATATGGAGGCTTACGACCTATCAGCAGGATTGATAGAAGGGAGAACAACATATTATGAAGCTATCAATTGCCAATTATTTGATCAGCCGAAAGTGGCTGTTTCTGATCTTGACGATTATTTTAATCATACTGCCATTTTTTCTGTCAGACTTTCGTGTCAACCTGTTAGGCCGCTATTTGGCATTTGCGATTCTTGTCATTGGACTTGATTTATTATGGGGCTATATGGGGGTACTCAGTCTCGGACACGGGATTTTCTTCGGACTCGGAGCCTATATTATGGCGATCTATTTGACGATGGAATCATCAAACGGTGTACCTGACTTTATGATGTGGAACGGCATTACCGAGCTTCCCTGGTTCTGGGCAGTGCTGCAAAATCCGGCTGTCGCGATTCTCGCCGCTATTTTTGTTCCAATGATACTGGCGACAATCCTTGGATTCTTTACATTCCGCAATCGGATTCAGGACGTCTATTTTACCATTTTGACACAGGCTCTTGTGATGGTTACCGTGACGCTGATTATTAGTCAGCAGGATGTAACAGGCGGAACAAACGGGTTAACAGGTTTCTCGACGATATTTGGCTATTCACTGTCCAACCCGGCGACGCAAAAAGCGCTCTATTATATAACGCTTGCCTGCCTGGTTATCGTTTTTCTCATCTGCACCCGTCTCGTAAACAGCCGCTTTGGGAAGGCGTTAATCGCTATTCGCGACGGGGAGAATCGCCTGCGTTTCTCCGGTTATGATACGTCGATGTTCAAAGTGCTTGTGTTCTCCATCTCGGCTGGAATTGCCGGTTTGGCCGGCATGCTGTTTGTTACGCAAGTCGGCATCATTTCGCCGACGATGATCGGCATTATCCCGTCGATTGAAATGATTTTATGGGTGGCGATCGGTGGACGGGGCACGCTTGTCGGCCCGGTTATTGGAGCGGTTTTAACAAACAGTGCCAAGACGTTTTTCAGTGAGTCGTATCCCGATATTTGGCTTTATTTTCTTGGTGCCGTGTTTGTGATTGTCGTCATTTTCTTACCTGGAGGCCTGATGAGCCTGCTGGACAAATTAAAAAGGAGAGGAAATGCAAATGAAAAACGAACAGTCAACAAAGAAAGCAAAGAAGCGGACTATCCTGCAAGCTGAACATACATCGGTTGCCTTTGGTGGATTTTATGCGATTAACGATTTTTCGATTGAAATCATGGAAGGGGAGCTTCACTTCCTAATCGGGCCGAATGGCGCCGGTAAAACAACCTTTCTTGACGTCGTCTGTGGAAAAACAAAGCAAAGTCAGGGGACGCTGATGTTTAAAGAAAAGCATGACCTGACAAAGTTGAAGGAATTTGAAATTGTCCGCGAAGGGATCGGCCGCAAATTTCAAGCTCCCTCCGTGTTTCCGAATTTAACTGTCTGGGAAAATCTTGAGCTTTCGATGAAGCAGGATAAGCGGCTATTTAGCATTTTAAAGGCGAAGTCAACAAAGGAAGAGAGGGCGCAAATTACGGAAATGCTCGAGCTGATTGGGTTGCTTCCTCATAAAGACGAAATGGCGAGGCTGCTTTCCCACGGCCAGAAGCAATGGCTGGAAATCGGGATGGTGATGATGCAGAAGCCCGATCTTCTGATGCTCGATGAACCGATTGCCGGCATGACGGAGGAGGAGGAAGAGAAGACAGGCGAATTGCTGCTGAAATTAAAGGAGCAGTGCGCGATCATCGTCGTCGAGCATGATATGGAGTTTGTCCGCAAGTATTCAGAAAAGGTGACGGTGATGCATGAAGGGCAGCTGCTTTGCGACGGGCCGATGGAAATCGTCCAGGCAAATGAGCGCGTAATGGAAGTATATCTTGGACGTAAGGGTGAGGCGAAGGATGTTGCAACTACAACAGCTTGAAGTAGCTTATGATGATAGTATCGTCATTCGTGATGTATCGCTTGAAATCAAACAGGGCCAGGTCGTTTGTCTGATGGGACGAAACGGCGTTGGCAAAACGACGATTATCAAAACGATTATGGGCGTTTTGGCGAATCGAAAAGGAACGATCACGTATAAAGGGGAGGATGTTACGAGTAAAAATCCGACCTATCGGGCGAAAAAAGGCTTCGGCTTTGTTCCGCAGGGCAGAGAAATTTTCTCCAATCTGACGGTTTATGAAAACATGCTATTAGGGCTTGAGGCGAGAAGCGACAAGAAGCGGACGATTGATGAAACGATCTATCAGTATTTTCCTGTATTAAAGGAAATGAAGGACCGCCCCGGCGGTGACCTGAGCGGCGGGCAGCAGCAGCAGCTTGCGTTTGCCAGAGCGCTTGTGTCCGAGCCTGAACTGCTGTTGCTTGATGAGCCGACCGAAGGAATCCAGCCGAATATCGTCGAGGATATTCAAAAAGTTATCAAGGACATTAAGGAAAACCAAAAGGAAACATCAATCTTGCTCGTTGAGCAAAGCTTCGATTTCGCCAAAAGTGTCGCCGATTACTTCTATATCGTCGACAAAGGAAGAATCGTCTATGAAGGCGAGGAGCTAATTGAAGAAGAGGTCAGCCGGCTGCTCAGTGTATAAGAAAAAAAGCAGGGAGAGCCTGACAGGGGATTGTTCATCACCTGTCGGGTTCACCTGCTTTTTCTTATATAAAAAATCGGAAAATCGTTTACAGGGTGATTCGAAGTGTAGAGCTCGAGACGGACCTATTGGCAATGGATTCACACGCCACAAGCCTGTTTTGAGACCCCCTTCACAACGAAACCTCTGAAAAAGCTGCTGAAAAAGTGAAAATCGTACTTTTTCAGCCCCTTATACTTCAAGCAGCTCTGCGACAATTTCATAGGAGCGCAAACGGTCCTGCTGATCATAGATTTGTGAATTAATGATCATCTCATCAGCTTCGGTTTCAGCAAGGAATTGCTCAAGCTTCTTCTTGACGGTTTCCTTCGTACCGACAAGGGTCGTACGGGAATCGAGCGATTGCGATAAGCTGGCAAGCTCATAGCTGCTAACGACTTCCTCCAAGTTCTCAACCGGCGGCTTCAATGGTGTCGGAGCACCGCGACGCAGGCTCAGGAACTGCTGTTGCTGAGAGGTGGCAAGAAACTGGGCCTTCTCCTCTGTATCGGCGGCAATTACATTAACGCCGACCATCGCATAAGGCTTCTTTAAAATTTCCGAAGGCTTAAAGTTATCGCGATAAAGCCGGAGGGCCGGCAACGTATACTCCGCAGCAAAATGGCTGGCAAAGGCGAACGGCAAGCCTTTATGAGCGGCGAGCTGAGCGCTGAAGCCACTGGAGCCCAGCAGCCAAATCGGAATATCAGCTCCCTCGCCTGGAAACGCGCGCACGCGGGCCGACTCGCCACCGGCAAAATAGCCTTCCAACTCCTCGACAAGCTCAGGAAAATCTTCTCCCCGGCTCTGCAAAGTGCGACGAAGCGCATAAGCTGTCGCCTGATCACTTCCCGGCGCCCGTCCGAGCCCGAGATCAATCCGACCCGGATACATCGCTTCAAGCGTGCCGAACTGCTCGGCGATCATTAGCGGCGCGTGGTTTGGCAGCATAATACCGCCTGAGCCGACGCGAATATGCTTCGTTGCTCCGGCAATATGGCCAATCACGACCGAAGTAGCTGAACTGGCAATACCGGGCATATTATGATGCTCCGCCAGCCAATAGCGGTGAAAGCCCCATTCCTCTGTATGCTGGGCCAGTTCAACGCTGTTTTTAAACGACTGACTCGCGTCGCTGCCTTCCGTAATCGGAGCAAGATCCAAAACGGATAATGGTATATTATGAAAATGTTTAGGGGTAAATGAGGTCAAGGTCTTTTCCTCCTTAGAAATACATCCTTCCTAAAAATGATACGGCTTTTTTTCTGCATCGTCCAATTAAACGGCTTGAGGCAGATGATTCTTTTGTAGCTTGCCCTGTATAAGGAGAATTTAGCGGATATCGGCGAAGAGTGATTTTAGTTTTTGTCATAGGAGGGGGGAATTGGGAGGAACTCGCATGAATGAGATGGGAAAAGCTACCGTTAAGAAAAAGAAAGGGGGTATGATTGGTTTCCCCCGAAAAGCTTAGAAAGAAAATAAATGCTTTATGGATCTATTTCTAATATGGGGCGGGATCCTCGGTTATTAATAAAGTGTTCGAATATATTAATGAGAACCGCAGGATTTCCGCACAATTAATGAGGTCGGAAGTTGAATGTGGCGGTTGTACTGAGGATTGCTCATTTTATTTAGTAAGGCATCAAAGGCGGTTTTTCCAATCGTGTCCGGTGGCAAATTGACATTTGTAATCGGCGGCTCAATAATTTCGGAAGCCTCAAAGTCACCAAATCCAATTAATGAAATGTCATCAGGCCATTTCAATGATAAATTCTTTAAGGCGGAAATCGCCCCAATTGTCATCAGGTCACTCTGGATGAATAAAGCAGTTACCTCGGGCTTGCTCTTTAATAGTCGTTCAGTTGCTCTCATTCCACCTTCGACAGTTCCGAAGCCTTGGGCAAAGTAATCCTCCCTATATGGGATACCGGCTAACTGCAGAGCTTCTTTGTAACCGTTGAGGCGGTCAATTGTCGTGGTAACATTCGGAAAGTTATAAACGACCCCTATATGCTTATGTCCGTGAGAGAGCAGATGATTAGTTGCATCAAAGCCGGCCTGGTAGTCATCGGCTGTAACACGGGGGATAGTCTCCAATTTAGGGTCGTAACGGTTGACTAAAACAATCGGAAACTGTTTGTCAATTAATGGTTGGAGGTAATCAATATTATTTGACGTTGGTGATAAAATTAATCCGTCCACCATTTGTGAAGAAGTTAGAAGCTGAATAGACTCCTGCTCATAATCAGCCTGCTCGTTTGTATCGATAAAAAGTAATCTATATCCATACTCTCGTGCTCGCTGACCAACAGCCTTCGTGATGTTCGTGATATAAGAATCTGGAAAACTTGAAACGATTAAAGCGGCTGTTTTTGTATTTTTCTGGCGCAGATTTTGAGCAGAAGAATTAGGCACGTAATTATATTTTTTAATCACATCCATGATTTTTTTGTAAGTTTCCTCTGAGGTAGGTTTTGTTCCATTAATGACTCGAGAGACTGTAGCTACTGAAACATTTGCTTCCTTTGCAATATCTTTCATTGTGACCTTCATTTTTTTGACTCCTTATGGGTAATCGTTTGCATAAAATGCTGGAAGATATCCTAATTAGTGCAATAAACTAATTCTAGTATATATGTATATTCTAACATAACTTTTAATAAAAGTGGTAAATTTAGTGCGAAATCAAGCGAATTTTGAAAAAAATAATTATCTAAAAATTCTTGACTTTATGAAAATAGCAGATTATGATTGTTCCTGAGGAAAACGATTTCCTGAAAAGTGTGTTCTTATAACATCTACGATTGGGAATGAATTAATTTGATTAAGGAGGCTTGGTTTATTGATCAGCTATTTTTATTTCACTTAATTTAAGCGCTTTCATCATCTGGTTCTTAAAAACAAAATCAAAGAAGGAGTGAATAAGGGTGAAGAAAATTTTTTTCCTGTTGTTGCTTAGCCTTAGTATGATGCTCGTAGGTTGCGGTTCTTCCGAAACAAGTGATGACGCAGAAAGCGCTGCGGAGCAATCTGGTCGAGAAGGAGACTCAAAGGATGTGGGAGGTGAAAGTATTGAATTTGGATTTGGTCATGCGATGGCTCCTGATCACCCAGAGCATTTAGCTGCCATTCGGATGGGAGAAATACTGGATGAGGAAACTGATGGACGGATCAAAGTAAATGTATATCCATCTGCTCAACTGGGTGGATCGCGTGAATTAATGACTGGAGTGCAAAATGGCAGTGTAGAAATGGTAGCAACGTCGACCTTTGGGACGGTAGATCAGCAACAGTTAGTTGTAAATCTTCCTTATTTGTTTGAAGATTTCGATCATATTAACCGCTTTGTTAATAGTGATATTTCCAAGGATTTGCTTGCGAGATTGCAGGATCATAATGTTTATGGTTTAGGTTTTTGGACAGTCGGATTTCGTAATATCGGGAATCGACATCAACCGCTTGAAACTCCAGCAGATTTAGATGGCTTGCTCATTCGTGCGTTTGAGGATGAAATGCTGAAGGACACACTTGAAGCTCTCGGTGCTGATGTAACTGTAATGCCGATTACAGAAGTCTATACTGCTTTGCAAACGGGCGCGATTGATGGAGAAGAAAATCCATACGTTATTACGGCCACTCAGAAGTTTCAAGAGGGTTACGACTACAAAACAGAAACAAGACACTTGAACAACTTTGAAATTGTGGCTGCCAATCTCGATTGGTGGAATGGTTTAGCAGAAGAAGATCAGGAAGTGATTCTCACTGCTTACAGCCAGGCGACGGAGTATTACAATCAGTTGCAACAAGAGGCAGATGAAACTTATAAGCAAGAGCTGATTGATGAAGGATTACAAATAAATGAAATTGAAGATTACCAGCCATGGATTGATGCGGTGCAGCCTGTGTATGAAAAGTGGGAAGGTACTTTTGGTCCTGATTTGATCAACTCTATTAGAGAACTGGGATGGGAGTAAAAATCGTTATACGCGCTGGGACCAGTTGTTCCAAAGGTTAGCAACTTTCTTGGAACATTCCCAGTCAGATTTTAGGGAGGTTTCCAAATGTGGATTAGGTATCTGAGCGGTAAGCTTGATAGCCTTACAAGGATTATCACAATGATTCTACTAGTGATTATGTTTATAAATGTATTTAGTACGGCTGCCTTGCGGTATGTGCTTGGAATTAGCTTTGTCGGTTCCTATGATTTTGCTCGTATCTTTTTTCTGTGGTGCACCTTTTTTGGAGCCTGCATTGTTTTTAAACAAAAGGAGCATTCACGTTTTGAGTTTTTTTACATTAAGACAAACAGAATGATCAGAAGAGCAATCGATCTGCTCTCTAATTTATTGTATGTAGGCTTTTTTTGCATGATTCTAGTTGTCGGGACACGACTGACGGTGTCCATATCCACCCAAGTGCTTCCAGCTTCAGGGGTTTCGGCTATTTGGCTTTATTTGCCGATTGTACTCTCAGCTTTTGTTATGCTAGTTCACGTTTTGAATTTTCTATATGACGATTTTTTCGGACCGAGAAATGAAGAAGAGGACGAAGATGAAGAGGACATGAATCGTCTAAGTAAGGGGATGAAGGCATGACACTCATTTTGGTGATTGTTTTATTTGCTGGTCTATCATTCGTTGGTATGCCACTGGCGTTTTCGCTTGGTATTGCCACTACGATCTCTGTGTTTTTTACAATGGATGTGCCGCTTCATATCATTGTTGAAAGAATGCTGCTTGGGGTGGACTCCTTCCTCTTTCTGGCTGTCCCTTTGTTTATTATGGCCGCAGGCATTATGAATCGGGCAGGAATTACGACAAGAATCTTTTCATTTGCAAGAGCGTTAGTTGGTCAGGTGCCTGGGGCTTTAGGTCATTCAAATGTTTTAGCGAGTATTATTTTTGCTGGGATTTCCGGCTCGGCTGTGGCTGACAGTGCATCATTAGGTAAGGTAGAAATTAAAGCAATGGAGGAACAAGGTTATCCTAAACCGTTTTCTGCAGCTGTAACTTGTGCCTCTTCTACAATTGGGCCTATTTTCCCACCAAGTATTCCGATGGTTATTTTCGGTGGAATTGCCGGTGTCTCTGTTGGTGAGCTTTTTTTGGGTGGTGTTATCCCTGGACTATTGATTGCAGTCTGTCTAATGGTGCTTATATACGTTATATCGGTGAGGGAAAACTATCCGCGCGATGAAAAATTTTCATTTGGACGTGCTGGAAGAACATTTATGTCGGCCTTTTTTCCATTAATGACGCCGGTGCTCATTGTTGGCGGAATTGTAACAGGAGTATTTACTCCTACTGAAGCGGCTGCTTTTACAGTGGTCTATGCGTTTATTTTAGGCTTCTTTATTTATCGTGAGCTGAAGCTATCAATGCTGCCTGAAATTTTTATGGAAACAATTATTACTTCAGCTGTTGTAATGCTCATTATTTCGGTTGCTTCTGCATTCTCTTGGGTACTTACAATGGAACAGCTCGGAAACCTCCTAGCGCAATGGGCTTCTGCTGTTGATAATCCATTACTATTTCTAGTTATTATCAATATTTTCTTGTTGCTGCTTGGAATGGTTATGGAAACGACCGCTGTTTTAATTATCATGACACCATTTTTTGTTCCATTAGCTCAGACGCTAGGTATCGATATGGTTCACTTTGGAGTGATGATGGTCCTCAATTTGATGATTGGCTTGTCAACTCCGCCGTTCGGGTTGGGACTTTTTACAACAAGTAAGATAGCTGATCTTTCCTTAGAGGCAGTAATGAAGTCGATATTACCTTTTATCCCGATTTTGTTAGTGGCATTGATTTTAGTCATCCTATTTCCGACACTTACAACCTGGCTGCCGTCTCTGTTGATGTAAGTGTTCAGAAATAGTCGAAGGGGGTGAGCGAGGAAAGGATTAGATAGCGTATTGAAAAACAAATCAACGATATGGAAGAAAGGAGATAGAAAGAATGTCAAAAACAATTAACCTTACTTTACCGCTTTATCCAGGGATGCCTGTCGGAAATGTTTGGGCTTGGGATGCTCCGTTTCGTCAAGAACCAATTGTAACTTTGGAGAACAATGGCGTCCGGATTGATGCTTTGTCCTTTCACTCCGAAACAGGTACAAGATTAATGATGGCAGCAACGATTGATGATGATGCACCGACAATTGGTGAGATTGAGCTTGATAAATTTGTCAATCGGGAAGCCGTGGTAATCGATATTCCGAAAGGTGCTGAGGAAGAAATCGTGCCGGAGGATATTGACAGGCATGTTGCCAATAACCCTGATTATCGTGTGGGTGATATTGTTCTCATTCGAACGGGTTGGGGAAATAATAAACGGTATGAGAAGTTAGGCGATGATTATGCCATTCAAACACCTCATTTCAGTGAGGCCGGGTCCATTCGGCTTGCTGAGGTAATGAAGGAGAAGGAAAGTGATACGGTCGCCATTGATGTTGCTTATGTTGGGTCATGTGGTTGGAAGCATATGAAAAAGGAGTGGGTCGACCTCCCCCAATGGCTTCGGCCGCCGTTCCCATCAGAAACAGCAAAGATCTATCTGAGAAATTATACGAAGGATAAGGCCTGGCCTGACTGGGCCGCTTCATGGCCACTTCACGCCCATGGCTATATCATCGCTGCTTTATGCAATCTGGATCAAATTACAAGCAAACGAATTAAACTGACAGCGCTGCCATTAATGGCAAGAGATTGTATAGGGGCACCTGTGACGGTTGTGGCCATTGAGGATTAAAGCTGGATAAAGGAGGGCTTTATCATGATGAAGATGGTTGACTTATCAATGACAGTAACAGACCATTGGCGCTGGAACATTAACCATGAGGTAATAGGTGATTTTAAGGATGGAGATGACTTTAGATCCTCTCGCTTACAAACAAGTGCGCATGCTTTTACTCATGTCGATACACCGTTGCACTGTAAAGAAAATGAGGCAACGATTGAGGAGCTTAGTGTAGATGCTTACAGTGGTGAAGCTGTAATTATCGATTTATCAGCGAAACAAGCGGATGAAGCAATTACTGTGGCTGACTTAGAAAATAGTAGTAGCTTTCAGGATAATGAAAAAATTATTCTATTAAAAACATGCTGGGATGAAAAATATAGTCCTTACAGTCGAGAATATTGGTCAAAAGCGCCATATGTCACAGAGGAAGCAGCCGAGTGGCTAAAAGAGCGTAGCCCAAAGGTAGTTGGCTTCGATTTTCCTCAAGATTACCCAATGAAGTTGATTGATGGTACTGGAAAATTTGGATTAAAGGACATGCCGACTCATCAGCTTCTATTGAACGAGGGAATTCTACTTGTTGAGTATTTATGCGGGCTTTCCCAAATCACAAGTTCCCGCGTGCAGTTTATTTGTTTACCAATCAAACTAAAGGGTTTTGAAGGAGCTCCAGCAAGGGCTATTGTGATCGAGAATAACTAAGAAACTAGGAAAGAAGTGGCTAGGAGGTAGTTTATGAGTTTTGCTGGGAAGACAGCAATTGTAACTGGTGGTGCAAGCGGGATTGGGCTTGAGACAGTGCAACTGTTTGCTGAACAGGGAGCATCTGTCGCGTTAATCGATAGTAACGAAGAAGCGATTAATGAAGCGGTGGAAGCAACGGTTGCTAAGACAGGTAACAAGAATATTATTGCGGTGCAAACGGACGTAGCTAATAGTATGCAAGTTGCGGTGATGGCAGAGCAAGTTCACGCAGCATTTGGACGAATTGATTGCTTAGTAAACTCGGCGGCAATAAGAGCTTCAGGGAATGCGATGACGTTAGAGGAACATATTTGGGATCAAGTGATCAATGTCAATTTGAAGGGCATGTTTTTAACAGCAAAATACTGCTTACCTAAAATGATTGAGGGTGGAGGTGGGGCAATTGTTCATATTTCATCCGTTCAAGCCTTTGCCTCGCAAAAAAATGTCGTTGCTTATACGACCTCAAAAGGGGGCATCAATGCCCTAACAAGAGCGATGGCCATCGATCATGCCGAGGCAGGTGTACGGGTCAACGCGGTATGTCCAGGAACAATTTATACTCCTGCGCTAGTGAAGTCAGCAAGTCGTTTCGACGGAGATGAAACGTTAAAAGCCTGGGGAGAGGATCATCCGATTGGAAGGCTTGGAGAAAGCAGGGAAATTGCTGAATTCGCTGTCTTTCTATGTAGTGAAAAGGCGAGCTTTGCTACAGGAGGCGTTCATACCGTAGATGGCGGTCTGCTTGCTAAGCTGCCTTGCGAATTACCTGAAAAATAAAAGAAAGTCAACATTTAAGGAGGAAGAAAAAATGGGAAAATGGATTGATTTAACTTTACCTTTGTATGATTATATGCCGGTAGGAAACGTGTGGGCGTGGGATGTGCCATTCCAGTCTACTCCGATTACGTCTGATTCATTTAACGGTTATGAACTAACGATGATTACAATGTTTTCTGAGACGGGAACGAGGCTGATGATCCGGGCAATGCAGGATCCAAATGCCCCAAAAGTCCATGAACTGCCTTTGGAAACTCTCATGATGAAAGATGCGGTTGTCGTGGAATTGCCATGTCAAGCCGATGATGAGCTTTTTGCGGCAGATGTTGAGGAAGCGTTCGCCAATGTTACCTTGGAAAAAGGCGATGCGATTATCTTACGTACTGGATGGGGAGATAATGAAAACTGGGTCAAGCTAGGTGATGATTATGCCCGGACAGCGCCACATTTTTCGAAGGAGGCTGCAGAAAAATTGGTAGAGATTATGAAGACAAATGAATCGGAGCTTGTCGGCACGGATATTCCATATTGGGGAGGAGGTAGAAAGTATCAGTTGCCGCAGTGGGCTTCAAAGCCGGCTTGGGAACGCAATCCGTTCCCGTCAGTCGAAGCAAAACGCTTTCTTGCCAATTATTCTCTTGAAAAAGCATATGAGGACTTTCCATCTCCACATATTCTAAATTCAGCCGATGTGATGTATATTGGAGCGATGTGTAATCTCGGGGAAATCAAGCAAACTCGAGTAAAGCTGTCAGTGCTCCCGTTGAAGGTGCAGGGAGCTCGTGGAGCAACATGCAATGTCGTAGCATTTGAAGAATAAGAAGAGAAAACGCAAAAATAAAGAGGATCAAAAAATGAAGAGTCTATCTCATTTAAGATCCTCTTTTTGCTTATACTAATGGTTGAGTATTGTTTTTCAATGGTGAATATATAGAAGTGAGACGACCTAGGACTTCTTCTTTTAGATTAAAAAAACAGGTAAGAAGCTAAACGGCTACTTATCTGTTTCTTTTAGATAGTGAAATACTTTGTCTACACTTACTACGTCTGCATATCGAGCATTTAAATCCATTAAAGTCACGTTTTGGATAGCATTTGAACGATCTGCGACAGCTTCTCTCGGGATAACCACGTTATAACCGTACTGGAGAGCATCTACTGCTGTTGCACGAATACTTCCACTTGTCGTTGTACCAGCTATGATAAGGGTATCTATTTCTTGAGCCTTCAGGAAATCACGAAACAATTCTGAATGGAAATCGCTAATATAGACTAACTTGTTTACAAAGTCATATTTTTTTTGGCTCAAGTCTTGATGAATTTGCACCCAATTACTGTTGGAGTCTAGCAATTGGATATTTGGAAACTTTTTACCCCACAATTCTGAGGCTTTTATTTGCGGATCGTACACGGTAATGCTGAAAATGACAGGGACTCTGAGTTGAGTTGCCAGGTCAATTAGCTTAGAGACAACTTCAATTTGATTATCGAGCTGACACACCAATTGTGAATAGGGCATTGTAAAAGCATTTGTAAGATCACGTATTAAAAGGGCTGGCTTGCTCCCGACCCCCAATTCCCCTGAAAACCCATTATTCGTATAAAGCTTTTGTACTTCATCAAGAGCGTATCGTCTTTGTCCCCCAGGTGTGTAAATGACTCTTAATCCATAACCTTCAACAAAACCGTCTTTTTCAAGTCTTCTTAAAGTACTTGGAGAAAGCCCGAGCATTTTTGCTGCTTCAGAAATATTTAATAAATCATCGTACATATGCATCCTCCCATAATGAAGCAGGCTAGCCTCATCATCATTAGAACAGCTTAGTTTAATCATAACACTAGAATTTTAAGATGTATAACTCATTACATTATAGTAGATAAATCGGCTAATTAAAAATCATGTTTGGCAGAAACAGAGATAAGGTTGGTAAATAAGTTATAAGGAGCAACCCTGCAAGAGCCACGATTAAAAACCTCATTATACCAGGTATCATCTCATGTACTTCCAGCCCCATTACACTCTTTCCTACAAATATGTTCAATCCAAAGGGAGGAGTAAAGGTTCCGATTGCTAAATTTAAAACCATGACAATTCCAAGGTGAATCGGATCTATCCCTAACGAAATGGCAGTTGGTAGTACGAGAGGGGCGATAACGATTAAGGCTATTGAAGCATCCAGGAACATTCCAAGTATCAACAAAACAATATTCAAAAATAACAGGAACATTAAGGATGAATTAAAATTGGAATTTAAAAACTCAGCTAATAATTGAGGCCCTTGTCCAACTGTCAACAGCCAACCAAACGCGGAAGCGGCTCCGATTAAAATCATGATTTGCGCTGACATAATTGCTGAGGATTTACAGATTAAGAATAATTTTTTGAGAGTAATTTCGCGATAAACAGCCATTCCGATAAAGATAGCATAGAGAGCTGATACGCCAGCTGCTTCAGTCGGAGTAAAGATACCCATTGAAATACCGACTATAATAATGATAGGGATCCCTAAGGACCATGCTGCATTTTTTGTACTCTGCCACAATACAGGAATATTAAATGGTTCACCTTTAGGAATTTTTTTGATTTTGGATACTGCGTAAATATAGATTAAAATGATTAAACCGAAAATAATTCCTGCTGATAACCCGGCCATAAATAATGAACCGACGGAAGTATTTGTAGCACTAGCATACAAAATAAGCGTGATACTAGGTGGAATAATCAAAGATATAGAGCCTGATTCTAATATTAGTCCGGTCGAAAAGGATTTCGGATATTTCTGCTTTAGCATTTCCGGATACATGATTTTCCCAATGGCAGCTACAGTAGCCGGACTTGAACCGGATAAAGCACCAAAAAACATTGCCGCTGTTTGTACCGTCATGGCCAAGCCGCCATGTAAATAACCTACTAAAGCCTGGGCCCAACGTAAAATCCTTTTTGATAATCCACCTACATCCATTGCATTAGCTGCAAGGATATAAAAAGGTAACGACATTAATACAAACTTATCAATCCCGCCAAATGTCCGTTGAATTAGCACCATTGGGTCTGTGCTGGTGAATAATAACATTGTGATCATCGAAGATAATAATAATGAAATATAAATAGGCGCTCCAACAATTAACAATATAAAAGTAAGTGCGATCAGTAAAGTAATCATTCCAAGCTCCTCCTCAGTTTAGTTTCTTACGACGTCTAAAAATAGCTGTTGACTATAGCGGAAAAACATCAGTAAGCCGGAAAGAGGCAATACAATAAAGATGTAGCTAATTGGAATATTAAGAGAAGGTGATCTCTGGTTGCTTTGAAACGAATGAAGGAAGAACTTAAAGGCAAAGTACGTAAAAAGCAGAGAAAATAAAATTGCAATAAGGGAGAGACAAATTGTTAAAGTCTTTTTAACCCAGCTATTAGTGAGGATATGCATAATGAAATCTACGCTAATGTGCATACCTTGTCTAATGCATACACTGGATCCGACAAACGTGAGCCAGACTATTAAATAGCGCACAAGTTCCTCTGTCCAAGAGATGCCGTATCCAAACATACGTAGAACGACATTGCATAAAATCAAAATAGCGGCTACCAGCATACAAATAGAAATTAAGCCATCTTCAACCCAATTAAGCCATTTCATACATAACCCCTCCTTTTAAATGGATAATAGAAAGCCTTAAGGGCGGGAGTAATAGCCCTTAAGGCTGTTTGTTTATTCCAGTTCTGCGAGTGCCTCCTGAATACTTGTTAGAATGGTTTCTTTTTGTTCAGTATCAATAGCACGTTCATATAATGGTAAAGACTTAGTCTGGAATTCTTGAATACCCTCATCATCTAATGTATTGACTTCCATGCCGCTATCAATTAATTCTTGTAAATTTGATTCATTTAGATCCTGATTCATTTGAGTTGAAAATTCTCGTGCTTCTTTTTCAGCTTCCAATATAAGCTCCTGGATATCGCTATCAAGATTCGTAAACCACTGGTCATTGGCCATCATGACATGAAATTGATAGGCGTGATTGGTAAGTGTTAAATAGTTCTGAACCTCATAATATTTCTGTTTTAAAATGGTGATTAAAGGGTTTTCCTGTGCATCAACAACCCCTTGTTGGAGTGATGTATAAAGCTCTGCAAAATCAATCGGAGTCGGATTGGCTTCCCATGCCTCGTATTGAGCAATCAAGGAGTCTGATGGTATAACACGTATATTTAAATTTTTCAAATTCTCAGGTGATTTGATTGGTTCAATATTACTTGTCATTTGTTTAAATCCACCTGCCCAAAGCCCGAGTCCTTTTAAGTCTGCTGAGGCCATAGTATCCAAAAGTTGCTGACCAGGTTCATTATTCAATACATCCCACATCGTGTCTTCCTCGGTAAATAAGAAAGGTAATTCAAGGATTTGCAGCTCCTCGACAAAACTACCGACTGTTGAAACAGGAGCAATGGACATTTGAATGGACCCCATTTGTGTCATTTCCGTTTGTTCTCTCATTGAACCCAGTTGCTGATTGGGGAAGACCTCAACTGTAATAGTACCCTCGGACTTTTCTTCTAGGAGTTCTTTGAATTTATATGCTCCTTCGGTAACGGTGTGGCCGTCAGGCTCAACGGTAGCTAGTTGAATAACCATTTCCCCGGAGGAATCCTGACTGGGGGGAGTTTCCCCCTCTGTGGTGACTTCTTCGTTATTAGTACCGCAGGCAGAAAGAATCAAAAATAGAAGAGTGAATAGAGGGATATATCTAAATTTTCTATATTTTTTGGACATAATTGTGCCTCCTAATATTTTAATTATCTATTGAAGTTCATATCTTCAAACATCATATTAAAACCTTCAATCATTGAAGTCCTGAGCAAGTGCTTTTTAGCCAGTGCCTCATTATCAGCAAGTTGGCGAAGTTGTTTTTCATGTGTGTCTATATCTTTAATCAACTGCGTGTTCTTGATCGTGTCTCGTTGTACGACCTCTTTGTTAATTTTCATTCGCCTTTCAGCAAATTGTTTAAAATGTTGCTCTGCGTCGCCACCTTGTTTTATTCTTTCAAACTTATCAACAAGTAAATAAGCGTCGTGTATTCCACTATTCATCCCCATTCCACCAAATTCGATATTGACATGGGCAGCATCACCGATTAAAACAACCCGTCCGTCATTCATTCTGTCCGCGACTAATTGATGTGTTTTATAAATTGTTTTGTAATAAATATCAAATCCATCCTTGACGATCCCAATTTCAGTCATTTTATTTCGGATAAACTCATTCGTTATTTCTTCCGTACGGTCATGGGAAATCGGAATAATAACTTTCAGCATATCGGGGTTTGTAATCATGTCGACCCACTCGTCATTATCTAAAAACATAGCTACACCGGCCAAATTGGGGAATCTATTGCTAATTTCATATTCTTTTAACCCCATTAACAAGTGGTAGGCAGGATTAGTATGACCTGTAAAGGATATACCCAGCTTTTCGCGAACAGAGCTCGAAATGCCGTCTGCGGCAACGAGGTAATCAAAGGATTGTTGAGTGATTTTCCCGTCAGTTTCCTTTGTGGTCAGCGTAACGGAATGTGAATCATGGTGAACATCGACTACTTCTGTTTCAAACTTTACCGTAGCCAAAGGAGACTTTTGCAAAGCCTCTAAAAATATTTGGGACAGGAATTGCTGATCAAAATGAAGACGATATGGAAACTTAGTGTAATCTCTAAGAAGATTTAACTGTAACTCTACAATTAGTTCCTCCGTTTTTCGGTTCCAATATTGAATTCGATCAACAACTCTTCCAATTTTTTTAGCTTTTTCAAATAAACCCCATTCATCCAAAATTTCTAAAGTTGGGGGATGGATGGTCGAGGCTTTAGGAAAAGTCGAAATAGAGGATCTTTTTTCTAGTAGTTCTACCTTCAGCCCCTTTCTTACTAATCCAACGCCAAGTGCTAATCCTATAGGGCCTCCCCCTACAATTGCTATTGTGTTCATGAAATTTCCTCCTAAAGGTAATTGTTTTCATAAATATCAGGATGAGAAAGCTGATATTTACGTTGGTTCAAATGATTTGATTAAATCTTATAAATCATTTATAAAGATTATATAAGTTTATAAAAGCTTCCAAACTTAACTATTTCTATTTAGGATTATAGTTTACGATATTTTATTAGTCAATATAATTTGTCAGATAACTTCACATCACTTTCCTTTCAACCGTTCTTTAATCTTCACTAATAGTCATAATGAACAACGATATTTTCAGGAAGAAGAGAAACTAGATAAAAAGGCTTTAGCCCGAAGGCAGTATCAGGCTAAGGCCATTTATAGGATTAATTGTGCCTTATAATCTTAAAATTCTAACAATTTAATTGATTTTAATTACGCTTTCTGACTAACTTAGCTTTAAGGATTTCTATTGGTGTACTGATGAACGATTCTCTGTAATGTTTCTCAGAAGAATAATTGACATCTGGAATTCGACGCAAAGGAACGGAAACTTCAAATTCCCGGTCGAATGGAAAGGGATCGACACTTATCTCACCATTGCCATTGGATTCTACAGATAAAAAGTGGTAATCCCCGTCTTTTGTAAACCGGACAGGACCAAGCTCTACTTTGCTTTTTGCATTTAGATCATTCAAGCAAATAAACAAAGACAACCGATCCATAATTTGAAACAGTTCATAATGTAACCAAATGTTATCTTCGAATTCGCGTCTTGACTGGTTAAAATTCCAAATTTCCTGTTTTATATCAACCCATTTTTTTTCTTGCTCTGAAATGGTTTGATGCATAAAGGGCTTTAATTCGGCCGGTGCTTTGTAAGTAAAAGTAGGATCGTAACCAAAACGACTAGTGTATAATCCAATCCAATGCATTCCTAACAATAAACCAGCATACTTATTCTGTTCTACGATTTGCTGATATCCTTTTCCATAGAAATCCACATGTTGTTTCAGGTCGACATCAAGAAAGTTAACCGGCCGGCTTTTCTCATGATCAAATGGGAGCAGGTCGTCAATTTCTGTCCATCCAACGTCATGATTTCCAATGGCCATCACTACAGCGTCATTCGGATCTGGTTTAGCGACGAAGTCATTTCCCCATCTTTGTGTTATTTCCCCAGCATGAATCATATGCTCATCCTGCCGGACTAAAACTAACTTACCGTTTTGCTTTGAAATTATCATGATCTTTCAACTCCTTCTTTTAAATATGTTTATCCATAAGTAATCATGGAGTCACTTTCGATAGAGAGTTGCACAAGTTTGTTCGGAGGCGACAACTCCACTTCTTTTCCGTCCAAATCGGCCGATGTAATACCACGCGAGTCACAAGAGATTTGAGATAAATAAATTTTGCCGCCACCAGATATAATAGCGTTATAGTAGCTTCGTAATTCCGGACCGAAGCCAAGTATGGTATCTAAGTGCTCATCCTTCAACAAATTAACAGCGGCACCGGCTAAAAACATAGACACTTGATGCCCTTCTTCGATAGCCGTTCTGGCAATCAAGAAGGCACGGTCTGCTTGAGTTGGCGCCTCAATTCCATGGGTTAAATGAATGCATACTTTGCTCATATTCTCCTCCTTACGAATTTTTTGCCGGGGAATTTACTGAATCGATTAATGTCCCAATAATTTCACTTGTTGTCATGACATCTGCATATTTTTGCTCAATATCAAACAGGCTCTGGGTATGGGAAGCTTTTGAACGATCCCCAACAGCATCTTTAACAACTATCGGGCAAAAGCCATGCTGAACAGCATCAACTACTGTCGATTTCACACAACCACTTGTCGTGCAGCCGGTGATCAGAAGTGTATCAACCTTTGCGTTATTAAGTAAGGAGACTAAATCTGTTCCAAAAAAGGATGAGGCGTACTTTTTAACTAATAAATCGTCCTGGGGCTGATAATCCAGCCTTTCATCGACTAAGACAGCTCTTGTGCCTTCTTGGAGTGTATTTAATCCTTCCATTTTGTTTCTCCAGATGTTTCTACTGTCTAAATAACTATTCGAATAAGAAATTGTCGTAAAAATAACAGGTATACTCTGTAATCTGGCAACCTTTATCAGCTCATTAGTATTCTTGATTTCTTTATCTAAATTTGAGCCCATAGGCATGTTTTCATCGGTAAATCCATTAATAAAATCAACAACAATAAGACATAAGCATGTCCCAAATCCTAACTTCTTTCCAAATCCTCTGTTCTCGAAAAATTCCAAATCCTTCTCTGACAATTGATTTCCCTCCCTGTATGCACCCCGCTGTGCTCTTTATTTAATAGTACCGGAAAGTAAGGAACCGGCATTTGGAACAATAGGCGCTACATTTAAATTTGATAATATCTCATAAACAGTCGCGGTTGCTGCTGATAAGACCGGTATTCCTAAAAGATCTTCAGCTTTTTGAACAGAGGGTAAGGATGGCATTTGTACGCAAGCTGAAAGAACGACAGCACCTGCCCCCTTACAATTTAACCGGGCAGCATGATCAATTAAATGAACGGGATCAAGCCTCCCTACTTCCAGATTGTCAGCGACTTCGAGACTAATGGAATCAATAACTTCAATTTCACTTGCTTCTAAATAATCAATAACTTGATTTGTCAAAGGTTTCATGTAGGGGGTAATGATGGATACCTTTTTTGCTTTTAATCTTTTAATTCCAGTAATTAATGCACCCGCACTGCTAACAATCGGAGCTCTCTCAGCATTTTCTTCTACTACCTTTGCCAATCGCTTTTCAGAGATTTGGTGATATCCGGGACCTTGACACATTATGGCGACAAGGCAGGCATAAGCAAGCACATCGCACCGGGCATCGGATAATTCTAGGGCACAACGATCACTATCTATGTCCATTTTTTTTAATTCTTCGGCGTTAACATGTTTCATTCTCATTCGTGCAGAATGAAAGGTAAAAGTCTCTGGGTGCTCCTTCATTCGGTTATGAAGCATGGCAGGTATTTCTGTTTCCATTGTCGTGTTAGAACTGGGCACAATTAAACCGACTCTGAAATTATTACTCATAAATAACATTCCTCCTTAATTAATTAAACTTACCAAACTTATTCAAAGATAAATTTAATTACATTTTATTATCAAAATTTATTATTGTCAATTAATTCTGTCAAAGATGAATATTATCTCTCAAACAATTTTGTTTTTGATAAGGTCAAACGGTTTTCTATATTGGAAAATGAGAAGATAACTTGTGTCAAAAGATCAATAAAGGTATGCTTAGCAGAACTTTTGAGAGAAGTATTCAGGGAATTTATTTAGAAAGTCAAAACTATTTATTATTCCTTTACGAATATATCCATGAGGAGCAAAAACGAAGCAGAAGCGAGTGGACAGGATGAAGAAAGAAGCAGCTTTAATTAAAAAAATTAAGCGGAAACAGGATAAAGAGGCGGCGAATGAATTAATTTCTTCCTATTATAAAGAAATGTACCGCTTCCTTTATAAGCAGACGTTGCAGAAAGAGCTGGCGATGGATTTGACGCAGGAGGTTTTTATTAGTGTCCTTCAATCGATTCAAACCTTCGATCAGCGCAAAGCTTCCTTTCGCACGTGGCTGTACAGGCTGGCCACGAATCGCATTATTGATTACTACCGCTCCAAATATTATAAATACCATCAGCTGATCGACCCGATTGAGGAGGAGAGCCTCAATGATGAAGAGGATTTCACGATAAGGCTCGAGCAGCAGCAGGATTTGGAAAAGGTGGTGGCGGTCGTTAATCAGCTTGATGCCGGTTCGCAGGAAATCTTTCGGCTGAAGCTGTTTGCCGAGTATACGTTTCGCAATATAGCGGAGGTTCTTGATTTGCCTGAATCAACGGTGAAGACGAAATTTTACACGGCGCAAAAGTATGTCAAACAGGCTTGGAAGGAGGGAGCGCATGAAGGATAACAAATTTGAGATTGATTATCCGGCTGAGCAGGAGATAAAGGAAGAGATTCAAGCAATTGTTGCGACGGGACTAGAGGAAAAGGATTCCTTTTACCGGCATTTGATTAAGCTTTATCAGCAGGTTGGCTTCAACCATTTGTTTCATAATCGAACAGAGCTGTTTTTCTTATTTTTCACCGCGATCACCTTGCTTGTCTTTATTGGAATCAGCGGGCAAAGCTCGATTTTGCGGACAGATGCTCATCTTTATTCATTTCTCTTTATTACCTCGCCGCTTTTGTATATTTTGAGCTGTCTTCTTTCCTTTTTAAAGGTGTACGAGCATCAGACGTATGAGGTAGAAATGGTATGCAAGTGGAGCTTCTACGATTTGACCGCGTTTAAAATGCTGATGTTCAGCTTTGTTTCTTTATTTGGAAATGCCGTTATTATTGCCATCGTGGCGCCATTTTCGGGAATTAATCCACTCTTTGCCCTTCTTATTTCGACGGTTGCTTTGTTCCTGTTTTCAAGCTTTTCGCTTTATGTTGTTTATTTTTTACGTTCGCGTTTGACGAAATACGGGTTCGCTGCCGGCTGGGTGGTCATGAATCTGCTGCTGGCGGGGTACAGTGCTGAGTTTTATCAGTTGTTTCTCAGCCGGATTCCCGTTGTTATTTATTTGCTTCTTTTTGTTGCGAGCGCGGGAATGTATGTTGCTTCATTAAAGAAAATGATTGGACGAAAACGAGAGGGCGTGATGTAACATGTTGGCTGTTCGCCAGGTTGAGAAAAGCTTCAGTGACATGAAAGTGCTGGAAAATATTAATCTTGAATTCACCAACGGGGTGTACGGACTGCTTGCCCCAAACGGAGCCGGCAAGACGACATTGATCAAAATGCTCGTCACGCTGCTGTTTCCGGATCGTGGCGAAATCCGCTATAAAGGCGAAAATATAAGGAAGCTTGATGAAAAATATCGCGCGGTGCTCGGTTATTTGCCGCAGCAGTTCGGCTATTACAAAAACTATACGCCAAAGCAGTATTTACGCTATTTGGCAGCCTTGAAAGGAGTAGAGGCGAGACAGGCCGATGAGCGAATTGCGGAGCTTCTGGAGCTGGTCGCGCTTAAAGACGTCGCCAATAAAAGGCTGAAAAAATTTTCAGGCGGGATGCTGCAACGCGTCGGGATCGCCCAGGCGATGCTCAATGACCCGGAAATTCTGATTCTCGATGAGCCGACCGCCGGCCTCGATCCAAAAGAGCGGGCGCGCTTCCGTAACCTGATGTCGGAGCTTGCCCGTGATCGTATCGTCATCCTCTCGACTCATATTGTTTCCGATGTTGAATCGATCGCCAATGAAATTATTATGATCAAGGACAAGCAGGTGCTCTATAAAGCGCCGATCGCTGAGATTTGTCACGTTGTCGCCGGAAAAGTATATGAAACCACGATTGAATTTGCCCAGGCACCGGCCTTCCGCCAGCAATATATTTCTCTCGCTGAAAAGCAGGAGGAAGGGCAGATGAAGGTGCGCTTTATTTGCGAGGATCAGCCGCGCCCTGAATGGAAGGCAGCCGCGCCGACGCTTGAGGACGTCTTTCTTTACATTTATCGTGATGAGGTCGAACAATGAGGATTTGGCTGCTGGAATGGAAGAAGATTGTCAGCGCCCCTGTCGTTCCTTTGCTTATGCTGCTTTTTATCGCCTTCAATCTTTATTTGATTTTGACGATGCCCCAGGACCGGGATGAGCTGGCTCTGCTAAATACGCTCGTTGATCAATACGGCTATCAAATTGATGAGACGATGCTCGCTCAGTGGAAAGCAGATCTTGATGAAGAACAGCTTCTGTTGGAGGAGGAAACGGGTCATTCGTTGGCCGATCTGGAGCTGGCGGGGGAAGCGGAGAAAGCGCGCTGGTTTGAGTGGATCGTCCAAGACGCGTATTACCAGGCGGCGGTTGAGCTTGAGCAAGGCGCTGAATCCATTGCGATGGACGAAATTGCCGAAGGGGAGATTATGAAGTACGGTCTTAGCGGTACAGCGGCGGAGACGATCAGGCAGCAGTACCGGGCATTGGCGGAACGGGAAAGAGAGGCGGGCGAGGCCGGGGAACAGAATACGCTGTTTTTTTACGGCGAAGTGTATGAAATGCACGCCGCTTTATTTCAAACCATTTTCCGCTCTCTGCTTAATGAATCGCTGATTCTCATTGTCCTGATGACGGGCTTTTTGCTGACGTATGAATTTGAAAACCGCACCGCCTTTGTGACCTATACGACGAAAAGGGGCAGACGGCTGCAGCTGGACAAGCTGCTCGTGTCGCTCGGAGCAAGCCTCCTTGTCACCACCATCCTCATCGGCTCGACCTTGGCGGCGTATTTTCTCAGGTTTGATTACAGCGGGCTTTGGCATGTGCCGATCAGCAGCCAGTTCAACAGTGAATCAGGAATGACCTATCTTTCATGGTGGAGCCTGTCATTTGCGGAATATTTATTGGCTTCCATAGTGCTTGTTTATCTTTGCCAGCTGCTGTTTACTGCTTTTACGGCTGTGCTTGCTCTTTTTATTCGCAACAGCTATCTCGTCTTTCTTACATTTGCGATTATCTTTGGCGCAGTGGTGCTTTTGCCCGGCATTGTCCCGACATCGTCAAATCTATTGTTTGTCACGATGTTTACTCCCTTTACGCTCATTCTTAACCCGCATATATGGTGGACGGGCAATGGAACATTAACGATCTTTTCCTATTATGAACAGGCAACGATTCTCAGCTGGACGATTATAGTAGCTCTTGCTTCAATCTTTGCACTGAAACGCTTTGGCAAATCCAATCTATAAAAGGAGAAACTGATGAGGATTTTTTTATATGAACTTAAGAAGTTGTTTACCTGGAAAATCATGCTGCTCCTTTTCATTGTCGCCTCCTTATTTTATCAGCTGTTTATCAGCTTTTATTTCGACCACTTTCCAAATGGCCGACCGAACGGCGACAGTCATCTTGTTTTAATCGAGATGAGGGAGGATTATGGCCGGTTTTTCGATGAGGAGGAGTTCGTTCATTTCCAGGAAAAATATGAAGAACGGGTCACTGAGGCCGATCAATTTTTGCAGGCGCGCCCCGAATACGTTGAAGCCGGAATGGGCACCTATGCCGATTTTAGAAACCGTTCCGTTGAGGGAGAGTATGAGCTTAGCAGCCGGCTCCTGTTTGACGAGGGAGTGGATCTTTTCTGGGAGCTGCAGGCACGTGAATATATGATCGAGCGCTATAGCAGGATTGGTACGCTGTCAAATGATTACAATGAAGCCCAGCAGTCGCGGGAGCAGCAATTAATTGACAGCGGGCAGATAACGGCGATTTTCTCGGGTGAAATTTTTTCTAATTACAATTCTTTGATCACTTATACGACGGTGTTGATCCTGCTTAGTTTAATGGTGTTGCTGACGCCGGTCTATTTGCGGGATCGCCGCACTCGTCTCGTCGAGCTGCAATATACATTCAAGAAAGGGCGGCCGCTGCTGATTACAAAGCTTTTTGCCTCTCTGACCGCCAGCTTTTTGCTAATTACAGTTTATTTGGCGGCGCTCTTCCTGCTTTATCGCGGGAATAACACCGCCATGTTTTTAGATGCGCCGATCAATTCATTCTTTAATTATGAGATGATTTCCTGGTTTGATCTGACGTTCAGTGATTATATCGCGCTGACGATCGGCGCTGTTTATTTACTCGGCTTTCTTTTCACGCTGCTTATCTTCTTTATTTCAAGTGTCGTCCCAAATTATATTAGCGCGGTCGGCGTACAGGTGCCGCTTGCTTTTGTCAGCTTTTCGATTGGGCTTGACTACTTGCTTGAGCACTTGACCACTTTCTGGCTGCCGGTCTACATGCAGCCGCTCTTATATGGCTGCCTGATTACCGGCGCCATAATCCTGATCGTCGTGAGATGGCGGCGGGAAAGACAGGCTGATGTGCTTTACTAACAAACGGAAAAGCTAGTAGCAGCCCGGACGCTGATCAAGGTCCTGGCTGCGATTTTTTTGATATACTAGTAGAAATACCGTTTTTTGGAGGACAATGGAATGAAGAAAACGCTTTTCGTTTTGTCTGTCATACTCTTGCTGTTCATGATCAGCACACTCTATTTCTACAATGAAAAAAAGCCAGCAGAACAGGAACTGCTTCTTTATAAAGAAAGAGTGAGTCAGATGTATTCCTATACGCTCTATCATCAAGTTGACTATTTAGATAGAATTGTTGATGAAATTGGCGAGCTTGAGAATGCGGCCAATGCCGAGGAGGAACATCTTCATCTACATTCTATCCATCAACTCGTTGATAGTATGACGTTGCACAGATCGAATCTTTTGGACGCTTTGTTCCTTCTTAATGATCATTCAAATCTCGTTTATGACTTTGAAAGTTATTTGACGAGCTTTCAGACAGAATTAAAGAAGGTGGCAGAGAGACAACATAAAGCTCAGCTTAGTCAAATCGCTGCTAACATTGAAAGTGATGTCCAGTACCTCCGTCGCGTTTTGGAGGATACTCTTGCAACTAGCCGCTATCAAGATGAACCATTACATAAATTTTACGAAGCTTACCGAAGCATGTGGGAGAAAGTAAGCGAAATAAACGCCGGCAGTGGTTCCGCCCTGCGCCAAGTCCGTACCGAGGAAATCCCGGTACGGACTTTTTTTGCTTAGTCACTTTCCTCAAATGACAGATTGACCGGCTGATCGGGTAAGGATTCCGCAAAATCAAGATTCGTCGTCGGAACCTGGCTGGACACCACGTCAAACTTCAGGCTGTCTACCCAAATGCAGCCTTTTCCTTCTAAGAGGACACCGAATGAAATGACGGCGCTTGTGTCGGGAATATCAAGTACAATCGCATAATGGTTCCAGTTCTGACTGTCTTTCAGCGGACGGTTGCTCATATTATCAAATTGGAGGATGTCTGAAGAGGCATCATCGACTCTCATCCACAGTCCGGAAAACCGTTCAACATTTTCTGTTTTCAAAAATCCTGACAGCTTGAGGCGTTTACCCCGATAAGCATCTGCTCTGAACTCCTGCATCATCGTAGCGAAACCGCTAACCTCTTGCCTAGCCAAGGACTTCAAGTAACCCGCCGAGCGCCCATGATGGTAGACTTTGTGATCGATCCCCATTTCATAGCTGTACGGTGTGCTGCCGCTAAGGAACCAGCCCTTTATCGGTTCTTGTTTAGCCTGAGTCATCGTTGTTTCCTCCTTTTGCCGCAAAAGCGGGGTCATGAGTTTTCGATATTTTCCAGGTGGAAGCCGGTACACTTTTTTGAAGGCTCGCGTAAAAGCTTCCTGTGATTCAAACTGAAAATCAAAGGCGAGCTCAAGAATTTTCCTGTCGCTCTGAATCAGCAGACTAGCGGCCTGGGCGAGTCTCCTGAAGCGAATATAGTCGCTGATTGTGTAGCCGAGTGCCTGCTGAAAAATCCGGTGAAAATGAGAAAGCTGCTGAAAAAGTACGATTTTTACCTTTTCAGCAGCTTTTTCGTAATGGGCGTAGCCGTTGCCTGGGTTTGAAAGTCTTGCTATGAGTGGGTTTCTCGAAGCAAGGCGCGCAACGCGCGGAGCCATTACTCTTCTTCGAGATACAAAAAAGGAAGTTTTGCATTGGCCTCCATGAGTGGCGACCACGTTTAATGTCAATGGCCAATCAAGGTTGGTTTCAATGTAGTAAATCGCTTTATTCACCGTACTGTCATGTTTCATATCCACCCTCCTTCATTTGTAGAATACCAAAATGCACGCAAGTAAACTTGATCGAAATTGCGAAAATGTTTTGACATCTGGAATACATGTATTGTAGTATACAAGTATGCAAATAGATTAATTGCTAATCATCTGTTATTTTGGAACTAAAAAAGGTGGAGTTGTCATGATTCATAACGAGAATACGAATACCGTGCAAACAAACGTGTACAACATTATCAAAAACGAGATTGTGAAGTTCAATTTAGTTCCAGGACAAAAAATTACAGAGAACAAAATTGCAGAAAAGCTTAATGTCAGTCGGACTCCGGTCAGGGAAGCGTTTTTGCGGCTTAAGCAGGAAGGGCTGATCGTAGTCTATCCGCAGCGCGGCTCGTTTATTTCGTTGATTGATCCAGAGCATGTGGAAGAGGCGAGGTACATGCGGGCAACATTAGAGATTGCCACTGTTGAATTGGCATTTGACCATGTTTCCGAAGAGATGCTGGTCAAGCTTGAGGAGAATCTGCAAATGCAAAAGAACAGCATCGCCGAAAAGCGGTATGAGGATTTCTTCGAGTACGATCAGGATTTTCATAAAACGATTTTTGAAGCATGTAACAAGCTGCGTGTCTGGGATTATATGCAGGGAATGATGTTCAACCTGAATCGTATCCGGATGCTTAGCCTTGCTTCGAACTATCATTGGGAAACACTTTTATTACAGCATGAGCAAATTATCGACAGCATGAGAAAGAATAAACGTGATCAAGCGCGTCAAGTTATGACGGATCATATGGGGCTTCAATCAATTGATTTTGCCAAGTTCATGCAGGAGTACCCGCAATATTTTTACAAGGCTACGGCCGAGAAAAGTGTTTTATGGTAGACAAGCTTGAATGCGATTATATGAAAGCGGTGACATGGATGGAATTTCCTTTGTCATAGACAAAACCAAGCATAAGGGGGAAATAGGATGATGAAGAAAGCGTTTTTTCTAGGAAGCTTGATTCTTTTACTTCTTTTGGCTGCCTGCGGCGGCAATCAAGAAAGCTCAGGAGGGGATGCGACAGGGGATTCAGGAGGATCTGAAGGCTCCGAAGAGGGAAGCTATGCATTAAACATTGGTATTGTTGTGACAGAAAATGATCCAATCTATGAAGGGCTGGTTGAATTTAAAAACAATGTGGAAGCGCGTACAAACGGAGACTTAACGGTCGAGATTTATCCAAACTCGCAATTAGGTGATACGGCGGAAATTCAAGAGCAGGCGATGGCCGGTGCAAACGTCGGAACGGTGGCCGATGCCGGCATCATGGCCGATTTTAATCATGAGATGGGAATTTTGCAAGGGCCTTATTTGCTGGAAGATTACGAGGAAATCAAGACGGTGACCACATCCGACTTGTTTCAGGGCTGGGCGGATGATTTGGCGGCTGAACACAATTTGAAAATTTTGTCGATGAACTGGTACCAGGGTGCCCGTCATATGGTGACGAATAAGCCGATCCATGAGCCTGCCGATTTGAATGGATTAAGCATTCGGACGATTGGCGCCGACGTCTTTCTAAAATCAATTGAGGCGATGGGAGCCAACCCAACCGGACTGGCCTGGGCTGAGGTTTATTCAGGAATTCAGCAGGGCGTTATTGATGGCGCCGAGGCGCAGCATCCTGCCACTCACGGAGCAAGTTTGTATGAAGTGGCTGATTACTTATCGAAAACCGCTCATTTTCAGTTGGTAACAGGGCTCGTGATTGGCGATACATGGTTTAACAGTTTACCAGAGGAATATCAAACGATTGTGCTGGAGGAAGCTGTGGCCGGCGGGGAGTTTGCCTCGCAGCGTGTGATGGATCAACTCGATGAGTATGAAGCAATGATGGCTGAGGCAGGAATGGAAATTATCGAAGTAGATACCGCTCCTTTCAGAGAAGCGACAGATACAGTGTATGAGCAGTTCGAAGGCTATGCCGAGCTGCGCGAGCAAATCAATGAGCTGTTAGGGCATTAAAACGGCAGAAGGCCGGGCGAAAACGAGTAAGGATGAGAAATGGGAAGGTGACCTTCATGTTAAAAGTGCAAAAATATATCATTTTAATAGAAGAAAAGCTGACGAAGCTTTTATTAATCGCCGTTGTCGGATTAGTATTTTTTGCAGCTGTATTTAGATGGGGGGGCTTTCCTGTTGCCTGGTCAGTCGAAATGGCCCAGCTTCTCTTTATTTGGATTATTTTTCTCGGGGCAAATCAGGCATTGCGGAACAACCGGCATATTGGCGTTAATATTCTGACGGAAAAACTGCCGGAGAAGGTGAGAATCGCCGTAGCGGTTCTGATGGATCTCCTCGTGGGAGCGTTTCTGATTTTCATGATTTATTATGGCTTTCAGCATAGTCTGCATCACTCATTGCGATCGATTCAAAACTTGCCGTTGAGCTATTCCTATATTACAACGGCGATTCCGGTTGGCTGTTCTTTGATGCTGCTGACACTTATTTTTAAATGGAGCCGGGCGCTGTCTGCGCAGCGGAATCGTAAAGTAGGTAGAGATGATGAATAAGAGATGTCATTTGAATGCAGAGGCTTGCTGCAGGGAGGTGCCGGGATGCTGATCGTCGTGATAGTCTTTGTGGTTTTATTGTTACTGAATATGCCGATCGCTTTTACGATTGGGATTTCCGGTTTGCTCTTTTTTATTCTTGAACCAAATTTGCCTATTAACCTAGCAATACAGCGCTTTGTGTCGGGAACACAGTCCTTCCCGCTTCTGGCCGTTCCATTCTTTGTTCTCGCAGGGAATTTGCTTAATGCGACCGGGATTACGAAGCGTCTGATCCGGTTTGCCAACGCGCTCACCGGCCATTTGGTTGGCGGCCTGGCACACGTCTCAATCGTTCTTAGTGCGCTAATGGGCGGGATTTCCGGTTCGGCCAATGCCGATGCGGCGATGCAAAGTCGAATTTTGGCGCCGCAAATGATGCAAAAAGGCTACTCCGGTGGTTACTCGGTTGCTGTCATTGCCGTCAGTGCTTTAATTACGGCGACGATTCCACCGAGCATTGGGCTTATTCTCTATGGGTTTGTCGGTCAGGTTTCGATTGGACAGCTGTTTATTGCCGGGATCGTTCCGGGGATTTTGATGACATTGCTCTTAATGATCGCCGCCTTCGTGATCGCCAAGAAAAATGATTACGACCTTGATCGGCCGCGGCGGGCGACATTTAAGGAAGTCGCGGTCGCCTTTAAAGAAAGCTTTTGGGGCTTGCTCTTTCCGGTTATTTTAATTGTCGGAATCCGTTTTGGCGTGTTTACTCCTTCTGAAGCGGGCGCCTTTGCTGTCGTCTATGCTTTCATTATCGGGAAGTTCGTCTATCGCGAGCTTGATCAGAAAAGCATGCGCACGGTGCTGAAGGATACGGTCGAAGATAACGGGGTCATCATGCTGATAATTGCTGCGGCTTCGATTTTAGGCTATGCGATTACGTTTGCCAGAATTCCGCAGACGACGGTCAATACCCTTTTAGGCATTACGGAAAATCCGGTGATCATCATGTTGATTGTTCTGCTGTTTTTATTGCTTGCCGGCATGGTGATGGAAAGCACGGTGAATACGATTCTTCTGACTCCGATTCTGCTGCCGGTCGTGACTAGTATCGGCGTCGACCCGGTTCATTTCGGCGTCATCATGATGACGATTGTCACGATGGGAGGGATGACTCCGCCGGTAGGGGTGACGATGTATACGGTATGTTCGTTAACCGGGGTTTCAGTTGCGGATTATATAAAATCGGCTACTCCTTTTTTACTGGCGGTGATTGTGCTGATTGCGTTAATGACGATTTTCCCGCAGATTGTCATGTTTTTGCCGGAATTGTTAATGAGATAAATGAAGTGGGGTGAGCAAATGAAAACCTTTATGGACGAGGAATTCCTGTTAGAAACGGAGACCGCGAAACGGCTCTATCATGATGTTGCGAAGGAGATGCCGATCTTTGATTATCACTGTCATTTATCGGCACAAGACATTGCGGAAAACAAACAGTTCCAAACGATAACGGAAGCGTGGCTAAGTGATGACCATTATAAATGGCGGGCGATGCGCGCCCGTGGTATTGAAGAAGCGTATATTACCGGAGAGAAGGATGAAAGGGAAAAGTTTCAGAAATGGGCTGAAACCGTCCCCCATTTAATAGGGAACCCGCTTTATCACTGGACTCATTTAGAGCTGCGGCGCTGTTTTGGTATTGAGGAGATTTTAACCCCCGCCAATGCGGAATTGATTTGGCAGACATGCAACGAGCTTTTGCAGAAGCCATCCTTTTCCGCGCGGGAATTGATTCAAAAATTCAACGTCAAAGCATTATGCACGACGGATAATCCGGTTGATTCGCTGGAATATCATAAGCAGTTGAAAGAGGATCAATCCTTTGAGGTCAGTGTATTACCTACTTTCAGGCCGGATGAGGCGCTGCAAATTGAATTGGCCGGCTTTGACGACTGGCTGCACAAGCTTGAAGCGGTCACTGACATGCAGATTACAACGTACCGCGATTTTATTGCTGCCTTGGAGCTGCGGGTCGCCTATTTTCATGATGCAGGCTGCCGCTTGTCAGATCACGGCCTTGATCAGCCTTTCTATCAGCAAGCAACGGAGCAGGAAATCGAGCAGCTGTTTCAAAAGCGGATTGTGAGCCGGCAGCTGACTGCCGAAGAAGCATTGAAGCTGCGTACAGCGACTCTTTTGGCGCTCGGAAAAATGTATGCGGAAAAAGGATGGGCGATGCAGTTTCATATTGGCGCTTTGCGGAGAACGAATACGAAAATGCAGCGGATGGTAGGGGCGCATGCCGGGTTTGATTCAATTGCCGATTTTACGTATGCTGAAGACCTCGCCCGGCTGCTTGATACACTTGATCAGACGGATGAGCTTCCGAAAACGATTCTCTATAACCTGAACCCGCGTGATCATTATATGGTCGCGTCAATGGCCGGCAATTTTCAAGGAGGCAGGCCGGGGAAGATTCAATTTGGCACGGCCTGGTGGTTTAACGACCAGCGGGACGGAATGGAAGAGCAAATGAAAATTCTCGCTAATGTCGGCGTCTTCTCCAGCTTTGTTGGTATGCTGACGGATTCCAGGAGCTTCCTGTCTTACACAAGGCATGAATATTTCAGACGGATTCTCTGCAACCTGATTGGTCATTGGGTCGAAAATGGAGAATACCCTGATGATTACGCTTTTTTAGGAGAGCTTGTTGAAAATATTTGCTTTCACAATATTCATTCCTATTTACTGGAAGCTCACTAGAACGGAGGTTCACATCAGATGAAAATGGTATTCCGCTGGTTTGGTGAGGGAAACGATACGGTTCCGCTGAACCATATAAGGCAAATTCCAGGGGTGGAAGGAGTCGCTTGGGCTCTTCATGATATCCCGGCCGGAGAAGCGTGGCCGCTTGAACGGATGCTGAAGATCAAGCAGGAGGCTGAAAAGTACAACTTACATATTGACGTCGTTGAGAGCGTGAATATTCATGAGGATATTAAGCTGGGGGCAGCGACACGGGATACGTATATCGAAAATTATAAGATCACGATTGAACGTCTCGCTCAAGTCGGAGTTAAGGTGATTTGCTATAATTTTATGCCAGTGTTTGATTGGGTGCGCACGAACCTTTTTGAACCGCATCCGGATGGGTCGACCGGCCTTTTTTATGAAAGGGCGAAGCTGGACGATATGGACCCATTGGAGTTGGTAAAGCAAATAACGAAGCATGAAGATTTTACGATGCCCGGCTGGGAGCCTGAACGGTTGAAATATTTGACGGAGCTGTTTGCGCGTTATCAGGGGGTTACCGAGGCGGATTTATGGGAAAATCTGCGTTACTTCTTAGAGGAAGTCGTTCCCGTCGCGGCGAAATATGGTATAACGATGGCAATTCATCCTGATGACCCGCCATGGTCTGTATTCGGCCTGCCGCGGATCGTCACCAATCAGAAAAATATCCGCAAAATATTGCAGCTGGTCGATAGCCCGGCCAATGGGGTCACCTTATGCAGCGGCTCGCTCGGCGCGAACGGCGAGAATGATCTGGTAAAGATGATTAAGGAGTTTGGTGACCGAATTGCTTTCGCCCATATTCGCAATGTGAAACTGTTTGAAAATGGGGACTTTATTGAAACGTCTCACCGGACAAAGGATGGCACCGTTGATATTACGAGTATCGTTAAAGCGTATCATGACATGAATTTCAAAGGCTACGCGCGCCCCGACCACGGCCGTCATATTTGGGATGAGCAGTGCCGCCCGGGCTACGGCCTTTATGACCGGGCGCTAGGGATTATGTATGTATGGGGAATCTGGGATACGCTGAGTCAGCTTAAGGGGGAGCAGTCATGCGAATGAAAAATGAAAATTTAGCTGGAAAAGTGGCAGTGATTACAGGGGGCAGCGGGGTGCTTTGTGGAGCGATGGCAAGAGAGCTCGGCCGTCAGGGAGTTAAGGTCGCGGTTTTAAATCGCAGTGCAGAAAAAGGAAAGCTCGTTGTCGATGATATTGTGGCGGCAGGGGGGACGGCGCTGGCCGTTTCTTGTGATGTGACGGATGTCAAAAGCGTTCAGGCCGCTGAGGCTGCTGTCTATGAAGCATTCGGACCGTGTGATATTTTAATCAACGGAGCAGGTGGCAATCATCCGCAGGGGACGACGACGAAGGAAACATTGCAGCCTGAGGATATCGGGAATGAGGATGTAACGAGCTTTTTTGATTTAACGGGAGATGGATTTGAGTTCGTCTTTAACGTAAACATTATCGGCACGGTTATCCCGAGCCAGGTGTTCGGCAAACGGATGATCAACCGTCCGGGCGCGGTAATGATCAACATTTCATCGATGAGCGCACCTTCCCCGATGACGAAGGTCCCGGCTTACAGCGCCGCGAAGGCGGCGGTGGAAAATTACACGAAATGGCTCGCCGTTCATCTTGCACCGGCTGGCGTGCGTGTCAATGCGATCGCGCCTGGCTTCTTCCTCACCGAGCAAAACCGCCGGCTGTTAACGAATGAGGATGGTTCATTAACAGAGCGCTCGGAGAAAATTATTACTCACACTCCGATGAAACGTTTCGGCAAGCCCGAGGATTTGCTCGGTACATTGCTCTGGTTGGTCGACGAGCATATGTCCGGGTTTGTTACAGGGATTACAGTCCCGGTTGACGGCGGATTTCTCGCCTATTCCGGTGTTTAAATAAGAACGTACAAAGTCATCAGTCGATTATGATAAATCGGCTGATGACTATTTTATAATACAAAATGACATATATATATTGCAAAAAGATGAATATATTATATAATATGAGTATCTTAAAGGAAATGAGTGTGAGCGTAATGAACCTGTTTAAAGGAAGCGCCAGCGTCGATGAAAGGATCGTTCATTTACAAAATAAAATTTACCGTGAGATTTACATGCTAGTCTTGCTTATTTGTATCGGCTCCATCGTCGTAAAAACGATTATTTATGGATTTCAGCCAGGGGAGGTTGTGGCGGAGCTTGTTATCTTAGTTAGTCAGGGCGTTTATTATGTCGTGAGGTCGGCTAATCTTGGTGTCTTTTCTGCTGAAGTAGAGCTTCATGACCGGGAAAGCAGGCTGTCGATGAATAAAAAGAATGTCATCATAGGGTTAGCGGTTGGCGTGGCGATCGCGCTGTTTTTTGGCATTCGCAGCGCGATTGTTTATGGAGAAGGAGCGGCTCAAAGCCTCTCTTATTTTGGAATCGTCTTTTTAGCGTCCTTGATTATGTATGTTCCAGTGCTTGTTCTCATTTTAGTTATCTCCCATCAGGCTGCGTTAAAAAGAAGCGAGCGGGCGATTGAGCGGGAGCTTGAGGAAGATGAAGAGAGTGATCAACCGTGAAGAATATCAAATTGAAAATGGCGCGCGTCGAAAAGGATTTATCACAGGAGCAGCTTGCCAAAATCGTTGGCGTTTCACGACAAACGATCGGGCTGATTGAACTCGGGAAGTATAATCCGAGCCTCAGCCTTTGTCTTGCTATTTGCAAAGCGCTTTCCCGCACATTGGATGAACTGTTTTGGGAGGATGACGAAGGGGCATGAAAGCAAAGTGAGCAGGAGGTCTAGTTTGTCCTCCTGCTCACGAGTAACGGATTCTGTCTTGTAAGCTATCTCAATCGCTCATTGCGAGAGGGATGGTCAGCATCCTTTTTTGTTAGAGATCGAGTGACTGCTTATTGTCAAGCCGTCTGTTTTGATACCAGCTTTTAATCAATGGTGTTAGCAACGTAAACAGCCCAAGTATGATTAGTGTGGCTGAAATCGGCCGGGTGAAAAAGACGCTGTAGCTTCCTTCGGACATGACGAGCGCTCTCCGGAAGTTCGCTTCCATCATCGGTCCGAGGATCAAAGCGAGAATCACCGGAGAAGCAGGGAAGCCATAGCGCAGCATAATATAGCCGATTACTCCTGATACAAGCATCACCCAGACGTCAAAGTAGCTGTTGTTTAAAGAATAAGAGCCGATGACGCATAGCACGAGAATAATCGGCGCGAGAAATGTTTTTGGAACGAGCAGCACCTTTGTAAATAAGCGAATACCGAGCATTCCGTACAACAAAATAATTAAATTGGCTGCAAGCATCCCGACAAAGAGGGTATAGACGAGCTCGGCATTCGTATCAAACAGCAATGGTCCCGGCTGTAAGCCTTGTACCATTAAGGCGCCGAGCATAACGGCGGTGACAGCGTCGCCGGGGATTCCTAATGTTAATAACGGAATCATCGCTCCTCCCGTCGAGCCATTATTGGCCGCTTCAGGTGCGGCAATTCCTTTGATTTCACCTTCCCCGAATTGGTCGGTTTTTTTCGCGAACCGTTTTGCTTCATTATAAGCAACAAAGGCAGCGATATCGCCGCCGGCTCCCGGGATCATCCCGATGCCGGTACCGATCGCTGAGGATCGCAAAATCGTAACCGTGAGAGAGCGGAACTCCACCCATTTTAATTTGGCTTTTTTCAGCGTATCGCTCACTTTCTTCGTTGAAGCGGAAAAGAGATCTTCCAGCGATTCCAGGGCGGTCGCCGCGGCGAACAGGCCAATCATTACAGGAATGAAGTTTACCCCGTTCATTAAATTAAGACTGTCAAACGTAAAGCGCGGAAAGCCTCCCATCGGGTCAAGGCCGATCGTGGCAATGAGTAAGCCGACAAAGCCGGCAATTAATCCTTTCACAAGGGAGTTTCCGGAGATGCTTGAAATAATCGATAAGCCGAAGAAGGCCAGCGCGAAAGATTCCGGCGCGCTGAATTGCAAAGCAAAACTGGCTAGCTTCGGCGCAATTAAGATTAGCACAAGAACGCTGAGGATGCCGCCTGTCACAGAAGATAAAGTCGCAACCGTCAGCGCTTTTTGGGCATAGCCTTTTTGGGAAAGCGCATAGCCTTCAATTGCCGTTGCCGCAGAGGCAGGGGTACCCGGCGTTCGCAAAAGGATTGCTGTGATCGAGCCGCCGTAAATCGCGCCAAAATAAACGCCGACCAGTAATAGAATACCGGTGACGGCCTCCATTCCAAATGTAATCGGTAAAATCAAGGCAACCCCCATTGTCGCTGTCAGCCCCGGCAGTGAACCGATTGAAATTCCAACAGCCGATCCAAGCAGGAGGATAGCGAGTACCTGAATCGTAAAAATGTTGCTCAAGCCTTGAATAAATAAGTCCATGTGATCCCTCCTTAACATAATGGGGCTGTCTCAGCAGCCTGTTCCAAGCCGAAAATGAAGCAGTGAGCCCGTTCTGCAAGTGAGCTTGAGACAAAAACTAGCTTTGACCTATTGGCAAATGGCGACAGTTGCCACAAGTCCGTGACGGGCGAGAGAGCGGGAGCCGGAATTAAGGTGGAGAATCATTCCATGCAAAGTTCGGACGAGAACTTGCCTTCTCTCACTGCTTAAAATAACGTCCCTGCCGGAATCGGAACATTGAGAAGCTGCTTGAAAAAGAAAAAGATAAGGACAGTTGTGAAAAGTGGAATAGCGAGCAGCGGGATGAGGCGGCGCTCACGGACGATCCACAGGAATACAAACAGAAAGAGTGGTGTCATGATATAGAAACCAATAATCGGCACGAAGAAAATATAAATAAAAAGCCAACCAATTGTCAGTAAGATGAGCTTCGTACCTTTCTTCCCGGCTTGCGGTCCGCTTTTTAATCCTTTAAAGAACAGCAATAGACCAAGAATCATAATCATAATGGCATAGGCTCTCGGCATGAAGGCAGGCCCCATATCCTGTGGATTGCCGGTCGGAAATTGAAAAGTAAGAGAAAAAAAGAAGACTGCGAACCCCATTACACAAATGCTGATTATCACATCATGATTGGCTTTTGTCATATGATCACCTCATATCAAAAAGAAATAGCTGGCGGCCCGGCAGGATGGACACATGCCTGGAGCCGCCTGTAATCAGTGGAATGTCATGCGATTGTGAGCTGCTACTAAGGAGCTTATTCGTTAAGGCCAAGCTCCGGAATTAGTTCTCCGTAGAAATCATGCGATTCCTGCATCATCGCCTCAAATTCCGGTCCATCAAGGATCACGATTCCTAAGCCGTTGTTATCCATAAACTCGATAAATTCTTCTTCCTGTGCTCCTTTACTGAACGCCTCTGTTAACACTTCAATTACTTCTGGCGGTGTATCCTTTGGCACAGTTAGTCCCCGCCAAGGTCCCACAGCGACAGCATCAATGCCTAGTTCGGCAAACGTAGGAACATCAGGCATGGCAGGTGAGCGCTCATTCGACATGACGGCAAGCGTCTTCAATGTGCCAGCCTCGACATGAGTCAATACTTCCGCCGGGCTGACCGGGACGACGTCAATATGTCCGCCAAGCAATGCCGTTACAGCAGGCGCCGCTCCATCATACGGAACGTGGTTGAATTCAGTACCTGTCGCTTGTTCGATCGAAGCGCCGGCAAGATGCCAGATTGAACCGGTACCGGAGTTCCCCATTTGCAGGCCGGGATTCTCTTTTGCATATTCAATAAATTCTTCCAATGTATCGTAAGGGGCATCAGCCGGAACAGTGACCGCCGCCGGGTCAAAGTTCATTTGGCCAATTCCTGCGAAATTTTCATATGTGATCGGAGCAAGACCTAAGTGAGGCAGGGTCGCTAACTCAACCGTGACCATCGTCACCGTGTAACCGTCAGGAGCAGCATTGGCTCCTTCAGACATACCGACCGCTCCGCCACCGCCGGTGCGGTTGACAACGCCGACCGAGACGCCAAGATGCTTTTCGGCGGCAGAGGCGAGGGCTCTTGCCGTCGCATCGGTTCCTCCTCCGGCATCAAAAGGAACAATTAATGTAATGTTTTGTTCAGGGAATGATGTCTCCGATTCGCTTTCCGTTGTTGTGTCTTCTCCATTTTCAGCTGGTTCTTCCGTGTCAGCCGGCTCTCCGGCTCCGTCATCGGAAGTTGATTCTGTACCCCCACAGGCAGCTAACAGCAGAATGAAGCATACAAAGAATAAACTAGCAACAAATTTTTTCATAGTAGTCCCCCTTTATCAAAATAGAAAACGCTTTCTAAAAACTCGCTTACATTTAAGATCAATTACGGAAATTGAGTTAAAAAAAGGAGTATAAAGAAAGCGTTTACAAAACTGAGTTTATTATTTAATTAAATAAAAGTCAATATTTTTAATTTTATAAATTTATTTAATGATGAAAAATTTTTTAGTAAAACCAATAACTGTAAAACATTTTGTCGCCTGTCACACGCCCCTCTATTAGATAAGAAGAATAAAAATTTGGGGGTAATTCAAGGAATGGCGTTTCGCGGATGTCTAAAAGAATCTCGTTTTTAGCCACCTTTGAAAAGTTGTAACGGTTACGTACGCCGCTTCTTTCTTCCAGCTTGTAATGTTAAGAAATTCTTAAGAAATTCAGTAAGGAGATGTTAAGATTTCCTGTTTATACTGAGTGAGCGGGAAAAGAGAGACATGCTATACTACGTTAGACAGGAAAGGGGAGAACGGAAATGGAGCCGTACACGGTATTAGTCGTTGATGATGAAACAGAGATTCGCGATGCCATCGAGATCTATTTGCGCAACGAGGGAATGAGAGTCATTCAGGCGAAGGACGGGATTGAAGCGATTGATGTTCTGAATGAGCAGACCGTGCATTTGATCATTCTTGATATGATGATGCCCCGGCTCGATGGGATAGCGACAACGTTTAAGATTCGTGAAAAGCAAAACATCCCAATTATTATTCTTAGTGCGAAAAGTGAGGACATTGATAAAATTCTCGGACTGCAGGTCGGCGCCGATGACTATGTGACAAAGCCGTTTAATCCGCTGGAGCTGATTGCCCGGGTGAAGTCGCAGCTTAGACGCTACGTCACGCTTGGCACGTATGAAGGTGGAGCGAGAGTTATTGATTTGCACGGGCTGACGCTTGATCCGGCGGCGAAGGAGGTTGCCGTTCATGGAGAGGCGGTCAAATTGACACCGATTGAATATAAAATTGTCGAGCTCTTAATGAGAAATGCCGGCAGGGTCTTTTCGATTCAGGAAATTTATGAGCGGGTTTGGAACGAGCCTTGCTACAATGCGGAAAATACGGTTGCCGTTCATATCCGTAAAATACGGGAAAAGATTGAGATTGATCCGAAGAATCCAAGATATGTAAAGGTGGTATGGGGAGTTGGATATAAAATGGAAAAATAGAGTGAGAGTGGGAATTTGGCTTTTGCTGATTGCCTTTGGGGTCAGTGGAATGATGGCCGGTCTTGTTTTCAGCAGTGAATATACGAAAAAAAGTTATTTTGAAACAGACGAGTTTGACTATGAGCTTGCGCAATTTATCAGCTATTTGCATTTATTTGAGCTGAACGACCTATCCAGGGAAGAAGCGAAGGAACGGATCACTGTCTCGCAGGAAGAAATTGAAGAGCATCGCTATCGCTATGGGGATTTAACAGAACAGATATCATCGATTAACGCGCAGTATGAAGCTGATATTCAATTCGCGCAAAGTGAAGGGAATGAAGAACTCGCCTCAGCCTACCGGGAGGAACGCGATGCGAAGATAGAGGATATTACGCTTAATTTTAATAGCGATGAGCATATTGAAGCGAAGATTCGCAATATGAAAGCAAGGCAGGTCGATCAATACTATCAGGAGCTGGAGAGAGAACGTGCGGCTTTTTTAACGTATAAAAGCATTTTTACGTATTATTTAGAAGATACGGGTACGGGTAATATTTATACGAATACGACCTTGAATATTGCCGATTTCGACCAAGTATTTTCCACGGATAAGATGATATTTATGAAGCGCTATTCAGGTGAAAACGGTGAGTATTTGCCGATGGATGGCCAGTTGGTACACGCGGACGATGGCTTTCCGCTTTTCTCCTATGCGGATATGGGCAATATCGAAGGCGTTATTGGCATTCCAAAGGATCGGACAAATAATTTCATTATGGAATCGTACGATCATTATCAACAGACGCAGTGGCTATTAGCAGGATATTTTTCATTGGGGCTTCTTTTAACCTGCGCGATGATCTTTAGAAGAAAAAGAATTCCTTTTAAAGAGGTTCTTCCTTATCAAAAAGGGTTGGAGCTTTATAAGCGGATGCCGCAGGACGCCGGGGTGATCCTGTTTATCATTCTAGTCTTTCTCGCCCTGGATTTCGTTGATTCATTGGCAAGAAAGCCGCTCGGCTACAGTCTGTCTTACAATCTTTATTATATGCTGGAGGGCTTTATCATCAACTGGCTGCTCGCGGCAGTTCTGATCGGTCTCTGTCTAGTTCAAGGCAGCTACTTACTGACCGTTGCCAAAGAAAAAGATGAGTGGGGACTTTATTGGGAGAGAACCCTGCTCTGCAGGATCATTCGGGCAATTACGGAAACATTTTCGAATCGGAAGGTCGGTACGCAAATGAGCTTTCTTCTCGGAATGATTTACTTGATGGGCTTCGGCGCGATTTTTATCGGTGTTGAGCCAACTCTCGTTATTCCATATGCCATAGTCTTGTTCCTTGTTGGAGGACCGCTTATGCTCTGGCTGTTGAAGCAAGTCGGGTATTTCAACAAAATTGTCAGCCATGCGGCGACTGTGGCGACAGGAGCGGTGACGGCTGACTTGCCGGTGAAAGGAAAGTCGGCGCTAAGCGAGCTGGCTGATGCGATGAATAAAATGAAGGATGGCGTGCAGGCATCACAGCTGGAGCAGGCGAAAAGTGAACGGTTAAAATCAGAATTGATCACCAATGTCAGTCACGATTTACGGACGCCGCTCACATCGATTATTACCTATACCGAATTGCTCAAGGCGCCGGATACGACAAGCGAGGATCGGCAGGCGTATATTGAAATCATCGATCGGAAGTCAAAGCGGCTGAAAGTGTTAATTGATGATTTATTCGAAGCCTCGAAAATGGCCAGTGGAAACATTGAATTGGTTAGAGAGCGGGCTGATATCGTCCAGCTGCTGCAGCAGACGCTCGCTGAGCATAATGAAACGATTCAGGCTTCAACATTACAGTTCCGCGTCACCCATGAACAGACGCATGTCTTTGCATTCGTTGACGGGCAAAAGCTTTGGCGGGTATTCGATAACGTAATCGCCAACATTTTACACTATTCGCTTGAGCATACGAGGGTCTATATTTCAAGCAAGCGTGAGAACGGCCAGGTTATCATCACCTTCAAAAATGTAACGAAATACGAGCTTGGCGACAATAGTGAAGAGTTATTCGAACGGTTCAAGCGCGGTGATGCTTCCCGTCATACTGAAGGCTCCGGTCTCGGTCTGGCGATCGCCAAGTCGATTATCGACCTCCACGGCGGCAGCCTGACCATTGAGGTTGACGGTGACTTATTCAAGGTAATTGTTGTTCTGGACGCGCTGGACAGGTAGAAATTGGCAAAGGCAGTGGCTCCGTTCTGCGCACATACAACCGCCCCGGGGAAGAGCTTGGGACAAAACCAGTTAGCATAGAGCAGCAATGGCTTCACTCGCCACAAGCGTGTTGTGAGAAACCCGCTCACAACACGCGTTCAAAGAACGTGGCGGTTACGCTCATTGCTTTGGGGCTGGACCAATCAACCTTTTGGTCCAGTCCCTTTAATATCCCGCCTCGTAGTCTATGACATTTAGAGAGGGCTGGTTGCCGGCTAAATAGCTTTTGAGGTTTGGCAGTAAGATGTCCTCGATTAACCGCCGGGCATAATGTTCGGTGGCTCCGGCTGTGTGCGGCGTAATGATTACCTGTTCCATTTCCCAGAGAGGACTGTCCGCCGGAAGCGGCTCGGTTGAGACAACATCGAGTCCGGCGCCGGCAAGCTGCTCCTGCTGCAAGGCTGTAATCAGGCTTTCTTCGTCGACAATATCCCCGCGGCCAATATTGATGAAAAACGCCGAGCGCTTCATCTTGGCAAACTGTTCTTCACCAAAGAGGTGATGCGTTTCTTTTGTGAGCGGGAGGGTAACAACAACATAATCACATTTTGGCAGGATCGAGTTTAATTCATCAATCGGATACATCTCATCAACATAATCCGTTGGCTTCGCCGACCGTCTGACACCAAGCACGGTCATTCCGAATGCTTTGGCGATTTTCGCTGTTTCTTTTCCAATCGCCCCTACGCCGATAATGCCGATGGTTTTTTGATGAAGCTCAAGACGGATGGAGCCGTCGTGCCACACTTTCTTTTGCTGGTTTCTGACATACGTATGGATGTTGCGGGTAAGAGCAAGCATGAGGGCAAATACTGTTTCAGAAATAGGATAGGCGTGAACACCATTCCCGCCGGTGACGAGGATATCGCGCTCTTTGAGCTTGGATAATGGCAGGTTATTGACGCCAGCCGTCCATGATTGGAGCCAGCGAAGCGCTGCCGGCTGCTCCAGACAGGCCGAGGCCATTTCTTTCTTCCAGCCGACAATAATTTCGGCCTGGTTCAATTTGTCATGCCAAACTTCCTTGTTTCTTCCACTGATTATATTCCAATCCGGGAGAGCGTCTTTGACTTTGTTCAGCAATCCTTTCTCGATGTCCTGGGTAATAATAAGTGTTCGGGTCATTGGGAATCTCCTTTCGTTATTGATACTGGGACATATTTGCTATAATTTATTATACCGTTTTATCGCTTTCTTTTGAAAGAAAGACAAATCGTGGAACCGGCGCTCAGCTGGAAGGAAGGAGAGAGAACGATGAAGGTTCAGCCATTACCGCAATCGTTTTTTGAGCAGCCTACTCTTGAGCTGGCGAAAGGGCTGCTTGGGAAACTGCTCGTGAAAGAGAGCGCTTCAGGTACGGCCTCCGGCTGGATTGTGGAAACGGAAGCGTATATAGGACCGGGTGATCGCGCGGCGCACAGCTTTGGCAACCGGCGCACGCCGCGAACGGAAATCATGTTTGCCGCCCCGGGTTATGTGTATACATATGTGATGCACACCCATTGTCTCGTCAATGTCGTTTCCGGCAAAGTTGATCAACCGGAGGCGGTGCTGATTCGCGCGGTTGAGCCGTATCAGGGACTGGAGCTAATGTATGAGAGACGCGGAGAGAAGAAAAAAGAACAGGAGTTGACGAACGGACCAGGTAAGCTGACGAAGGCGCTCGGCATCGACCGCAACGATTATGGGAGGCGGTTTGTTGAGCCTCCTTTGTATATTGCCAAAGGCCGACAGCCTGGAATCATTATGAGCGGTCCGCGGATCGGGATTGATAATAGCGGTGAAGCAAGGGAATATCCGTGGCGGTTTTGGGTGAAAGGGAACCGGTTTGTTTCACGATAAAGATGAGCAGGAGAGCGTTTCTTTCCTGCTCATTTTTCTTTGTAAGCAAAGCCGGTGGCTGCTTTGAAAAAACGTTGCAATTCTCGTTAAGTGGAAATCGGCAAAGCTGCTGGATGACCGCGCAAATGGATGGGGGAAATGATCTGGTATTGGATGGTTATTATCGCTCAATCACTTATTATAATAGTGGTTAAGTCGGAATTAGTGAGGAGTGAGTCAGGTATGGCAACCATTCGCCCGGTGTTGGCGGCTTTTGTCCAGCAGAGGCGTGCCGGCGAGGATTTCGGTTCCTATTGGCGGCGGGCCGGAGCTGGTATCCATCTCTGTTAACAGGTAGAGAGAAATTGCGGTCGCCGGATGGAGTTACGACGGCTGATTGCGCATCCGTGGAGAGAAAGCAGTTTCAGTGGCAGGAGAAGAAGTGGGGAGAACGTTTAGAGAGGGATGGTAAAATGAAAAAACGTCAAGTTCACGTTGCTGTAGTCCAGGCGGCGCCTACCTTATTTGATAAGCAGGTCGCCTTGGAGCTAATCGGAAAAAGAACGAGAGAGGCGGCCGGCCAGGGGGCGGAGCTAATTGTCTTTCCCGAGGTTTTCCTTCCGGGTTATCCGCGCGGCCTTAGCTTCGGCGCGCGGGTCGGCAGCCGGACTGCCGGGGGACGCAAGGACTGGCAGCGTTATTGGGACAGCGCGATTCAGGTTCCAGGACCGGAAACGGAGGTACTGGCTGAGCTGGCAAAGGAGCTGGAAGTTTATGTAGTGATTGGCGTAGTCGAGCAGGATCAGGAGTTCAGCACGGGGACATTGTATAATTCCATCATCTATTTCGGGCCTGAAGGGACGTTGCTGGGCAAGCATCGCAAGCTCGTTCCGACCGGCTCGGAGCGCTTGCTGTGGGGACAGGGGGACGGCAGCACATTGACCGTTATTGATACCCCGTTTGGCAGAATAGGAGGGTTGATCTGCTGGGAAAACTATATGCCGCTTGCCAGAACAGCGATGTACGCACAGGGGGTTGATATTTATATTACGCCGACGGCCGATGCCCGCGACTCGTGGCAGTCGACGATTCGTCATATTGCCTGCGAAGGGCGCTGCTACGTGCTTTCCAGCAATCAATTTGCGACGAAGTCGACGTACCCTGCCGACCTGGCGTACTACGACGACATTCATGAAGACGATGATGTACTCAGCCGGGGTGGCAGCGCCATTGTCGATCCGCTTGGTGAGTACGTCGTCGAACCGCTCTATCATGAAGAAGGGATATTGTTTGCGACGCTTGAGCTGGATAAAGTGACGCAAAGCCGGTTTGATTTTGATGTGGTCGGTCATTACAGCCGTCCGGATGTTTTCCAGCTTATCGTCAATGATCAAAAGCAGGCGATTGTCAGGAAGAAACATTCCGATTGAAGGATGCCCCATGTGCAAACAGGGAAAATCCGCCTCGCTTTCGCCCTGGCTGCAAACGGAAAAATCAACCGAAAAAAGCTGTCCCGGAAAGGTCATCTTTCAACCTTTCTGAGACAGCTTTCTTTTGAGAGGCAGGGAAAATCCGTCTGTGACGTTTTCCAATTGCTTGTCTTATTTCTGTTCGTTCCTGCTCACTTCACAGGCCGATTACGCTTCACTTGCTGCTTTGTCAGAAGCCGCAGTTTCGGCCTTGATCATTTTAGCGTCGAAAATAAACGGGCCAAACGGCACGACAGAGGCGACGACTGCGAGCAGTCCTTTCATGAACGACCAACGGAAGGCGATCATCAGATAGGCGACAGCAAGCAAGTAAATTACGAATAGAATACCATGCGCCATTCCTGTTACGGTGACAGCGAGCGGCATATCAAACCAATATTTTAACGGCATGGCAATTCCAAGCAACAGTAAGAAGGAGATGCCTTCCAAATAGCTGATGATTCTAAAACCTTTTAATGAGGCACTCACCAATAATCAACTCCTTTTATAATAAGAAAAAGTAGATGGTGGTTGTGTTGCATAGCATCCATACCAAGTATAACAGCTTTTTCTTAGTGGAGAGAGCCGTGAATGCGGCAATCCGGTGGATTTTTTGTGAAAACGTGACAGCAGCCAGCTGATCATGCTTTTAACTGACCGAGCAGCTGTTGGTAAGCGGCCGCCTCTTCATGTTTACCGAGCTTTTGATAGGTTTTCACAAGCCATTCAAGCGGAGCTGATTCGTCTGGGCGCAGCTCCATGTCCCAGCTGAAGCAGTCGATCGCCTTTTCATACTGTTCAAATTCGAAATAGAACCGCCCCAGTTCCAGCTGGTTGTCAGCTTCTTCTTCGAGCCTCAGCACTTGAGCGAGCCGTTGCTCCAACGGTTGCAATGTGGCGTGTTTGGCATTTTTGAGCCAGTCGTGCAGTTCTTTTAGTTGGTAGCGCTGCAGCAGGACCGGAAGCGAGAGCTGGATGATCCGCTCAAGCACAGCAGGATGGCCGCGAAGCAGCTTGAATAATCGCTTTGAGACCTTTTTGGACAGTAGATTGTCCGGAACTGCCGTAAGCTGGCACCACATGTCAGGCAGTTGCATGAGCTCTTGCTTGGAAAGAAGGAAAGAATGTGTTAACAGTAGCTCGATCGCTTTGTCATATTCGTTTTGCTCGGTCAGGAAGTGGAAGACGTGAGCATGAAGTCCGCTTTCAGCAGGGACGCTTTCTGTCAAGGCGAGGAGGCAATGCAGGCAATCCTGCGCGTTAAAAGAAGATTGATAAGCGGTGATCAGGGTCGCAAGGGATGCTTCGGACGGGTTTTGTTTGTAGCTGTCGGTTTGCAGGACAAGAAGGTTGAGCGTGTTTTTCTGTTTTTTATAGAGAGCCGTTAGCAGGTTGTCGTCCTGCTTTTTGATGTAACGGATGAAGGCTTTCTGTTCAACGTACAAAGGATCGGTGTCCAGCAGCGAGGTTAAAGGCGCCTGATACAGTTCGGCTGCTTTTGTATAGTCCGGATGGATGATCGTCGCGTGCAGCCAATCCTGCTTATAGCCACGCAGGCGCAGAAGGGTGGCAAGGCGAAAGGCGTTGTTCAGCTGACCGTTGCGTCGGTAAGAAAAAAAGAGATCTTTCAATGAGTTTTCGAGTTCCTTCGGGGTCAAAGCGTGATCGAAATAGGAGAAAATAAGCGCAGTTTCCTCAGGTGGCAAGGACCGTTTCAAACGAGGCAAAAGCTGTGGCAGGCCATCGGCGTGCAGCGTTTCAGACGGGTCAGCGAGTAAGGAAAAAAACGGTGCTGCCTGTTCAACGTGCAGGCCTCGTCTTTCGGCCAAATCTAAAAAGGTTCCCGGCTCCGCCGTCGGCTGTGGAAGAGCGGTAAGGAATTGATTATGATAAAAATAGAGGAGATAGCGTTCGGCACTTGTCTTTTCGACGCACTCCACTAATGTACATTGCTGAAAAACCGTTATTTTATCAGGCTCAATCTTTTTACTCTGCTTATTGATGATCAGGGTCCAAACATATGAAGTATTCACCCAATCCCTCCTTTTTTTTAAGTGTACCATACTCTAGGGCTGATTTCCTGAGTGACTTTTTGACCTGCTTAGGGAAAGGAAGCTGTTTATGGTAAGATGAGAACAGAAAACAGCTAATGAAGAGTAAGGTTGGATCGTAATGACAAAAGAACAAACAGCAGTGATCAAACAGCGTTACGCGGCGAAATTGAAAAATGGCTATCCGCTCATTGAGAAATCAGCGTTCGACCAGCCGTTTATCGATTCGCTTCAAGAAGGAACGCTGCTGCGGCTGCTTGATGAAAAGGGTGCTTTTCTCGGCAAAGGGTATTTTGGCCGGCAAAATAAAGGAGTAGGCTGGGTGCTGACAAGAAAGCAGGGCGAGGAGATTGATCGTCCCTTCTTTCAATCCCGCCTCAAGGCGGCCTTTGACAAGCGGGCCGCGCTGAAGGCTGATGATCAGACGACGGTTTTTCGCCTATTTAACGGCGAGGGTGACGGAATCGGCGGATTGACGATCGATTACTATGATCGGTTTTATTTGTGCACCTGGTACAGCGAGGGGATCTATTCGTTTCGCAAAGAAGTTTACGAGGCGCTGCAATCAATCGTGACGTGCAAAGGGATTTATGAGAAAAAACGTTTCTCGGCGAAAGGGCAGTACGTGGAAGACGATGATTTCGTCAGCGGCGAGCGAGGCGAATTTCCATTGTTGGTCAAGGAGAATGGCATGACGTTCGCTGTGTATTTGAATGATGGGCCGATGACCGGGGTTTTTCTTGACCAGCGTGATGTTCGCAAACGGATTCGCGATCACTATGCCGACGGCAAGGATGTGTTGAATACATTTTCCTATACGGGAGCGTTTTCGGTTGCGGCCGCTTTAGGAGGAGCGCGAAAAACGACAAGCGTCGATCTCGCCAAACGAAGTTTACCAAAAACAATTGAACAGTTCAGTGTCAATCAAATTGATTATGAAGCACAGGATATTGTCGTGATCGATGTGTTTCAGTATTTCTCCTACGCCCGCAAAAAAGGAAAGACGTTTGATTTGGTTATTCTTGACCCGCCAAGCTTTGCCCGCTCGAAAAAAAGAACGTTCAGCGCGCAGAAGGATTATACCGGTTTGCTGCAGGAAGCGATTGCCTTAACGAGGAAAAATGGTTTGATTGTCGCCTCGACCAATTGCAGCCTTTTTTCGATGAAAAAGTTTCACTCCTTTATTCGCGAAGCTTTTTCACGTGAAGGAGTCAGCTATGAGCTGATGGAGCAATACAGTCTGCCTGACGATTTCCGCACGACGAAGGCCTTCCCTGAGGGAGATTATTTAAAGGTTGTCTTTCTGAAAAGGCTCAGCTGACGGAGGCCGCTGAAAAGCGTCCTTTTTCGTAACTCGCAGCTGCTGAAAAAGTGAAAATCGTATTATTTCAGCAACTTCAGCTGACGAGCCGCTTCGGGAGAGGTTGACTTGATCTGAGGCTTTGTTCATAATAAGGGCAATATGATAAAAGGTTTTCTAGGGTTCCGCGTCAACCGGCGGTCTGGACCGAGAGAAAACGCACAGGCTCGGCAGTCTGTGACACGGAGGGATAAAAGCCCGGGAGAATTCTGTTAAGACAGAAGGCTCCCGGGCTTTTTCTGTGAGGAGAAGTAAGAGGGGAGAATGATGATGAAAGGATCTTTGGAATGGCTGATGGTCGTGGTGGCGTCCGTTTTTGAGGTTGGCTGGGTCATCGGCCTGAAATATGCCGCTACGACGGGAGAGTGGGCGCTGACCACAGTAGCGATCATCGTCAGCTTCGGCCTGCTCATCCGGGCAGGTCAGCGTTTGCCTGTTGGCACGGTATATGCGGTTTTCGTCGGCCTCGGCACGGCGGGAACGGTGACGATGGATATTCTGATATTCGGTGAACCGTTACGCTTATCCGTGCTGTTGTTTCTGGCGCTTTTGCTTGCTGGCATTTTCGGGTTAAAAGCGGCAACAAGCACGGAGGAAGTCGAGAAGGAGGGTAACTAAGATGGCGTGGTTGTATGTGATCCTTGCCGGCATCTTTGAGATGCTCGGGGTGACGATGATGAACCAGTTTCATAAGAGCAAATCTGCCGCCAGCCTGCTTGCGTTATTCGCCGCATTTGCGATCAGTTTCTTTTTGTTGTCGCTGGGGCTGAAAACGTTGCCGATGGGGACGGCCTACGCGATCTGGACCGGAATTGGGGCGGCTGGCGGAGCGCTTATCGGAATGCTTTTTTACGGCGAGGCGAGAAGCATCACCCGGATGGTCTGTTTAAGTCTGATCATCACCGCTGTAATCGGCTTGAAGCTCGTCACGGCATAAGTGATTAGCTGGGGAAAGACAGATCATGTATACTGAAAAGAAGTGATCTGTTGAGAAAGGATGTTTTTATGAAAAAAGCGGTTGTATTAGCAGAAAAGCCGTCCGTCGCCCGGGACATTGCCAGAGTGCTGCGCTGTGAGCGGAAAGGAAATGGCTTTCTGGAAGGAGATCAATATATTGTCACGTGGGCATTGGGCCATCTCGTTACGCTCGCTGAGCCTGAAGCCTATGGGGAAACGTATCAAACGTGGAAGCTGGAGGATTTGCCGATGCTGCCGAAGCGCCTGCAGCTCGTGGTCATTAAGCAGACGAGCAAGCAGTTCCACGCGGTAAAGGCGCAGCTGCAACGAAAGGATGTCGATCGTGTCATCATCGCGACCGACGCCGGACGTGAAGGAGAATTGGTCGCAAGATGGATACTTGAAAAAGCGCATGTTACCAAGCCATTGAAACGGCTCTGGATATCCTCCGTCACCGACCAGGCGATTAAGCAGGGCTTTGCCAAGCTCGCAGACGCGAAAAAATATGAAGGCCTTTATCACTCGGCCGTTGCCCGCTCAGAAGCGGACTGGTATGTCGGCATTAATGGAACGCGGGCGCTGACGACTAAATTTCAGGCGCAGCTATCGTGCGGACGCGTGCAGACGCCGACATTGGCGATGATTGCGAAAAGGGAAGCTGATATTCGTTCGTTCAAGCCAGTCCCTTATGACCAGCTGATGGTGACGACCACACAGGGGCTGACGCTGCAATGGCACGATCAAAAGACGAAGGAGCAGCGTATTTTTGACCGAGCCAAAGCCGAGAAGCTGGAACAAAAGCTGAAGAACGCGAACGGCGTCATTACTGCAGTGGACACGGTGAAAAAGAAAACCCCGCCTCCGCAGCTGTACGATTTAACAGAATTACAGCGGGAAGCGAACAGCCGTTACGGGTTTTCGGCGAAGGAGACGCTGTCGATCCTGCAGCGCTTATATGAGCAGCATAAGGCGGTGACCTACCCGCGGACCGATTCGCGCTATCTTTCCTCCGATCTTGTCGGGACGTTGCCGGAGCGGATTAAGGCGTGTGACGTGCAGCCATTTCGGAAAGTCGTTGTTTTGTTGAAAGGACGCTCGTTTGATCAGCGGCTTGCCTGCATCAATGATAAGCAGGTGTCCGATCACCATGCGATTATTCCGACCGAGCAGGCGCCGGCCCCTGCTGCGCTGAGCGAAAAAGAGACAAAGCTTTATCGCCTTGTCGTCTGCCGGTTTCTCGCCGCTCTTTTTCCAGCGATGGAATATGAGCAGACGACGGTTAGTGCAGAGATAGCTGGGGAACAGCTCATCGCCAAAGGAAAACGCACGCTCTCGCCCGGCTGGAAGGAAGTGTATGCCGAAGATGGTTCCCGGACAGAGGAGGATGTTGACCTTCCACGCCTGCAAAAAGGGGAACAGCTTCGTTTGGCCAAGGTCGAGTTAAAGCATGGGGAAACGAAGCCTCCGGCAAGGCTGACTGAAGCGACGCTGCTTACCGCAATGGAAAAGCCGATGGCTTTTTTAAGCAAGGAGGAGAAGGAGCTCGCCGATACGCTCGGCAAAACGGGCGGGATCGGAACGGTGGCAACGCGGGCCGACATCATTGAGAAGCTGCTGCAGACACAGCTGATGGAAAAGAGGGGGAAAGAGCTGTTTCTGACGGGAAAAGGAAAGCAGCTGCTTGACCTCGTCCCTGAAGATCTTCAATCCCCTGCTTTAACAGCCGAATGGGAGCTGAAGCTGGAGAAAATCGCCAAGGGCGAACTGAGCAAGTCACAGTTTGTCGAGGAAATGAAACAGTACGCCGGCAGCATCGTCAAATCAATCAAGCAAAGCGACAAAACGTTCAAGCACGACAATATTACAGGAACACCGTGCCCGCAATGTGGAAAGCTGCTAATTGAACTGAACACAAAGCATGGCAAAAAGCGGGTCTGTCAGGATCGACAGTGCGGCTATAAGAAAAATATTGCCAAAGTGACCAACGCCCGTTGCCCGAAATGCAAAAAGAAGCTGGAGCTCTGGGGTGAAGGGGAAGGACAGACCTTCGTTTGCAGCTGTGGTCATCGCGAGAAGCTGTCGGCTTTTCAGGAACGGCGCAAAGAGAATCAGCATAAGAAAGTGTCAAAAAAAGAAGTCGCCAACTATATGAAAAAGCAAAACAAGCAAGACGAATTTGCCAACAATGCGTTGGCTGAAGCGTTGGCTAAGCTGAAGTTGGATAAGTAGAGGAAAGCCTGGAACAAAGGATGGGATGGACCTTTTTCCAGGCTTGGTTTTTTCATAGACAGGGCTCTGCGATGGAAGGACAGGTTTTCTATTAATATATGGACGATTCAGCTAATAGACTAATACAGAAACGTGAAGGTCGTTACAGCCGCCATCCAGCTTATCGGTTCGTAAGTGTTTCAGCTTGACAATAAAATTTTTAATATGTAATATATTACATATATCTATCCTTTTTTCTTATTTTTGTAAGCGCTTTATAATAGATGGAAAGTGAGGGCCGTTTAGATGGGGAAATTCAAAGTAGTCGTCACGGATTATGAATACAGCTCTCTTGATATTGAACGGATAGTCCTCTCGGGCATTGGGGCGGAGCTCATTCCGATGCAATGCCGGACAGAGGACGAGGTGATCGAAGCGGCCAAAGGGGCAGATGCGATTTTCAATCAATATGCGCCTTTGTCCCAAAGGGTCATCAACACGCTCGACAACTGCAAAGTTATTGCGAAGTACGGGATCGGGGTCAACACGGTTGATGTTCAGGCAGCAACGGAGTCGGGCATTTTAGTTTGCAATGTATCGGACTACTGTCTGGATGAAGTTTCCGACCATGCTTTTGCCCTGCTGATCGCCTGCGCCCGGAAAGTCGTCAAGCTGAACGCCGCAATTAAGGAAGACCGCTTATGGGATTTTAAGCAGGGGGTGCCGGTTTATCGGCTGAAAAACCGGATACTCGGACTCGTCGGACTTGGAAGCATTCCGCGTGCTCTCGTTCCGAAAGCGCAGGCCTTTGGTTTAAAAGTAATGGCGTTTGATCCGTTTGTTTCAGTGGAAATTGCCGCCGACTTGAACGTGGAGCTTGTTTCGCTGGAGGAGCTGTGCCAAAATGCCGACTATCTTTCGATTCATGCGCCACTGACGGAGCGGACGCGCGGCATGATCAGAGCGGAGCACTTTAAACTGATGAAGAACGAGGCTTTTCTGATTAATACGGCGAGAGGTCCGGTCGTTGATGAAGAGGCACTCATCTTTGCCTTGCAAAATGGAGAGATTGCCGGGGCTGGACTCGATGTCGTCGAAGTGGAGCCACTATCGGGCGATCATCCTTTTTTACAGATGGAGCACGTCATCCTCAATCCACACGTCGCCTGGTACTCTGTAGAATCGGAGCAGGAGCTGAAAAGAAAATGTGCCGAGAACGTGGCGGCCGTGCTTACCGGTCATTATCCGCCATATTTGGTGAATAAGGAGGTGAAGCCGAAAATTGCGCTGAAGGCTAATCAGAATCTCGTAGTCTAGTGAGTGAACCGGCTTTTTAACAGATAAGAACGTATAAGATTTTCGGGTTGATTTGGGGAAGGGAGGCGGCTTCGCACGCCGCTTCTAAGATAAGCCGCTACGCGGTTTTCTGAAACAGCAGTTTACAGGAGGTGGCTTGGGTGAATGCAGGAAAGGTGGCGATCGTCACAGGAGGAGTAACAGGCCTCGGACGCGCGGTCGTGGAACGATTAAGCAACAGAGGGGTTCGCATCGCGATCGTCGGCATTACAGAAGAGCTTGGGCGGGAGACGGAGCGCTCGCTGCAGGAGCAGGGAAGAAGCGTTGTCTATTATGACGGAGATGTCTCTGACGAAGAGGCGGTATCCCGGGTAGTTTCCGAGATTTACCGTGACTTTGGCAGAATGGACTATTTGGTCAATGCGGCCGGGATTATTACGCGCGCGCCGGCGAAAAGCGTTCAAAAGGAGGATTATCAACAGGTTTTGTCGATTAATTTAGTCGGCGGTTTATTGATGTGCCAGGCCGTTTATCCTTATATGGCCAAGGATGGCGGCGGCAGCATTGTTAATTTCGGCTCGATGCTCGCTCATTATGGCAGTAAAAACTTAATCAGCTACGCTTCGTCTAAAGGGGCCGTCATTCAAATGACAAAGTGTCTGGCCGTGGACTGGGCGGAGGATAATATTCGCGTCAATGCCGTCAGTCCGGGCTATATTGAAACACAACTATCTGCCGGCGCAACAAAGGACCCGGTGTTCAAGGAACGGATTCTTTCCCGCACTCCGCAACGAAGGTTCGGCAGACCGGAGGAGGTAGCAGCGGTAATTGATTTTCTGCTGTCGGACGATGCTAGCTTTGTCACGGGTGTTGATATTCCGATAGATGGTGGTTTGTTGGCTGGGGATCCGGTGCTTTATCCGCCGGCCGCTCAATCATAAAACAAGGAGAAAAAGGAGGAGCAGAAAATGAGTATTGATTTAAACACGTTCACAGAACAGATGGGTTTGCCTGATCAAGCGATTGATTTGAATGAAATTCCATGGGTGCCCCAGGGAGATCGTGTCTGGTTTAAACCGGTGCGTTTTAATTTGGCAACAGGAGCCTGGATTAATCTGTTAAAGGTCAAGCCGGGTGGTGTGGTCAACCGACATCGCCATACAGGCGGTCAAGTGCTCGCCTACACAATTCAAGGGGAATGGCGCTATTTAGAACGGGAGTGGTCGGCCAAGCCGGGGACGTTCGTCTTTGAGCCGCCGGGCGACATTCATACGCTTACAGTCGACGGGGAAGAGGATATGATCACAATCTTTATGCTCGAAGGCACAATCCAGTACCTCGATGACCATGACCAGGTGATCGTCCAGGACGACGTCTTCAGCAAAATGAAACGCTACTACGACTACTGTGACCAGCACAACATCGAAAAGAAAAACCTCGTTTACTGAAGTCAAGACCTCTCAGGAAGGTTTTCCTGAGAGGTCTTGACGAAACGGTGTGCGGAGTCTGCGCCTGGTTTTGAAATCCGATACCGAAACGGGTTTTTTCGGTATCGGATGAGCGCAGAACGGAGCCACTAGCGCCGGCCCCAGGCAATGAGCGCAACCGCCACGAACTATTAAAGCCTGTTGTGAGTGGGTTTCTCACAACAGGCATGTGGCGAGTGAAGCCATTGCTGCTAGATGCTTTTGTCTCATCCTCTCCTGCGAGTAGCGAACGGAGCCACTAGTCGGTTTTAATGGATTTGAGCGGCTGTTTGGCCGGCCCTTCCACGACTTCGCCTTTGTATGAAAAGCGTGAGCCGTGGCAAGGGCAATCCCATGTATGGTCACCGTGATTCCAATGAACCTCACAGCCCATATGGGTGCAGGTTGTATCGACGACGTGCAGGGTGCCGTCCTGTTCGCGGTAGGCGCCGGCGCGTTTGCCATTCACATTGACGATTGTGCCTTCCCCTTTTTTAACCTCTTCCGGCTTGCGCTCTGTCTGATCAAACTTTCCCTGAAAAAGCTGCTTGGCGACATCGGTGTTTTGCGAAATGAAATTCCTGATGCTTGGATCGGCGACAAAACGGCTTGGACTGAACAATTCCTCGTATCGATTGGGGCGCTGTAAAATAAGATCGCTAATCAGTAGCGCAGCGACGGTACTGTTCGTCATTCCCCATTTCCGGTAGCCTGTCGCGACAAAAATCGAAGGGTGGAGCTTGGAGTGCCGCCCGATATAAGGAATTTTGTCCAGTGTTGTTAAATCCTGCGCCGACCAGCGGAAGCGAATGTCGAGCGTCTGGAAGATTTCCTGCCCGTACTGCTCAAGCGCCTCGTAATGATTCATTGTGTCGATGCCGTGTCCCGTTTTATGATTTTGTCCGCCGATTAAGACAAGCTTCTCCCCATCCATCATCGTATAGCGCAGGGAGCGGGACGGAGAGTCAATGCTTAAATACATTCCTTCTGGAAAGTCGTTGTCCACTTTTGCGGCGACGACATAGGAACGGGACGGGTACATTTTCGAGAAATATAATCCGCTGCCATCGAAGAATGGAAAATGAGAGGCGATCACAATATGATCAGCCTGAACCTTTGCGCCGCTCTTTGTCAAAATAACCGGACGACTCTTTTCTTCCATATCGAGCGCCACGGTCTGTTCGTAAATAGAACCGCCATTATCGACAATGCCTTTTACGAGGTGAGCGACATACATTAACGGATGGAATTGGGCTTGCTCGTTCATGACGAGGGCTGCTTTCACCGGAATGTTTTTCACCGGAATGCTAGTTAGTAACTCTCCTGGAATACCGAGCTCCTGGTAAGCGTTGTACTCATCCTCTAGCTTTTTTACACCTTGGTTCGTCGTTGTATATAAATAGGCGTCCTGCTCAGAAAAGTCGCACTCCATTTTTTCTTCTTTGACAAGACTGCGTATGAAGCGCAAAGCATCCATGCTCGCTTCGTAGTAAAGCTTCGCCTGCTCCTTGCCAATGTGGGAAATGAGCTCAGCGTAAATGATGTCATGCTGGGCGGTTATTTTCGCTGTCGTATGACCGGTTGTACCATTGGCCAGCACATCCGCCTCAAGCAGAGTTACTCTTTTTCCAGCCTTTGCAAGCAGGTAGGCTGTCGTCAAACCGGAGATGCCTCCACCGACAATCGCCACATCGGTTTCAATGTCTTGAGTGAGAGCGGGGAAGGAAGCCAACTGGGTGGAAACACGCCAAAATGGCTCCGGCCGTTCTGGTAAGGATGAATTCCTGTCGTTGAGATCTGTCATAGCTATCTTCCTCCAATTCATGGAATACTTTCTTAAAAGAAAAGTAAGTATAAAAAAGTGAATGACTTGTTATACCGCTTTTGAAATGTTTACGTGCTGTGGAGAACGATGAACATGCAGTTGTTTTTTAACATACCCACTTCCAGCCGGTTCAATGTAATCTTATTGAGTATAAAATATGAAAGAGAGAAAGAGGAACGGGGTATACTAAGAGGAGGCAAGGAATGGAAAGATGCTGGTGGAAGGAAGCCGTTGCTTACCAAATTTATCCGCGTAGCTTTAAGGATTCAAATGGCGATGGGAACGGCGATCTGCGGGGAATCATCGAAAAGCTGGACTACTTGAAGGAGCTGGGAATTGATTTGATCTGGCTCTGTCCTATATACGCTTCACCAAATGATGACAACGGCTATGATATTAGCGATTACGAAGCGATTCTGCCGATGTACGGGACGATGGCCGATTTTGATTGTCTGTTGGACGAAATTCATAAGCGGAATATGAAGCTGATTCTTGATTTGGTCATTAACCACACGTCCGATGAGCATCCATGGTTTATTGAGTCGCGCTCCTCGAGAAACTCTGCGAAGCGGGACTGGTATATATGGAAAGAACCAAAGCAGGACGGAAGTGAGCCGAACAATTGGGAATCGATCTTTCACGGGTCAGCCTGGGAATATAATCAGCTTACTGGGGACTATTACCTGCATCTTTTTTCAAAGAAGCAGCCCGACTTAAATTGGGAGAACAAAGAGGTCCGCCACGCACTTTATCAGATGATAAACGGCTGGCTCGCTAAAGGGATTGACGGCTTTCGGGTCGATGCGATTTCCCATATTAAGAAAGCGGAAGGTCTCCCTGATCTGCCCAACCCGAAAGGCCTGCGCTACGTTCCTTCCTTTGAAGGCCATCTGAATCAAAAAGGGATCGATCTGTTTTTGCAGGAGTTGAAGCAGCGTACCTTTGCCAACCATGACATCGTTACAGTCGGGGAAGCGAATGGGGTGACCGCTGAAGAAGCCGGCTTATGGGTCGGAGAAGCCGGCGGGATTTTTAACATGATCTTTCAATTTGAGCATCTTGGCTTGTGGGGGAAAGACGGGGAGCAATTCGATCTTAAAAAGGTGAAACAAGTGCTTTCTAAATGGCAGAAAGAGCTGGACGGTGTAGGCTGGAATGCTTTATTTTTGGAAAATCATGATCAACCAAGAAGCGTTTCCTCTTGGGGCAACGATGAAAAGTATTGGCGTGAGAGCGCGACCGCTCTCGCCACATTATTCTTTTTTATGCAGGGGACGCCGTTTATTTATCAAGGGCAGGAAATCGGCATGACAAATGTCAGGTTTTCTTCAATTGATGAGTATCGTGATGTAAGCGCGAAAAATGAGTATCGGCTTAAACGGGAGGCCGGCCTGTCCGGCAATGAAGCGATCGCTTCGATTTGGAAGGACGGAAGAGACAATGCCCGGACACCGATGCAATGGGATGATTCAGCACAAGCCGGCTTTTCAACGTCCGACAAAACATGGATCGGGGTTAATCCGAATTACCGCTCGATCAATGTCGCCGCCCAGGAACTGGATGCTGACTCCGTCCTCTCGTATTACAAAGCGATGATCAGCCTGCGAAAAGATTCCCTGCCGTTGCTCTATGGACGCTATGTGCTGGAGGCAAAGGATGACCCGGCGATTTATGCCTATCGCCGAGTGTGGCAGGAAGAGTCGTATTTGATCGTCGTCAATATGGCAGCGGCTGAGTCGAAGCTCGAGGCCGAGCTGGCTGCACAATTGTCGAGAATGGAGCTGATACTATCAAATCTGCAGCCCTGTTCGAATGCCTGGTTTCATCCTTACGAAGCGAGGGTATATAAAGAGCGGGAAAAAGGTGTTGGAGATTTAAATTCTTAACAATTATATTGCATTGACTTTTTGGACATGGTATCATTAAAAGATGTTTTTTTATTTAAGTACGGTGGATAACACTGATAAAGGAGATTATATATTTGGCAACTTTTTATGAATTTGGCTTGGACCATCAAGTGGTGAGAGCCGTAACAGAAATGGGCTTTTCAGAAGCCACACCTATTCAAACAGCGACGATACCAACTGCCTTAGAGGGTAAGGATATCATTGGTCAGGCGCAAACAGGAACAGGAAAAACGGGCGCATTTGGCGTGCCGCTAATTAATCGGATAAAGACGGAAGAGGACCATGTGCAGGCGTTAATTCTTGCGCCGACAAGAGAGCTGGCCAATCAGGTTTCGGAATCGCTGATTGCCTTTGGAAAATATAAGGGTGTGCGCACGGTCGTCGTTTACGGTGGACAGGATATGCGCAAGCAAATTCGCGATTTAAAGCGGAAACCTCATGTGATCGTCGCCACACCTGGACGTTTGATGGACCATATGCGCCGTAAGACGATCCGTCTTCAGGAAGTGGAAACAGTCGTTCTGGATGAAGCGGATGAAATGTTAAATATGGGATTCATTGAGGATATTGAGACCATTTTGAAAGAGGTTCCGACGGAGCGTCAAACATTATTGTTCTCTGCTACAATGCCGAAGCGAATTGAAAAGCTGGCGCAAACCTTTATGAAGGAACCCGAGCTTATTGCAGTCAAAGCAAAAGAAGTAACAATGGAAAACATTGAACAGCAATATATTGAGCTTGCCGAACGTGATAAGTTCGATGCCTTATGCCGGTTAATTGATATTCATACGCCGGAGCTGGCGATCGTATTTGGCCGGACGAAGCGTCGGGTTGATGAGCTGGCAGAGGCACTCGCAAAACGCGGCTATCGCGCAGAAGGAATTCACGGTGATCTGAACCAGGCGAAGCGTGACAGTGTCCTGCGCAAATTTAAGAACGGTTTGATTGACGTGCTTGTTGCTACTGACGTGGCAGCGCGCGGGCTCGATATTAGCGGAGTGACGCATGTTTATAACTTCGATTTGCCGCAGGATCCGGAAAGCTACGTCCACCGGATTGGACGTACAGGGCGTGCTGGGAAATCGGGTGTGGCGGTTACCTTTGCGACGCCGCGTGAAAAGGATCATGTTAAAGCGATTGAGCGTTTATCGAAGAAAAAGATGACGAAGCGTGAAATGCCGTCTTTTGAAGAGGCGATTGAAGGCCAGCAGCAGCTTGCTCTCAACCAGCTTCGTTCACTGATTGCAGACGGAGGAGCTGACGCTTACCGTCAAGCGGCCAAGGAGCTTCTGCAGGAGTCAGACGCGACAACAGCACTTGCCGCGGCGCTGAAGCTTCTGACAAAAGAGCCGGATATGACACCGGTCCGCCTTACAGCGGAAGCACCGCTACGCGCGAAAAAACGCCGCGAGGGCGGAGGCTCTGGCGCAGGGAAACCATATCGTCAGCGTCGGGGAGATGATCGCCGTCGTTCGCAGTACCGCGGGAAGGACAGCGGTCGCCGCCAGTCGTCGCAAGGCCGTGGCGGGCAACAGCGTAAAGCGAAGCATCACGCATAAAAGAAAAGCCGCTTGATAAGGAATGATTCGGGGCGGGGCATCGGCTTCACGCATTACGCGGAGAGCTGAGTGGCCCCGCTTTTAGTTAGGACGGTACGCGTTTTTCTTAAGTGATTGTAAATTATGTTAGCATTTTTTTAAGTTTAAGCGGAAAGGGTTGTCTCTTGTGTGTTGGGTTGGTATCTTGAAGGAGACCCACACAAGTAAGACTCTTCATCGTATTACCCCTTGATTGAATCGGCTGCAGCTTGCAGCCGATTTTTTTTTATGTAATCAACTGCTAATTATAGTAAGGAAATGGATAGAAAAGGTTTTATGTCAGATTATCTGACATTGTTATTGCGGAAATCTTCAATCAGCTTTAAAGTAAAACATAACAAATTGATGTCACATAAGATTACATGAAAAGGAAGTGTTTGGGGATGACGGTATCTGCACCAACAAGAGAGAGCTTAATAGAAACGATCAAGGAAACGATTAAAGCGAAGAATGTCGAATTACTTCATATGCAGTTTGTTGACATTGAAGGGACATTAAAGCATGTTACAGTCACAGCTGAGCAAATTGATCAGGTTGTTGACGGGAAGGTGATGTTTGACGGTTCTTCCATTACAGGCTACACGCCGATTAACCGTTCTGACTTGTATTTAGCGCCTGATTTAACAACGTTCGCTGTATTGCCTTGGACAGTCGAAGACGGATATTCAGAAGCACGCTTTCTATGCAGTGTAACAAATCCTGACGGTTCAGACTTCGAGGGTGATCCTCGTAACGTGCTAAAAAAAACGGTAGAACGAGCGAAAGAGAAGGGCTATTCGATTAACGTAGGACCTGAACTTGAATTCTTCTTATTTGAAACGGATGAATATGGACAGCCAACACTAAGAACACAGGATGTCGGGGGCTATTTTGAACCATCGCCAAAAGACTTAGGGGAACGCGTTCGTTTGGAAATTTATAGAGCATTGAAAATGATGAACTTCACGATCGAAGCTTCTCACCATGAGGTAGCGATCGGGCAGCATGAAATTAACTTTAAATATGCCGATGCGTTAGGTTCGGCTGATGCAGCGACAACGTATAAGTGGGTCGTCAAGACGGTAGCTCAGCAATTTGGTCTGCATGCGACCTTTATGCCAAAGCCGTTAGCAGGGGCAAACGGAAGTGGAATGCATACGAATATCTCGCTTTTTGATGTTGAGAAGCAGGAAAATGCGTTTTATGATGAGTCAGATGAGCTTGGACTATCAGAGACAGCCTATCAGTTCATCGCTGGTTTAATGGAGAATGTAAAGGATTTTGTCGCGGTAACAAATCCGCTTGTTAACTCTTACAAGCGTCTTGTACCGGGCTACGAAGCGCCTTGTTATATTGCCTGGTCGGCTTCGAACCGTTCGGCGTTAATCCGAATTCCTGCCACTCGCGGAGCGGGAACGCGTGTCGAAATCCGTTGTCCGGATCCATCAGCAAACCCGTATTTTGCCTTTGCGATCATCGCGACTGCCGGTCTTGACGGGGTAGAGCGTCAATTATCAGCTGTTCCGGCTGTTGATGCCGATATCTTTGCGATGGATGCTGCGGAGATTGAAAAGCGCGGGATCGAAAACTTACCGACTAACCTCGAAGCGGCGATTGATCGTTTTGAAGCTGGCGAAATCGGTCGCCGGGCATTGGGCGAGCACTCTTTCGGTGAATATGTTGCATTAAAGCGTGCAGAATACGATGAGTTCCGCACAACAGTTCATGGTTGGGAAGTTTCTGCCTACCAAGCGAAATTCTAAAAATTAAAAAGCTGGTCAAAAGGTTGTTTCCCTTTTGACCAGCTTTTTCTTGGTGTGCCCGGCATGTGCATGGGCTATAGGGTTCAAGTCCCGAGCAGTGAAGGTCACTGTAACTGTTAGCCAACGACAAGGGTGTCTAGGGTGACCTAGAATCTGAAGGAAGTCCGAGGCAAACC
>NZ_JAMBOL010000015.1 GCF_023715605.1 Halalkalibacter oceani
ATGTCTTTTTCCTTTCCCCAGAATTATAAATGTCGAAATGTTTCGAATTATATACGGACATTATAATCGACTAATTCTGGACAGGCAATACCGTCAACTTTCGGTAATTTAAGGGTGTCAAAAACAGTATTAGCTTAAGTCAGCCTTGGTTTGCTTTAATCTTCATTAAGGACAGTTTTTATTAATTTCTTCATTTCAGGGGTTTGCATGATCTCGACCATTGCATCTTGCATCTCTGGTCTTTTCATTACACCTATCATTGTATTCTGCATTTCCGGATCATTCATGATCTCGATCATTGTATTTTGCATTTCTGGCTGCTTCATCATTTCCACCATTTGATCCTGCATTTCAGGAGAACTCATCGTGCGTACCATTGCATCTTGCATTTCCGGTGTTGCCATCATGTCTGCTAACATATTTCTTTTTTGAATAAAGCTATTCTGATAGGGGAGTCGAAAAAGTAAAGCCCGAATTTTCTCTTTGTTAGAGAAAATTCGGGCTTTTTAAGTGATAAACTCTTCAAGTTTTAAAACTGCATCCTAATGATATTCCTATTAGTGTATCTAACATAAAAAAGAAATTAAATTAAGGTATAAGAATAATTAATTACTGCAAACTAAAGAAAACTTGATTTTATGTAAATTATATTCAAACATATATTTGACTATTTGTTTTTGATAAATTATAATTATATTCAAATGTGTATTTGATTGATGTGAGGTGGAAAATTTGCAAAATGATGCATGCGAAGTTACGTGTATAGATCAAGAAAAAGTCATAAGAGTTAAAAATGAACTAATCCAACAAAATCCTTTGGAAGTAGCCAAAATTTTTAAAGCTTTATCAGATGATACTAGGATTAAAATTGCGTATGCTCTTTCTCTAGAAGATGAATTGTGTGTTTGTGATGTAGCGAATATTGTTGGTGCTACAACCGCCACTACATCTCATCATTTGAGGTTACTAAAAAATATTGGGTTAGCTAGATATCGAAAAGAAGGTAAGTTAGTCTACTATTCATTAGATGATGAGCATGTAAAGCAACTAATACAGGTTGCATTTGCACATCAGAAGGAGGTTATGAAAATTGTCTGAAGCAAAAGCATTAGAGGCTGAAAAAAATGTTTATCGCGTTCAGGGGTTTACATGTGCAAATTGTGCAGGGAAGTTTGAAAATAATGTTAAAAAACTTCCAGGAGTACAGGATGCAAAAGTGAATTTTGGAGCATCTAAGATATCTGTTTACGGTGATGCAACGATTGAAGAGCTAGAAAAAGCAGGTGCATTCGAGAATCTTAAAGTGGCTCCTGAAAAACCAAGGCGAGAAGCTAAACTAGAGGTTAACGAGGACAAAAACGTATACCGTGTTGAAGGATTTACATGCGCAAACTGTGCAGGAAAATTTGAGAATAATGTAAAACAGCTTGCTGGAGTTGAGGATGCAAAAGTAAATTTTGGCGCATCTAAAATTGCTGTATATGGTAATGCAACGATTGAAGAACTAGAAAAAGCAGGTGCATTTGAGAATCTTAAAGTGACTCCTGAAAAATCTGCTCGCCAAGCTTCACAAGAGGTAAAAGAAGATACGAAAGAAGATAAAGTGCCGTTTTATAAAAAGCATAGTACTTTACTCTATTCAGCCTTATTTCTTGTCTTTGGTTACCTTTCCTCATCTGTTAATGGGGATGAGAACATTGTTACTACATTATTATTTGTAGCATCTATGTTAATCGGAGGATTATCACTCTTTAAAGTCGGTTTACAAAACTTGATTCATTTTGACTTTGACATGAAAACCCTTATGACAGTAGCTGTTATAGGTGGAGCCATTATTGGTGAATGGGGAGAAGTTGCTATTGTTGTCATTCTCTTTGCTATCAGTGAAGAACTTGAACGATTTTCCATGGATAGAGCAAGACAATCGATTCGTTCATTAATGGATATCGCTCCTAAAGAGGCACTTGTTAGACGTAATGGACAAGAAATAATGATTCATGTTGATGATATTGCTGTTGGGGATATCATGATTGTAAAACCAGGTCAAAAGATTGCGATGGATGGTGTAGTTGTAAGTGGATACTCTGCCGTTAACCAAGCAGCTATTACAGGTGAATCAGTCCCTGTTGAGAAAACGGTGGATGATGAAGTATTTGCAGGTACCTTAAATGAAGAAGGATTACTTGAAGTAAAAATAACGAAACTTGTAGAAGATACAACGATTTCTAAAATTATTCATCTTGTAGAGGAAGCACAAGGAGAACGCGCTCCTTCGCAAGCATTTGTTGATAAATTCGCAAAATATTACACACCGATCATTATGATCATTGCAGCATTAGTTGCTATAGTCCCACCATTATTCTTTGATCTAAGTTGGGAAACATGGATTTATCAAGGATTAGCTGTTCTTGTTGTTGGTTGTCCTTGTGCGTTGGTTATATCAACTCCTATTTCTATTGTTTCAGCGATTGGGAATGCTGCGAAAAAAGGTGTCCTTGTCAAAGGCGGAGTGTATTTAGAAGAAATGGGTGCCTTAAAGGCTATTGCATTTGATAAAACAGGTACCTTAACAAAAGGGGTCCCAGCTGTAACTGATTATAATGTGTTGAAAAAACAGATAAATGAAAAAGAATTACTATCCATTATTACTGCATTGGAGTATCGTTCTCAGCATCCTCTTGCTTCAGCCATCATGAAAAAAGCAGAAGAAGAAAACATTACTTATTCTGACGTACAGGTAGAGGATTTCTCTTCTATCACAGGAAAGGGTATAAAGGGTAATGTAAACGGGACGACTTATTATATCGGTAGCCCGAAACTCTTTAAGGAATTATTGACTACTGATTTCGATAAAGACTTAGAGCAAAATGTTACTACTCTTCAAAATCAAGGTAAGACAGCCATGATTATTGGAACCGAAAAAGAAATACTTGCAGTTATTGCAGTTGCTGATGAAGTTCGTGAATCAAGTAAGGAAATTATTCAAAAGTTACATCAACTTGGAATCAAAAAAACAATTATGCTTACAGGTGATAACAAAGGTACGGCGAATGCAATAGGAAGTCATGTTGGAGTATCTGATATCCGAGCCGATCTGATGCCTCAGGACAAATTAGAATATATAAAACAATTAAGGGCCGACTTTGGGAATGTCGCCATGGTAGGAGATGGTGTCAATGATGCACCTGCATTGGCAGCCTCAACAGTCGGTATCGCAATGGGTGGAGCCGGTACAGACACAGCCTTAGAAACGGCAGACGTCGCTCTAATGGGAGACGATTTAAGAAAACTTCCATTCACTGTAAAACTTAGCCGAAAAGCTCTTAATATCATCAAAGCTAACATTACTTTCGCCATTGCTATTAAATTTATTGCCTTACTATTGGTTATCCCAGGTTGGTTAACACTTTGGATTGCCATCCTTTCAGATATGGGGGCGACCATTCTAGTAGCGCTAAATGGTTTGCGCCTAATGAGAGTGAAAGAAGAATAAAGGAAAAGGGCTAAAAAGGCTTTCTAGACAGTTTGGAAAGCCTTTTTCTAAAATAATTTCAAATAGTATTACTTCTTAATATCCATCCTAAATAAATATGGGAAGATTGGGTATAAGTAAATAACAGCTTCATATTACATATAGGTATCCATATGGATAAAAAGAACTTTCATTGGAATTAAAATTAATTCTATTCTTTATCAAATCAAAGGAGGAAACTGATATGACTGTTGAAGGAAAAAGAGAAGTAGATTTGTTAGTTATTGGTGCAGGTTCAGGAGGTTATGTAGCTGCTATACGTGCTGCTCAGTTAGGGAAAAAAGTGGTGTTGGTGGATAAAGCAGAGTTAGGAGGGGTTTGCCTTAATCGTGGATGTATACCTTCAAAGGCTCTTATCAGTGCTTCTGAACGAGTAAAACACATAAAACATGCTAATACAATAGGGATAAAGGTTTCAGGTGAAGTTAATGTAGAGATGCCAGAAGTAGTGAAATGGAAGGACGGTATAGTGAATAAACTAACGAATGGTGTTCAGACTTTGCTGAAAGGAAATGGTGTCGAAGTCATTAGTGGGGAAGCATATCTGACTGAACCCTTTGTTGTCAAAATAAATATTGGTAACCAAGAACAAGTCTTTTCATACAAAGACTTAATTCTTGCAATAGGATCATTACCTACTGAGTTAAAAAGTATGCCATTTGATAGAAAAAGAATCATCTCTTCGACTGAGGCATTGACACTTCAGGAAGTACCGAAACATTTAGTTGTAGTAGGTGGCGGTTATATCGGTTTAGAGTTAGGAACTGCTTATGCCAAATTCGGAGCTAAAGTGACCATCCTTGAAGGATCAGATACAATTATTCCAGGTACGGACCCTATGCTGACAAGCGTAGTCAAACGTCATTTAAAGGAACATGGAATCACGGTCAAAACGAATGCTTTAGTCCAAGGCGGAGAAAATACAGGCGATGAAGTAAACATTGAGGTTCAAATTAATGGAAAAGAAGAGATAATCAAGGGTGACTATTGCTTAGTTTCCATTGGAAGAAAACCGAATACAGGGAAAATGGGGTTGGAAAATATTGGGGTAGAACTTGACCGACACGGGTTTATTAAGATAAATGATAAATGTCAAACAAATGTTGAACATGTATATGCGATTGGAGACTGTGCTGGTGGTTACCTCCTTGCTCATAAAGCTAGTTACGAGGGTAAAATAGCTGCCGAAGTAATAAGTGGGCTAAAAAGTGTGATTGATTTTCAGGCAATGCCTTTTGTAATTTTCAGCGATCCTGAAGTAGCCTATACAGGTTTAACGGAGAAGGAAGCAAAGGAAAAAGGATATGAAACGGTTTCTAGTCGATTTCCATTCCAAGCTAACGGTAGAGCCTTATCTGTTTCGGACGGTGATGGTTTCGTAAAAGTTGTAGCCGACAAAAAATCCAATCGAGTGTTAGGTGTACAAATGGTCGGACCAGATGTATCATCCCTGATTGCTGAAGCAGTTTTTGCGATTGAGTGTGGAGCAACAGCAGAAGATCTCAGCCTTACGATACATGCACATCCAACTTTACCTGAGCCCTTAATGGAAGCTGCTGAAGGTGTTATGGGACATGCTATTCATATGTTAAATAAAATATAATTAGAACAAGTTTGAGCATTAGAGTTGTCTAGAATAATAAAATCACGCCTCCCAACAATTTTTTTAATACATCTATATAAGAGTGTAAATTAAGGGGTTTTTAATATGAAGAAAAGTCCACATCCCAAAACATTGGAGATGGAAAAATGATTGTAACAATGCTTACAGCTGCTACGGTTTATGTGGCGACAGGAATTGATTATCTCGTTATCTTAATCCTCTTGTTTTCGCAAATAAAAAAAGGTGAGGTAAAACATATTTGGATAGGACAATATATAGGAACTGCGATTATTATAGGAGTAAGTCTTTTTGTTGCTCTAGGGGTTGCAAATTTAATTCCTCAGCAATGGGTTATAGGACTACTAGGGCTTTTACCACTTTACTTAGGTGTAAAAATATGGATTAAAGGAGAAGGTGATGAAGATGAAAGTAAGATTTTATCCTTATTCTCCTCAGGTAAATTTAATCAATTATTTGTGACGGTTACTTTCATTGTATTGGCTTCTAGTGCGGATGATTTTTCCATTTATGTACCGTACTTCACGACGTTAAATATGATTGAAATCTTTGTTGCTATTATTGTCTTTTTAATTATGGTTGGAGTTTTATGCTATGTCAGCTATCGTTTAGCTTCCTTAGATTTAGTATCGCAAAAAATTGAGAAATATGAACGTTGGATTGTACCAATTGTATTCATAGGGTTAGGGGTTTATATAATGTTTGAAAATGACACATTCGATGCTTTGATTTCATTTCTTCTTTGAAGTGACAAATCCAAACAATAAAGGAGAACTTTTTATGAATGTTGTTATAATCGGTAGGCCGACAGGCTGGTTAACAATGGGGAGGCACTCAAACAACATAAAATAAGTTTCATAGCGATTGCTAAAAAAATGTACAAGGTAAACAGTCGGTCTTCCGTAATGGGCACGATTGTTGAATAAGGAGTAAAGGAGTGATACATATTAGTCATAACTAGTATGTATCACTCCTTATTTTTTATGACTTTTTTTGATTTAGGTCTTGATAAGATTAGAGATTATTGCTTAGTTTCCATTGGAAGAAAACCGAACACAAGGAAAATTGGATTGGAAAATATCGGAGTTGAATTAGACCAACGCGGTTTTATTAAGATAAATGATAAATGTCAAACAAACGTTGAACATGTCTATGCGATTGGGGACTGTGCCGGTGGTTATCTTCTTGCTCATAAAGCGAGTTACGAAGGTAAGATTGCTGCAGAGGTGATAAGTGGGTTAAAGAGTGTGATTGATTTTCAGGCAATGCCTTTTGTTATTTTCAGCGATCCAGAAGTAGCCTATACAGGCTTAACGGAGAAGGAAGCAAAGAAAGAAGGATATGAAACGGTTTCTAGTCGTTTTCCATTCCAAGCCAACGGCAGAGCTTTATCTGTTTCGGATGCCGATGGTTTTGTACAAGTTGTGACGGATAAGGGAACTAATCGGGTGTTAGGTGTACAAATGGTAGGACCAGAAGTATCATCTCTTATTGCTGAAGCAGTTTTTGCCATTGAGTCAGGGGCAACGGCAGAAGATCTCAGCCTCACAATTCATGCACACCCAACCTTACCTGAACCTCTGATGGAAGCTGCTGAAGGAGTTATGGGACATGCTATTCATATGCTGAATAAAAAGTAATCCGAACAGTTAGAGCATAACAGGGCCTGCACAATCAAAAGTGCAGGTCGAATTATTTTTATTTTTATGTAATAACAGCAGATTAGGTTTTATAGTATTAATTGCCGTCCCTCTATATACGATACCCGATGGTTAAACTATATCTTCCATTGTATTTACAAGCTTGAAAAGCAAAAAGAAAGCTATCGGCTGTTTTATTAGGTTTATCTACTATAATTGGGGTTGCAGCAGCTCTGTTTCTAACCGAACTCATTTTTATTAAATAAGAATTATCTCAAAAAAGGCTTTCTTATGAAGAAAACCTTTTTGATGGCTGGATTTTAAATCTATCAGTAGCATAAATTAAAACTAATAAAGTCATCTATAATATTGGAAGCAAGATAGAGCTGAATCCCGAACTCGAACATCCTTAAGATTGATTACTCTCTAATTTTGACTCTTTATAAGTGCTAATAAGGAATAAAATAACTCCACAAACTAAAAAAACATCCGCAGTATTAAAAATTGGATAATTAATAAATGTAACCTCGTACATATCTGTTACTTCCCCAAAAATTAAACGGTCTACAACGTTTCCCATTGCACCTCCTATAAAAAAGCCAAAGGCTATACGTGTTAGCTTATCAGTTACTTTACGGGAATAAATAAGACCAATAACTATAACAATCAACGCAATGCTAATTAAGAATATTTTTTGTCCTGAAAATATTCCCCAAGCAGCACCTGTATTTCGATGAGATGTCAATTGGAAAAAACCATTGATAATTGGGATCGATTGCCCATAGTCCATAAAATTTCTAACTAAATATTTAATAAGCTGATCAATACTAAGTGTGAGTATAATAATCCAATACAAAGTCGTCACCTCATTGTTTTGTTTTTATAAAGATTTGTACGCTGCGATACTTAAAGGAAAGGGGATTTAACAATACAATCATCGAAACCTTGCTGATAATTTGGAGTTTAACTACCTTATTATCTGAAGATAGACCACATGTTAGAAAATGTTTCATTTTCTAACATAATAAATATACCTAATCCTATAAACACAATTGGAATAACCCATCTGCCGTATTTCTCAAGTGTTTCAGAAACATATCTGAATCTTGCTAGACGATAGCCGATTAAGCACCAGACCGCAACCATTATAAAGAAAGTAACAACTGTAATGACCAGTTGATTGTTATTTAAAGTAGAAAAGAACGGAACATAAATTCCAATGTTATCTCCACCATTGGCAAATGTGATAAAGGCAACACTTAAATAGAACTTATTAAATTTATTTAAACTAGAAAGAATAGCACCTTCATCTTCTTCCTCACCCTTAATAAACAGTTTAACTCCTAAATAGATCGGGATTAATCCAAGCAAACCCACCCATTCCTCAGGAATAAGTGTTACTCCAAATGTTGCTAAGAGACTAATTAAAACTAAAAGCGCAAAACCAAGATATTGGCCAATGACTATATCTCTAGGGTAAATACGATTTCCCATCGGCTGCATGTTAACGGCTGAGCCATTACTTGCTTTAGCTTGTGAACTTGCCTGAGAGAACAGCAACATCAAAACAAAAATATCATCGATATTGGTTACTATAAATGATCCTAAAGCATAGAGAATTGTTAATATTAAATTCATAAAAAAAATCCTTTCTAAATTACTCCCTAATAGGATTAAAAGCTATTTAGTTATTTTAGTTTGTTACCCATTCTATTATTTTCCCCTCATGTAATGATTTGGAATTCACCTAGCATGATCCTAAAATTAATAGATAGTATTTTATGTAAAAACATTGGAATTTATTATTCAAATATTTATTTGAATATATTGTGCTTTTAGAATAAAATTATTAACGTAAAATGTCAACATTAAAATGTTGGTTTGAATGAAATAAAAAGTGAGAGTAAATTGAAAAACAAAAGAAACAAATCTATTGTACGTATTAGTCTTATTATTTCATAAACGACCGTTTAAGGGAAAAACTTTACCTATCTATAGTACACATGATTTTTGGCGTTTTCTAATCCCTAAACCCTTCCCGTATTCATCTTCCCTAAAATTGACTTATAATCCGAATTAGGGAACAATTATTCTTGGGGAGGGAATTTAATGGGAAAAGTTTTTGGATATGCTCGTGTTTCTACTCAAGATCAAATTTTAGATCTTCAAATTGATGTTTTAGAAAAAGCAGGCGCAGCTGTTATTTACAAAGAGAAAATAACTGGAACGAGAAAAGAACGTCCAGAATTAGAACAACTCCTAAAGGCTATAAGTAAAGGTGATTCTGTGGTCGTTTATAAGTTGGATCGTATCTCAAGGTCTACAAAACATCTAATTGAATTGGTTGAAACCTTTGAAGAAAAAGAGGTCAATTTTATTTCCATACAGGATAATATTGATACATCAACAGCTATGGGACGTTTTTTCTTCCGAACAATGGCGAGTATTGCTGAACTAGAACGAGATATTATCAGTGAGCGTACAAAATCAGGATTACAATCTGCAAGAATGAGAGGCCGAAATGGGGGGAGACCTTCCAAAGACCCCAAGTTGGTGGAACGTGCTTTAAAACTACATTCATCTAAACAATATAGCATCAAAGAAATTACGGATATGACGGGTGTTAGTAAATCAGTGTTGTATCGAGCTTTAGAAAAAAATTAAACCTTCGGGTTGGATTAGGGGGATTTTCCTGTGTATCTAAGAGCAAGAGAACTACTTACACCTGATCAAAGAAAGGATTTTTTGTTAATCCCGTCTACTTTAAGTAATTGGGAATTAGCGTATTACTATACCCTTACACAAGATGATATTGAGGTAATAAGACGTAGAAGAAGAGATCATAATCGATTGGGATTCGCTATTCAAATTTGTCTTTTTCGTTACCCTGGTTGGTCTCTTTCAGATATCAAGAATGTTCCTGATAAGGTGATAAACTATGTTGCTAATCAGTTACAAGTAGATGCAAGTGAATTTAAGCTATATTCTGAACGAGAGCAAACGAAACATGAACATATGGAGGAAATACGAAAGTATTATGGTTTTTCTAATTTTTCAGCACAGTCATATCGGATTATTTCACAGGCATTACTCCCCCATGCAATTGAAAATTCAAATGCACTGTTCCTAATAAGGATGACTTTAGAAGAAATGCGAAAGCGAAAAATCATTCTGCCTGCTATGACAACGATTGAAAGATTAGTATGGGAAACAAGGCGAAGGGCAGAGGAGAAAGTATATAATTCACTCTATAAACCGTTATCTCCATGGCAAAAACAACAATTGGAGAAATTAATTGATACCCCTTCCGATAAATCCAAAACTAAGCTTGGATGGCTAAGGGAAATACCAGGTCAGTCATCACCAGATGCTTTTTTAAAAGTAATTGAGAGATTAGAATATGTTCGTTTATTAAATCTTTCAACAGAGTCCGAAAATATTCACTCGAATAGGCTGCTTCAGCTTGCTAGGCTAGGCGCCCGATATGAACCTCATTCCTTTCGGAGGTTTAATGAGAATAAAAGGTACGCTATTCTTGTAGCTCACCTTTTAACTCTTAGTCAAGATCTAATCGATCAAGCTATCGAAATTCATGACCGCCAAATTATGATCTTACAGTCAAAGGGTAGAAAAGCACAAGAAGAACTGCAAAAGCAAAATGGAAAATCTATCAATGAAAAAGTACTGCACTTTGCGGATATTGGTGAAGCTTTAGTAAAAGCACGAAATGAAGAGCTAGATCCATTTGAAGTATTAGAGAAAATAATGCCTTGGGAAAGGATTGTTGATTCTATAGAAGAAGCAAAACGTTTAGCTCGTCCTATGGACTACGATTACTTAGATTTGTTGGTCACCCGGTTTAGTTACCTTAGAAAGTATACACCGGTACTTCTCAGTAAATTGGAGTTCCGTACGACTCAGGCTTCTGAGCCTTTATTGCGCGCTCTAAATGTCTTGCGTGAAATTAACAATAATAAGAAACGCCATATTCCCGAAGGCGCGCCATTGGATTTTGTGCCAAAGAGATGGCAGAAACATGTCTATGATGAAGATGGAAATATTAATCGAAAGTATTATGAATTAGCAGCATTAACCGAATTAAAAAACCATATCCGTTCAGGAGATATATGGGTTGCTGGAAGCAGGTTACATAAGGATTTTGAAGAATACTTAGTCACTAAAGATAATTGGGATGAAACTAAGAATACAGGCAATAGATTAGCTGTTGGTATGTCAGCTCAAGAATATATAATTGAGAGAAATACTGCTTTAAATGAAAGATTAGATTATATATTGGAAAACATAGATTCTCTTGAGGGAATAAGTATTGACAAGTCAAGGATACGACTTGACCGTTTAGAGAAAGATACACCGGAAGATGCCAAATCTCTTAGCCAAACTTTATATAACATGTTACCACGGGTAAAACTTACTGATTTATTGATTGAAGTTTCAAATTGGACAGGATTCGATGAACACCTTGCTCATGCGTCTAGTAATCGTCCACCTAAGGGAGAAGAAAAGTCTATTGTAATGGCTACGATTATGGCTATGGGAACCAATATCGGTCTTACCAAAATGGCTGAAGCAACACCAGGAATCACCTATCATCAGTTAGCTAATGCAGCCCAATGGCGATTACATGAGGATTCTTTGAGTAAAGCTCAAGCTACTTTAGTAAATTTTCAACATCATCTTTCTTTATCAAAATATTGGGGAAATGGGAGTACCTCATCTTCGGATGGCATGCGTGTACAAGTTGGCGTCTCTTCTCTTCATGCTGATGCTAACCCACACTACGGAACAGGGAAAGGAACTACTATCTATAGATTCACCAGCGATCAATTTTCTTCTTTTTATACAAAGGTTATTAACACAAACGCTAGGGATGCTGTACATGTCATCGATGGATTGCTTCATCATGAATCAGAATTATCCATTGAAGAGCATTATACGGATACGGCTGGTTACACCGATCAGGTTTTTGGATTAAGCCATATATTAGGTTTTCGCTTTGCTCCTAGAATGCGAGATCTATCTGACTCTAAACTTTATGTCATGGATAAATCCAATGTTTATTCAAAGATTGACAGCATTCTACGAGGAAAAATCAACATTAAGATTATTCAAGATAACTATGATGATGTCTTACGATTAGCACATTCCATACGGGAAGGTAGAGTATCGGCTTCACTTATTTTAGGAAAGTTAGGATCTTATTCTCGCCAAAATAAAATGGCAACAGCATTGCGAGAGATGGGTAGAATTGAAAAGACAATCTTTATATTAGACTATATTTCTAATGAAACATTACGCCGGCGTATCCAAAGAGGATTAAATAAGGGTGAAGCTATGAATGGATTGGCAAGAGCCTTATTTTTTGGTAAACGTGGAGAGTTACGGGAAAGAGGATTGCAAGATCAACTTCAACGAGCTAGTGCCTTAAATATTCTTATAAATGCTACTACAGTTTGGAATACCGTTTATCTCACAGAGGCTACAAAGATATTAAAAGAAAAGGGCTTATTAAAAGAGGAGTTATTACCTCACATTTCCCCATTGGGTTGGGAACATATAAATTTACTTGGAGAATATTTATTTGATTCGAAAAAGGTACCCAAATCAAATGAATTACGACCTTTAAAGATATAAAAATTATGCTGATATCTCCTTAGCGTTGGTGATATCAGCTTATGTTTTCCATTTATTGTCTTAACGTGGGTTTTATGACAAAATGTTGGTTATACCCCATCAAGAGAAATCTATCGACTCATTCACGCGTTGTTTCTACTTACTCAAAACACTGGAATGAGTGTAGAGGAGGCAAAGGATAATGCCTAGACAATACCAAATAATCAAATTTAAATCACAGCGGCAAATTAACGAAGAGCGAAAAGAAAAGACACAGCGAGAATATGAGGCACTAAAGAATAAAATAAAGCTGATTCGTAACGAAAAACAATCAAATCGTTTAGCCTAAAAAAAGTAGCTGATACTGGTTTTTATCCAGTATCCCGCTACTTTTTTTTCCTTTGTTTTTAAATTTTTCTTGCAGCCTTCTATGCTCTTCTTTTATTCGAGTTGTTTTTTCATCTATTCTTTTTTGTCTATTGCCAAGCTTAATCTTTTTGGGATAAGAATTGAAATTAATTAAATCACCCATCATTCACCACCACCTTAATAGCGATTATGGGCAAAAACAATGACCACTATTCACAAAATAATTGACTTTTCTATTCTTGGCTGTTATTCTACCAGTAATCTAATATGCTAGCGGGAAAACCCGACAAATCAACTGATAAACAATATAAATCTGTTGATTTGTCGGGTTTTTTGCTTATAAAGGAGGTGATAGCTAGAAATGAAACTGATGGTTCCCACTCTTTTGGCCATTTTCTTCTTTATTCCTGGATGTACAGAACAGGAAGTACAACCATCTCCATATGAAGACTATATAGTCACGTTTATGAATGTAGTAGATGACTCAAATAAATTACTAAATCAATACCATAAACACCTTGATAGTCTTTATACACAAAAAATTGATCAAACAGGTTTTGGTAAGCAGGTAAGTGAATTGGTGCCGCAATCAAATGAACTTGTTCAAAGCTTAGATAATCAAATTTATAATCTTAGTCCTCCAATTTATAATTTTCATCGCGAACTAATTGGTCTAATCAATAGACAGCACCTTTTACTTGTTAACAGTGTTGATGCCGCTTTTCAAGATAAGGAAGCCAACAAAGAACTTTTTAGTAATGAATTTCAAGAAATAAAGCAGGAGCATACCGTTTTGATTGAACAACTTAGGATGATTACAACAGGCACTCTGGAAGAATAACGTAGGAGGTGGGATTCAGATTGAGGATCGCCCGCACTGTATCAGGGGACATTTGCTACTCAGAAGAATATCAAGTCGAAAAGCATGGTAGTCGTTTATTCTGTATTGATTCAGATTGTCAAGCGCCGGTTATCTTTGTCAAACGATCGAAAACATCCGTTGCTCATTTTAAAACAACTGGAAAAGAAGGTTCTAAGCACAAGTTAGGGTGCGGTTTCTATCAGTCTCTAGATATGTTCGGTACGGTTCTAAAAGTCTCTGAATATCAGGAATCACTTTTAAAACAGGGTGGATTACCTGAGAGTGTGATTCGATTAAGTTTAAAAGGTATTGACCCAGATTATGTACCTCGTCAAGTTGAAAGAAACACGGAGACAACCAAAGAGATTGATGAACAAAATAAACCGAAAGTCAAGGATAAAAAGGATACTCCCCAATCATTAAGCTCAGTGAAATCAGTAGCTAGGTTGCTCCAAGAAACGGAGCCTGATCTATTAGCTACGATATTGTTTAACATTGGGGGTGGACGGAAGGAGCCATTGTCATCGATTATACTCGATCAAGAAAAGGCGCATAAATTTCTATGGGGTGAACAAGCACTTAAAATAAATTACTTTGTCTACGGAACTATCGAATCCATAACAAGAAGAGATAAGGTAATTTACCTCAATTTCACAACGATTAATGATGTCACATTTAGTCTTGTTGTTTTTGACAAGTATTTCAAGGAATTCACTTATTCCGATTTGGAACTTCAACACCATAAAGTCCTAGTTTATGGTAAACTGCGGAAAAATGAATTTAATAATCAGATGAAAACTGAAATGGTTATAAAATCAAATTCTTATATTGAGCGACTTAATTAAAGAATCATCGTAATCTAAATAATTAAAAGTCAATTCAGTTGAGTTGAATAAGAAGAACACCTGCAGGATACCTGGATCTACTTATATTAAGCAAAACCATTATTAATATTGTAGAGTAGTAAAATTATAGAAAAAGAGACGTTTCTCATATGCAACGTCTCTTTTCTTATGATTTTACAATGTGAAATCTTAGGTTAAATGCGGAAGACCTAACGACTTTATTTTATGCTAATGATTGTCGTTTTCTTTCCTTTTTTCTTTTTAATTTGAATAGCAAGCTTTAATTTCTTCACATCAGCTGAAGAAAGTGACTGTGCCTTTTCCACACATTTCCCTCCTAGTTTGAAAAAACTTTCGTTCTTATCTTTTTGTCCATTTTTATTATCATTTATACGTCTTTTCCCCTGCCCTCTTGCATATATTTGACCATACAACCAAATGGCCCTATGACCCTAGGTTAAGGGAGGGGAAGAGTCTAAAAAAAGAGGGGGGATAAGATGGATAAGCTAAATCCAATATTTAATGGAACAAAGGTTTATCGTCCAAAATTTATTCCTGAAAATCCAAACGTTCGGAATTCCACTAAACAGCGGAGGATAAGGAGCGATAAAAAGACAGACATTAAAGTGCCCCTGTCCCATGATTTAAGGAAAATTCTCAATCGGCAAGCTAGAGAGAAAAATATGTATGCCACACATTATGCAAGTTCTCTTGTCGAAGAAGGATTAAGGTGCTTTGTAACTTTTCCTCATGAAACTTACATTAGTTCAGAAAAATGTGTCCATGTGAAGTTAGCTGACTATTATATGGATAAAATATTCATAATGAAAAACGAAATGGATGTGAGCTACAAAGAAACCGCATATCGTATTTTAGTGTTCATGCTACTTCAAAAGGAGATCGAACATGGATAGACAATCTTATAGTGAAATCGATCTTATCGGACAAGAATTAAAGGAGTACACAAGAGAACGGCCTTCATTCTTAGGATTTTGTATCTCCTTACTGGAAAAAAAACGGATGGGCAATCTAAAGATACGCGTGCCAAAGAAAACATTAAAAAGAGCAATTGCATTTTGTAAGGATGTCGAACGAATTATTGAAGAGCCTTTTCAGCCTGCTATGATCATTGATATCTTACTTGATGAATTTTTACTTGAATTGGCCAAAAAGAATGATGTATTCAATATCTTTCGTAACCTTCGATCTCGAAACTATAAGCCGATTGAGTTTGTCCGATATAATGCATTAAATAGTGAGCTTTTACAAGGTTCACTCTCCTATAATGAGATCACATTAGAATTAAAAAGAGACGATATATTGAGAATCGAATGGATGCTCGATGATTTAGAAGAACAATATGCTAACCATGGTTTCACGGTAGAAACGGTGATTGAAATTTTATTTTGTGATTTTATTGAAGAATATCGTAAAGGTGGTATGCCCAAAGCTGTCGATCGTATTATCCGAATTTATTTAGCGGATGAATGAGTATTTTAAGAAAAACTGTACAAATTTAAGATTTGTTGGTTTATAATACAGGAGTACTGGCTTACAAAATAATTTCGAATATACGATTAACGGGAAAGCCCGCTCGATGTACATGAGATTACTCATGACAGAGCGGGTTTTTTTGTTTTAGGAGGATGAAATGTGAGTTATTTATGGGCGTTAGGGGCAGCAATTTGTACTCTTTTATTATTTATGACACTACATCTTTATATCAAATGGAAAAGTCCAACACATCTGTGTTCTTTAATTTCAGTTCTTCTGTCTACGATCATTTATGTCTATGGTATGGTTTCAATGAATTCAACAATGACGGTCCTGTCAATCCCATTCCTTTTTGGGGGAGTATGTTCGTTATATATTCAGGAACGAGACCGTATATTTTGGTCTATCTTTGTAACCCCATCTCTAGTGGGATTTGCCATTATCGTCATGGAATATGTAACCGGGTTTTCAACTAACTTTCTAGCTTATCTTTCACTTATGCTTTTTTCAATTTTAATCTCTATTCATTATAAAAAAGTTCTTAATCAGTACTTATTCTTTACCTTTGCCGTAACATTCCTGGGAATATCCTGCATACTGGGTTTATTAGTTATCGTATATCCATTTCAATTGTTTTTTCTATTACACACTGCCTTCTTAATATGTACGATTGTTTGCATGTTCTTTTTTTATTTTGACCGGATCATTGCAAAAATGATACTTGCACAATACGGTTCATTACTTGACCCTTTAACTGGATTATATAACCGACGTTTTTTTGTTAATGAAGTTACCTCGAAAAACAATGGTACATCTGCAGTCATTTTTTCAGATATTGATGACTTTAAAAAACTAAATGAAACACAGGGACATGAAAAAGGCGACGAGATTCTTATCACAGTGGCAAAAATCTTTAAAGAAGTAATTGGTCAACAAGGATGTGTTGCCCGTTATGGAGGAGAGGAAATTGTGGTTTTCTTACCAAATGGGGAGGCAATCGTTTCACAGTTAGCTGAACAGATCCGTCAACGAGTTAGTGATGAAACAGTGGCAACTCTTTCAATTGGTTATTCAACGTATGGTACAAGTGAAATAAAGAACAATATTATTGATTACTCAGATCAAGCAATGTACATGGCTAAAACAACTGGAAAAAATAAAGTCGTGGGTTATGGATCAGACAGAATTGAGACTTTAATGGAGGGATCATCATGAGAAAAGTTGTGTCAATTCTAGCATGCATGGCTGTTGGAATATCTATTGTAATGATTCTGATTTTTCTCATACCCAGCCAGTCGATCAAACATATCGTACTGGATTTTAAGGGGAAGTCCGCGACTATTCAAACAAAAGCAACTGTGATCGAAGAATTGCTAAGTGAGTTAGAAATTGAGATGTCTCCTTCAATGACGGTATATCCAGATCAACATACAAAATTAACACATGGCATGTTAATTTCAATCAAACAGCGAGTCCCCGTTACAATCAATTACAATGGTGAAAAGATTCTGCTTCAAACGGATCGTAGTACTGTCGAGGAAGTGATCAGAGAAGAATTAGGTATTGTTCCCACACTACATGATTATCTCTATCCTGCTGCTTCTGATCCGATTCAGGAAGGATCAAATATAATCTTTCAAACAGCCTTCCAGGTGTCGATTCAACAAAATGGAACTCAGATTAAACGATGGACGACTCCTGGGACGGTAAGGGACATATTGCAAAAACACAACATTATCGTAGGAGAAGATGAATTTGTCCGCCCTTCTTTAGACACTCGCCTTACAACAGAGAACACGATTGAGATTATTGAGTTTTTAAGTGATAAAGAAGTTCAAACGGAATACATTAACTACAGTGTTATTAAACAAGAAAGCGACGATTTGATGGTTGGTCAAGAACAAATCATTCAGGAAGGGCAGCAAGGAATAATAGAGAAAACATTTCATGTGATTGAGCAAGACGGGAAAGAAACATCAAGGATATTAGTTTCTGAAGAAGTAACAAGAGAACCAAGTAATCAATTAATTGCAGTGGGGACGAAAAAGCAAGTAGAACGACAGAATCCATCAATACAAGATCATCTACCATCAATAGATCGAGTACCCCCTTTGATAATCGATAGAGAAGGGAAAGAAACGATGCTTGTAACAGCCACTGCATATACTCCTGATTGTTTAGGCTGTACTGGAATTACAAAAATGGGGATTGACCTTCGGCACCGTCCTAATATTAAGGTAATTGCAGTAGATCCTGAAGTAATTCCATTAGGTGCTACTGTTTATGTAGAAGGATATGGAAAAGCTGTAGCAAGTGATATTGGATCTGCAATAAAGGGGAAAAAGATTGATTTGTATATGCATACGGAAGAAGAAGCACTTCGTTGGGGGAGAAGACAAGTACAAGTGACTCTACTTGATTCATAAATTATTGTTTTAATTAATAATTAAGAGAATGACAACAATGTTTGTTTTACAAATTGATTTAAAGATGTTTTATATTGTTTAAAGTGATAATCTGTTTTGTTGTTTTCATGCTACCATGATAGTGTCATAGCAGGAGGTTTACCTTTAAAAGATCACTATTAGTGGAGTGAAAGATCACACTTTAAGGAGCTAATTATCACGGATACAGGAGTGAGATATCACACAAGAAGGGGTAAAGTATCACAAATTGTGGACTTAACTATCACAGAAAAAGGAGTTTAAGGATCACACTTAGGGGAGTAACTATCACACATTAGGGAGTAAAGGTCACAGATTGAGGGTATCGGCTACTTATAGATAAGAAAGATCACACTATGAGGAGTCAATGCCCTATTAAAAGATCACACTTAAGGGAGTTTTATCTAAAACTATCACAGATAAGGGAGCATTTTGTGATTATTATGTCCGATATTCCGTTTTCTGTCATTTAACTATCACACATTGAGGGGTATAATTTATTCATTATTAGATTTTATGGCTATGCGAGATAGTTTAGAACAATTAATTTTAATTATAAACTCCTATATGTGTGATAGTTTGATCTTCATCCTCCCCAAAATGTGATAGTTAATGCTGGTAGCAATCCTCTAAGTGTGATACTTCATGATCTTACTCCCAAAAGTGTGACACTTTGAAGCTTTAATAGGACAGCTGGCAGCGCCTAACAAGGCTATCATGACCGCGACTCCATGTAAATCCTGTGCTTCTACTAAAGTTCAGCGTTTGATCTCGGGGAAAGGATCGAGGTTTGACTTGATACTCCCTTAAGTGTGATAGTTACTACCACACTAGTTTGTGTGTAATTGTTAAAGAAAATGCCAAAAACCTAATAAAGGCTGCTAGATTAATGATTCCCTTATCGGTCACACATAGGGGAGTAGATTTTTGTTATATCTTGAACTATAGTGAAGAAAATACCGTTTTTTAGAGGTCGAGGTGAGTGAGAAATGAAAGCAGAACAACTCTCATTATTTGAGTCAAAAATTTCACCAGAATACTTAGTTACTCAATCAAACTCATTGATTGAAGCTCCCCAGAACCTTACGCTGCAAGAAAAAAGAATTATCTTAACCTTAGCCTCATTAGTGCAACCAGAAGATGATAACTTTCGTGTTCACCGGATTAAAGTCAAAGATCTAGCCGATATCATTGGGATTAAGGAAAAAAACTTTTATAGCAAAGTTGAGAGTGTGGTTGAAAAGTTACAGAACAAAACAATCACGATTGAAACAGAACGATCGAAACTAAATATGCACTGGCTTTCATCTTCTGAATACTTTAAAGGTCAAGGGTATGTAGAATTAGAGTTTTCAGAGAAGCTTCGCCCTTTTTTACTGGAACTGAAGCAAAATTATACACCGTTTAAGTTACGTAATGTTTTACAGTTAAGAAGTGAATATTACATAAGGATATATGAACTATTAAAACAATATGAGAAATTGAAAAAGAGAGCGTTTTCCATTTCGGAACTCAAATTTCATTTAAATATTCCTCCTGATAAATATGAAAAATATGCACATTTAAAGAGTCGGATAATCTTAAAAGCACAATCTGAACTAACAGAAAATACCGACTTGACGTTTGATTTTGAAGAGCGTAAAGAGGGACGGAAAGTTGTTGGGATCATTTTCTACATAAAAAAGAACCAGAAGCTTCTTAAAGAAGTGATTGGAAACGAAAAATTAGATTCGAATAGCAGCAACTTGTTAATTCGCTTTGGTGTCAGGCCTGATAAAGCTCGTGAAATTGTTAAAGAATATAGTGAAGAACAAATCAACCAGAATATTAATTATATATTAGAGACAAAAAATCATTTGGAAATTGATAACATAAGTGGTTACGTGATTGCTGCTATTGAAAATAATTATGTTGAGAAAGGTAAACTTAAGTCTACCGATTTTAAGAGTGTGGATAGATTTTCTGTAGGACAAGTTCAGCAATGGCTTAAGGGGATTTATCGTCATAGCAGAGAAAGTGTTCCGAGCTTCCTGGTAGAAGAAAAGGTGATTGATTACATTGTCAAGGAAGGTTTTCAAATTGAAGAAGCTTTAGAATTTTGGAATGAACACGGTACGAATCTTAATCAATACTTACGCGACCTGATTAAAGAGAATAGATTAAAAAAGAAATAGGATCAATCAAACAAGGCAGCATATTTGGTGATAGTTCTCTTATGTAGTTGCCACCTTCACAATTTATAATATTATTTTGCATTTAAGATTGACCTTTAAAATTGGGTATACTATAATTTCTCTATAAGCTGAGATTTGTTGAGTGAACTGGATTGTATTTAATTGAATTAAGATAACGGGACACCCCGGTTGAAATTGAGTGTTTAAGCTCATTTTTAACTTTGGGTGTCTTTTTTTGTGAATTTCAAAAAATAGGACCATCAGAATTCTTAAATGATATGAGAGGTCTTATAAGAAAGGAAAAAAAATGAACAATAAACTCAAAATAATTGCTGCATTATTTGTATCTTCAATTGCAATCGTGTTTGTGATTGTGTGGGATCTATACTTAAAAGATCATATTGATTCAGAGAGGGTTGTCATCGTGAAAGCAAATTCAGATATTCAAAGGGGCCAAACCTTAACAAAAGATATGTTCGAAATTGAAACTCGGCCAAAAAGTGCGTTGGTAGAGGGGGTTGTTAAAGAGTCAGAGCTCAATCATATTCTTGGAAAAGACGCAGCTGAAAGGCTCATTAAAAATGCGCAATTATCGACTGAGCAAGTTGATTTTGATAGGATTACTCCTAATAAAGAAGAGGGTGAAGCGATAAGACCGATTCCGAATGAATGGATTTTTGCTAAACCTGGTTCACTTAGAGCAAAAGATCAAATATCCATCTATGCCTTTACACCATCCAGTGCTGAAGAAGTGGTATATTTAAAGGTCATCAAAACGATGAAAAGCTATCTATGACATTTCCGATTTCAAAACGTTTTGGGGGCATTTGCTTAACGTTATTTTTCGGACTATTGGTGGGGCTCCCTATTTTAAGTCATTTTAGTTCAATGACTTGGATAAATATATTCGACAGCTTTTATCGTGCAGGATCCTTAGTGTTCGGAGGAGGACATGTGGTACTTCCTCTTTTAGAACGTGAATTTGTCCCTACAGGATTCATTAGTGAAGAATCGTTTCTTGCCGGTTATGGTGCAGCCCAAGCTGTTCCAGGTCCTCTTTTTACGTTTGCTTCCTATATAGGAGCTGATATTGGTGGATGGGCAGGAGGACTAATGGCAACCGTTGCGATCTTCCTGCCAGCATTTCTTCTTATATTAGGAACGTTACCATTCTGGTATTCACTGAGAGAAAACAGTAAGATTAAAGGTGCATTTATGGGAGTTAATGCAGCCGTTGTAGGAATACTCATCTCTGCATTTTACCAACCCATATGGACGAGTGCTATTCTTACCCCTATGGACTTTACTTTAGCTGCACTGTTGTTCTTTATGCTCGTTTATTTAAAACTTCCACCTTGGATCATTGTTCTTTCCGGTGCATTAGGAGGATCGCTTTTAGCTATCTTTTAAGAGGACAGAAGTTGAAAACTAATTGATTTTAGTACAAATCGCAAAAATAAAACCGCATGGAATCAAGGTTTTATTTTTGATTTCATGCGGTTTATTCATTTTTACAGGGTTATGTCGTAGCCCCCTACATTCAATGACCCTAAACGGCTTCTTATCAAGTTGTTTTCGCAAATTGTTGAATGCGCTGGCCGATTTCATCACGTACTCGTTGGAATACTGCCCACTTTTCTTCGTCTGATCCTTCAGCTTTCGCTGGATCATCAAAACCCCAATGTTCACGGCGAATATGCGGCGGTGTCATCGGACAACGATCCGCCGCATCACCGCAAAGGGTCACAATCATATCAACGTCATTCAATAAGTCCGTATCAATAACATCCGATGTCTGGTTAGAAATATCAATATTGACCTCGTTCATGGCTTTTATTGCATTTGCGTTTAAACCATGAGCTTCGACACCTGCACTACACACATTCCAATCCTTACCTAAATAATGCTTGGCCCATCCTTCGGCCATTTGGCTACGGCATGAGTTTCCTGTACAAAGAAAATAGATCGTTTTTTTAGACATGATGGGTTTTTCTCCTTTTCTTTAACTAATCATCATTAACCAGAGGTAGAGACCGAGTAAGGTGATAAATAAGACGGGTAACGTAATGACAATGCCTGTCTTAAAGTACGTCCACCAAGAAATCTTGACTCCTTTTTGAGTAAGAACGTGTAGCCACAATAGTGTTGCTAACGAACCAATTGGGGTAATTTTTGGTCCAAGGTCAGAACCGACGACATTTGCATAAATCATTGCTTCTTTCATCAATCCCGTTGCTGCGGTTGCATCAATTGCTATGGCATTGATCATGACCGTTGGCATATTGTTCATGATCGAAGACAGAATAGCTGCTAAAAATCCCATGCCCATGGTTGCTGCAAAAACACCTTGCTCAGCAACATGTTCAAGCCCTGAAGCTAGAAGATCCGTTAAACCTACATTTTGAAGACCAAACACAACGACATACATCCCAACCGAGAAAAAGACAATGTTCCATGGCGCACCTTTTAACACCGATCGTGTTGCGACAGCAGGACTTTTGCTTGCAATCGCTAAGAAGGTAAGGGCAATGATTCCGGCAACAATGGATACAGGAATATGTAAGAACTCGCTAACGAGGTAGCCAACAAGTAAAATAGCTAAAACGATCCATGAGATCCTAAACATTCTTTCATCTTTAATGGCTGTAACAGGCTTCTTCAGTTTTTCATAGTCGTATCGTTTTGGAATGCTCTTTCTAAAGTAGAGGTACAAAACAAGAATACTGGCCACTAATGAAAAGAAGTTTGGAACAATCATCCGTGTGGCATATTCAATAAATCCAATGCCGAAGAAGTCCGCCGAAACGATGTTGACTAAGTTACTCACTATCAACGGTAGCGAGGTAGAATCGGCAATAAATCCACTCGCAATAATAAATGGGAACACCATCGTTTCGTTAAATTTCAACGAGCGAACCATGGCTAAAACGATTGGCGTTAAAATTAAAGCTGCACCGTCATTGGCGAAAAATGCAGCGACGATTGAACCTAAAATACAGACGTATACAAACATGAGCACAGCATTTCCTTTGGCCGCACGAGTCATATGGAGGGCCGACCATTCGAAAAAGCCTATTTCATCCAAAATTAAAGAAATTATAATAACGGCAATAAACGTTAAAGTAGCATTCCAAACAATGCCTGTAACTTCAATGACATCGCCAAAAGAAACAACACCAAGAAGTAATGCAATGATGGCACCACCACAAGCAGACCAACCAATATCAAGGTTTCTAGGCTGCCAGATAACTAAAACGAGCGTAATGATAAATATAGCAGATGCTAAAAAGACTGAAATCAACGTATGAGTTCTCCTTTACGATTAACCAATGTTTTTTTCTCTAAGAGTATGGTATATGCCATCTTAAAGGCAGCCAGTGGCCGCCTTCATTATTACATTTAAAGTTGCATTGAATATTAACCTATGCAACACTCATCATTTTCTTCTACATCTTCTACATCATCCTTTGTATAAAAATATTCCCACTCGTTCCCATCAGGATCCGTTACCCAAAACTTATCTTGCACAGCGTAGCAACATGTTGTATCCATTTCTTCTCGGGTAAAAAAACCAACTTTTTCAAGCCTTTCTTTATGTTTGATCACTTCATCTCTACTTTCCAATTGTACGCCTAAATGGTTAATCTGATTTCCGTCAACTTGTTCTGTCGGTGTTAGTGTTAAGTTCAAATTTGGCTCACTCGTTAGGAACTTAACATAATCGTGTTTTTCCTTCGCAGGCGTAACTCCTAGCATGTTTTCATAAAAGGTTTTACTCTCCTCTAAGTCTCTTACGTTTAAACCAATGTGCACGCTCGTCATAAATACCTCTCCTATATAATCAATTTTTTTTGATTTATTGCGTTCAAAAAGCTACTAACACTTAGAGAATCCAGGTTTGAACACACAACATAATTCATCCGAGAGTACCCGATCCATTTCCACTTCGTTAATCTCATAATAACTCCATGTACCTTTAGTTTCTCTCACTATAAGGTTAGCATCCATCAGTATTTTTAGATGATATGACAGCTTAGATTGGCTCATATCTAACTCTTCCGTAAGGTGACAGACACAAGTTTTTCCTCTTCTACTCAACAGATGAAGTAAATGCAATCGTTTTTTATCTGCTAAGGCCTTAAACGTATGCTCATACTTCTCTAAAGTATTAATTGAAAGGTCATCAACAGGTGATACTGCATCCAAATCATTCACCCCTTTAATCAAATATTATTGATTAACTAAACAGTATCACAAGCATCTATAGTAAATCAAATTAATTTGATTTACTTTTTCTTTCTTTCTTCTTCAACTATCGTATACATTAGCGAGAAATTCTTATTCAACATAATGGACCAATTCCAAAATGGAGTGAATGACATTTTTTAACTTTATTGGGAGGGGGTACTTTCTTTTCTTTTTCTTTATGAGCTAAGTAAGCAAGTTTTTGCTTCGGCAGCACAAAACGTCTGCCTGTTCTAGCCTTAGCGCTATGTCATTTTGCTTTTTCTTTCGCCTATAGAGCTCATCATACACCGGACTGTAGTGAAGCTGACGGTTTCCAGCCAGAATACTTTTTACTACAACTTAAACACAACCAATTACTAGCATCTTCTCCATGCAACTTAAAAACTTCTAGATAATTTTCAATTCTTCACAGTTTCTAAACATTTTAAATTTATTCTAGAGATAAAATGCATGACCGAGGTGTTGATTATGCTTGAAGCTAATACTTCTCAAATGAAACAAGAACAACCTTCCGAGACTGGGCTGATTTGTATTTTAAAAAATCGCCAAACTATTACCTTACCAAAAACAATTCGGGAAAGATTATGTCTCAATTTTGGTGATGAGGTAACGGTTGGGTTAACAAAAAAGTCAAAAGAATTAATTATTCAAAAGTGTAAAGGTGAAACATTGGATAATAGGATGATTGTTAGTGAAAGAGGGGCTGTTCGGATCCCGATAGAATTAAGAAGGTTTATTGCTTTGGAAAAAGGAGATTCTTTTCACATTTTTATAATGAAGGAAAATCAAGCTATCCTATTAAAGAAGGTTTATCCAAGAAATGTGAACAATTATTGAACGGTGATGTGATTTGCGTTTTCTTCACCGTTTCTATAAACTTTTTGGATATGGTTAAGTTGAGTTCGTTAAACAGATAAACAAAAGGAGGATTCAAAAAATGATTAAAAGAAAAAATATAGTGATGGGAATTGTTTCTTTATCCACAGTATTTACGCTAATGGCATGTTCAAGTGAGAATGAAGAACCTAATCCGCATGAAGGTATGGATATGGATTCAAATTCTGAAGAAAGCATGGAAATGGAGGGTTCAGACATGGAAGATTCAGACATGGATCATTCAGGAATGGACCATTCAGATATGGATCACTCGAGTTCAGGTGAGGTTCCAGACGAATTAAAAGCAGCAGAACAACCAACTTATGATATTGGAAGTCAAGCGATTATAACGGATGGCCATATGGCTGGGATGGAAGGTGCCGAAGCAACGATTGTTGGTGCCTATGATACAATTGCCTATGCAATTTCTTATACTCCGACAGATGGCGGGGAAAGAGTGGAAAATCATAAATGGGTGATTCATGAAGAAATCGTAGATGCCGGTGAAGAGCCATTAGAACCTGGTACAGAAGTTACAACGGATGCATCTCATATGGAAGGAATGGAAGGGGCAACAGTTGAAATCGACTCAGCCGAAGAGACGACTGTGTATATGGTTGATTTCACACTAACAACAAATGGAGAAGAAGTGAAAAATCATAAATGGGTAACAGAAAGTGAACTTTCACCTGTTGAGTGAGGTTTGAGTATCTCATCAAAGGATGGTAATAAAATAAGGTGAGGATCATTGCTCAATTTAATGTTTTTATATGATTACAGGGAGAATCAATTAGTAAAAACCAACTAATAGAAGTAGTAAAGGATGCCGTATCAATGAAAAAACAGCTTTTTGGTGTTTTAATGTCATTGTTGTTTATTTCTGCATGTTCAAGTAACTCAGATGGGATTGATTCGTTCACTCATCTCCACGGACTGGAATACGCACAAACAGGTGATGGCTTTTATGTAGCGACGCATCACGGTTTAGTGCATGCAGATGAAACGGGATGGAATCTAATGGGAGAGCCGGAACAGCAGCACGATTTTATGGGCTATACAGTTATTGAAGGTGAGCAGATGATTTCAAGTGGTCACCCAAGTGTACAATCAGACTATAATGACCCACTTGGCGTTATCCTTAGTGAAGATGCTGGTGAGACATGGGAACCGATTGCCCTTTATGAAGAAGTGGACTTTCATATCCTCCACATAAATGAAACAAATAAGGACATGATGTATGGAATTGACGTGTACAATTCCAATTTGTACAGATCTGAAAATGGGGGATATAACTGGGATATGCTTGATGTAACTGGCATGCCAGAACCGCTCGCCTCCGTTCTTTCGTTCACGTCCCATCCTCAATCACCTAATCATTTACTTGCTGGAACTGAGAATGGTTTCTATACCTCGTCGGACGGAGGAGAGACGTGGACACAAAGTAACGCAAACCTCAGTGCGAGCGCATTAACGACACTTGATTCAGAGTCAGAGGAATTAATCGCGTATCTCTTTGGTGAGAAACAAGGACTTTACTATAGTGAAAACTTTGGTGAAACTTGGCAGTCCCTAGATTTCGAAGTAGAAGATGAAACGATAGGATATATTAGCATCCATCCAACCGATAAAAATAGACTCCTGATCGGTTCTCATCAACAAAGCATTTATGAAACAAGCGATTTTGGCGAATCTTGGGAGGTGCTTGCTGAAGAAGGTCAGCCGAATCGTTAATAAAAATTGATATTAACCTCGAGTGAAAAATCGCTCGGGGTTTCTGTTTTAATGCTATTTTACCACTAATCTCTTAGTAGCAAATCGCAATCCACCCAATACAGACTGAATTCGAAACAAAAGATCCAAATACTATACATGGGTTACGTTTAATAATTAGAGCATTGGGTATAGATATAGTAAACCATAAAAGGAGTGATTTTAGATGAATGCAACACAAAAGCAATGTATCGAAGAGTGTTTAGAATGTTTAAAGGCATGTAACTATTGTTTTGATTCCTGTTTAAACGAAAGTGATTTAAATTCGCTTAAAGGTTGTATTAAATTAACTCGTGAGTGTGCTGAGATTTGTGAATATGCTGTATCCGCAATGACGCGAAATAGTGCTTTTATGAACCAAATTTGTCAATTATGTGCTGAGATTTGTGAAGCTTGTGCAAAAGAGTGCAGAAAGCATGCGGAACATCATGAGCATTGCAAAAAATGTGCTGAAGCGTGTGAGCGTTGTGCCGAAGTTTGTCGCTCAATGATTGCTTAATACTTATTCACTTGAGACAGGGTCGTTTCATCAGATCCTGTCTTTTCATTATGAGTGAAACACATTGAAGGAACAATAAATGATTCGAAGTCTAAATTTATCGAAATCTAAACATTTTATTAACAATTCGATGCAGCAAAACTGTAACCGACTTCCTACTGGTAGCTTCTCCATATCAGGATTAAGAAAGGAGAATCAAGCGATACGATTAGAGTGAATAGGGATAGTTCGATTATCGTGTTTTTCTTTGAACAGATATAATTACAAAAACAAATAACACACTATCATATCATCATGTAGGTAACAAGCAGGAGGGCGTATACATGGATCATCATCATGACTACCATAACGAATCAAAGTACCATTACTTTTCTATTGTTTGACGATAGTTGGTACTATCATGTGTCATATCATAAAGAGATATGTAGTCATTTATGAAGAAGAGCTATGCTGCAATGTAAAAATTGAAAAGAGAGCTAGCATTAAAAAGGGACTTTCATTGCTTAGTTCAATCGTTTCATTTTTTATATGTTTATGCTTTTCTCCACACAAACAACAAAACTCACTTGTATCATGAACCATACTCTACGGGGAGTGTGCAACAATAAAGATTAATTGAGGTGGAGAACATGTGTGGATTTGTTGGGTATATAAATAATAAAGAAGACGAAGTTAAAAGGAAGAAAGAGACGATTGTTGAGATGGTGGAATCGATCGTTCACCGTGGTCCTGATGATTCAGGGTACTTTGTTGATAAACACGTCGTCTTTGGATTTCGAAGATTGAGTATTATTGATTTAAAACTTGGTAAGCAGCCAATATCATATGAAAATAATAGATATTGGATGGTGTTCAATGGAGAAATCTACAATTATAACGAGCTACGCCATCGATTGAAGAAAAAGGGTTATACCTTTAATACATCTTCCGATTCTGAAACCATTTTGGCTCTATTTCAGGATAAAAAAGAACGTGCTTTTTTGGAACTACGAGGGATGTTTGCCATTCTAATATGGGACAAGCGTGAGAAAGTGTTGTATGGGGCGAGAGATCCTTTTGGGATTAAGCCTTTATATTATGCATACGGGGAGAATGAGCATGAACTCTATTTTGCTTCTGAAAAGAAAAGTTTGTCATTGATGCAAGAGATGAAGTCTTTAAATGAGGAGGCACTTCATCATTACCTGACCTTTCAATATGTCCCTGAGCCGATGACCATGACAAAAAAAACATATAAAATCGAGCCTGGTTGTTATTTTATAAAAAAACCTCGACAGAAAATGGTGTTCAAGACATATTGGGAACCTAAGTTTAAACCTGCCGAGACAAATCTTGAAACCAGTGCAAAACGGATCGTCTCAACATTAGAGGAATCCGTTAAATATCATATGGTCAGCGATGTTCCATTGGGAGCTTTTTTATCAGGAGGAGTAGACTCGACTTGCATCGTTGCATTAGCAAAAGAAATCAATCCTAACATCAAAACATTTACGGTTGGCTTTGAACAAGACGGTTATCATGAAATTGATCCTGTTGAGCAAACGGCGGAGGCATTAAAGGTTAACAATTCTTATTATCAAATTTCAGTTGATGAATTTATGGAGGAACTTCCAAAAATCATTTGGCACTTGGATGATCCCGTAGCGGATCCAGCTGCTATTCCACTATATTTTCTTGCAAGAGAAGCGGCAAAACAGGTAAAGGTTGTCTTGTCGGGCGAAGGTGCTGATGAACTATTTGGAGGTTATCGAATCTATCAAGAGCCCCTATCGCTTCGCCCATTTTCTAAACTTCCCGATAGTGGAAAGAGAATGATGAAGTTCATTACGGAAAGAGTCCCATACAAAATAAAGGGTAAAAGTTTTATTGAACGTGGGATAACGCCACTTGAAGACCGTTATATTGGCAATGCTAAAATGTTTTCAGAAGTTGATAAAAGAACGATATTAAAAAGTTATCATCCGGATTTTACCTATCGAAACATTACGGTTCCTTTTTATGACCGGATTCAGCATTTGGATGAGGTAACGAAAATGCAATATATTGATATCCAGACATGGCTGAGAGGCGATATCCTTGTAAAAGCAGATCGAATGACAATGGCACATTCATTAGAATTACGTGTCCCGTTCTTGGACAAAGAAGTGTTCAAGGTCGCTGCCGGTTTGCATCCCTCATTAAAAATAAATAAGGTCCAAACAAAAGTCGCTCTTAGAGAAGCGATAAGTCATCTTGTACCTGAACATATTGTTAATCGAGCTAAGCTAGGGTTCCCAGTTCCCATTCGCTATTGGCTGCAAAATGAGATGTATGACTGGGCACATGACCTCATTCAGAGTAGCCAGACTGAACATTTATTTGAGAAAGAAGAAGTAATAAAGTTATTAGAAAACCACCGAAAAATCAAGATGGATGAAAGATCGATGTTGAAAAGCTCCTTCGATTACAGTCGCCCACTTTGGACAGTCTTAACCTTTATGTTATGGCATCAAGTCTACATCGAAAAAATATATGATTTCCACTCTAAAATTGAACATCGATAAAGCTATTATTTTTTCATGGTTCAAAATGAGTGATTTGCTAAAAGAGGAGGCATGGAACGTGAAAGGAAATAAGTTAGTTACGATCCTATTTTTCTTTGTATTAGCATTGGCGATTCTCATCGTTATAAATCCACTGGCGATTCAGAGGCAAATGGAGACGACAACTCAGGAATGGGAGGAAATTGATCAAGATAAAGTTTTGATGGAAATCGGTAATGAAGAAGTAGAATTTGTGGATTTGAGAGAGGAAGAGCTATATGCGGAAGGGCATATACCAGGTGCCATTAACATTCCATACGAAGATTTTCAGCAACGTACGAATGAACTCACTAAGGACAAGCAGGTGATTTTAATCTGTCATACTGGTCGTATGGGTGTGGAAAGCGCAGATTTCTTAGTGAAACAAGGATTTGAAGATGTTGCAAATTTTGGTGGGGGAATGGCAGTGTGGGATGGACCGCTCGATTCAAAATAAAAACAAAGAAAAGCCAGCATAAGTGATAGGATGCCGGCTTTTTTATCATGAGTCAATGACTAATATCGTCGCAACCATCCCAGCTTCTTTGTGCCCAGGAAGGGTACATATCGCTTCGTAAATGCCAGGTTTTTCAAAAACAACACGTTGACTATTTGAGGTTCCAGGCTTTGCATGGAGATGATAATCTAACCCTTTAATTTCAAAATCATGTTCTTCCAATCCAGTATTCAACAGAGTCAATGTAACTTCTTCATTCGGTGGAATTTTAATTTGCTCAGGACCAAAGTCATATTCACTTGCATGGATCATAAGCTCATTCTTGGGAGCGTGAGATGAATGGTCGATCATTTCATTATTTAATACGAATGAATAGCCATGAAAACTATAAATGAAGAAACAAGCGACCAAAAAGTAAGGCAACGGCTGAAAAAAGAATGAGTTTCTTTGATAGGCTTTTACTAGCTCTGATGTTTGAATTAAATATACAAAAAAGAAAATGCCAACAGTCAAGAGACTCATTATACTTAACAATTGGTTCTGATATTCAGGTGTAATCATCACGCCGAGCATGGCCCCCATCATTCCCCCCATGATTCCAGACATAAGTCCATCTAAAATGGCAACGAGAGAAAAGGGATACCCTGAAATCACACCGATAAATCCCCCAATCAACATACTAATAATGGTAACTTCAAAAATGAACGTTGGGTACAAGATTGCTAATAATGCACCCGTACTTAACCCTACGACCATTCCTAGTGTCATTGCAAGAACCATCCCTACCATGTTACCAAGTTTCTCCTTAAACAAATACGTATAAAGTATTAACCAACTTAATAATACGATGAAAACTACACCAAGCATGATTGACTGCATGAGTTAGATTTCTCCTCTCCCTGGTTCTTAATTTAATTTTATTAATGTGGGAGTATGAATATGTACAAGTTTTTTCTTAGAAAACCTATCGGCCTACACACATTGTACAAATTTATTTATTATACTAATGGACGGCTAGAAAGAAAGGAGAAGGCTTATGGAACCTTTAAATCGTATTGCATTCGAAGTTGGGCCGTTCACCGTCTACTGGTATGGAATGATCATTATGATGGGTATTTTACTAGGTATTTGGTTAGCGAACAGGGAAGCCAGCAGGCACGGTCTGCCAAAGGGCTTTTTTTCTGATATGCTCCTATATGCATTGCCAATAGCAATTATTTCGGCAAGGTTCTATTACGTGATTTTTAATTGGGACTACTTCAGTCAAAATCCCTCTCAAATCATTGCTATTTGGGAAGGTGGCATAGCTATTCACGGAGCATTAATTGGTGGCTTTCTAACCACATATTTTTATACAAAAAGGAAACAGGTTTCTTTTTGGAAAGTTGCTGATATTGCTGCTCCAAGCCTGATTCTTGGGCAATCGATAGGCAGATGGGGAAACTTTATAAATCAGGAAGCGCATGGGGGACCTGTCACACGGACATTTCTTGAAAGCCTAAAATTACCTGAGTTTATCATTAATCAAATGTATATCAATGGCGTCTATTATCATCCGACATTTCTTTACGAATCATTATGGAATTTAGTTGGATTTATCCTGTTAATGGTGATGCGAAAAGTAAACCCAATAAGGGGTTATCTCATCGTTTCCTATGTAATATGGTATTCGATTGGACGTTTCTTTATTGAAGGAATGCGTACAGATAGCTTAATGGTGACAGAATCACTAAGAGCTGCCCAGCTTATGTCGATTTTTCTAGTTGGAATCGGAGTGTGGTTACTTATTCTCTTGAAAAAGAAATACCCTGATGTTCAATATAGAAGCAAGCTGCCCCAAAAGAACCAAAAGGGAAGAGGGAAAAAGAAGAAGAAAAAATAAAAAAGAAGGGAGTTTGGTTTTTGACAGTGAAGGCAGCCCCAAAAGAATCTGTATGGTGAAGTGATTGTTTTGGGGCTTTTCAAAAAGTTTTTGAATTGATATTTTGTTTTTTCTAATTATCAGAATAGAACTTCATAAAAAGAGTAAAATTCATAAAAAGAGTAAAAATAGAAGAAAGATAGTACACTTTTAGAAATAAAAATTTAAATCTTAAAACCATTCACTTGATATACCCAACCATAGTATAGTAATATAAAGTTGCGTTACAAATAAAAATTTAAAGGAGGTTTTGTCGTGGAAGAAAAAACACTAATTGTAAAAGGGATGTCTTGTGGACATTGTGTAAATTCGATAGAAGGTAATGTAGGTCAATTAGGCGGCGTAAAATCAGTAAAAGTTTTATTAGATAAAGGTAAGGTCCTTGTTGAATACGACTCTAAACAAGTCAGTTTAAATGAAATAAAACATGTTATTGAAGAACAAGGCTATGACATTGAGGAATAAAAGAAGTGAATGTAATTGAAGGTATATAATAAATAATCGTGCGTTTGCACGATTATTTTATAAAATATAATATACCCCAACATGGTATAAATGTTAGGAGTGAAGAAAATGAGTCAAGAAGAAATATCTTTAAAAGTTGCGGGTATGACCTGCGCTGCATGTGCTAACAAAATTGAAAAAGGCTTATCCAAAATCGATGGGGTTCAAGAAGCAAATGTGAATTTTGCTCTTGAAAGCACAAAAATTAAATATGACCCTTCCCAAACCAATACTCAAGCATTCGAAGACAAAATTGAGAAATTAGGGTACAAAGTGATCCATGAGAAAGCTGAGTTTGACATTTCAGGCATGACCTGTGCTGCGTGTGCCACAAAAATTGAAAAAAGAGTAAATAAGTTAGATGGGGTTTTCTCCGCAAATGTGAATTTTGCACTGGAGACGATCTCAGTACAATATGATGAAAAAAATGTAAAGCCTTACGATATGATAGAAGCCGTAAAGAAACTGGGTTATAGCTTAATTGCTAAACAAGAAGCAAAAGAAAAAATGGACCATAAAGAAAAAGAAATTGAAAAGCAATACGGGAAGTTCCTGTTTTCAACGATTCTCACTCTTCCGCTTTTATGGACGATGGTCACCCATTTCGAATTTACTTCATTCTTATACATGCCGGACATGTTCATGAACCCATGGGTACAATTGGCACTAGCCACACCAGTCCAATTTGTCATTGGGGCACAATTTTATAGAGGGGCATATCACGCTATAAAAAATAAAAGTGCCAATATGGATGTTCTTGTAGCTCTTGGTACAAGTGCCGCGTATTTCTACAGTATCTATTTAGGATGGGAGTGGGTGAGTACCGGCAGACAAGGAATGCCAGAACTTTATTTTGAAGCCGCTGCTATTATTATCACATTGATTGTTTTAGGAAAGTTATTTGAAGTTAGGGCAAAAGGAAGAACAAGTCAAGCCCTACAAAAGCTTCTTGGTTTACAGGCGAAAAATGCCCGTGTAATTCGAGATGGAATAGAGAGTGAAATTCCGGTAGAAGAAGTTGTGGTTGGGGATACCGTCGTTATTAAGCCAGGGGAAAAGGTACCAATTGATGGGGAGATATTAGAAGGACGTTCTGCCTTAGACGAGTCCATGATTACTGGAGAAAGTATTCCAATTGACAAAACAGTAGGTGACCCTGTAATTGGGGCAACCATTAATAAAAATGGCTCCATAAAAATCAAAGCAACTAAGGTAGGTAAAGATACTGCGTTGTCTCAAATTGTGAAAGTGGTTGAGGAAGCACAAGGATCGAAAGCAAATATTCAAAGAATGGTCGATAAGGTATCAGGCATTTTTGTACCAATCGTTGTTTTGGTTGCTGTTTTAACTTTTTTAGTATGGTACCTTATCATCACCCCAGGAGACTTACGATCGGCCATTATTCCTCTAATTACAATCTTGGTTATCGCCTGCCCATGTGCCCTTGGACTTGCGACACCAACCTCTATTATGGCAGGATCTGGTCGAGCAGCAGAGATGGGATTATTATTTAAAGGTGGAGAGCATTTAGAAAATACACAATCCATTCAAACTGTTGTTTTAGATAAAACTGGAACCGTTACAAAAGGAGAGCCCGAGCTAACTGATATAAGTGTGACAAATAATTTTATTGAAAAAGATGTCATGTATTATCTAGGCTCAGCCGAAAAGAATTCCGAACACCCTTTGGCACAAGCCATTGTTAACGGTGTAAGAAATAAAGGGGTTTCTCTAAATGAACCGAGTCAATTCGAAGCGATACCTGGCTACGGCATTCGAGCAGTCATTGACAACAAAGAAATTCTAGTGGGAACTAGAAAGTTAATGGACCAACATTCGATTAACTTTAAAAATGCTCTTTCACAAATAGAAGTATTGGAAAATGAAGGGAAGACTGCAATGTTAATTGCAATAGATGGGCAATTTGCGGGAGTTGTTGCTGTAGCTGATACCGTTAAAGAGACTTCGAAAGAAGCAGTTAAGCGGATGTTAGAACTGGACTTAGAAGTCGTGATGTTGACGGGAGACAATAAAAGGACGGCCAACGCTATTGCGAAACAAGTCGGGATAGGTCATGTCATTGCAGAAGTCATACCTGAGCAGAAAAGTGCCGAAATAGAAAAACTCCAACAACAAGGAAAAAAAGTAGCGATGGTAGGGGATGGAATAAATGATGCCCCTGCACTTGCCATGGCAGATATCGGAATGGCAATTGGTACAGGAACCGATGTCGCTATTGAAGCAGCAGACATAACTTTAATGCGAGGAGACTTGAATAGTGTTGTTGATGCCATTCAAATGAGTCGAAAAACAATGCGAAACATTAAACAAAATCTTTTCTTTGCATTTTTCTATAACACGGCTGCTATCCCAATAGCAGCGGTAGGATTGCTTGCTCCTTGGGTAGCAGGTGCAGCTATGGCTTTTAGCTCTGTCTCAGTGGTCTTAAATGCGTTGAGATTACAAAAGGTAAAAATTTAAAGGGAGGCGTATTATGAAGGGAAGAAAGTTGTGGATATTGTCCGGAGTTATTTACCTATCTCTCGTAATTATTGGCTATAGTTTTATAACAGGTGGTAATCCGTTAGATAGTGGAAACATGCACGAGGAACACATTAGTCACAAATGAATGAAATGGGAGGGGCTTGGTGATCAAGCTTCTCCTTAATTTATGTCTACCATTAACGAGATTTATATAACAGTTTTGCAATCTCTCAAAACGATATTACCAGCTCATAATATTTCATCAATTTCGGGTGTTTATTTGGACATGTCAATGAGTTATCGCTTTAGGATTGCAGACTAAAAAACAAGAACAATAAATTTAAAACCAAAAACAATGTGTTTAGCCTCACTTTACACATTGTTTTTGGTTTTTTATGATAAAAAATGATCGAATCATCAAAAGTTTTAATCATCCTATCATACCTACTATGAATGGGATTCAAGACACTCAATAAAAATCGTTTTTTGGACCAATCGGAATTAGATAGGTTAAACGAACCTCAAGCTTTAATAAAATATTGATATTACTCTAAGACTAACGGAATTTTTTATGACATTTTGTCTTTAAACTGTTAAATACCCGTAAAATGAATTTTCAGGGTTATGTGCTAGACTTATCTAAGAAATGAATAGAATTTTATGGAATTTTGTCGGAGAAAGGAGTAAGGATGTGAAAAAGAAGGTTTTATCAGCTATTCTAGCCATTCTGATGGTGACAACCCTATTTTCTTTAAATGAAGCAGATGCTTCAAAACATGCTGATATTGTTACACATGCAAAGGAACAACTAGGAGTACCTTATCGGTTTGGCGGTACGACTCCCAGTGGATTTGATTGTTCGGGATTTATTGGATATGTCTACAAAAAGGTGGGGATTGAGCTTCCAAGAACAGCAAGTGGACAATTTGGTGCAGGAAAATCAGTTTCCAAATCTGATTTACAAGTAGGCGATCTAGTATTCTTTGAAACATACAAGCCTGGCCCGTCCCATTCTGGTATTTACATAGGTGACGATCAATTCATACACGTTTCTTCGACTAGAGGAGTCTCCATTTCGTCGGTTAATGATCCCTATTATTGGGCAGAAAGATACTTGGGTGCTAGACGGATTCTAGAGGACGACAAGATAGTTAAGCAACTAGCAATTGAATATGAGACACTTCCTGCGGGTCAGTATCATGATATACCTACAAACTTTTGGGCAAAGCAAGAGATTGAAACGTTAGGGATAAATGGTTTGATTACAGGCTATGATCAGAGTTTCTTTCGTCCAAATAACGATGTGACTCGTGCACAAGTAGCTATCATTCTTGCACGCGCATTTGACTTAGTGCCGACTACATATTCTGGTGACTTTGATGATGTAAATGAGAATTTCTATGCGTATGAAGCTATTCAAGCGGTTGTTGATGCTGGGCTCTTTAATGGGGATACTAATGGAAACTTCCGTCCAAATGCTCCCTTTACACGTGAACATATTGCTATTGTTTTTTCAAAAGCATTTAATTTACCCAAAGCTTCTGAGGTTACAGATTTTACAGATGTTGTCTCGTCTCAGCCATCCTTTGAACCAATACAACAGCTAGCAGCTAGTGGGATTACTACTGGATTTAATGACAATACTTTCCGCCCGGAGGCTTCAACGACTCGGGCACAATTTGCAGTTTTTCTCCATCGGGCCTTATATGAATAAGGTTTAGAATAAACATTGGATATACAATATTGAAACATATAGATACACGTTTCAGCATGACTTGGTTCATGTTAATTTGATTTAAGAAAGAGCGAACTTCTTTGCGGGAGAACGCTCTTTTTATATTGATACAAATAAATGTGGTCATTGTTAAGAAAGGGCGATTGAAGCATACATTCACTCTCAGTAAAAGAAAAATGTGAACATTATTCGAATGGTAGAGTAGATGTCGTTTTCTTCATAATTTCTATAAATCTTTTGTTTATAGTTAAGTTGAGTTGTTAATTAGACACGAGAAAGGGGAAAGAAAATGAAAAAATCATACGGAATCATTGGGATGGCGCTTGCTTTGCCCATAATAATAGCTGGTTGTTCAGATGAATCAGTCGACCATTCAGGGATGGATCATGGGGAAAGTCAGCAAGAGGAAAAGAATCAGGAAAATGAAGGGATAACTGAAGACGGCAAGAAAGTATTCAACCTTGATGTCACAGAAGCTCATTGGATGTTTAACGACGAGGTCATGACCGATGCGTGGACCTATAATGGTACCCTACCTGGTGAAGAAATCCGTGTGCAAGAGGGCGATGAAGTAGTCGTTCATGTGACTAACTCCCTTGATGTTCCGACGGCACTACATTTGCACGGGTTCCCTGTTCCAAATGAGATGGATGGCGTCCCGGGTGTGACCCAAAATGCGATTATGCCTGGTGAAGAGTTTACGTATGAATATCAAGCTGATGTACCAGGGACCTACTGGTATCACTCCCATCAAGACGGTGCGACTCAGGTTGACAAAGGTCTTTATGGTGTCTTTATTGTTGAGCCAGCAAACCAAGAATCCTATGATGTAGATGAAGTCGTTGTTATTGATGAATTTGCTTCTTCGGAAATGGACATGGGAGACATGGAACATGGAGACATGGACATGGGTGATATGGAACACGGAGACATGGATATGGGCGACATGGACATGGATGGTATGACCCATGCGGAAATGATGAATGCAATGTATGATACGATGGTGATTACTGGAAAGGCGTCTCCACAAATTGAATCAATTGATGTCGAAGAAAGAAATAAAGTGAAGCTGCGTTTTGTGAATGCTGGGCTGTTTACACAAGTTGTCTCAATACCAGAACATTCATTTAAAATTACACACTACGACGGTCAAGCTGTAAATGAACCAGACGTTTTAAATGATACGTCCTTTCGAATTGCCCCAGCTGAACGGTATGATGTTGAAATTGAAATGGATAATCCGGGAGCATGGGGAATTCAAGTGTTTGCTGAAGAGAATCAGGAGAGACTTAACGCGTTAATCCCGCTTATTTACGACGGGTATGAAGGAGAAGAATTGCAAACAGTAAGTTCCGTTTCTTCATTTTTGGATTTAACTACTTACGGGGTAGTAGAAGAGCTTAACGTAGGGGAAATTACCAAAGAGTACGATATGTTACTTGGATCTGATGATGGCGGAGAGACATTCACGATTAACGGTAAGCAATTCCCAGACCACGAGATTTATGAGGTTGAAGAAGGGGATGTGGTGAAGGTTAGGATCGCAAATGATACGGATTTCGACCACCCAATGCACTTGCACGGGGAGTTCTTCAACGTCATTTCCAAAGACGGGAATCCTATTCAAGGCTCGCCAGTTTTAAAAGATACGCTGAATGTTAGACCTGGTGAAACATATGAAATTGTCTTTGAAGCCAAGAATCCTGGAAATTGGATGTTCCATTGTCACGAGTTTCACCATGCGAATGGCGGAATGGTGGCGGAAGTTCGGTATAAAGGATTTGAACCGACATTTACACCTGATCCAAATGTTCCGAATAAGCCTGAGTAAATAAGATAATCACGATGAAAAAGGTCTCCTCATATGTAGGAGGCCTTTTATTTGGTATAGAGCTAGTAGTAATGAAAACAGAACGTTCTCAATCAAAATTGGAGCATGCTCACGTATATAGAATCATTCAGAGAGATGGTACACAAGTCCAAAAATTAATGATACTTCACATTGAATGGGTGTTTCGAGAGGTTGGAATTGAAGTTAACAAGGGTTTCAAGGAAAGCAAGTTAAAGCTGTTGAAAATTCAACAAAAGCCCTAAATTTCAAAACTTCTCTTAGATTATTAAGATTAAGTTACGAAAAGATTAATATATGTAACATTCATTATTTCTTCACAGATCGAACACAAAAGAAACCAATAATAACAAATGTAACTATTGTTGATATGAGGAGGGAGCCTTCCTATGCTCGGAGCTGCACCGCCTCGATCTTCTTGGCTCTGGTTGGCCTCTTTTGAACACGCACTTTAAACAGAAACTTACGCTACTAACTCAAAGGGAGATGAAAATATGTTGCAAGGAATAAACAGCAAAAAAGTCATTTTTCTGCGTCATCTGTGCATAGCGATTTTTTCCGCCCTTTTAGTCTATTTGTTTTACCTATCGTATTCGGTCTGGGGGGTTGAACCTGCCCTGTGGCCCGACTGGGGGGGTGACCACTCCTACTGGCGATCGTGGGCACATGCCGCATTATAAATATTCTCTGCGTATTGGAGGGCAAAAACAGGGTCTAGCCATGCATGAGGGTCGGCATCCTCATCTTCATTTTCGTCAGCGGTTTCATCTCCATGTTCATTCGAATGTTTCTCTTCCGATTCACTTTCATGTGCATCATCATGTTCATCTTCATTTCCTTTGAACTCTAAACAGATATGGTGCTTCAATTATAGAGAACTTCATGCTTTCTTCATATTTTTTGGCTAGTATGATTAAAAAGAGCAAAAATGATATAAGGAAGGACTAGACCTACAGAATAAGAGCCGTGAAAGGGGCAAAGATCCGGTGAATAAGATACTGATTGTCGACGATGAGATAAAAATGCAAACATTAATTTCCCTTTGTATCAAGTCAGCTGAATTTAAAGTGGAAAAGGCTTCTACTGGAGAGGAAGCCATCCAGTTACTTGAGATGCAAGCCTTTAATCTAATACTACTTGATATTATGATGCCGGGGATGGACGGATTCGAAGTTCTAAAGCAAGTAAAACAAAAGGAAATCACGGTTCCAGTCATTATTCTGTCAGCACTTGGAGAAACGGATCAGATCGTCGAAGGGCTGAATCTGGGTGCCTATGACTATGTTACAAAACCGTTTGAACCAAAAGAACTTGTTGCAAGAGTCCACTCGGTGCTTCGACGGGCGCAACCCCGATCAGAGGAAGTGAGCCTGAAAAGCATGTACGGTATTACCCTCGATCAGAAAAAACAAACAGTTACGTATAAACAAAAAGTCGTTGCATTTACGAAAAAGGAATATCGCCTTTTCTCACGCTTGTTTTCCCAGCCTGGACGGGTGTATACGAGAGAACAGCTCCTGTACTTAGAATGGGATGATATAGATGACCGCGATTACCGGAACGTCGATACCCATATCAAAAACGTTCGTGAAAAAGTGAAACGAGCGGGTGTGGAGCAAACGGTCGTTGAAACGGTCTGGGGTGTTGGCTACCGAATCCCACCTGAAGAGGATCGGAACAAATGAAGTTATCAACGAAGCTGGCATTGCTTGTGTTTCTAGCAACCGTTCTCGTCATTATTTCCATGGGCACTTCCTTTTACTATCTCTCAAAATCGTTTTATAAAGACCAGCTTCAAAACGATGTAGAGTATCGCCTTACCGCCCATCGCGAAGTCATTGAGACACATATGCAGCCAGAAACACTTGAACATGTCATTGTTATGGAACAGAGGGAAGCGGAAAATTCATTTATCATTTTTGATGAAGAGTTGAATGTATGGGCAGCAACGCACCTACTATCAGAGGACCGGCTGGATCGTTATCGCAAATGGGTAATGGAATCTGCATCTTTTCCCAATGGAAGATCAGACTTTGTGGACACTATGGCTCAACATATTGCTCATGTTTGGTCTTTTGTTCCATTGATGGATAACGGAGACGTGACTGGCTATCTGTTTATTGACCAGGATACAGGCATTTTTGAAGAAGCAAGAAAGAACCTGTTAGTGATTACGATATTAATGGGGATCATAACACTGTTGCTTTCCGGAGTCTTGGCCATTTTTTTCTCAAGAAAAATCACCTCACCCCTTGTTCAAGCTCGAAATCTGACAAGAGCCATTGCGAAAGGGGACTTTGATGTACAACTTTCCGGCAGAGGGAAGGATGAACTAGCTGATTTGATGAACGATATCTCTTCCATGGCAAGACAGCTTAAGGAATATCAGGATACCAGACAACAGTTTTTATCAAACGTATCCCATGATCTTCGCACTCCTTTGACCTATATCAAAGGGTATGCGGCTTTATTAAAAGAGCAGAAAGTAGAATCAGCGTTAGTCAAAGAGCAATCGGCGATTATTTATCAAGAAGCCAATCGAATGGAGAGCCTAGTTAAAGACCTTTTTCAACTCATGAAGCTGGAAGAAGGAAAGATTCCCATGAACATTCAAGAAATAGAGCTTGTTGATTTCGTAAAGGGCGTAACGAATAAAGTAACGCTTTCGTCAGAAGAAAAAAGGATCGATATGCTAGTTTCGGCCTCACCATGCGAAATTGTGGCCAGCATTGACCCTGACCAATTTGAACGAGCATTATTGAATCTTTTAACGAATAGCATTCGACATACAGAACCGGGTGGGGAAATTGAGCTTAAAATTGAAAAATTGGAACATGAAATCATCATTAGCATTAAGGACAATGGAGAGGGAATCCCAACTGAAGATCTTCCCCATATCTGGGATCGCTTTTATCGCGTCGATAAATCTCGGTCCTCGAAACAAGGAGGCAGCGGGTTAGGGCTAGCGATTACAAAGCAAATCATTGAACGTCATGGTGGCGATATTCAGATTGAGAGTACGGTTCACGTGGGTACGACATTTACTATTCGTTTGCCTATCTCATTTGGAAACTTGGAAATAAAGAGTAGAACGTTGTGATTGTGTTGCTTTTAAGAGAATCTATCGTAACAAAGAAGGAGGAATTCTCGATGTTGAAAAAATGGTGGGTTTGGTTGTTGATCGTCATATTATTTATTCTCATCAACGTATTTATAACGAATCAATCGAATGATGAAATGAATGAAGAGCGAATCAATCCTATAAATAGTGAAATATCAACTCACTAAATAAAAAGTGTGCGGAAGCATGTGAGCGTTGTGCATTAGCTTATCGTTCAATGGTTGCGTAATCAAATCGGGGATAGGCCATGATAAATTTCACGGCCTTTTCTGATCAAACAAGCTGCAAATAACCATTTCCCTCATATGATACATGGTGTATGAAAACCATGAGTATGGGGGAGTATTATGATTTTACCGGCTATTGATGTTGGGTTAATGGCTGAGCATTTGTCAACACACGAAGGGGTTTTACACAAACTTGAGCATGATTATCATAAAGTGAAAAACCCGGTTCTCCAACAAGTCATTGCTCAGCAGTTTAGGATTATGCGAGCTCACATAAAAGTCATGTTAAGCCTTCTGGATCCAAACCAACACCAATGGATCCATTTACCACCTTTAGACGAAAGCGTAGTAACGTTCAACCTTTCATCAACAACACATGGAAACACATTCGGAAGATAAGCTAATTGCAATCGAAGCAAGGATGACAGCAAAATCCATGGCAAATTATAACTTCACGTCTGCTTTAATGATGAAAAACCCCAATGTGAAACATGTTCATTTTGAAATGGCAATTCAACAAGCGACGTTGGAACGGGAGTACGGCGAATTTATGAAACAGATGGGCTGGGAGCAGCCTCCGATGGCTACAAAACAAGCTCAATTGCAGACAATACAACAGTTTCAACACCTTATCAAACACGATTAGCTACCTCAACGTTCACTAATCTATTTAAAGTGAACATAATAGAGTTGTATTGAATCGATACTACTGTCTTTTCTGATAGTCTCTATTTTTAATCACAGTATTAAGCATTCATTATTCCGGTTGATAATGATCTTCAATTGTTTTATTTTATTTCCTACGAACATCCTGTAATAAGCACGGATGTTCGATAGGAAATGATAGTGAAATTTTTCATGGTTAACCACTTTTATTGAATGCTTGTCATCAAGCCCACATAGGCCGATAAAACAAAAAACAGACTCATGAGGAAGGCAAAAATTGCTGGTGCCTTTTTCATGAAAGCATAGAGAAGTAACAGTAAAAAAAAGATTGATAATACGAATAAAACCAAACTTGTGCTTGTAAGACTGAATTGGATCTGGTTATACATCTCTATTTGACCGCCATAAAAATATTGAAATAAATCAGAAACGCCATTTGTCCGAAGCGTTGATGGAATATCGTGTGGGGGCGCTTGTTGCCCAAGAACAGCCGTTGCTGAAAAAATGAAGAGCAGCAGGGAACTTTCAGCTTTTGTCCACGGCTTTGGATTAAATGTTTCATCTTTTCTTAGTTTTCGATCGATCCATACGCCATTGATACAGGCAAATATAAGCAAAGGAATAATCAATAAATGTTTAAAGAGAAGGGCCTGACCATAATCTAGCATCCATGCATTTGCGTAATCTCTAATATCAACAACAAAATCCATAAGGATAAGTCCACTCAAGAGTGTAAAGGCAAAACAAATTAATGCTAGTGGTGAGAACCAACTTAAGAAAGCACGCCAATTCTTCGTACTTGTCGAAAACCAACTGATGATAAAGAGTACCCCGATCCAAATGCTCACAGCTGTTAAATGGACTGTATGTGAAACAAAGCCTGTCCATTCCGTGAGAGAAGCCGCATGACTAGACCAGCCAATAGCCAAAATCAGGCTAAAAAGGAAAACAAGAGCCAGAATGGCATAGCTCACTTTTTGTTGAACTGGAAACACAGAAAGATAAAAATAATAAAAGATTGATAGAATTAAAATAAATGACCAAGCTTTTCCGACTTCAAAATTGGTGAGAACATTGTTTATTGTTAATGATAGTCCTACACCTTCGTTAAGAAAAAGCACGACTCGTAAAGCGGGAATTGCAGAGAAGATAACAACCCCAAGTAATGCAAGCTGCAACCACCTTTTTCGCACAAAAACAGTAGGCTTTTTATGATTTGGAACGAGGGCGAAGATAAATGTTCCCATCAATAGTGAAAAGCATAAATATAAAGCAACTTCACTGATATAATAGAAGAGCATATTATCTTTTTCCTTTTCTTAATAATAGTAATAGTGAACCAATCGCAATAACTCCAAGTGCTACAATCATCAATGTTACAGGAAAAGTGGATTGTGATTCCTGAATGGGTTCTTCCAGGCTATTCTCTTCTTCCACAGAAGACTCTTCAGAAGAATCTTCTATAGGTGGTGACACTTCTTGTTCTGGTTCCATTATTTCTGAAGATTCTTCATTTCCGTCAATCGTAAATGAATAAGTCCCCTCAATTGGATGACCATCGGCACCAATGATGTTCCAGTTCACCATATAAACCCCATTTTGAAGTTCACTTGGAATCATCCCAATCAAAATGTTATCATCAATCGCGATATCTTCAATGACAACTTCCTCATTATTACTTGTAAACAGTTGAAATTTACTTCCTTGCTCAATACGCGTATTAAATTCCAAGAAAATATCGGATGGAGAATGGGTGAGGACATCTCCATCAGATGGTGAAGATTGGTCTAGACTCGTATGGGCAAGTGCCGAATTTGTATAGAAAACCATCATTAAAATAAAGAAAAAAAGAATTTTTTTCATCAATAAAACCCCTTTCTTAATCTAACTGAATATGATTACCTTAAAATGATTTATCAGGTGAAACTTGCTCAGTCGCCTCCTCAGTCTGTCTTTTGTCCAATTTAACAGCTTCAGAAAATGCATATGCAATCATAATACAGTAGATAATCATTTGAATGACCTTCATTGCCACTCCGCCAGCCTGTTGGTCGTTAAGTATGGCAATATCGTACACGCGAGGCAACGATTCGTATGTGCGATATAATACGTTGCTTGAAAAAATAATTAATGCCGCTAAAGGCGTCATGAAAGCACCCATACCAACGATATAGATAATTTTCATTAAAGGTTTTAAGGTACTATTATTTTTTGCAGGCGATACAAGTGGCCACCACATGACATAGGAAAGAGGGAGTAGAATTATCATGGCAAGTGTTTGGTTTAACGAGCTGACCATGATTGTATCAAAGATCATCGGTAAGTAATACAACGAAAATAAAATATTAAATAACGATAACGCAACTACTGGCTTCGTAAAAAATGTAAGAAAAAAGGAAAGAATGCGCTGATTATAGACAGGTTTCAATAATGAATCTGTCAGGCCTAGAAGAATAAGTGGGGGCACCATAAAATAGGTCACCGTTTGTTGAAGCATGTGAACAAAAAAGAGAGAATTCCCCAATTCCGATACAAAAGTTGAATCACTAGTATTGCATTAATTTATTTTCACTATAATAAATACTCAAAATGTTCAATTATCTTATTTTGTGCAAAGAAAAAGTCCTTTATAATGGATAAGTCAGGTGGTAACCCGTCCAAATCCACTAATAAAGGACCAACTCATGGACAAGATTACACGAAAAACTTCATTTGGACAATGGTTTTCACCAATAAATCTTCAATTATTTGAGGAACAAGTGAAAACATTGAAATTAGATTTCTATACGAAAAAACTTACGACGGAATCATTTTTAAAATTATTACTCTACGCACAGCTCGAAGAAGTAGAAAGTCTTCATGCACTGAGTGATTGTCTTTTCGATGACCAGCTTCAAAAAGGGGTCAACCTTGATTCGATCAGTATCTCTCAGCTCTCACGCCGTTTGAATGGCATGAATCCAGATCTATTTCAAAGGCTTTTCCTGGATTTAGTCGCAAAAATTCATGCCAAAACACACTACACCAAACTCATTATGCCGTTAAAAATCATTGATTCAAGCACATTGCCACTCAATTTGACCAATCATAAATGGGCAGAGTTCCGCAAAACAAAAGCGGGTGTAAAGCTGCATTTGCGCCTTGTGTTTATGGAAAAAGGGATTTCCTATCCTGAAAAGGCTGTGCTCACAATGGCAAAGGAACATGATCGTGGCCAACTAGAAATCATGGTAGACGACAAGGAATGCATGTATGTGTTTGATCGTGGCTATTTAGACTATGAACGTTTTGATCGCATGACTGATGATGGTTACTTTTTTCTATCTAGGCTCCGTAAAAACGCAGTCATACGAGAAGTTTACGATTTTAAACTAGCTGAGAATTCGACTGTTCTGTCCGATCAAATGGTGTTGATTGGTACAACTCAAAGCCGCACGGAGAACTACTTTCGTCTTCTACGAGTGCTTGATTCAAGCCATTCCTTAATAAAGAATCAGTCGTCGTCACCAATGTCTAATTGTAAATAATATTCCAAATGGATGGAACCACCTTTAACTGGGTATTTACCTTTTTGGCTCTAAGCAGAACGAATACAGAAACTGAATATTCAGTCAAATTTTATGCAACGCTAGTGAAGTTGAATGAGCAATTAAAAATAGAATAGCCCCTGAAATAAAAGAGGCTTTCTTCCATTTTTTTGTTTCTTCAATGCTTTTCGTTCTTGTTAAATAGAGATAATAAATGATGATCGAGATCGTAATGAAAGATAGAGCGAAACCCCATACAGATGACATACTCTTAAATCTCCTTCCTAGTTGCCGCAAATTCTATCATTTAGAACAGTTCATTTAATGCCATTTACTTTTTTACGCTCACAAATATCAGCAAGATAGTAATGAGAACGAATGCTGTTAACGCAAGAAAAGGAATGGTGATGAAGCCAAACCAGTTAATATACTGCATACTGCAAGGCACACCTTCTGCACATGGAGTAATTGGCGCAAAGGAAGGAACCTTTTGAACAAAATAGTGATAAAGAGAAATGCTTCCCCCAATGATGGAAAGGGGGAGGACATATCTTTTTATCTTTAGATCACCGTGATAAACAGCAATCCCTAATACAACACTTATTGGATACATGGCTATACGTTGATACCAGCAAAGTTCGCATGGGACAAATTGACGAATCTCACTAAAATACAAACTTCCTAGTGTTGCAACTAACGAAATGAGCCAGGCTAAATATAAAAATACCTTCTGAGTCGATCGTTTTGCCATCCTACTGTGTCTCCAGCGCTTCTTCAATTAACTCTTTCATTCGTTCGTAATCAAATGGATCTTCAATCATGGTCCCATTAATCACAATACTTGGAGTTAATGAAACGTTAAATGCTTGAACTTGTTCTTGATCAGCAATCACATCGTCTATATAGGTTTGATTCATTAGATCACTTGCCAATTGCTCAAGATTAATATCGGCATCAACCTCATTAGCAATGTCAATTAACTTTTCAGGAGTTATCCAGGCATCATCGTGATTTTGATTTGGAGGTTGCTGACGAAAGATTTCTTTATGAAACACCCAAAAGTCGTCAGGGCTCTGATTCCAAACGGACTCACTTGCCAATGCTGCTAAACCAGACTCTTCCCCATGAAACGGCGTATTAATATAAGAATAGTTGACTTCACCTGTCTCAATATAATCCTCTGTTAATTGAGGAAAAATCGATTCATCCCATGCTTTACACGCTGGACACTTGTAATCACCAAATTCAACGATTGATACAGGAGCATTTGCGTCCCCTAAAGTTGGTTGTCCTTCAGTAACGGGGTGGGAGTCAAACTGAATATCTTGGCTCGTCTCATTTTTTGGGTTCAATATGAAAATAGCAAAAGCACCTAACACAATAACAGCTAAAGTGACCCATACAAGTTTTTTCGATGATCGGTTCGTATTTGTAGACATCCTTTACACCTCATTTTCTGATATTCGACTCATGATTGACAGTTTGGATTTGGTTGCCTAACTAGGTTACCCATTCATTCTCTACACACACATTTGATCGTGTTAAAAGATATTAAAAAACTGTAAAATCTGCTGAATCCAGTTATTATCTGACTTACTTAAATCTTTTACAGATGATTGAGCGACTTCTTTTTGTTCATCTATCTTCACTACTTGGTTAAGATCCTCCTTAAGAAGAATCGATCCATCCTGTTGCTTGATTACCAACAAGCCATTTCGAATTTCTTTTGTTACTTCGGTATTCTTTGGAACCAAATAAGATAGGTTGTCATTTAGTTTGTATTCCGTACCTGCCTCATCTTCAAACAAAGTGTCATTTGATAACGTTTCAACTGAATATGTATCAAATCCATAATCAAGTAATGCTCCTGTATCTTGATATGCTTGTTGAGAGGAGGGGGCTTTTAAGGTGACAGCAATCAAGTCGATGTTATTCCGTGTCGCTGAAGTGACCAATGTAAAGCCTGATTGAGGAGTAAAACCATTTTTGATTCCTGTAACCCCTTCATAGTCCCACAGCATACGGTGATGGTTATAAAGTGTTGTTTGCCAACCCTCGCCGTTCCACTCTAATTCCTTTGTCCCTACAATGTCCTTGAACAGGTTATTTTTCATTGCATATTGCGATATTTGTGCCATGTCATACGCGGTCGTATAATGATTTTCATCGAATAGTCCGTGAGGGTTTGTAAAATTAGAGTCGTTAACACCGATTTCAGTTTTGACATAGTCATTCATCCAAGTTGCAAAATCACGTTCACTATTAGAAAAATATTCGGCAATGGCTGTTCCAGCATCATTCCCAGAATTAATCAAAAGACCTTGAACTAACTGTTTTAACTTCACCTTTTCATTTTCTAATAAATAGACACTTGTACCATGGACTTCTGTTGCCTCCTGACTCACTGTAACAACATCATCTAAATTCCCTTGCTCGATCGCCATAATACCGGTAACTATTTTTGTAATACTAGCAGGATACATCCTTATCTTTGAATTTTTTTCATAAAGAATTTGACCAGAGCTTGCATCTATGAGAATCGCTGCCTCACTAGATAGTATTGGCTCATCTCCAGAGTGAGACAGTACTGTAGTATAGGGTGAAAAAATAAGTAGAACTGCGAACAAAAAGGTAAGTTTAACTTTTTTATTCAATATCCTATCTCCTTTCCAATGTTGATGTATGAATGAAGTAATATGGAGAACCTGATTAAGAATCAATAATAGTATAGTGATCGATTGTGGAGAAACGATGAAGTTGAAGAAATTTATAAAAATCAATAAAAATAGAAGGTATTATTTAAATAATCATTTGAATGTGTGAGTAACAAATGATACAATCAAATCATATACTAATAATCAAACGAATATTTTAATGAAAGGTGGTCCTTTTTTGATGAATAGAACAATGAAACAAATTCAAGATACATGTGAGGTTTTTTGCTTTGACGAAGAAAAAGTTAACCGTGTCTCTAAACGTGTTGACGAAGAAAATTTATTAGCTGTTGCTGATATCTTTAAGGCATTATCAGATGGAACAAGGCTAAAAATTGCCTATGCTCTTTCATTAGAAGACGAATTATGTGTCTGTGACGTCGCTAATATTATTCGTTCCACCACAGCAACAGCCTCCCACCATCTACGACTTCTGCGTAATCAAGGGATTGCGAAAAGCCGTAAAGAGGGTAAACTTGTCTTTTATTCAATTGACGACGATCATATTACGGAGTTAGTTCACACAGCGATTATTCATAGTAAGGAGGTCGGAGCTCATGAATGACGGAAAAGAGTCTGTACATGAAAAGAGTGTATACCGTGTAAAGGGATTCACATGCGCAAATTGTGCAGGAACATTCGAAAAAAATGTTAAGAACTTGTCTGGTGTAGTGGATGCACAAGTAAACTTTGGCGCTTCGAAGATTACTGTTTATGGAGAAACGTCGATTCAAGATTTGGAAAAGGCAGGAGCCTTTGAAAGCTTGAAGGTCACATCAGATAAAGAAAATTATGACAAAGATGATGATCAAAAAGAACCGTTTATAAAAAAATATTTCAATGTGATCCTATCAACGCTTTTATTAGCCGTTGGGATTACCTCGCAAGTCATGAATGGAGAAGGGAACACAGTTTCAATTCTCGCCCTTGCTGCTTCGATGATTGTGGGTGGCTACTCACTCTTTAAAGTAGGCTTCATGAATTTACTTCGGCTGCAATTTGACATGAAAACATTGATGACGGTTGCGGTCATTGGGGCAGCGATCATCGGGGAATGGACAGAAGGTGCGATTGTTGTCATATTATTTGCCATTAGTGAGGCATTGGAACGCTTTTCAATGGATAAAGCAAGACAATCGATCCGATCCTTAATGGATATTGCTCCAAAAGAAGCATGGATTCGACGAGACGGACAGGAAATGATGATTCGAGTCGATGACATTCGAGTTGGAGATATTATGATTGTTAAGCCTGGACAAAAAATAGCGATGGATGGAATGGTCATCAAAGGTTATTCTTCTGTGAACCAAGCAGCGATTACTGGAGAATCCGTTCCTGTCGAAAAAGGGTTAGAGGATGAGGTGTTCGCTGGAACATTGAATGAAGAAGGCATACTGGAAGTCGAAGTCACCAAGCATGTCGATGATACGACGATTGCCAAAATCATTCATCTCGTCGAGGAAGCGCAAGGAGAACGTGCTCCTTCACAAGCCTTTGTCGATAAATTTGCCAAATATTACACTCCAGCAATCATGGTTTTGGCGGCTTTGGTTGCGGTCGTTCCGCCATTGTTATTTCAGGCTAGCTGGGAGATGTGGATTTATCAAGGTCTGGCGGTTCTCGTTGTCGGCTGTCCATGTGCTTTAGTAATCTCAACTCCGGTTGCGATTGTCACTGCAATTGGAAATGCAGCCAAACATGGCGTCCTTGTTAAAGGTGGTGTCTATTTAGAAGAAACAGGTGCTTTGAAGGCGATTGCCTTTGATAAAACAGGAACATTAACCAAAGGGGAACCAGTTGTAACGGATTATAAAGTATATGACAAGCAAATAGAAGAACGAGACTTGTTTGCCATTATTACAGCGCTAGAGGACCTCTCCCAACACCCACTTGCGTCAGCGGTATTAAAGAAGGCAGAACAAGAACAAATCACGTATAAAGAAGTCTCGGTTGATGACTTTACTTCAATTACAGGAAAAGGAATCCAAGGGAATGTCAATGGGACGACATATTATGTTGGCAGTCCGGCATTATTTACAGACACCATGCATCTTGATTTATCGCCTCAAATGAAGGAAGAAATTACTACGCTACAAGAGCAAGGAAAAACAGTAATGGGAATTGGAACAGAGAACAAGGTCATTGCTATTTTAGCAGTCGCAGATCAGGTTCGTGAATCAAGTAAAAGCGTCATTCAAAAACTTCATGAGTTAGGAATTAAAAAGACAATTATGCTGACTGGTGATAATCAAAGTACAGCAGCGGCAATTGGAAGCCATGTTGGAGTAACCGATGTTCGTTCTGAGTTGCTGCCTCAAGATAAACTCGATGTTATCAAGCAATTACGAGCGGAATATGGTCATGTCGCGATGGTCGGAGATGGGGTGAATGATGCGCCAGCTCTTGCTGCTTCAACTGTTGGAATTGCAATGGGCGGGGCAGGAACGGATACGGCACTAGAGACGGCTGATGTAGCCTTAATGGGGGATGATTTACGAAAGCTACCATTCACAATGAGGCTAAGCAGAAAAGCACTAGCCATAATTAAACAAAATATTAGCTTCTCTCTTGGGATTAAAGCATTAGCATTGTTGCTTGTTGTACCAGGCTGGTTAACGCTTTGGATTGCGATCCTTGCTGACTTAGGAGCAACACTTCTTGTTACTTTAAATGGGATGCGATTACGTCGAGTAAAAGAGCAAGAATAGAGTGATAGGAGTTAGGGGATATAACCTCTAACTCATTATTTTTGAGATGGGATATAAATATGAGAGATGGTATCAGTTATTTTCACCGGTTCGGAAACTGATAAAGCAAAATAATAAATTATGGTTTAGAGCATTTCAAATTCAAGTAACTTTGTTATACATCTGGATGTTCTATTTTTCTCATGTCTTCTTTTTCGATTTGAATTGTACTATGATCAATGTGCAGTTTATCTCTGATCAACTGATTTGCCTCCAACAAAATTTCATGGTGGCAATTCGAATAGGAAGGTTTAATAATGAGGTGACACGTGAGACTGTTAATTCCTGAAGTGATTGTCCAAACATGCAAATCATGCACGTTGATTACGCCTTCAATATTTAATAACGACTCTTCAATATCTTTAATATTAATATGAACAGGTGTGCCCTCTAATAGCACATGAACGGTATCCTTCAACAAACGAACTGCGGAAAATGAGATCATTAACGCTATGACAATACTAAGAATAGGATCTGCAATATACCAGTTGAAAAAGTAAATGATGATAGCGGCGGTGATTGCTGCTACTGACCCCAATGTGTCACCGAGTACGTGTAGATAGGCGCCTCGCATATTAAGGTTCTCTTTAACGTCCCCCCTCATGAGAACGTACATTGCTGCTAGGTTAGCTATGAGTCCGATTATTGCAAAAACCATCATTTCTCCGCCCATCACTTCTTGTGGGTTCATTAGCCGTGCAATAGCTTCACGGATAATAAATACGGCAATGACTAATAGGGCGATACTATTAAATAATGATGAAAGTATTTCATAACGATGATTTCCAAATGTACGTTTATTTGTTGCTGCTTTTGCTGCAAGTATGATTGCAATTAAACTTATTAACAAATTAGAGAAATCATTAAGCATATGGACTGCATCAGCTAGGAGAGCAAGGCTACCGGTCCAAAGTCCGCCAATGAACTGAACAAACATCCAACTTCCAATTATGACCATCGCTAGTATTAAGTTTTTCTTATTGGCTTGACCTGTGGCTTGATAATTGTGATGGTGAGACATTATTCCACTTCCTTTGCATGGAGACTGTTTTTATCAATTTAATTAAGTTTTACAAGTTTGTGTTGGTTGACAGGAAGGCCAGGAGAACAGCTGAGTTAAAACCCTTCTTAAATTTTGAAAGTGCAAAAACATCTCTCCGTACAAATATTTAACAGAACCCCAAAATTAAAAAAGGAAATTTTAATGAAATTTTTTCAAATATTACTTTTTCCATTTTTAGCATTTATAATCCGTGATGGCTAAAAAAGCGCAATCCTTATTAATGGATTGCGCTGTCTTTTACTTTGAAAAGTTGAAAATTTCTTATCTATTATTACTTGAAAAAGTTCACCGTTCCTTGGTAAATTGCGTCTGCGGCAGATTCCTGAAAGGCATCGGTTGCTAGTCGCTTGGCTTCGGCTTGATTTGTGAGGAAGCCGAGTTCAACGAGAACACTTGGCATTTTTGTGTTACGTATGACTTGAAAGTTCCCTTCTTTAACTCCACGATCTCTTGTGTTCAGCGTTTTAATCATCTCTGATTGAATCGCTGTTGCTAGACGCTTACTTTCAGCGCCAGAGTAGTTCACATGCCAGTATGTTTCTGTACCACTCGCTGAACTACTGCCAGCGGAATTGCCGTGAATGCTAACGAACGCATCGGCATTACGATTATTAGCAATCGCCACTCGTTGGCTTAATTCGATAAAGGTATCGGATGATCGTGTCATCACGACGGTAGCGCCGGCTGCTTCTAGTTTTCTCTTCAGCTTCAAGCCAACATTTAAGACAACATCTTTTTCTCTGACACCATGAGCCCCTGCGCCGGGATCGCGACCGCCATGGCCAGGGTCAACGACGATTACTTTGCCGCTAACAGCTCCAGAGCCATCAGATGGACCGCGGAGATACGATAATGACACATAAGCAGGCTTGCCATTATACGTAAAGATCGCCCAATTTCCTGTTGTCGCGTAGTACTGAACGACATCACCATTTTGAAGTCTTCCAACTGGCGGGTTATTCGTATTAGGTGTTGAGCGAACATTTAATCCATCTGCTGCATTATAGACGACTGCACGCGTCGCCACTGAATCTAGTAAATCCTGATCCGGCTGATATTGGTAGCTTGAATTCAGGATAAAGCGCTCTAGCCAAAAATAGGGCAAACTCGGCTCTTGTTGTGCCATTGTTCGGGCCAAATGTGCCATTTGGATAACCAGCTGAAATTCTCCCTGCTGTAATGGCATTGATTTGGTCCACTCCAAACGTATTGGCATTCACATCACGATAAACAACATCTGGTCGAGTCGTTTTAATATCAAAGGCACGTGAAAGGAAAACAGCCATTTGCGCACGTGTCACATTAGAGCTAGGAGAGAACGTTGTGGTTGTGGTACCTGCAATGATTCCTTGTTCCGATCCTTCAGCAATATAACCTGAAGCATAATGATTGGACGGGACATCACTAAACTTCGTTGACCGTTGTGTTCCGTCAAGTTTCAGGGCTCGTCCAATCATTGTGATCGCTTCAGCTCGTGTAACCTGTTGATTCGGTCGCAACGTGCCATCTGGATTCCCTTGTAAAATTTGATCCTGATAAAGCCGATTAATTTCGCTACCCCCAAAAGCTGGCATATCAGGGAAAGGCGCTTCGGCACTGGCGATTGGTGTTCCATTCTGCAAGAATGGAACAAAAATCAGCGTAAACATAATGGTTAGTAAGGCCAGCTTGCGCATTGTATCACTCCATTCTATCTTTGTTTTATGAGTCTATTAAAGCAGATGTTAATCAGATTGACTTTAATGACTTATGCTGTGCTATTGGAAATAGTAACACATACCGAAGTCGAATTAATGGTGATTTTGGCTTATTTTATAATTTGTTGGATACTCTTGGTACCCATAATCAAACTATTCTCTGATTATTATATGCTTCTCGTGCTTGTAAAGGATCCAGTACCAGTCTTGAGAGTTATAGATGGAGGAGTAATTTAGGCATCCACATTGCAACCATATAATAAAATATTGACCTAATCTAAATTAAATAATAAACTAATAATCAAACCATTATTTGATTATTAGTTTATGTTTAAAAACGGTGTCTCTAACGTTTTGTTGTAAAGGAATGATAATGTCGCTTAACTAAAGATAAAATCTAAGGAGGCATTCAATGAAATACGATGTGGTTGTGATTGGTGGAGGGCAGGCCGGTTTAGCGGCCGGTTACTACTTAGAGAAAACCAATAAAAAGTATGTGATTCTTGACGCTCAAAATCAAGCAGGTGATTCTTGGCGAGAACGATATGACTCGCTTGTTTTGTTCACACCGAGATTTTACAGCTCACTCCCCGGTCTTCCCTTAAAGGGGGACCCAAATGGATATCCTAATAAAGATGAGATTGCCGATTATTTGTTCCAATATAAAAAACAATTTACATTACGTGTCATACATAACATTAAAGTAACTTCCTTACAAAAAAAAGAAGAATTATTTATCATATACACAGATATAGGTGAACGATTTCAAGCTACACAAGTCATTATTGCCACTGGGGCTTTTCATAATCCCTTTGTTCCATTCATGACTGAAATCGATAAAAAAATCCAACAATTTCACGCATCAAGTTATCAAAACCCCACAAAGATCCAAGGAGAAAAAGTACTAATAGTTGGTGCTGGTAACACGGGAGTACAAATCGCAGCTGAACTTAGTATGACTCATGAAGTCATACTGGCCAAAAGTAAAAGGTTAAAAGTTCTCCCTAAAACCATTTATGGTAAAAATTTATTTTGGTGGTTTGAACGTATTGGTATTTCAAAAGTTAAAGCAACTTCCAGCCTAGGAAAATGGTTACGACGTAATGATCCAATTATAGGGAAAGATATCAAATTCGTTAAACAAAATGCGAAGATAACAGCTAGATTAGTAGGGGTCGACGGGAAAGCAGCTTTTTTTTCAAATGGCGAACAAGAAGAGATTGACGTGATTATTTGGGCAACAGGTTATCGAAATAACTATAATTGGATTCAAATTCACGAATTGACTGATCAGCAAGGGGTTCCCATTCAAAATCAAGGCGTAACAAACGTAAAAGGACTTTATTTTTTAGGTTTAAGCTGGCAGTCAAAAAGAGGTTCTGCCCTAATTCATGGTGTAGGAGAGGATGCTGAGTATATTATTAGCAATTATATTAAATAAAGTAAATTTCCCGAATTATATCTTAATTCGGGTTTTTTGTGGAGGAAGTAAACTCGGCCGAATTTATTCAAAAATTAAATCCTTGAAGTATTGTTTAGAATTCATTTGACAGTGTCTCATGAAAGTACACAAATAAAAAGGTTTTTCTCCATCGTTTCTCCATAATTCTTTGTTAATTTTTAATTATGAATAAGTATTCATTGAGGTGAAACAAATGATAGAACCGTTTTATTCAAATAATCAGCAAGAGTCATTGGTGGATACAGGGTTAGCGTGTTCATTCAAAAGTGGTCAATCAATTACGATCCCAAAGCCAATTCGAGAAGAATTATCGATCCTATTTGGAGACGAAGTTATAGTGAGCGTAAAAGCGAATCAAAATGAACTGATCATTCAGAAAAATAGTGGAGAAACAGTTGATAACAAAATGATTGTAAGTGAAAAAGGCTCTATTCGAATTCCAAAAGAATTAAAAAGGTTTTTACACATTAAACCTGGGGATACTTTTAAAATTTTTTTACTTTCAAACCAAGCCATCGTGTTAAGAAAGGCAAAACTCCCTTAATTAGGAGTTTTTTTATGTTCATTCTCGCTAATAGAGTTGAAATGAAACTGTAATAAGAATTACCCTAATCTTTTTCTAACCGATGATATAATGAGTGAGAAAATCGACAAAAGAGCTAAAATAAGTCGAGAATTCTACAAGTTTCTTCGAATCTAGATTGCAGCTTCTATCATAGTTGTAATTATTCGTTTGGTTGATGATCATGAGGAGGATATTTGGATGAAGAAAGGTAGATTTTTTGCAGTTCTTTCCTTTATGACTGCATGTGCACTTGTATGGCCTTCTGTTGACGATCATGTTTTTGCAAATGAGGGACTTAACGAAAAAATTTCTAATGTCCAAGAAGAAAGAAAATCGAATCAAGAGCAAGCTCGTCAAACAGAAGAAGAATTGAAAGCGGTAAGTCAGCAGCTTTCATCATTGAATCAAGAGATTCGTATTATTGATGAAAAAACATCGGAAACGAATCAGAATTTGCGCGATAAACAAGCGGAAATTGATGAAGTAACAAAAGAGATTGAAAGACTTAAAGAGGAATTAAAAGTCCTTGAAGAAAGAATTGCGGAGAGGGACAACCTACTGAAAGATAGGGCAAAATCCATGTATCAATCAGGGGGAGCGGTTAATTACTTAGAAGTGATTTTAGGTGCAAAGAATTTTGGGGATTTTCTTGACCGGATAAGTGCATTATCTGTCATTGCTCAGCAAGATAAAAATATCCTTGATGCTCATGTGGCTGATTACGAAGAGTTGGAACGGATGAAGTCGAAGGTTACTGAAAAGCTCTCCACTCTCGAAGAGCACCTAAGTGAATTGGAACGTTTAAAAGCTAAATTAGAAGTGCAGCGTAAAGAAAAAGATCAACTGTTAGCTTCCGTACAAACAAAAGAAAGTGATCTTCAGTCAAATATAGATATGTTAGATGCCGAGGATGAAATACTCCGATCCCAAGAAAGAAGTTTAACGAACCAATTAACTGAACTCGAGACTGAACGAATATCAGCTGCACATACACCATCAAGAAGCAACGGAAATACGATTGAAAATAAGCCAGTTGTGACGAATTCTGGTTTTATGCGCCCAGCAACAGGATCAATTACTTCAGAATATGGACCTCGTTGGGGAAGAGTACACCACGGGATGGATATTGGAAAAAATGGTCGTTCCGGGGACGTGCCAATTGTGGCTGCACAAGAAGGACGGATCACAACTGCCCAATATTCATCGAGCTACGGAAACTATGTAGTGATTTCTCATAACGTAGAAGGTCAACAAATTTCAACTCTATATGCTCATATGGATAGATTGGATGTTAATGCAGGTCAAAATGTAGCAAAAGGTCAACAGATTGGGTTGATGGGAAACACTGGGCAATCTTTTGGGGCACATCTTCATTTTGAAGTTCATACTGGTGGGTGGAATGCTTCGAAATCAAATTCAGTTAATCCAAGACAATATCTTCCTTAATGACTAGCCAAGAGTCTACTATTAATTTGAGATATAAAAGATTGCTGTACAACAAGAATCTACCAATATTAAGTTTGGAAAGGCAATAATTCTAAAAAGGAATTATTGTCTTTCTTATTTCCATTCGTTTTATGTAAATTTACGAAACTTTTCAAATAAATGTAACGTTCTCTTTTTTATTTCTCCATATCTTTTACACATTTATCGTCTATACTCTATTGTATAACGAATATGAGGAGTTTCCCTAATGAATTCAGATAAAACGATTTTAATTGTAGATGATGAATGGAATATGCGTAATCTGTTGACTATCTATTTGCAGGCTGAAGGATTTCGAACAGTCGAAGCTTCCGATGGGCAAGAGGCTCTTGCTACATTAGCTGATCAAAAAGATCAAACTGACCTTGTTATTCTGGATATTATGATGCCATTACAAGATGGTTTCGAAATTTGTCAGAGGATTAGGGAGTACTCAAACATTCCTATTCTAATGCTTTCAGCGAGAAAAGAATTACATGATCGAGTCGAAGGATTGAACAGGGGAGCGGATGATTATTTGACAAAGCCATTTGAATCTGAAGAATTAATTGCCCGTATCCATGCATTACTAAGAAGAGCAAACAATCAAATAGAAGAAGGTAAAGATGGAAATTTACTGTTTAGTGATGGATTACAGATCTATTATGAGAAGCGACAGGTTTATGTAAACAATGAATTGGTTGAATTGACGGCAAAAGAATTTGACCTGTTGTACAAACTTGCAGCGTCTCCAAAACGTGTCTTTACGAGAGAAGATTTACTTCGTTTAATTTGGGGAGAGGAATATGTGGGGGCACGACGTACTGTCGATTCACATATTAAAAATATCCGCTCAAAGTTGGAAGGTGCAGGCTTAACTCAAAATCGCATTGCGACAGTGTGGAGTGTTGGCTACAAATTTATTTAAAGAGTGATGATACGATATGAATCGAATTGACATAAAATTAGGCGCAACGATGATCCTCCTGATCATTACAATCCTGTTTCCATTGGGGTTTGTTATCAACCAAATTTTCTATACCTTTTACATTCAACAATCTCAAGAAGAAACGTTAACATTGTCTACTCAATATGCCTCATTAATTAATGATAGTACTGTTGAAAATCGCTTAGAGGTAGTCGAAGTAGCAGCACGTATGTCGAACCAAAAAATGTTGATTATAGAGGATGAGGGAGAACTTTGGGCAAATGCGAATTTAGAACTAAGCGATGAAGATATTACGTTCCTTCTGAGTCTATTAAACGAATCCGATCACCATCCGTTTTTAACGAATTCATTTCAGACAACTGCTGGAGTGACTTATTTAGCAACCGCTTCACTTATCGAAGTTAATGGGACTCAAGGGCATATCATTGTATTCTCATCCCTTGAGAGTATTCTTCAATCGATGCAAACTGTACAGTACTTGATCTTTATCTCTGTCGTCGGCTCATTATTGGTGGGAATTGGGCTTGCTTATTTCATCTCAAGAAAATTGTCACAACCATTAATAAAAATGGAAAAAGCAGCACGTCAAATTGCCAAAGGTGAACTCGATACACGTGTTCAGGAAAGGTCGAACGATGAAGTCGGATCACTCGCTGGGGCGATCAATGATTTAGCTGCTGATTTGAACTTTGTAAATAAACAGAGGCGTGAATTTTTTGCAAATATTTCGCATGAATTACAGACTCCTATCACTTATTTGAAAGGATATGCGAAGGTATTACGAAAAGGATTGTGGAAAACAGAAGATGAGAAGAATCAATACTTGACCATTATTGAAGATGAAGCAAATCGGCTCTCTTACTTAGTGAATGATTTATTTGATCTCGCAAAAATGGATGATGGACGATTTAAGCTTCATCTAGAAGAAATTGAACTGGAACAGCTGATGAAGCAAGTGATCAATAAAACGGCTTATCGGGCATCAGAAAAAAATCTTTCCCTACGGTTTGAATCCAATTTAATCAAAGGCACATCGATTATGGCAGATCCATTACGCATGGAACAAGTGTTACTAAATATCGTCGAGAATGCTGTTCGCTATACAACAGAAGGGTCGATTGTTGTATCAGTATACAGTACATCTGAGTCCATTCAGATAAAAGTTGAAGATACAGGAATGGGAATCGAAAAGGAGGAACTCACTTATATTTTTGAACGTTTTTACCGCGTTGAAAAATCTCGTTCTAGGGACTTTGGCGGTACAGGACTTGGGTTAACAATTGTCAAACAGTTAGTTGAGTTACACAAAGGAACGATCCACATAGACAGTGAAATTGGGCAAGGTACAATCGTCACGATCATGCTTCCAAACTCAAAGGATAAAAGAGAGTTGATGATAAATGAAAAAATTTGAATGGGTGATCGGTTTACTGTTTATCTTATCTGGATTATTGTGCTTAACCTTTTCCGCTACTTGGATTTTGCCCAATTTTCATCTTCATTTTAGTTTCATGTTCTTGACCATTTGCCTATTTGTCATCATTCCCATCCTATGTGCAGCTATACTATTTTACATTGTTCGTTCGCGAAAGAAAAAGAAATAAAAATCTCATTTAGCATGTCCCTATTAGGTCTTTTAACTGTTAACAGGTGTTTCCCTAAAGTTGGGAGGCACCTGTTTAACATGCAGTCTTTTCTCATCTTTGAATAAAAAGTGACAGATTTTTTATTTTGATACTCTCCATAATTTCTCCACATTCTATCATTATACTAGACAAAAGAGAATAAGGGGGGATACCTATGATCAAAAAACGATTGCTAATTAGATCCGTTTCCTTACTTGTCATTGCTATAGCGATTGGGTACATGCTTTACTCAAATTTCACCTCTGATAGGAATAGAGCAGTAGGAGTTGGTGATCAAGCACCTAATTTCGTATTAACAGATTTGGAGGGGAATGAAGTAGAACTTAATGACTATCGTGGCAAGGGGGTATTTTTAAATTTTTGGGGTACGTATTGTCCTCCATGTGAAAGAGAAATGCCGTATATGGAAAATCAATATGCCATCTATAAAGACTTGGGTGTTGAGATTCTCGCAGTGAATGTACGAGAGGGAGAATTACCAGTTAGACAGTTCGTGGAGCGGTACGGTTTGTCGTTTCCGATTCCGATGGATCCAAAAGGAGAAGTGGTACAACTTTACGGCGTAATCCCACTTCCAACAACGTATCTTATTAATTCTGAAGGAGCGATTACAAAAGTAATCACAGGTGGGATGACAGAAAAGGATATCGCCGAATACATGGATAGTATTAAACCATAGGAGTGATCGAAATGGACGAACTTCGCTGTTCTTGTGGGCAGCAGAACCCAAAAGGGACACTACTATGTGGGGGATGCGGGAACCCCTTGCAGGAGAGTGCTGAAAAAGAAGGAACGTTAAACATGCGATATGAGGGGGCCGCTAGACGATCTCAAACGAGTAATAAAACGTTTATTGACCGCATATGGAATTTCTTTTCATCTGTAAAAGTGGGAGTCTGGATTATTATCATTTTGTTAACTGTATCCTCGCTAGGGACAATTTTCCCACAAGAAATGTATATTCCACCAACGGCTAATCCGGCTGATTATTATGGAGAAGAATATGGTTTACTCGGAAAACTCTATTATCAGTTAGGCTTTCATAACCTCTATAAGACATGGTGGTATTTATTACTATTGGCTGCTTTGACAGTCTCACTCATTATTGCCAGTGTTGATCGATTTTTCCCGCTTTATCGCTCATTGAAAAATCAACGTGTACAAAAACACGTCAATTTCATGAAAAAGCAACGTTTAGTCAGTGAATCATCAATCGAGTTTTCAGAAGTACAAGATACAGTTATTAAGCAATTAAAGAAGAAGAAGTACAACGTTCGAACAGATGGAAATGCGATTCTTGCAGAAAAGGGGCGTTTTGCCCGCTGGGGTCCTTATGTCAATCATATTGGTCTCATCATCTTTTTAATTGGAGGGATGCTTCGGTTTTTCCCTGGGATGTTTGTCGATGAATACTTGTGGATTCGGGACGGTGATATCGAAGCGATTCCAGGAACAGATGGTGAGTATTACTTAGAAAACGAACAATTTTTATTGGAACTATACGATGAAGACGACGAAGTCTTTCAAGATGCGATTCAAAACGCAGGGGGAACGGTTGTAAAAACGTATGAAACAACGGCTACATTGTATCGTAGTGAAGCAGAGGGACCTGTTGGGTCAGTTCCTGAACTTCAAGAATTGGATTCATATAAAATCAGAGTTAACGACCCGTTTAAATTTGACGGTTTTGCTCTCTATCAACTCAATTATAAGCTTCACGAATTAAGCAAAATCATGTTTACGTTAGAAAATAGAGAGACGGGAGAAGAAATTGGAGAAATTGAGGTTGATCTTTTAGAACCAGATTACCAATATGAAGTAGCAGACAACTACGTAATTACGTTAAACGATTATTTCCCTAATTTTTACTTGAATAATGAAGGAGTACCAAGTACTCAATCACCAATTCCTGATAACCCTGCATTTATTTTTGAAGTAAATAGCCCAAATCAAGAAGAAAATGAAGTGAGCTTTTTAGCAGTTGGTGAAAACTTTGATCCTAGTCAGTCAAACACTTATCGACTTACTATGTCTGGTCTAGAAACTAAGCACGTGTCTGGTTTGACGGTTCGAAAGGATCATACATTACCATTCCTGATTTTCGGTGGGGCAATATTCATGATCGGCTTAGTACAAGGAAGTTATTGGACTCATCGCCGGATCTGGTTTAGGCAAGTAGAAGACAAAGTAATTCTAGCAGCTCATACGAATAAAAACTGGGTTAGTTTCAATCAAGAAATTGCCGAAGTAATAGAAACTAGTGGGATAGAACCTCCTGTAGACAATCGGGATATAGCATCATCTTCGAAAGGAGTGAAGTCAGAAAATGGTTGAACTGAGCAGTAATTTATTACTCGTAGCCTTTTTTATTTACATTGCAGCAATGGTTGTGTTTTCGTTAGCCTTGTACCATGAGAACAAACAAAATAAGCAAAAAGAGAAGAAATGGGGGTGGATTGCGTTTTCGTTAGCCCTTACCGGATTTTTATCACAACTTGGTTATTTTTTGATCAGATGGTCAGTTGCCGGACATGCCCCTGTTAGTAATATGTTTGAATATATCACTTTTTTAGGGATGACGATTATTTTCGCTTTCCTCATTCTCTATCTTATCTATAAAAAGTCTGTACTCGGCATTTTCACGATGCCAATCGGAGTTGTAATCATTGCCTACGCCTCTGTATTTCCAAGTGAAGTATCACCACTGATACCTGCCTTGCAATCATATTGGCTACAAATTCACGTCATTACGACAGCAATTGGACAAGGAATACTGGGGATTGGTTTTATTGCAGGGCTTATTTATTTGATTCGAGTGGTAGATCAAACGAAACGATCTAAACAAACATTTTGGCTTGAGTCTATCGTTTTTGCGATCACTTGTGCGGTTGGGATCGCAGTCACTGTAGGTATTTTTTCTGCCAATCAATATTCAGTTACCTTTAACTGGGTGAATGAACTTGATGTTGAAGCTCAACTGGAATATGAATTACCGGCAATTGTCGGTCCGTATGAAGGCGAACTCATTTCTTCCGACCAAGAGAGCTTTGGGCCTTTATTTAAAACACCAGGGTGGATGAACGGAGTTGAAGCGCCTCGGAAATTCAATACATTCTTATGGTCGATTTTTTCAGGAGCCCTACTTTATCTTACCTTACGTCTTGTACTAAGAAAACGTATATCGGCAGCGATCAAGCCGTTTGTCAAAAATATCAGTCCTCAATTATTTGATGAAGTGAGCTATCGTGCCATTATCATCGGGTTTCCAGTCTTTACATTAGGAGGATTAGTCTTCGCGATGATTTGGGCGCAAATCGCATGGACACGCTTCTGGGGCTGGGATCCAAAAGAAGTGTGGGCATTAATTACGTTTCTTTTTTATGCAGCCTACTTACATCTTCGATTGTCAAAAGGCTGGCATGGGGAGAGATCAGCTTGGCTTCTAGTGATTGGGTTTGCGATTATCATGTTTAACCTACTTGTTGTGAATCTCATTATCGCTGGTCTACATTCTTATGCATAAAGGAGCTTTTTATGAGTGATGTAACAATTTTACTGGCTTTTGCTGCTGGGGTGCTATCTTTTGTATCCCCTTGTAACCTTCCTCTTTATCCGGCTTTTCTATCTTATATCACTGGAATGTCAGTCGATGATTTGAAGCAGAAGAAGAAGGGAATCCCACCCAAAGCGATGGTGCACACCACAATTTTTATTTTAGGGTTTTCAACGATCTTTATCGTGCTGGGGATGTCTACGTCCTTCATTGGTGAAGCCTTCATAAGGTACAACGATATGATTCGACAAATTGGGGCAATCTTTATCGTTGTGTTTGGTCTTGTTACCCTTGGTGTGTTAAAACCAGAGTTTCTAATGAAGAATCATCAGATTCAGCTATCAAAGAGGCCGAGTGGTTTTGTAGGAACCTATGTCATTGGGTTAGCGTTTGCTGCAGGTTGGACCCCTTGCATTGGTCCGATTCTGACTTCTGTGATCGCATTAAGTGTAAGTAATCCTGGTTCAGGTATGTTCTACATGAGTGCCTACAGTGTTGGCTTTGCGATACCTTTCTTTTTCATGACCTTTTTTATCGGAAAGATGAATTGGATCAAAAAGTATACGAGTTTCATTATGAAGCTTGGTGGAGTGTTGATGATTATGTTTGGAATCGCACTATATTTTGATTGGATGACAAGAATCACTTCTTATCTAGTGAACAATGTGTTCAACGGATTTATGGGATTCTAATAAAGGGAGATGTTAGTGATGGACCTAACTTATATGCTGTCAATGGGACTCGTCGCATTTGTGCTTCTGTTTGCCATATTTATGGTTTTAAAATTGTTATTTAATCATGAAAAGAAAGCCAAATCAGCTTATGCTATTTTAGAGGAAAGATTTGCAAAAGGTGAAATTTCAGAAGATGAGTTTGTAAAGAGAAAAAATGCTTTAAAATAAAAAGTCTCTAAGACTCTGAGCTATAATAACCCAAATAGGGGAAAGTACCTCCTATTTGGGTTATTTCATGTTTTTGAAAAAGACTTTGTTTTATTATGGTTTCATTATGTTGGAACTAATTAGGGAATATGTCTTCTTGAATTAAAGGGCATATAGTCAAAAAAAGAACTGCTTTTGCAGTTCTTTAATGATTTTTATTTACTTATTTTTCCTCTTAATGAATGTAATATTTGAGATACAATAGCTAATATAGGTAGCTCAATGAGTGGTCCAATTACCAAAGCTAACGCAATTAGTGGTTGATCTGGAAAGGATGTTACAGCAATAGCTAAAGCAACAGGTGAATTTCGAGCAATAACGGTTAGGTTTAAGCTAACAGTATCTTCATATGAAAACTTCATTGCTTTGCCCACGGTTTGTGCAACAACAAAGTTAATTATAAAGTAGAGTAAGATCGGGATTATTAAGATATAAATAACCTCAAGGTTGTTGATTAAATAAGAGCCTTGCGAAGCAAACATGGCTATGATGGCTAGTGATAAAAAAGTAATCTGTGCAGATGAGAAAAAAGGGACGAGTTTCTCAATCAAGAATGTTCCCTTATTCCTCATAAATAGCGAGTTAAATGAGCAAGTGCAAAAGGAATAACTAAAACCAATACAATACTTTCTAATATGGTCGATGATGGAACGGATTCAATGGTTCCTGAAAAAATGAAAAGATAAACGGGTAAAAGCAAAACTTGCAGGATTAAATTAAGCGGTAATACAGAAGTGGATAATGACACATTACCTTTGGCGATAGAAGTGAACATCAAATACCAGTCTGTACATGGTGTGACCATTAGCATGATAAAACCGATCCATAATGCAGGGTGATCTGCAAGAAAGATTGCGCCAAGACCCCATGCTAATAAGGGAGTCCAAACAAAGTTTATGATCATACTTGTACTTAAAAATCTAATATTTTTAAATGCATCTTTTAAATTTTGTAAAGGAATCGTTAGAAATAATCCATATAGCATGAGTAATAAAAATGGAATGATGAGTGACTCTGCATTCTGTTCAAAAAAGGTGAATTGACCTAATAAAAGTCCAACACCTACTGCCAATAAAATAATAACGGTTTGAAACTTCTCTAAAAAATTCATAATTATACCCCTTCTATAAAAGTAGAGGTAGGTGCGCACGACTAACTCTTGTTTTATTAAGGATAACTTATTTTTAATGCAATTACTTTTACAATATTGACTTCCAATTAGAAAAGAGGATCAGAAACATTGAATAACAAACAATGGAAGGCGATTTATAATAATGACCGAAGTTATGATGGGAAATTCTATTATGCGCTTTCATCAACTAAAACTGTATGTAGACCTTCTTGTACATCTCGTACTCCGAATCCAAAAAATGTATCCATATTTAGCGATGTTAACGAAGCCATAAAACAAGGATTCCGTCCTTGCAATCGGTGTAAACCCGATCAATTAGAATGGAAAGGGTACAAAAAAGAACTTGTAGAAAAAGCAAAGCATTACATTGAACTTCATTATGAAATCAATGTTACCTTAAAAAGTTTAAGCATTGATTTACAAAAAAATCCGTATTATATTCAACGTTCATTTAAAGAAGTATTGGGGATTACACCCTTACACTATTTACATGAGGTTAGGATCAATAAAGCTAAAGCATTACTTGAAAATCATTCTTATTCAATCACAGCTATTGGAATAGAAGTTGGATACAGCGATAGTGCACATTTTTCTACAAAGTTTAAGGAATTAGAGGGTATAATACCAAAAGAATTTCGTAAGCAGTTAAACAAGTGATAGGGCATTAATTCAATAAATGAAGGTGAAAATGATCTTAAGCAATCGGGCACGATTGCTTAAGATCGCAGCCTTAATGATTAAACTATTAAATCCCCTGTTTTCAGGAAATGCTACCTCAGGGTTATTGTTGAATTGCATATAGGATTGCCGATTTAAGAAGATTTTTCTCTTTAGCCCATTTTTTAACTTTTCCATTACTTCAATATTTGGAGGACATATGGACCAACTCACCGCACTTAAGCAATGCGATCGTTTGGAAGGGTTTCGACTTTATATTTCATAGATTCTTAGGGAGGGAAGTAGAAGCACCATCCCCACTGGTAATATTTTCAAAACCCTCTTGTAACCCTCCTCATCCTATAGTATCCTAAAAATAGCCGGTGGGGAGACCTCCGGCTATTTTTGCATTCATAGAAAAGAGGCAGCCCACCGGGCCCAGGCTGTCTCTTTTTTGAGGTGGTCAACAATCGAAAGGAGGAAAGCAAATGGCATCGAAAAATCCAAGTACAGCACGGTTGTCACTGCTTTTGTTAGAAGAAAATGAGTTTGGTGAAACGAGTATACGCCGAAGTGGGTATCCTGTGAAGATTGACGCAGAGGTTGACGCACTTTATGATATCTCGATCGCCCTCAGTAGTTTAAGTTCGGCACCGCTTGTGGATATCCATTTAACTGAGGAAAGTTCATTGGCATAAAACTAGGATGAAAGGAGAGTTGAAAGATGGATCGAACCTTAGAATTGCGCTTTAGAAATGAATTAGGTCGAACAATAGCGATTCGCGTCTTACATCCACGAGAAGATATCAGTGGCAAAAGCCGTATTGTTAACTATCTTTATACACACCTCCAGAAAGAGAAATCAAAAACTCTAGTTAGTCCCTTTTCAGCTAAAACGACTTGGATACAGGTGTATATGGTTTATGGTGGATGATCAAACACTACCCAGATGAACTAATTCAACAGGTAGAAACAATTACACTAATTCATTCTGTATTTTTGAAGCGCAAGCGTTAATTAAAGTCGACTATTACGTGGTTGGTTTAATCGATGCTGGATGGGCCTCACTACTCATGAATCGATTAGCTTATAGTGAAACCAATTAGAACACATTATTAGAAGGAGAGAAGAAAAATGAAGTATGAGCCCTTAACGTTAAAAACATGTTTGCAGTTACTATTATTAACGATTGTAAAAGCAAATCATCCAATGACAGCTGCGGAATGCTATGAGGCTTTAAATGAACAGTTTCCTCCTCCTCCGCAACCAGGTAAGCCGAACCGAAAATATTCTAAGCCAAAAATAATAGAGCAGCTTAGAGAACTTTGTCAGTCTGATGAAATGGTTGAAGTACCTGGTGTAAATGTTCATTATTACATTACAAATAAAGGACTAGCGGAACTTAACAATCGACGTATAGAAATGTACAATGCTATCACAAGTATTCACTTATCTCTCCAAAACGTAGTAGCCATGATTCAAGACAAGAACCCGCCTAATCCTGGTGTTACAGTTCTGGAACATCAGCGGAGCTTCCTTCGTTCATTACTAAGCTTAAAAGATGTTGTACGCACGTTTATCCTAAAGGAGCTTATGAAAAAACCTAAACAATCTATGAAAGATTTACACAGTTCAATGATACAGAAGCTCGGTTGGAGTTGCAGCTTAAGCGCATTTATTATTATTGGTCGAAATGAAATGACCGAAGGAGTCGGTTCAGATAATCTGGTGCTTGAAACACCTGTCATCTTTCTTAAAAGTGAATATCAAGGAAAAGTCAACCGTCGGAAAATGCGAGTATTCTCAATTGATAATCAAGAACTCGTGTATGAGTGGCTCCCTATCTATTCTCGAGATGCTTTGTCAAGCACTAAAAAATCTCTTGAGTTCACAACTATGCTTATAAAATTATTAAGGCAGGAAGGAGTATAAACTATGTCTACAGACTTGAATCAAATTGTTATATCTGGCCGGCTTACCCAAGAACCTGTTCTTCACTATGTAGCAAAAGGCGAAAACAAAATACCTGTTGCGAATTTTTCAATTGCTACTGATAACTTTGGCAAAACCAGTTATATTCCCATTATTGTTTGGCAAAATTATGCTGAATCCTGTGCGAATTACCTTGAAAAGGGACAAGAAGTTTTTGTGACTGGAAGACTTTACAGCAGAGTTGATACTAAAAGTAAACGATCTTTTCTTGAGGTTCATGCAACTCTTATAAAATTTGGGAACAAGGCAGGGAAGCCAAATGGGTGATCAAGAGGATCAATTCGCCCGGATTATTGATCGACTTTGCAGGCCTTTTCCTAAATCAGTGTTAAAAGACAGAAACGATAAGAAAGGGAGTTATATATCAAGTCATACCTATATTCAAAGGTTAAATGAAGCAGCTGGCCCCTACTGGTCACACGAACGCATAGGGGAACCTGTTTTCTATCCTGAAGACCAGCTAGTGCATATAAAAGTTAAAGTAACCATTATGGGCCGTTCTCATGAAGGTGAAGGATTCACCAGATACAAAGTTCATGATAATAATCACATTAAAAACCGACATTATGCAATTCGTTCAGCCATTCAAGATGGTATTAGGGATGCCATAACCTTTTTCGGGGTCGAAAAACCTTCTAATCATGATCAAAAGGAATTCTTGTTAGATGAGTATAAACCTTCCCATCAGAGTCAAATCAGAGAATGTCTGAAATGTAATAAAGAACTTAATTCAAACGATTTAAAGGTGCTTGAAAACAATAATCATGTCAAACATGATTATTGCGAGACATGTATCCCAAAACATTTACGTAAAACGTGAGCCATAATACATATCCATTTCAGTGGGGGTATTACTCACGCGTCGTTCATAAGGAGGTTATATTTCCCTAAAAAGAAGGGGAATGTTATAGAAAAAGAAAACGCTTGCTGTTTATTTAGACTTTATTATTAAATTGGCACTTTAGGTCTATAGCAATCAATTGTCTATTTTCTCTCCCTTCTAAGATATGTCCTGTTTGTTAGTTTATTGAATTATATCAATTTTCGTTCATATCTAATTTGTAGGAAAAATGTTACAATAACACCGATTAGTATGACAATTTTACTATTTAAAGAAGGGGAAAAAAGTATGTCAACAATTGCAGTCGTTGAAGACAAAAACTTCTTATTTGGAGAGGGTATAAAAAAAATTCTTCAATTTTTAGGTCATGAAATAAATATCATCGGATCCCTAGATGAACTTGAGAAAGTTAATAAGCTGAGGCCTTGTTTACTTATTATAGATTATGATTCAAACCCCAAAATGACCAGAGACATTCTTCATTTTTTATTTCATTCAAATGGTTGGCAACCTAATATTCTTGCCTTTATCCAACAACCTACTCTCTCTACCATCATCGATCTGGCAACATATGATGTCAAAAGTATGATGATTAAAGAAGTTCCTTTTGAAGAATTTGAAACTGCTATTGGTCGGACGATTGAAAATAAAAGCTACATACACCAAGATATAGCTCCTTATTTATTATGCGCTATAAAAGAATTGAATAAAAATATTGATGGGAACAAAAGTAAACCACAAGTTCATCAAGACAGTCCACTTTCAAAACGAGAGATTGAGGTGCTTGAATATTTAGCTATGGGTTTGTCTGATAGTGAAATTTCGATAAAGCTGAATATTTCTGAACGTACAGTAAGAAATCATGTTTATAAAATCATGCGAAAATGCGAATCAAATAATCGTACTCACCTTGTTGTACAAGGGATTATTAAAGGTTGGGTAACCCCAAGATTAAATTGACTGATACTTTTTGATTTATTATAATTAAGTAAGAAATTTCAACTAAATAACACAAAGGGAAACCCCTAAATAGAAACGTTCTAGAACGTTTCTATTTAGGGGTTTCTTTTTTTGGAGGTGATACTCATTAAAGACTTTATTACTGTTAATGACGTTCTACAATGTCTGGATCTTGACGGCGCTAATTGTCCTAAAACTGACGGATTCACTGTCCAAAATGAAGAGGAAGCAATCCTTTGCTCCCCCTTCATTTTACAAATCTACTTGATACGTTTCATTTTTCTTAAGATAAAATTTTACTTCATTTCGGCCAGTCACGATATACCAGTCTCTGCCAAGTTCCAAGCGGCAGGGAAGAGTCCGACCATATCCTAGATGAAGATCAAACCATTCACCGTATCGCATCTTATAACCTAAATTCTCACCCCACAACACAACCCAACAATCCAGCTCTTCATTGTAATTCATCTCTTTCCAACGGGTTTTCATGAGAGTTCCCCTTGGATGACTTGCTTGATCATATGATCGTCAATGATCCTACGGCCATTTTGTGAGCCATACAGAAGACTATGTGTACAGAGTTTATTAATGAGCCTTGCGGCACCACCAGAGAACCGATGAATTTCGCCAATCGCCCCATCTGAAAAGATTGGTTGATCAACTCCTGCATATCGAAGATGCCCAGTAACATATTCCTCAACCTGAGCACGATCGAGGTGTCCTAGCTGGAATTGGATATCAATTCTTTGACGTATGGCTGTGTATGACTGTAAGCGTAGTCGGTCCCACAATTCACTTTGACCGACAAGGATAAGCGCCATTGGACTTAGCGAATCCATTTTAAAGTTCAGAAGAAAACGGACCTCTTCAAGCATTTCCCGATCCAGAAGGTGAGCTTCATCCACTACGACTACTGGTTGTAGTCCTCGTATGCCTTTCATTAATTCAATCTCACGATGAAGTTGCCGTTTTGCATCTCCTCGATAAAACTTCGCTTCAGAGCCCAGTTGTTCCAGTAGCCCCTTGTAAAAATGGCGAGGAGTTAACTTAGAGTCGGATAGATAAAGAACGTGGAATTTGCCTTTATCCAATTTGTCCACAAACTTACGGATTGTCGTCGTTTTTCCCGTTCCACTATCTCCACTCAGGACGGCAAAAAGCTGTCTTTCAGCTGTATATTTCAACCTTCCAAGGATTTCTTGCATCATAGAGGAATCATACAATTGGTCCGTTGGCAAATCTCTAGTGAAAGGCGTGTTCTCCATTCCATAGAAGGCTTCAAACACGTGAATCATCCTCCTTCCAAACGCCACGGAAGGTCACGGCAGGCTTCTGTTCGATTTGACGTTCCTGGTTCTTTCGTTCAGCTGCCTTTAATAGTCTTGAAGAGTCAACACCCTGCACCTGCAGGTGCTCAGGTAATGCAGGACGCTTCCCAGCTTTTTCTCCAATCACAAGCTTCTTGGCTTTCCAAGGAGTATAATCCTCGAACTCAATGGTAAGCTCCTCAATATTCGCAGGATCATAGATAACCTCAACCTGACGTCCAATAAATGTCAAGCCCACTTCATATTTCTGATCCATGAAACTGATGCATCCTGATTTATCGACTTTTCTTGTCTCGCAATGAAGAAATGCATTGCTTAACGTTTCTGGATCGATGAACCGAATCGCTTTCTTGTCTGAACGAAATGCGGTTTCCGGGCTGATTTTCTCCCCAAGTGCAGAATGAGGCTTATTCTGATAGCACTCAGTCAGCCAGACTTGGAAGAGTTCATTCAGACGATCCAGAGTATTCGGCTTTTCGATGACAGCTTCACTGATGAATGAATCTATGACTCTATTGAACCTTTCAATTTTGCCCTTCGATTCCGCTGCATACGGCCTTGTGTAAGTGAGACGAGTGCCTATTATTGAGCAGGTACGTGTCATCCATTTGGTTCGATATTGCTTGCCGTTATCAAAATATACAGCCTCTGGAACACCATACTTTTGGATGGACTGCCGGAAGGCATCTTCAATGATCCTTGAATCCAAGGTAGGATAGAAAGCTGCGTGAAGCACAAACCTGGTGGCGTCATCGATAAAAGCAACAAGATACACTTGTTTCTTCATTCCATTCGGACCAATCGGCAAGTAAGGACCATACTTGATATCTGATTGCCAGAGTTGGTTGCGATGTCGTTTCTGAAACCTTCGGGCGGCTACTCCTGTCTGGGAATAGAGTCTCATTTGTCGTGTACTGTAACCCTTTTCCGTCAGTTTTTCCTGAAGGGTTGACCTTTTGATTTGTCCTGGTTCAGCCAGCCCTTCCCATTCAAGAATCTGTATAATTTGAGCTACGCTCCGGCTCGGCACTTCCTTACGTAGAAGAATCGCCTGGTCTAATAGATTAGGAGGGATAGCTTCTGACTTTCGAGCAACATTTCTCGATTGAGGCTTCAATCCCCCAAACCCACCATCCCGAAATTGAGCCAAATATCGTCTGATGGTTCTTTCTGAAAGGCCATTGGCCTTAGCTATCTGGCTCCTTAATTCCTTCACTTTTCCAGCGTCAAGCCCCTCTGCCAATAAAGGTGATATCAGCTGAAAACGTTGCACTGCCAATTCTTCTGATTTCTTATGATCCCTCATGATACACATTCTCCTTTCTGTGTCTATCATGAGTGTAAATCAGGGGTTATTGGACAATGAATGCAGAACGGGTGTGTAGCCAAAAATTAATATTTACGATAGGCCGGACAATTCTTGTCAGCCACCCATTGGCATCTCCTGCCAAGCGTCCTATCCTTTGAAGTGCAGCCCCTGAATCTTTGGACGTGTAATCCAGGGGGGTATTCTCCTGGTTGGTTCTGATCATGATGGAAGTCAAACAGCCAATCCAATAATCCACAAATTCTAGAAACCAGCCATGCCATCTCGAAAGAGTGGAATCATCAGCAGGAACAATGTGGGTGGATGGATTTGTAAGAACGTCTTCGATACATTCCGCTTCATAGCGCTTATAAGGAATCAATAAGTCCGGCAATTCATGGTGGATGGTACCACAATGGGTACACTTCAACCTCCGAATGTTATATGTCTTACTTTGTCCCGTATGATCCTTGGCTTTTCGATTCTTAGTTCCTCTAACCAGCATGTCTTTCCCGCAACATGGAGAAGGGATCCTCTCTGCACCCCTAACTAAAAACTCCAGTAAGTATGTTTTCAATCAGCTGATAATCTGATACAATAACCATATACTTTTTTGGTGGGACGTCTCCCGTATAACTGTTGGCGCAGTTATACGTTATGGGAGATGTCTTTTTCCTTTCCCCAGAATTATAAATGTCGAAATGTTTCGAATTATATACGGACATTATAATCGACTAATTCTGGACAGGCAATACCGTCAACTTTCGGTAATTTAAGGGTGTCAAAAACATTATTACTCTTTTAGCTTTAAGTATCTCACTTATTTTAGCTCTAAGTTCAACTTTTTATTTCATTCTAATAAAAAAACTTGAACTGACAATATTTCTACTAGGGGTCCTACCAACAAAACGCGGAAAACATACGCTAAGCAAATTTCGACATGAAAAAAGCCGATTTTTCCTACGCTAAGGAATCATCGGCTTTTAGTATTATTGAATAAGAGGGCGTAGTGAATGTAGACTTGCTACTTTACTTGCATCAAAGTTGTATTCACCAAGAAAATTAATGTGTTCCCATCCTAACGGAGAAACATGTTTAAGTAAATCTTCTCTCAAATTCCCCTTTTCCTTCAATAATTTTGTTGCTTCTGTAAGATAAACAGTATTCCATACGCTAATGGCGTTTATTAGAATATTTAAAGCACTTGCACGTTGTAGTTGGTCTTGTATTCCTCGTTCTCGTAACTCACCTCGTTTTCCAAAGAATAAGGCTCTTGCTAACCCATTCATGGCTTCCCCCTTATTTAGTCCTCGCTGAATTCGACGGCGTAGTGTTTCGTTAGATATGTAATCCAAAATAAAAATGGTCTTTTCGATTCTCCCCATTTCTCGCAAAGTAATTGCAAGTTTATTTTGTCTCGCATATGACCCTAATTTCCCCATAATAAGTGAACCAGACACTTTTCCTTCTCGAATAGAATGAGCCACACGCAATACGTCATCAAAATTCTCTTGAATAATTTTAGTATTAATACGACCACGGAGTATATTTTCTAGTTTTGGGAATTCATTCGGCATTTGGATGGTGAAAAGCTTAGAGTCAGCTAAATCACGTAGCCTTGGTGCAAAACGAAATCCTAGTAAATGACTCAATCCAAATACTGAGTCGGCGTAGCCAGCTGTATCTGTAAAATGCTCTTCAATATTTAAATCTGTCTCATGATGAAGTAATCCATCGATAACGTGTACAGCATCACGAGCATTGGTATTAATGACTTTCGTATAAAAACTTGAAAATTGATCACTAGTAAATCGATAAATGGTTGCCCCTTTTCCAGACCCATAGTGTGGATTAGCATCGGCATGTAACGATGAAACACCAACCTGTACGCGCATTCCATCAGAGGAAGAGGTACTTCCATCTCCCCAATAGGAAGCTAGTTTAAGCTTATGTTGAAAATTTACTAATGTCGCTTGTGCACGACTTATAGCATCATCGAATAAACGCCATTGCGCTGCATTAGCCATTTGATGATAGGTAACTCCTGGTGTCGCTTCTGCCATTTTAGTAAGTCCTATGTTAGTTCCCATCGCCATGAGAGCAGCCATGAGAACTACTTTTTCCTCTCCCTTTGGTGGGCGATTGGTTGAGGCATGTATCAACATTTCATCAAATCCTGTCCAGTGTGCTACCTCCATTAAAAGATCAGTGAGCTTTATTCTTGGCAACATATTATATAAAGACAGGCTAAAAGCTCTCGCTTCTTCGGGTGTATTCTTCTCCAAACGGTCCACTCGGATCTTAGCCTTTTCGATATTTACTCCTTCTAGAGAATCAAGATTATTTGAAACCCATGTAAGGCGTTGAGCTAGTGACTTTCTTCTTTCCTCAAGATATTCATCTGCCGATGAACGAACGGCTAGTTTAGTGTCTGTAAGACGAGTTGTTGTCCAATCTTCTTTAGGAACAAGATACTCTTCAAAATCTTTATGAAGTCTACTACCGACTACGGATATGTCGCCTGAACGAATATGATTTTTCAACTCTGTTAGTGCAGCCATCTCATAATAGTGCCGATTAATTATTCCATCATCACCATAAACATGCTTCTTCCAACGTTTGGGAATAAAATCTACCGGGGCATCATTTGGAATTTTTCTTTTACCAGATTCATTTATTTCATTTAGCGTTTTTAGGGCTTGTAATAATGGTTCAGTACCTTGTGTAGAACGAAATTCAAGAGATTTAAGAAAAGTAGGAGTATATTTTCTTAGATAAGAAAACCGATTTTCTAACAAATCTAGATAATCATAATCCATCGGTCGGGCTAATTTTTGGGCTTCTTCAACGGAAGAAACAATTTTATCCCACGGCATAATCATTTCAATAGCATTAAATGGATCGAGCCCTTCATTTCGTGCTTGGATAAGTGCAGCACCAATATCTGCAAAATGCACGACTTTTTCATTCACTGCTTTTCCATTTTCTTTTTGCATTTCCTCTTGTGTTTTACGACCCTTTGATTGTAAAATCATCATTTGTCGATCATGAATTTCAATTGCTTGGTCAATTAGATCTTGGCTTAGTGTTACTAGATAGGCAACATGAATTGCATATTTCTTCATTTCTTTAAATCTTCGAAATGAGTGTGGCTCATACCGTGCTCCAATACGAGATAATTGAAGTAACCGATTGGGATGGATTTGTTCTGTATTTATTTCTAATTTTAATTCTCGAATATATTCTAAGCGCTTTATTACTTTTAAAAAGGCTTCAGGTGAAGATTGGCCGGGAAGCTCCCTCAGCCATGCTAAAGGGGTTTTTCTATTGTCTACAAATGGATCTATAAGTTTATCTAACTTTTGTTTTTGCCATTTGGAAAGAGTACAAGTTAATGATTTAAAAATCCTTTCCTCTGCTCGTTGACGAGTTTCCCAAACAAGCCTTTCTATAGTAGTCATGGCAGGGAGAATAATTTTCTGATTACGTAGTTCTTCTTGTGCTGTACGAAGAAGATACATTGAATTTCCATTTTGAAGGGCATGATTCAAAAGAAACTGAGCTGCCTTGCGATAGTTCCCTAAGGAAAAATTTTGATAACCATAAACTTGACGGATTTCTTCCATATGCTCATGTTTAGTTGGCTCTCGTTGGGCATATAAAGAAAATGAATTAGGATTAACATCTATTTGGCTAGCTATGTATTCTATGATGTAATCTGGAATAGGTCCAACATCTGAAAGGGACCATCCAGGATATCGTAGAACACATAATTGAACAGCAAAGCCTAATCGATTATGATCTCTTCTGTGTCGTTTAATAATTTCAAGGTCATATTGTGAAAAAGTATAATAAGTTTCTAGTTCACTTTCACTCATATCAGCTGGAATTCGTACAAATTCCGTTCTTTGATCTTCTGTTAGTAATTCTTTCCCTCTCATGCTACAACTCCTTGCTAGATATCTTTTTCTTTTCTAGATAACGATATAAGGTTGTCGCTCCAATCCCTGTTGCCGTCTTAATTTGAGATAAAGAGTAATCTTTGCTTTCATACATTTTTATAGCAAGTTCTCTTTTCTTTAAGTCAACCTTCGGTCTGCCTCCGTTTCTTCCCCTAGCTCTAGCAGCCGTCAATCCATCCTTCGTTCGTTCACTAATAATATCTCGTTCTAATTCTGCTATACTGGCTAACATTCTGAAAAAGAACCGTCCCATAGCAGTTGTGGTATCGATCTTGTCTTGTATGGAAACAAAATGAATTTCCTTTGATTCGAAATATTCCATAAGCTCAATTAAATGTTTAGTACTTCGACTAATACGATCTAATTTATAAACAATGACCGTGTCATCTTTACGTAAAACTTTAAGGAGTTCATCTAATTGAGGTCGATTTTTCATTTTTCCTGATTCTTTTTCTTCAAAAATCTGATCCACTCCGTAGTGAGCTAATGCATCGAGTTGTAATGATAATGATTGATCTTGTGTACTTACGCGTGCATATCCAAATTTCAACACAAATCTCCCCTTTTCTAATATGTTAACTATACCAAAAAGGGGTTTTAAATAGATATATTGGTCTTTTGATTTTGGTTATATTTTTGGTTATGTATTTGAATGAATTTCATAATTTAAGTCCCTACGGGCTCAAGGCTTTTAAGCACTAAAAAAAGGAGTACCTCCCCAAAAGTCGAATTAGTTAAGTGTCCAAACAAAACTACGACTGGAGGAAGACTCCCTT
>NZ_JAMBOL010000016.1 GCF_023715605.1 Halalkalibacter oceani
CCTTGATAAGCTCGAGTCAAACCATTGGCGTGTTTGTCAAGGGCGATTGCGTGGCCTTCCCACTAAATTCATGGAAAGAATCTGAACCATCTACCGACTTTTCATAGAACTTTTGACAGTACCTTTTCAATTAAATGTTATTCGTTTCGACATTGATATGATAGGGAGTGGTGCACTGGCGTTTCTCCATCTCATTGATCCCCGAGGCTACATTGGAAGGCTGCACAGCTTTATTTCCCAGCTTATAGGCCGGAGAAGAAAAAAGCTGTCGCCCCGTGTAAAGGACGCTACCTCTTCTCCACCCCGATCCCTGATAAAATAATCACGTAAGAAAAAACATAGCATCCTTTCTTAGAAGTGGCTTTCGGGACGCTACAATCATTTAAGGATCGCTTGAAAGAACCCCGCTTTCAGCCATCCGCGTAACGCGCGAAGCCGACGCCCCGAATTATCGCGAAAAGGTCGCCCGTCGTTATTCTACAGACAGCTTCCCCGCTGCGTTTCATTTTGCCAAAAGGTATTTTTCCTTTCAGCAATCCGGAAAACGGGGGTTTGGAGTCAGCCCATCACTCAAAAGAGACATTTATTTTTTCTTCAGCTTTCTTTCCTTAGGGGTGAGCATGTGAAAGTGGTGATACATATTGACGAATTCAGCAGGTAAAATACCACCATATTCGCCGTCTAAATTCAGCTGCATTTTTCCTTCCACCTGAATCTTGATTCTGTTAGCTTGGACATATTTTACTTTCGGATGATGCAGATGCTCTCCCCGCAAAGTCAAGGTTGCGAGGCGTAAGAGATCTGGAAAGGATAGTTTCTCCACGATAATAAAGTCAAACATCCCGTCCTGAAGGGAGGCGTCGGGGGCGAGCTTTTCAAATCCGCCGACAGAATTCGTATTGGATACGAGAAAAATCATAATTTCACCCTCGTATAGCTTGCCGTCATATTCGATCCGGACGTTTGTCGGCGCGATTTGCGGCAGCTTTTCGATCCCTTTAATATAGTAGGCAAGCTGCCCGATCGCGGTTTTCAGCTTGCTCGGCACTTCATAGGTCAGCTCCGTCAGCGTTCCGCCGGCAGCAATATTAATAAAGTAGCGGTCATCAATCCTCCCGACATCAATCGGTTCGATATGCTCGCCGGCCAGCACATCACACGCTTTCTCAATATCGCGCGGAATGCCGAGGGCCCGGGCGAAATCATTTGTCGTACCCGCCGGAATGAGGCCAAGTAGCGGGCGCTCCTCTAAATCGGCCAACCCGTTGACGACTTCAAACATTGTTCCGTCCCCACCGGCTGCGACGACAAGGTCATAGCCGTTTTCACCGGCTTTGCGGGCGGCCCTTTTGGCGCAGCCTTCCCCGGTCGTCGCGTGAGCTGATGTTTCGTAGCCGGCTCCTTCAAGCCGGTCAAGAACATAGGCGAGATTTTTACGGATCTGTTCCCGCCCTGAGGTTGGATTGTAAATGAGCCTAGCTCGTTTCATGTCGCATCCCCTACTTACAAAAAGTTAACATGATCCACTTTTTGTCATTATTTTTCTGTCCTTATTGTACCGCTTTTCACGAGGAACGACAAATGAATAAGAAAACCGCAGAGCGGCTTTTCTTAGAAGCGGCGTGCGGAGCCGTTACCATCTTTTACGGAGGGTTGAAAACGGGCTTTCTTCAGCCCTCCGCGTAACGCGCGAAGCCGCCGCCCTTCCTAGAATCAGCCCAAAAATCTTATCCTTTCTTATGTTTAAAAAAAGATCCTGAGACAAAACTAGCTTTGGACCTACTGGCAATGGCTTCACACGCCACAAGCCCGTTGTGAGAAACCCACTCACAACGGGCTTTAAAAGAGCGTGGCGGTTCCGCTCATTGCTTAGAGAGGCTGGGAAAAAGGTAAAAAAACAACCTTTTGTCCCAGCCTCCTTCTTTTCTCTTATCGTTTCGCGATTTCTTCAAGCAGCAGCTTGTTGACCATTGGCGGGTTGGCTTTTCCTTTGGAGGCTTTCATAATCTGGCCGACTAAGAAGCCAATTGCCCGGTCCTTCCCGTTCTTATAGTCGTCGATCGACTGCTGATTCTGGTCGAGAACCTCGATGACCATTTTGCGCAGTTCGCCTTCATCTGAGATTTGAACAAGGCCTTTATCCTTGACGATTTGTTCAGGATCTCCACCTTCTTCAATCAGGTCCTTAAAGACCTTCTTCGCGATCTTCGATGAAATCGTTCCTTTTTCGATCAGCTGAATCATTTTTGCCAAGCCTTCCGGCGTGAGCGCGACATCGGCAAGCTCTTTTTGTTCAGCGTTCAAGTAGGCGGATACTTCACCCATCAGCCAGTTCGAGGCAAGCTTCGCATCCGCTCCCTTGGCGATCGTCTCTTCGAAGAAATCAGACATTTCCTTCGTTAGTGTGAGCACCATCGCATCATAGGCCGGCAGACCAAGCTGTTCGACATAACGCTGCTTGCGCTCGTCCGGAAGCTCAGGAATCTCGGCGCGAATGCGCTCCTTCCACTCCTCGTCGATGTGAAGCGCCACGAGATCAGGCTCAGGGAAATAGCGATAATCATCAGAGCCTTCCTTGACGCGCATTAATACCGTTTTATTCCCGGCTTCATCGTAGCGACGCGTTTCCTGCTCGATGATTCCACCGGAAAGAAGGACCTGTTCCTGACGTTTTTCTTCATATTCAAGCCCTTTGCGGACGAAGTTAAACGAGTTAAGGTTCTTCAGCTCCGTCTTCGTGCCGAACTTCTCCTGTCCGACCGGGCGCAGAGAAATATTCGCGTCACAGCGCAGCGAGCCTTCCTCCATTTTACAATCAGACACACCCGTATATTGAATGATCGACTTCAGCTTCTCTAAGTAAGCATAAGCCTCGTCTGGAGTGCGAATGTCCGGCTCGGAGACGATTTCAATGAGCGGTGTTCCTTGACGGTTAAAGTCAACCAGTGAGTAGCCGTTACCGGAGTGAGTCAGCTTGCCGGCATCCTCTTCCAGATGAAGCCGCGTAATTCCGATGCGCTTCTTCTGACCGTCAACCTCAATTTCAATCCAGCCATGCTCGCCAATCGGCTTATCAAACTGGGAAATTTGGTAGGCCTTCGGGTTATCCGGGTAAAAATAGTTTTTACGGTCGAACTTCGTGTCGGTTGCGACTTCACAATTCAATGCCATCGCCGCTTTCATCGCAAACTCAACTGCCGATTTGTTTAATACAGGCAATACGCCTGGATAACCAAGATCAATGACACTTGTATTCGTGTTCGGCTCTGAACCGAAATGGTTCGGACTGGCTGAGAAAATCTTTGATTCTGTTTTTAGCTCAACGTGAACTTCAAGTCCAATAATCGTTTCAAAATTCATCGTTATCCCCCCTTACAATGCCGGTTTTTGTTTATGATAGTCTGTCGCTTGTTCAAACGCATGGGCGACGCGGTAGACGGTGCTTTCATCAAAATGCTTGCCGATAATTTGCAGCCCGAGCGGCAGACCATCCTGGAAGCCGCATGGAATCGAAATTCCCGGTACACCGGCAAGGTTAACCGGAATCGTCAAAATATCATTGGCATACATCGTTAGTGGATCATCTGTCTTTTCACCGATTTTAAAGGCAGGTGTCGGCGTCGTTGGTCCAACGATAACATCGTACTTTTCAAATACATCCTCAAAGTCCTTTTTAATCAACGTCCGGACTTGCTGGGCTTTTTTATAATAGGCATCATAGTAGCCTGAGCTTAAGGCAAATGTTCCGAGCATGATCCGGCGCTTCACTTCATTACCGAAGCCTTCGGCGCGCGTCTGCTTGTACATTTCCATCAGATTCGTTGCATTGTCGGTACGATAGCCGTAACGTACCCCGTCAAAGCGGGACAGGTTGGCAGAAGCCTCAGAGGAAGATAGCAAATAATAGGTGGCCAGTGCGTACTTCGAGTGCGGAAGGGAAACCTCTTCCCATGTCGCGCCCTGAGCTTCAAGCACTTTAAGTGCATCGAGCACCGACTGCTTCACGGATTCCTGAACACCTTCACCTAAATATTCTTTAGGAACGGCAATCTTCAAGCCTTTTACATCGCCGGTGAGAGCCGAAAGGAAATCAGGCACTTCGACATTCGCCGATGTTGAATCCATCGGATCAATTCCAGTGATGGCTTGCAGCAAATAAGCGTTATCCTCTACAGTACGGGTAATCGGTCCAATTTGATCAAGGGAGGAAGCAAACGCTACTAACCCGTAACGCGAGACACGTCCATATGTAGGTTTTAAGCCGACGACACCACAGTAGGCTGCCGGTTGGCGAATCGATCCGCCCGTATCCGAACCAAGGGCAAATGGCACTTCTCCGGCGGCGACTGTCGCCGCCGAGCCGCCGCTTGAACCGCCTGGTACATAATCGAGATTCCAAGGGTTTTTCGTTTCCTGGAAAGCGGAATTCTCCGTTGAAGAACCCATTGCAAATTCATCCATATTCAGCTTTCCAATCGTGATCGCCTGAGCTTCGGCAAGCTTTTGAACAACGGTCGCATCGTAAATCGGGTCAAAGTTTTCCAAAATGCGGCTGGAGCATGTTGTCCGCAAACCTTTTGTGACGATGTTGTCCTTCACACCGATCGGCATACCAAATAAAAGCCCACGTTCACCGCCTGAGCTAAGTGCCTCGTCCAGCTCTGCAGCATAAGCGCGCGCCTTTTCTTCGTTTAATGTGACAAACGCTTTCACTTTATCATCGACTTCTGTGATGCGCTTGTATGATTCATCAACAAGATCAGAGACCTTCACTTCTTTCTTTTGAAGCATCGTATGAAGCTCTGTCATCTTATGGTCAAATAATGCCATCTTGCTTTTCCCCCCACCTATTCTATAATTGACGGCACCCGTACTTGGCCATCCTCATGGTCTGGTGCATTCTTTAATACCTCTTCAACCGGCAAGCCTTTTTCCGGCTTGTCCTCACGAAGGACATTCTTCATATCGAGAACATGTGAAGTCGGCTCAACACCAGTGGTATCAAGCTCATTCAGCTGCTCCGCAAATGAGATAATTGCATCAAGCTGCTTTGTGAACATTTCTGCTTCTTCATCAGTAATCGCAAGTCGTGCCAGATGCGCTACATGCTTTACTTGATCTGCTTGGATTCGGGACATTTCTTCATTCACCTCCGCGTAAATTCGAACGTATTGACAATATCATTAATGATACCAAATTCCGCCCCTCTAGGCAACAAAGCCCAGTAGAGGAGGCCGGAATTCAGTACGCTGTTTGACTCAGGTATACGTTGAGTCATTACATAAATTAAAAAACAGGGGACAGTTTTTGTTCCACTCGAACGATTCTGTTTGTCCCAGCCCTGACTTAAATAATCGGTGTTTTTGCTTGCTCGTATTCTGCCTCGATTTCTTTAGAAGGCGCTTTGTCGAGCAGGCTGAAAAGAATAATCGCGAGCGAGGCGAAGACGAAGCCAGGAATGATTTCATACAGCTCTAGCAGCGGATAGTGGGCGCGTTCAATTCTAAACCAGGTGTCAAGCTCGGCCCAAATAATAACCGTCATACCGCCGACAATCATTCCCGCCAGTGCTCCATTACGCGTCATTCGCTTCCAAAATAATGCCAGCAGCAGCACCGGACCGAAGGCGGCTCCGAAGCCGGCCCACGCATAGCCAACGAGATCGAGCACTGAACTCTCGGGATGATAGGCAAGCCAGACTGCTACAAGGGCGATGAACACGACGCCGAAGCGGCCGATCCAAACAAGCTCCTGCTGGGAGGCATTTTTGCGTACAAATCCTTTATAAACATCCTCCGCCAGCGCGCTCGATGATACGAGCAGCTGCGAATCAATCGTACTCATGATCGCCGACAAAATCGCCGCTAATAAAAAGCCGGACACCCACGGATCAAATAAAAGCTGACTAAATACAATAAAAACCGTCTCATGGCTACCCTCAGCAAGCGGTTGACCGGCGATGCCATTTGCTGAAAAATAAGCGATCCCGACAAAGCCGGTGAAAATGGCGCCAAACAGGGAAAGGACCATCCACGTCATCCCGACAGCCCGCGCCTTCGGAATTTCGCGTACCGATTTCACCGCCATAAAGCGGGTAACGATATGCGGCTGACCGAAGTAGCCAAGCCCCCAGGCAAGCAGGGAAACAATTCCGATCACCGTCGTGCCTTGAAAGGCATCTAAATACGATGGATCGATTGCGCCAACGGCCTGAACGGTTTCATTCCAGCCACCCATCTCAGCCATCGCCCGCAGCGGAACGATAATGAGAGCGAGAAACATTAAAATCCCTTGAAAGAAGTCGGTCCAGCTCACCGCTAAAAAGCCGCCTAAAAAGGTGTAGGAAATAATGACGAGCGCCCCAATCCATAACGCCTGCGTATAAGGCATGTCGAAGGAAGCTTCAAACAGGAGTGCGCCACCGACGAGTCCCGAGGATGTGTAAAAAGCAAAGAACACGAGGATGACGAGTGCCGAAATAATCCGCAATGCCTTCGTACGATCATGGAAACGGTTCTCAAGAAATTCAGGCAAGGTGATTGAATCTTTGGCGACAGCCGTATATTGACGGAGGCGTGCCGCAAGAAACTGCCAATTCAAATACGCCCCAATCGCCAGTCCGACGGCGATCCAAATTTCCGTCATGCCGCCGAGATACATCGCCCCCGGTAAGCCGAGCAAAAGCCAGCTGCTCATATCGGAAGCGCCCGCGCTTAACGCCGCCACACTTCCGCCAAGACGCCGGCCCCCAAGTACATAATCTGATAAATTATTCGTCATCCGGTAGGCAATGAAGCCAATTAGCAGCATACCGGCCAAATAAACAATAAAGGTTAACAGCGTTGCCAGTTCCATCTTATTCTCTCCCTCCTCTTCGTAATGTGATAAGTGATAAGACGATTAATAATGGCATCGGTACAAATAACAAAATCCAAGTCGCTGTCGTCAGCTGATAGTCCACTTTCCCTCACCTCCTGTTATTCCATATGCATGAAGAGTGTATCGTAGTATTCCCGGAGAACGAGCGGACGATTACCACGATAACACAATATTATTATCTGAACATTTTTTTATTTATTTACGATTTTATAAGATGTATAACTATCCATTTCTTGTATGTAAGCTTTGCGGGTCAAAAACACAAAATGAATAATCATCCATACATATCATTAATTATTCATTTCTTTTCCCGACAAAAAGGACGATGTTTCAAAAGGTCACATTCGAAACATCGCCACAAATTTGTTATTAACGGGAACCTTTTATATAAGGCTTGCCGATTGCCTTTGGACCTTCAGCGCGACCGACGAAGCCGGCCAGCGCGAGAATCGTCAGCACATAGGGCGCGATCAGGAGAAAAACGGGCGGGACGTTCGCCAGAAGCGGAATCTGCTGACCTGTTATACTCAATGCCTGCGCCAATCCGAAGAAGAGCGCCGCCCCGAGAGCGCCGAGCGGATGCCACTTTCCGAAGATGAGCGCGGCAAGACTCATGAAGCCTTGGCCGACAATTGTCGTCCCCGAGAAGTTTCCGGAAAACGTCAGGGCAAACACGGCTCCACCGAGACCGGCAAAAGCGCCGCTGAGCATGACGCCGATATAACGCATTTTGTTGACGTTAATCCCCATTGTATCCGCCGCCATCGGATGCTCACCGACAGAGCGCAGCCGAAGTCCGAACGGCGTGTAAAAAATGATCAGATAGACAATCAAAGCCAACAGAATCGCCACAAAGGATGTAATATACACATTTGAGAAAAACAACGGTCCGATAACCGGAATATCACTTAAAACAGGGACATTAAAACGATAAATGCCATTTTGCACGGAATCGGTTTGTCCTTTGTTGTAAAAAAGCCGCACAAGGAAGACACAAAGCCCGACTGCTAAAAAGTTCAGCGCGACCCCGCTGACAATCTGATCCGCCCGAAAGCTGATCGAAGCGACCGCATGAAATAGTGAAAAAATCATGCCGACGATAATCGCCGCAAGGAGGGCAAGAAAAATCGATGTCCACCATGCTACACCGGCTCCTTGCAATGTCAGCGTAGTTACAATTCCGGTGAAGGCTCCCATTACCATCAGCCCTTCAAGCCCAATATTGACAACGCCGGCCCGTTCGCTGAACAAGCCGCCAAGTGCCGTCAAGATAAGAGGAGCAGCTAGGTAAATGGCTGCCGGGATGACAGCAGCTAGTATTTGCATGAGATCCATCATACATCCTCCTTCTTCACACGGTTAATCACCCAACGAATCATATAGCTTGAGGCGACGAAGAAAATAATAAGCGCAATGACGATATCGATCAGTTCACTAGGTACACCGGCCTGCGACTGCATCGTCAGGGCGCCAACCTTTAAGCCCCCGAACAAAAAGGAAGCGAGGGCGACTCCTATCGCGGTATTCGCGCCGAGCAGAGCAACGGCAATTCCATCAAAGCCGACGCCGGAAAAGCCGGCAAGAATGCTCATATATCCATAGGTTCCAAGCCCTTCCATCGCCCCGGCAACACCGGCAAAGGCGCCTGAGACGACCATCGAGAGGACGATGTTCTTCTGCACGTTCATCCCGGCGTATTGCGAGGCGTGCTGGTTAAAGCCGACCGCCCGTAATTCAAAGCCTTTGGACGTTCGCCAAAGCAGAAACCACATAATGAAACAGCCGAGCAGCGCGATGAGAAAGCCATAATGTAAGCGAGAATAATCGGTAATGGATTGCAAAAACGGCGAAGCGAGCGAGGCTGTCGAATGGATTTCCTCCGTCCGCTCACCCGGCACGATCAAATACGTCCGAATAATCGCATTGGCTGTATGTAACGCAATATAGTTCATCATAATTGTCACGATAACTTCATGAACCTGAAAGCGGGCTTTAAGCAAGCCTGGAATAAAACCCCAAAGCGCTCCCGCGGCCGCCCCCGCCAAAATCGAAAGAGGTAGATGGACAATCAGCGGAAGTTCAACTGCCAGTCCGACGTAAACCGCTGCCAGCCAGCCAACGATCAACTGACCTTCCACCCCGATATTCAGCAATCCGGTCCGGAAAGCAAAGGCTACCGCCAGTCCGGCAAGAATGAGCGGTGTCATCGCCCGGATCGTTTCGCCAATATAATAGCTTTCCCCGAAAATTCCTTTTACCAATGCCGCATAACCGGCAATCGGATTATATCCGGTAATCAGCATAATCAACGCACCAATGAGACCGCCGAGCAGAACGGCAATCAATGGCACGGCTAACGACAGCAGTCTTCCTTTAGGAAGCCATTTAGCTATCACGTCTCTCACCTGCTTTCTCTTTCTTCGCGCCTGCCATTAGAAGGCCCAGCTCCTGTTCATTGGTCGTTGCCGCGTCGACAATCGCCACAATTTCCCCTTCGTACATGACCGCAATCCGGTCGCTAACATTCAAAATTTCATCCAGCTCAAGCGACATTAGCAGGACGGCCCGTCCTTTATCACGCTCCTGGACGAGCCGCTGATGGATCGTCTCAATCGCCCCGACATCCAGCCCCCTTGTCGGCTGAGCGGCAATTAACAGCTCAGGTGAACGATCAACCTCACGGGCAATGATTGCTTTTTGCTGATTTCCGCCGGACAGCGCGCGCGCCGGCGTCAGTTCCGTTGGCGTGCGTACATCATAATCCTCAATCAAATGACGGGCTTTCTGATAAATTTCCCCATATTGCAAAATACCATTTTTGGAAAACGGCTTTTGATAATAGGTTTGTAGCACGATATTTTCGCCAATCGTAAAGTCGAGCACGAGACCATGCTTATGGCGATCCTGAGGAATGTGGCCGATTCCTGCCTCCGTCACTTCCCGCGGCTTCAAATTTTGCAGCGGCTGACCTTTTAACTGGATCGTGCCTGCTTCCACTTTGCGCAGTCCCGTAATCGCTTCGATCAACTCCGTCTGCCCGTTTCCTTCCACTCCGGCAAGCCCGACAATTTCCCCAGCTTTAATATCAAGGCTGAGGTTTTTGACAGCCTCGACACCGCGGCCGTCTTTGACTGTTATTCCTTTGACATCCAGCACAACATCCTGCGGCTTGGCCGGAGCTTTCGTAACCTTAAAGTTGACCTCGCGTCCGACCATCATCGCCGCCAGCTTATCTTCATCGGTTTCAGCGACATCTACCGTCCCGATCCCCTTGCCACGGCGAATGACCGTGCAGCGGTCACAAACAGCAAGAATTTCCTTCAGCTTGTGGGTAATTAAAATAATCGACTTGCCTTCGGCGACCAATGCTTTCATGATCGCAATCAGCTCTTGAATTTCCTGCGGCGTCAACACCGCCGTTGGCTCATCGAAAATCAGAATATCCGCCCCGCGGTACAGCGTTTTCAAGATTTCAACACGCTGCTGCATGCCGACTGAAATATCTTCAATCTTGGCGTAAGGATCCACTTTCAAACCGTAGCGGAGTGAAATTTGCTGAATTTCTTTTGCCGCTTTCTTACTATTAACCGTCCCGAACATCGTCGGCTCGCTTCCGAGAATAATATTTTCGGTAACTGTGAACTTTTCAACGAGCATAAAGTGCTGATGAACCATCCCAATCCCGAGTCGATTAGCGACATTCGGATCGGTAATCTTCTCCTTTTTTCCACGGACGATAATTTCGCCTTTTTCCGGCTGATATAAGCCAAACAGAATATTCATTAAGGTCGATTTACCAGCGCCGTTTTCACCGAGAAGGGCATGGATCTCCCCTTTTTTCACTTGGAGCGTTATATTATCATTTGCGACGATCCCCGGAAACTCTTTGCGAATATGATTCATTTCAATGACATAATTCATCTCGACTCACTCCTTGCTTCTCAGACTCAGCCGTAGTTCTTCCCCGGACTCCAAGCCTTGATTTCTTGAAAAAAGGGGCAATGATGGATTGGGGAACAGCAATCCGTCATTGTCCCTTTTTCTCCATAATTCACATCCTGTTAAGGAAAAAGAGCAACCTATGCACCCTCACTCCTCGTTAGATCCAATAGCAGGCGACAGGATGCGACGCCCAGACTATTCTACAACTTAAGTCAGAACAGCATAAGTCACCCTGAGTGATGGTGCTCCGAAGATCGCCATCGACCTTCGGAGCAGTCTCTTGCATGAATGATTTCAGTCTGCTTATTACAGGGAAGAAAGATATTCCTCATATTCTTCATCCGTCTGAGGTACGCTAATTTCCCCATCCTGGATTTGAACTTTGTATTCGTCGACCGCATCAAGTGCTTCCTGCGGCACATTGTCAGTTGTCGGCGCAATTCCAACCGCATCCTCTTCCAAACCATATTCGAGGATCTCTCCACCAGGGAAGTCTCCGCTCATCGTCCGCTCAGATACAAGGTAAACAGCCGTATCAACACGCTTTACCATCGAAGTTAATGTAACAGACACATCGCCGGAAACACCTTCCTCATGCTGATCACGGTCAACTCCGATGACCCAGACTTCCTCACCGTTACGCGCTCGGTTAATCGCTTCCTGGAAGACGCCATTTCCCGCTCCTCCAGCGGCATGATAAATAATGTCCGCGCCTTGGCCGTACATATTATTGGCAATTTGCTGACCACGCGTCGCATCATTAAAGCTTTCTGTATACTGCGTTAAAATTTCAGCATCCGGGTTGACAGCCTTTACACCGGCTTTAAACCCGCTTTCAAACTTTTTGATCAATTCACTTTCCACGCCGCCAACAAAGCCGACTTTATTTCCTTTTGTTTGCAATCCGGCAACAACGCCGACAAGGAATGAGCCTTCATGCTCTTTGAACGTAACATTGGCAACGTTGCTGTAAGGATTGCCATCCCCATCTGTAACAACAGTATCGACAATCGCAATTTGAGCGTCTTCAACCTGCTCGGCAATGGTCTTGACAGCATCCTCCATTAAGTAGCCGATCCCCCAAACAAGGTTGGCCTCTTCACGTACAAGTGTCCGAATATTAGGCTCAAAATCGTCCATTGTAGCCGATTGCAAATAACGATAGCCTGTCCCTTCTTCAAGACCCATTTCTTCACCAAATGCTGTTAAGCCTTCCCACGCCGACTGGTTGAATGATTTATCATCAATTCCACCGACATCGGTCACCATTGCGACAGTGAAATCTTCCGCATCCGGTGTAGCTTCGTTTTCCGCGGGCTCTTCACTCGGAGCCGCTTCATCGGTCGTTCCCTCTTCTTCTCCAGCCCCACACGCCGTAAGGGCGACAACAGCCGCCGCCGTCATTGTTAATGTGCGTAACCACTTCTTCATCTTTCTTTCCCCCTTTTTTATTCTACAATAAAAATGCTTAACAAATGTACGCAATAAACGGTTTTCAAATCTGCTCATTCCTTTCTTATGGTTTTCGGCACTCTACTCTCCTATACCCATCAAGCAGCATCATTCATCCCTTATTTTGTACATCGTCAAGCCGACTATCACGCTCGTTAGACATCAGACCTCTGAGGACAGTCCATTGTCTTGAACGACATAAATATATCATGTAATGCGGCAATAATAAACACTTTTTTCATCATTTTTGTCGTATGTAACATACTAATTGTTGTACTTTTACAAGATTTTATTGATTGTACAGCGCTATCATCTTCGGCAGGAAAAAACAGAAATGAGAAAAGGCCGGGCCAAAAGATTGTTACCTTTTGCCCGGACCCTATCAAAGCCAGTTTTCTTTCATCCTCTTCAGCCCTACTGCCTCTCCTTCAGATTATTCACCCGCAGAACGCGCCAGTCTAGTCAGGGTCGCAGCAATTTGCCGATGCAGCTCACGGCTCTGTTCAAACAGCCGCGTCATCCGGAAAAAGCCGTGTATCATTCCTTCATATCTTGTTACTTCCACCGGAACGCCGGCCTCCCTTAAACGAGCGGCGTACAGCTCTCCTTCATCACGATACGGATCATACTCAGCGGTGATCACAAGAGCCGGCGGAAGCTCGGCGTGTGACGCCGCCAAAAGAGGCGAGGCGAGCGGATCAGTCCGCTCCTCTTCCTGTAAATAGTGATGACTGTACCAATCAATCGCTTTCTTCGTAAACCCGTAACCTTCGCCATTTTCCTCGTAGGACGGCTTCGGCTCCGAAAAGTCCGTTCCCGGATAAATTAAAATTTGATAGTGTATAGCCGGCCCTTGCTTTTCCCGTGCCATTAAAGTCACAACCGCCGCCAAATTTCCACCGGCGCTGTCTCCGCCGACGACAAGAATACCTGGATTGCCGTTATAAGCGGAAATATGTTCAGCCACCCATTTTACCGCCGCATAACAATCGTGCGGCGCGGTAGGAAAGCGGTACTCCGGCGCTAAACGATAGTCAACGGACACGATCAGATACCCTGATAGATTGGTAAGCGCACGAAGCGGACGGTCAACAACATCCAGATCACCAAGCACCCAGCCGCCACCGTGAAAATAAACGAGCACCGGAAACGGTCCCGCTCCTTCAGGCGTGTAGATCCGCAGCTGTATCGTGCCGTCCTCAACTGGAATGGTCACCTCTTCCACCTTTGCCACAGCTTGCGGCTCCCCACTGACATCAATCGTTTCTCTCATTCGTTGGCGGTTTTCTTCCACCGTTAATTGTTCAATTGATTTTTGGCCCGCTGCCGCAGTCTCTTCCAAGTATTTTTTCACCTCTGGATGTAGCACACTGTCTCCCCCTCTTTTACATGAATATTCAGTTATTTTGTAGTCTAAGAAGACCTTGAAGACAGACGACTGCCTCCAAGACTTCACTTAGGCTACATTTTGAAACTAGTAAACATGGATAAACGGTTCTTCATTCGGATTTAAAATGACGATACTTTCCGTCTTGCCGGATACAGAGGTGATCGAAACACTGACCTTGTATCCTCCTTGAAAGCGTTGCTGCAGCTGACTCGCCGCAAATTGCGACAGCGCGACAATTTCCGCTTTGCCCTGATAGCGGATCGGGATTTCAATTGTTAGCTCCTGAATTTGATTGTTTTCATAACGACCCCTGGCGACAACACCGATGTACGTATCAAAGAATTCCTGGATATCATCCTTGAAGCGCTGGAACTGGTCGGCTTCATTACGCGCCTCTTCATTCGCTTCATTGGAAGGGAATAAATAATAGCGCTGATTCATTCGCTGCCACCGCTCCAAATTGCCTCCCGGCTCAGCCTCAGCCTGGGCGATGAAGTTTCCAGGAATTACGGATTCCTGCGGCTGCTCACGGAACAGGGCGACAATAATTGGAATTTCATCAAAGGCGCCGTTCTCCCGTTCTTCTGAACGCAATCGATTGACCACTTCCTCCGCGATCCGTCTGCCTTCCTGTTCAATCATTGCTTCTGAAAGCTCGGTTTCGTAGAAGTAGTAGCGGCCCTGTTCATCCTCCACACGGAAATTATACACGCTGTTCATTGAAAGACCGATGACAATCCCGCCAAGATTCAGTTGACCATTCTCGCCTTCGACCATATAGTTATGCTCCAAAATGTGCGACAGAGCACGCGGTCGATCCTCCTCCTGCTCACGCAGCGTATTTCCTTCTCCGAGCGGCGGGTTCAGACCGAGCGGATTATCGGTTTCATCATAGCGCCTCAGCCAACTATTTAATTCTTCACGTTCAATGAATTGACCTTCCCGAAAGAAATAATTCTCCGGCTCAAAATATTGCTGGGCGATGCGGGTCAAACCAATTTCAAGTTCATCCAAATCAAGCCGGTTATGAACGACGGAATTGCCGAATCCGCGCGATTCCCCGTGCAAATAAGTTCCGTCGTAAAGCACGCTTTGATAATAATTATCCGGCGTAATGACTTGCGGTACGACTTCAACACTCGGCTCCCCATCATCAACCGCTTCCTCTACTTCCGCTTCTTCCTCTTCCGGAGGGGTGATCGGTAAGCACCCTGCCAATAGCAGCAGGGCAAGCGACAATCCTGCCAGACGTTTCAACATGTCAACCCCCTCTCCTTTCTATTTTTCTAAATCATTCTCACGGAGCACGGCAACGAGCTCCTCCTCATTCCAGACAGTAATGTTCAGCTCAACGGCTTTCTCAAGCTTTGAACCGGCCTCTTCTCCGGCAATGACAAGATCCGTTTTCTTACTTACGCTTCCCGTCACCTTGCCGCCCAGCTGCTCAATTCTTTCCTTTGCCTCGCCTCTCGTCAGTTGCTCCAGCTTCCCGGTCAGCACAACCGTCTTACCGGCAAATGGACTCTCCTCAAGTTCAGATGCCCGCGGAGCCTTTGGCCCTGTATACGTAAAGTTCACGCCCAATTCCTTCAGCTTGGTGAGCAAGGTCGTCACTTCCGGCTTTTCAAAATAGCGGACGACCGAAGCTGCCATTTTTTCCCCGATTTCATTGACTGCCATCAATTCCTCTTCCGTTGCCCGCTGAAGGTTTTCCATCGTCTCGAATTCCATCGCCAGCGTTTTCGCCGCTTTCGCACCGACAAAGCGGATCCCTAAGCCAAACAGCAGACGTTCGAGCGAGTTATCCTTTGTTTTTTCAATCGCCGCAAGCAGATTGTCAACCGATTTTTCTCCCATACGCTCAAGCTTCAACAGTTCATCGCGCTCCAGCCGGTAAAGATCGGCGACATCGCGAATGAGTTGATGATCGAAAAGTTGCCCGATCACTTTTTCCCCCAGTCCGTCGATGTTCATCGCGTTACGGGAAACGAAGTGAATCAGACCTTCCTTGATTTGCGCCGGGCATTTCGGATTGATGCAGCGCAACGCCACTTCCCCTTCGAGCCTGACGAGCTCACTGGCACAGGCCGGGCATTCCGTCGGCATCGCAAATTCACGCTCATCCCCCTTGCGCAACTCAGTCAGCACATTGACGACTTCCGGAATAATGTCCCCAGCTTTTTTGACGACAACGGAGTCGCCGAGGCGGATATCCTTCTCCCGGATCAAGTCTTCATTATGGAGCGAGGCACGCTGGACTGTTGTTCCGGCCACAGTTACCGGCCGCAGAAGAGCTGTCGGCGTAATGACGCCGGTCCGTCCGACATTTAACGTAATATCCTCTAAAATCGTCACTACCTCTTCCGCCGGAAATTTGAAAGCAATCGCCCAACGTGGACTTTTTGCGGTGAAACCAAGCTCCAGCTGCTGATCAAGCGAATCGACCTTAATGACGATCCCATCAATTTCGTATGGAAGCTCAGCCCGCTTTTCGACCCACTCCTCCGTAAAGGCAATGACCTCTTCGATATCGTGACAAAGCCGGCTTTCCGGGTTGATCCGGAAGCCAAGCTCCTGCAAATAGCGAAGGCTTTCATGATGTGACGGAATCACTTTCCCTTCCAGATGGTTCATCGAATACACATAGATCGAAAGGTGGCGCTTCGCGGCCAGCTTCGGATCAAGCTGACGAAGGGAGCCGGCGGCGGCATTGCGCGGATTGGCAAAGCGCTCTTCACCCGCCTCCTCCTTCTCGACATTGAGCCTTTCAAAGGACGGCTTTGGCATATAGGCTTCACCTCTGACTTCCAGATCAACCTCTTCCTTTAAGCGTAAAGGGATCGCCGGAATCGTCTTTAAATTAGCCGTAATGTCCTCGCCTATCGTCCCGTCTCCTCTCGTCGCCCCTTGGATGAAGCGGCCTTTTTCATATAAAAGCGAAACAGCGAGGCCGTCTATTTTCAGCTCACAGCTGTAGCGGACCTCGTCATCAATCAACTGCCGGACCCGGCGATCAAAATCCCGCAAATCGTCTGCGGAAAAAGCGTTGCCCAGACTGAGCATCGGATTGCGGTGCTCGACCTTTCTGAAAAAAGGCAATGGCTCGCCCCCGACCCGGACAGATGGAGAATCATCGCTAATGAACTCCGGGTACTGCTCCTCCAGAGCGATAAGCTCCTGCATCAGCCTGTCATATTCAGAATCGGGTACAATCGGCTGATCGAGCACATGATAGTGATAGCCGTACTCTTCCAGCAGGGATCGAAGCTCTTCAATCCGCTGCTTTGCATCATTTCGCTCCATTTCGTTCGTTCCTTTCTTAGTATCAACCCAAAATTTTTATCTTTATTATGAAAAAACCGCGCAGCGGCTTTGCCCCTATTTCTTCGTAATTGGCGCAAATTTGGCGAACAGCCGCTTAATGCCGGTCGGGTTCGGAAAGGCAATATCAAGCTCAACCGCTTCGCCTTCGCCTTTTATGCTGACGACCGTGCCAACACCCCATTTTTTATGCTCGGCTTTATCCCCGACCTGCCAGGAAATCCGCTCTCCTCCTGTTTCCGTCGTCTGCGGCCGGCGCGCTGACGCTGAGAGCGCGGCCGGCTTCGGCCGTGACGTCTTCATCCAGTCGGGAACCTGCTTCTCTTCATTAAGCGACTCCAGGCACTTCTCCGGAATTTCGGCGATAAAGCGGGAAGGTGGATTCGTATTCGTGCGCCCGTATAACGTCCGCAGTCTGGCGTTTGTCAAATAAAGCTGCTTTTCGGCACGCGTAATCCCGACATAAGCGAGACGGCGCTCTTCCTCCATTTCCTCTTCCTCAAACAGCGAACGGCTGTGAGGGAAAATGCCTTCCTCCATTCCGATCAGAAAGACGACTGGAAACTCCAGTCCTTTGGCCGAGTGAAGTGTCATCAGCGTAATCGCCTCCTTCGGCTTCCCTTCCTTCTCCTCATCGAGCTGGTCAATATCGGCAACTAAAGCGAGATCGGTTAAAAACGCGACAAGCGACTTGTCCTCATTCTGCTTCTCAAATTCATTCGTTACCGTTAAAAATTCATCAATATTCTCTAGCCGGCTTTGCGCTTCAAGCGATTTGTCATTGCGCAGCATTTCGCGATAGCCTGTCCGCTCAAGCAGCTCCTCCACAAGCTCGGAAACAGACAAGTATTCCTGCATTTGCATCCAGTGGCGCAGCTGCTCCGCAAAATCGTGGAGCTTCGCTACCGCCCGTCCGCTCAGGCCGATTTGGTCAACCTCCTGCAAGGCGGCGAACATCGAAATCCCCTGCTCGGACGCAAAGGCGCCAATTTTATCAACCGTCGTCGCGCCGATTCCCCGTTTTGGGACGTTAATGATCCGCTGCAGACTAATATCATCATCGGGGTTGGCGATAAGCCGCAAATACGCGAGCACATCCTTGATTTCTTTCCGATCATAGAACTTTGTACCGCCGACGATATTGTAATCAATATTTGATTTGACGAAATATTCCTCAATCACCCGCGACTGGGCATTCGTCCGGTACAAAATCGCAATATCAGAGTAGGAATAGTTCTCCTGTCTCGTCTTTTCTCTAATTTTCTCAACGACGAACTGCGCTTCAGACTGTTCCGTATCCGCCGCAAAATAGCCGATGCCGCAGCCTGCCTCGTTATCGGTCCATAGATTCTTCTTTTTGCGCTTGGCATTGTTCGCAATCACATTGTTCGCAGCTTCAAGAATCGTTTTGGTCGAGCGGTAATTTTGCTCAAGCAGGATCACCTTCGCATTTGGATAGTCTTCCTCAAAGGACAGAATATTACCAATGTCGGCCCCGCGCCAGCGATAAATCGACTGATCGGAATCGCCGACGACACAAATGTTTTTAAAGCGGCTGCTCAGCTGCTGCACGAGCATATATTGAGCGCGGTTCGTATCCTGGTATTCATCAACGAGAATATACTGGAACTTGCGCTGATAAAATTCAAGCACTTCCGGCACAAGCTTAAACAGCTCGATCGTTTTCATAATTAAATCATCAAAATCAAGCGCATGATTCAGCTTTAGCTGCTTTTGATAGTCAACATATACATCGGCGGCAATTTGCTCGTAAGGTCCCGTCGCCGTACTGGCAAACGCATCCGGTTTTTTTAATTCATTTTTCGCGCTGCTGATCATTCCGAGAATCGTCCGCGGCTCGAATTTCTTGGAATCAATATTGCGTTTTTTGACAATTTGTTTGATCACCGATAATTGATCAGTCGAGTCAAGAATCGTAAAATTCCGGCTGTAGCCAATCCGGTCAATATCACGGCGCAAAATGCGGACGCACATCGAGTGAAAGGTCGAAATCCAAATATCCTCGGCAATTGGTCCGACAAGCTGGGCGACCCGGTCCTTCATCTCCCGCGCCGCTTTATTCGTAAACGTAATTGCCAGCACACTCCATGGCGCGATCGCTTTTTCCCTTAGCAAATAGGCGATCCGATGCGTCAGCACCCGCGTCTTGCCACTGCCGGCCCCGGCCATTAACAGCAATGGGCCTTCCGTATGCGTCACGGCCTCCCGCTGTTCCGGATTGAGCCCGGCGAGCATTTTTTCAACAATTTTTCCTTGCACAAATCCCACCACCAAATATTCGTCTTGTATTTATTCTACTTTTGCGTACGTTTTACAGCTTCGACTGTCGCCAGCGCCGCCCCGACATCCTCATAAATCAAATTCCCGACAACGACTGTATCAGCAAGGCCGGCCATTTCCCGCGCCTGCGCCGGTGATTGAATGCCACCGCCGTAAAACAGCCGCGTCTTCTCCAGCACTCGTGACACGTCCTCGACGATGCTGACGTCGCCATACACGCCGCTGTATTCGAGATAGAATACCGGAAACTGATACAGCTTCTCAGCCATACGGGCATACGCGACAATATCCTCACCTGACAGGTCTGTGTTTGCTTCGGTCAACGCAGCGACCTTGGCTTCCTGATTCAGCACACAGTATCCTTCCATCACAACCTCGTCCCAGTTCATAATCGGACCGAATTCCTTGATCGCGGCGTGATGATGACCGAGAACCCACTCCACTTTACTACTATTCATCACAGAGGGAATGAAAAAATAATCAAAGCCTGGCGTGATGGACTCGACATTGGAAATTTCCAGCGCGCAGGAAACGCTGAAACGGCGAACCCGGGCCAGCAGCTGCAATGTCTTATCTAATGTCACTCCATCCGTCCCCCCGAGCAGAATCCCATCCGTTCCCGATTCACATACGGCTTCAAGGTCTTGATCGGAAATCTCTTTATTCGGGTCCAATTTAAATACATGGCGCCACTCTTGATAGTCAAGCATTTTCTCTTCCACCTCTGCTATTGTTCATGTCATTTTCTCTGAACGTCATTATACCAAAGATAAGAGCTGTTGTCGCTTGACGATCTTGTAAAATAACAGGCAACACTTCGCCTTTCCCTTACTGGACATTCAAGTAATGACCGCCTTATACAGATACGGAGGAAGGAGAAGAGATCATTACGATGAAAAATTTCCTCTTGCCTACGATAGAAGATCGAGCCGTTACCCGCGGTTCTGAGGAAATGCAAAAACGCCCCAGCTTGAAACTGGAGCGCTATCGTTTCCTATTAAATAGTCCCTGAGGAAGCGAGTACCTGAAAGAAACCCTCCTCCTCATGAACAGGAGCTGAAACATCATACTGCTTACAGCGTAACAATGCCAATCAGCATCGCAATGACAATTAACACAATACTGAATCCCCACACCCAGAAGAAGGAATAACGGATATGCTTTCCCATCTCAAGACCTGCCAGCCCGAGCGCGAGCCATAATGCTGGTGAAAACGGACTGACGAAAGTGCCGATAATATTACCGATAATCATCGCATAGGCGATCGATGCCGAATCGACGCCATGAGCACTGACAATTTGATCGATTAAAGGTAATAAAGCGAAATAATAGGCATCCGTACTTAAAATCAGTTCAAAAGGCACTCCAAGAAAACCGATGATGACATGAAGATACGGGATGACGAACGCCGGAAGATAAAGAACGATATCCGTTGCCAGTGAATCGAGCATTCCCGTGCCATCAAGAATTCCGAGGAACGATCCGGCAGCAAGAATGATCGCCGCCATCAGCAGCGCATTTGGCGCATGCGCTTTGATCCGTTCCATTTGATCATTGACCTTTGGATAGTTAACAAGCAGAGCCACACTGAGACCGATCATAAAGATAAATCCAGCCGGAATGATGCCCCAAACGAGCAGCGTAATAACCCCTAACGTTAAAAGGAGATTCAGCCACAGCAAGCGCGGACGAAGGAGGCTTTCGTCTTTTTCTTTGATCGTTGCCGTTTCCACGGTTACTGCAACTTCATCAGCCGCTCCGCCTTGCGCCTCCAGCTTGGCAATCCGCCGTTTCTCACGGATGCCGAGAATGACCGCCAGCCCGACAAGCAGCACGAGAGCAATGAGCTGCAACGGAATAAGCGGCCGCCATAAATCAGAAGGATCGCCGCCAATAACCGCCGCCGTCCGGCCAATCGGCCCGGCCCACGGCACCATATTCATGATACTTGCACTAAGTCCGACAAGCAGCAGCAAAAGATATGGATTCATCCGTAGCTTCTGATAAAGCGGAAGCAAAGCCGGAATCGTAATTAAAAACGTTGACGCCCCTGAGCCATCGAGATGGGCAATCGCCCCGATCAGCACCGTCCCGACTGTAACCGCTATCACATTCCCGCGTGAAATCGCAATCATTTTATTAATAATCGGGTCAAACAGACCGGCATCCTGCATCACGCCAAAAAACAAAATCGCAAAGATGAACATAATCGCGACCTGAATGACCCGGTCAATTCCTTCATTAAATAAACCGCCGATTTCAGCAAGACCGAAGCCCGCTAACAGCGCGCCGGCGATTGGCACAAGCACAAGGCCGATAATCGGCGAAACCCGCCCCCGCAGCAATAAAAATACAATAATAAATATCGTCGCAAAACCGATCAAACTTAACATCATACTTCCCCCTTTTTTCCAAACAAGACAGAGGGATTCAAGCTCTCCGAAAACCATAAAGCGCTTACAAGCACCAACAAAAACCCCTCTATCAAAATGCTATTCCAACGGTAGCATAATTGATAAAGAGGATGAAGCTTTTGGAGAAAAAGCGTATATTGCGCATTATTTGCTTTTTGTTCATTATGCTCACAGAAGAAAAACGCCACGCCACAGACGTCTTTTCTTTCATTCACCCATCCTTATCCTGCAAGCGAAAATAGCGGCGCTCCGGCCGGCCGACCTCTCCATACTTTTGTTCCGCGGCAATCTCGTTAGTCGTCACCAAATATTCTAAATACCGTCTCGCCGTGGAGCGGCTTGCGCCGATCGTTTTGCCGACAGCGGCTGCGGTTAAGCCTTCTTCTTTATCGTCTTTCATTACCCGTCGGACTTTTTCCAAGGTCAGGCGGTCAATTCCTTTCGGCAGCTCACTGTAGTCCGCTTCCTGTTCCAGCCTTTTCTGACGTCCTGCAAATAAGCCGTCGATCTCCTCCTGCTCCAGCTCCTCGTTCGTCATAAAGGTTCGCCGCTGGTGTCGGTAACGCTCCAATGTTTTCTCCAGCCGGGCAAATTCCACCGGCTTGATAATATAATCAAACACCCCGCCGCGCAAGGTCTCCTCGATTGTTTTTACTTCTTTGGCAGCCGTCATCATAATGACATCGCATTGTCTTAGACGACGGATTTCCCAGAACAACTCGAGTCCTTCAACATCAGGAATAAAGACATCAAGCAAGATCAAATCCGGCTTTGCCTTCCCGCTTGCCAAATAGGCTTTTGTTGCCTCCCCTGTTTGCAAAGTCGCCACCACCTCAAACTCTGGCACTTTTTCGACGAATTGCCTTGTAATCTCCGCCACCCGAAAATCATCTTCAACAATTAACACGTGAAACCGTTCAGTCATCCGTCTTCCCTCCGTCCCTTTCTTTCGCTATTGTCACGACAAAGCAGGCTCCACCAAGCTCGCTTTCCTCAAGCGTCAGTTCACCATCTATATCCTCCAGCAGCCGCCTCGTCAACGCAAGACCGATCCCTCGATCAGCACCGTCCTTCGTCGTATAGCCCTGCTGAAAAACCTTTTCGATCTCCTCTTCCGCAATGCCCGGACCCGCATCGTCAACTTCAAACACGACCACATCACCAATATCTGTGAAAGACAGGGCGACCTCGCGCTGTGCTGTTTTGTCCTTGACCGCTTCAATCGCATTGCCGATCAAATTGCCCAGTACGGTTACCAATGCATCGCGCTGCTGGTCAGACAATGGATGCTGCAGCTGACTGTCCGGGTCAATCGTTAACGTCACACGCTGTTCCAAAGCCTGATTCAGCTTTCCGAGTAAAATCCCGCTTATCATCGGATCGGGCACCTTTTTCATCAAAAAATGAATCCAGTTCTGCTGAAGTGTGCTCTCACGCCTAATAAAATCAACCGCCTCCTGCTGCTTATCGAGCTGAATTAAACCGAGAATCGTATACATCTTATTGGAAAATTCATGCGTCTGGGCACGTAACGCCTCCGCATATTGTTTCACGCGCGTCAGCTCCTGTGAAAGCTGCTCCAACTCAGTTTTATTCCGAAAAGTCGACACGGCCCCGATCAAATTCTGCTGGTAATAAATCGGCAGCCGATTGACTAACACGATATGTTTGCCGACAAGCATCTCCTTATCATACTGGCTTTCTCCCGTCTGCAGCACTTCATGCAGACGCGAGTTCGGCAGGACGTCCAAAATCGGTTTTCCGATAAACGGATTCGGCTCCTGGGCCTTTGCCCCGAGAAGACGCTGAGCCGCTGTATTCATTAAAGTAATCAACCCATATCGATTAACGGCAATAATTGCTTCATGAGTCGACTGTAAAATCGTCTCCTTTTGTAAGAAAAGATGCGAAATTTCCTCCGGTTCCAACCCAAAGAGCAGCCTCTTAATATAACGGGCGATGAGAACAGCCCCGACGATACCGACGCCCACAAGGGCAACTAAGACATACCAGAGCTTGCGATGATAATTCATGACAATCGTCTGGACATCCTGCGTTAGAAATCCGACACTGACTACCCCAATCACCCCACCATCGGCATCGCGCACCGGCACCTTACCGCGAATCGAACGCCCGAGCGATCCGACAGCCTCCGATACATAGGATTCACCTAACAGCAGCGCCCTCTCATTGTCTCCTCCGACCATTTGCTCTCCAAGCCGCTCAGGCTGCGGATGAGCGTAACGAATCTCCTCCCTATTGCCGACTACAATAAATTGCGCCCCCGTCGCCGCCCGAATCGGTTCCACAAGCGGATGAATGACCGCAGCAGGATCCTCCAGCTCGTACGCTTGCCGCAATTCAGGGATCCGCGCGACGCTTTCCGCTACGGCAAGCGCTCTTTCGCCTACTTCATGTTTAAGAGTATCCGAGAAAAAGGCATGGAGAAACAGCCCCATAATCGCAAACATGCTGATAATCAGCAGCCCGATGATCAACGTCATTTTCATTTGCAGCTTCAATTTCACATTAGGGTTGCCAATGTACTTAAGATAGTCACCCTCTTTTATCGTCAGCATTTTCGCCCCGGCTCCTTTTCCCTTTCTTGTTCCATCTCGTATTGTTTCATATTGCCAACAATAAGAAAAGTCTGGCGACATGGTTTTTCAACCTGTTTGCCAGACTTATTTTCCTACAATTCATCAAAGCCGTTATCGCTTGATACTTTCGCATATTGTCGTGATTTTTGCTCAAAGAAATCGCTTTTGGCGGCATTGACATCCTCATAGGCTTTGATCCATCTCATCGTATTCGTCCGGTATTCCGGGTAAATCGCTTCATAGCCGAGCTGTTTGATCCGTTTATTTGCCATAAACTTTAAATAGGCTTCCATTTCCCCGGGATCGATGCCGTCGATCCGGTCGCCGATAATATAGCGGAACCAGTTCATCTCCAGCTCGGTCGCTCTGTGAAAAGCCTGCTCGACAAACTGCTTCATCTCCGCTGAATCAAGCTCTGGGTTTTCACGAAGCAGCTCTTTAAAGAGATTCGTAAAAAAGTAGACATGGAGCTGCTCATCCCGGTTAATATAATTAATCATCGTCGATGTCGAGACCATCTTTTGATGGCGGGCGAGGTTATAAAAGAAGGCAAACCCTGAATAGAAATTCAGCCCTTCGAGAATCACATCATAGACAATCGATTTCGCCAGCGTTTCGGCGCTTGGACGCTCAGTAAAATCCTCATAGCCATCGACGATAAATTCATTTCGTTCCCGCAGCACAGTATCATGCTTCCAATATTCATAGATTTCATCCTGAACCGCCTTCGGCACGAGGCTTGACAGCACATAGGAATAGCTTTGGTTATGAACGACTTCCTGGAAGGACAGAACGCTCATCAGCGCCGCCATGCTTGAATCGGTTAAATAGTCGGCCACCCGCAGCGTGTAATCGGTTTGGATGCTGTCAAGAAAAGCGAGCAGGCCGATAATTTTTTTGAACGCCTCCTGCTCGTGCTCCGTCAGCGAGGTGAACTGCTTGGCATCATGGGTCATATTGATCTCGAACGGCGTCCAGAAATTGGCGAGCATATTTTTGTACAGTGGATAAGCCCATGAGTAACGGACATCATCCCAGTTCAGCACGTTCGAGCTTTTGCCGTTGATCAGCGCGGTCGAGGCATTCGGTGCCTCGACATCGTATAGCTTTCTTTTTTCCATCATCGTTGATTCTCCCTCTTGTTCCAATTTAGCTGGAGCAGCTCTCACAATCCTCGACCGTCACCGAGGTTGAACGGACATAATAGGTCGTCTTCAGCCCTTCCTGCCAGGCGAGCAGGTGAAGCTCAAGCAGCTCTTTTGCTTTCACCGTATTCGGCACATACAGATTAAAGGAAATCCCTTGATCGACATGGCGCTGACGGCGGCCGTTCTGGCGGATGCTCCATTTTTGGTCGATCAGGTGAGCCTGCTTATAGAGCCAGGTCGTTTCCGCCGTCAAATCCGGTGCCACGACAGGGATTCGGTAATTTTTCTTTTCTTCAACATAAAACTTCGCAAAAATCGGATCAATCGAAGCAGTCGATCCGGCAATAAGCGAGGTCGTCGCATTTGGCGCGACCGCCATCATATAGCCGTTGCGCACGCCGTACTCTGCCACATCCTGCCGCAGCTCATTCCATTTGTCCGACGTGTAGTCCCTCTTCGCAAAATAGTCCCCCGTATGCCAATCAGAGCCGGAAAACGCCGGATAGGCGCCCTTTTCCTTTGCCAACAGCAATGAGGCTTTCACGGTGTAATAATGAATTTGCTCATAAATCTCATCCGCATAGTCGACCGCTTCCTCGCTTTCCCAGCGAATTCCTTTCTTCGCCAGCAAATGATGCCAGCCGAACGTTCCCAACCCGACCGCGCGGTATTTTTCATTCGTCAACTGCGCCTGTTTCACCTCAATCTGATTGAGGTCAATCACATTATCGAGCATCCGCACCTGAATCGTAATTAACCGTTCGAGCACATCATCTTCCACGGCATTGGCGAGCGAAATCGAGGACAGATTGCAGACGACAAAATCACCCGGCGTTTTCGTCGTAATAATTTTCCCGTCCTTCGTATGCTCTTCTTCAATGATCGTCGGGCTCATATTTTGCATAATTTCCGTACAAAGATTCGAGCCGTAAATCATCCCACGGTGCCGGTTCGGATTCATCCGGTTCACCGTATCGCGGTAAAACATAAACGGACTGCCCGTCTCAAGCTGGGAGAGCATGATCCGCTTCATGATCTCAATCGCCGGTACTTCCACTCTCGAAAGCGCCTCTTCCTCCAGACAGCGGCGGTAACGGTCGCGGAAGCTTCCCTCACCCTTTTTCTCGTCATAGCTGTCCTCCAGCGAAAAGCCCATCACCTGCCGTACTTCATGCGGGTCAAACAACGCCCAATTCTCACGCTTTTCTACCGCCTCCATAAATAAATCAGGAACGGAAACAGCGGTGAACAAGTCATGCGTCCGCTGCCGTTCATCACCGTTGTTCAGCTTCGCATCAAGAAAGGAAAAAATATCGCGGTGCCACACATCCAAATAAACGGCAATCGCCCCCTGGCGCTGGCCAAGCTGGTCAACGCTAACCGCGACGTTGTTCAATTGCTTCATCCATGGCAGCACACCGGATGAGACTCCTTTAAAGCCGCGGATCGAAGACCCTTTTGCCCGGATTTTGCCAAGGTAGATTCCAAGTCCACCGCCATTTTTGCTGACGGTCGCCGCATCGGTGCAGCTGTCGAAAATCGCCCGAAGATCATCCGCGACCGTATCAATAAAGCAGCTTGATAATTGCCCTCCCTTCTTTCCGGCGTTCGCCAATGTCGGCGTTGCCGTCGTCATATATAAATGAGAGAGCGCCCAATAGCTTTCCTTCACCAGCTCAAGGCGACGTTCGCGCGGTTCCTTGACCATCAGCAGCATTGCGATCACCATGAAGCGCTCCTGCGGCAGCTCCTGAAGCGTTCCATCATAGCTTCTCGTCAAATAACGGTCAGCCAATGTCTTAATTCCAATGTATGTAAAGCGCTGATCCTGAGAAAGGTCCAGCACGCCGGCCAGCTCAGCGAGTTCCTGTGACGAATAGCTCGCCAGCCGCTCATCGTACAGTCCGTCCGCGATTAATCGACCGACCTGGGCCGGGAATGTCGAAGCCCATTGCTCCACTGCTGTGCCACGCAAGCCTGTGACTTGCTCATAAATCGAGTACAGATAGCATTGCGCCGCGACATAGGTCCAATCCGGCTCATCAACGTCGAGATGATTCAACGCTTCAAGCGCCCGCTTTTCCCAGGAAATGTCTTTATCCATTTTCTCCAGCCACTCGGCGATCGGTAGATCGCTAAATCGACTGATTAGCTCGTCTATCCCATATCGTTCCACTGTTCCTGCTTTGCTCATCTTTCATCACTCCTTCAAAAATTTCGAGGCCATCGAATTCCATCAAAAAACGCCCTTTCTCGGGCTGAGAAAGGGCGTAAAACGGCAGATTGAGAGTGTAATGTTCAGCTTTAGGCATGGAATATTCCACCGCTTTAAAAGCTGTGCCGTCTCACTTCTCAGTCCCCGAAGATAGCTGACTTTGGAAAAAATGGCAGGTCTCCTGACTCGTGCTTCGTCCTACAATGAGCCTTCCCATACAAGAGCGATCTACCTGCTTGCACAGTGGTTTTCTCATTTCGTCACACTTACAGTTGCGGGGACAGTTCTGGATTTTCACCAGATTCCCTATTAAGCCGTATATGGCGCCATTTATCCACATCAATATATAGTTGTCATTCTCGTGACCAATCACGATATATTGTATATAGTAATGGATTTCTGTCTGAGTTGCAAGATTTGTTTTTGAAGAATGATAGGAAAGGATGAGGGCAGGGTCAGCCAACTTGCTCCAGAACATCTTTCAGACTGCATGATTCCACCGAGGACAAATGCTGTGAAAAATATCCCTCAACCCGGCCTTCATAAAGGAAAACAGCCTGCTTGCAAGCTGCTAAGTCATCAGGTTTTACAAAGCAGGGAAGCTTCCCACCGACAGAAATTCCGCCTCTCTGCAATACCGTCGCAACAAATTCCGAGCAGAAAAAAGCATACGGCCGCTTGATTTCCTTCGCAAACAAAACGCCAAAAAGTCCGAGGAAGTTATACGTATAGCTTGTCTGCTGCGTCTCGATTTCCCGGACGTAGGACAGCATTTTTTGATAGCTTTCCTCCGTTACAGAGCAGCGATAAATCGCGCAATACGCTTCTCCAAAAAAACGGTCTCTCATATTCTCTTTTACAAATCCACCGATGAAAGGATTATTCATTCGTTTCCGTCCAAAGCTGCAGGTCATCTCCAGTTCTTTGTCAAAAGACAGGGACGCATGGTTCAAGCGCTTTTTTGTAAACAACCTGATCAACCTTGTAAAAACCGTTCCGGTATCGGTAAGTATAATATAAACATCCATCCTCTCGCCTCCATCTTCTGACGCAGCTAAAGCAGCATCATTCTTTATAGATCATCCTATAAATTTGAAGATGGAAAAACGCTCCGAGGTTGCAAATCCTATCCGTCTTAAGGCTGATTATTTGCACACGATTAGGGCGCCCCTTTGCCCGCCCTCTCTTCCTCATCACTCTGCTTCAATGACGACCGCTGTCCCGTAGGCGATAATTTCTGCAGCTGCACTCATCAATGTAGCCGACTGCAACCTCATGCCGACGATCGCATTGGCTCCTTTCGCTTCAGCTTCTTCGACCATCCGGTGGATCGCCAGCTTTCTCGCTTCCGCCATCATGTCAGAATATCCCTTTATTTCTCCGCCGACAATTCCTTTTAAAGCCGCTGTAATATCCCGTCCAATATGCTTCGTCTGGATCGTGCTTCCTTTGACATAGCCCTTTACCTCTGTTATTTCATAGCCGGCCACCTGCTCAGTAGTCACAATCATCATAATTGATTTCCTCCTTTTTTTCGATGCGCCTTTCTCTGATGAAAATCAGAAGCAAGGCGACCAATGAAATTCCGTAAACGCCAAACAAAAGCAACGCCGTCGACATCTCGATAAATAAGAAAACCGCACAGCGGCTTTTCTTAGAAGCGGCATGCGGAGCCGTTACCATCTTTTGAGGATGTCTGAAAGTGGGTTTCTTTCAGACAGGCGCGTAACGTGCGAAGCCGACGCCCTTCCTCGAATCAACCCGAAAATTTTTATACTTTCTTATCTTTCAAAAAAACGATTCCTGCGACCTGGCCGACAACGGCAATCGTAATCAAGCCATACTTAAGAGCTTCACCCATCACTTTCTCCTTTCAATCCTGTGGAATCGAGATCACCGCGAATGTGTGCGCCTGCCGCTCTTCAGATGGAGAAAAAGAAAGATAGCGTTCCATTAGTTCACTTAATTCCGTGCTGAACTGCTTCATTTCATCCAGGGATAAATGTAAAATAGTTTGAGTATAGCTTAACCCTTTTTTGCTCCTATCATGCTGGGGGTGACGCTCGACAAAGCGCTCCATCTCCTTTAATAGGTTTGCCTGATAGCTCATAAAATAGCGAAGATGCTCCTCGGGTGAGGCATCACCCAACTCCTGCTCCGACAATGTAATGCTCTCTCTTTTGACTGTATATACGTTTTCCATTGTCCCCCTGACCTTACGCGTGTGGACAACCTCGACAACATCAGCGTCCTTAACACCTTCAAATGACGGTACATCGTCGCCTGCGGAACATCCTCAAGCTTTTCAAGCAGCTGCTGCACCGTCATTTCCTTATAGGAATGCAGCGCCTGAATCATCCGCTTTCTTACCGGGTGAAGAATAACATCAGCTTTATTAATCAGTAGCTCTCCTCTTTATTATTATCATTCTATAAAAATGATAATAATGATAATGAATTCTATCATAATCAGCAAGTTCATATTCAACAAGTCCTCAAGAAAACTAAAAAATAGCATTCTCGCTGTAATATTATGGTATATTCTTCCTTTTACGTATATACTCATAGTAAAAATTGAAAGGAGTTAGCCGATGTTTTTTCTAAAGAAGATTTCCTACATAACCATCCTGATTTCCACAATCGTTATGTTTCTAATTGCATGCGATGATCAGACCCGAAACGAGGAAGACTATCAATTTGAAGGGTATGTCGTTTCCATTGAGCATATGCAGGACATTGATTTAAAGCGCGCTTTGTTCAATGTACTCATTGTTAACGGAATTGAGAAAGAACAGGCGATTGAATGGGACTATAAGGACGTGCAATTGAATGAAATAGAGCCTAAGAATGTCTTATTTGCCATCGTGGAACAGCCTCATGATTTCATCGAAGTGGGCGATAGAGTTGTTGCCAAATGGGGCAGCTTTGGAGATACACAAATATCAGAGCATGATTATTCTGTTTTTAGTGTGGATTCAGTTGAAGTGATCGAGTAGTAAGGCAAATGGACTGTATCTAACTTTCTTTATAAGCAGTCGCTTAAAGATGCTTGAGGTTACTCACATAGAGAGGAGGTACCCCACTCCCTCTATGTGATGTAGCGACTCCGTCCAACGCTTAGAACTATCGCCCAAACCAGCTCCCATGCATTTTTAAGCGATATCCTTTTGCTGCCCTCTCCAGCCATAGGTCTGCATCGCGCTCAACAGTACGGCGAGGACGATGATCGAGCCTTTAATGACTAATTGCATGTATGGAGACACACCGATCAGGACCATTCCATTTCCGAGTATCGCAATAAATAACGCACCTAAAAATGTGCCAATCAACGAGCCGCGACCGCCGAACAGACTCGTTCCACCGACGATCACGGCGGCGATGACATCCAGCTCCCAGCCATTTGCTACGGTTGGGGTGCTTGACATTAAACGGGAAGAGAGAATGATACCGGCGATCGCCGTTAAGACACCGGTGATGACAAAAACAGCGACCTTCACCTTCGTTACCGGAACACCGGACAATTGAGCCGCCTTCATATTGCTTCCAGTCGCGTACACATATCGGCCAAACGTCGTTTTATTGAGAACATAGTAAAAAATTGCAAATAAGGCGACCATAATAATCACCGTTACCGGAATCGGTCCGATAAAGCCCGATCCGATAAAAGAAAAGGACTCCGGATAAGGAGTGATCGGGAACCCGCCTGTCACGAGGTACGCGACACCGCGCCAGACCGAAAGCCAGCCGAGCGTCGTAATAAAGCTCGGAATGCCATATCGGTTTCTCAGAAACGCGACAGAATACCCGCTTAAACCACCGATAACCATCGTAATGATGATCGCCAGCCAAATATTCATGCTCGCCTGAATCGCCAAAAACCCTAAAATCGCACTGCTCGCCGCAACAAGTGAGCCGACAGATAGATCAATTTCTCCTGTAATAATAACAAAGGTCATGCCGATCGCGATGATCGCAATCATCGACATCTGACGCAAAACGTCAATAAAATTCCCGATCGTTAAGAAGTTAGGCGCGGCGATGCTAAAGAACATCATCAATAACAAAAGCGCTCCAAACAGCCCGAGAACACTGCGATTATTAGAGAAGTACTCTTTAATATCAACCGTTTTATCCCGATTTCGCTCTGTCGCTTCTTCTACTTGAATCTGACTAGACATGCTGTCCACCTCCTACAATATGTGCGGTTAACGAATTTAATGTTAATTCGTCATCATTAATTTCATGAGTCGCCTTCCCGTCCTCTAAAATAATGACCCGGTCACAAATTTGGACCAGTTCATCTGCATCAGACGAGGCAATTAAAATTCCAATCCCTTTTTCAGCAATTTGATGCAGCAATTCATAGATTTGACCCTTAGCCCCGATGTCAATCCCTCTTGTCGGTTCATCGAGTAACAAAATTTTCAGATGATCCATAGCCAACCAGCGTCCCAATACCGCTTTTTGCTGGTTTCCTCCACTCAAAAACTCAATCGACCTTTCCGGCAAAGGTGGGTGCAGGTCCGTTTTTTCAATCGCTTCTTTTACCGTTTTATTTTCAGCGGTTTTTTTAATGGAAAAAGCGTGCGTAATTTGCCGCATGACAGAAACGACGATATTTTCCCTGATCGCTCTGCCGGGAAAAATCCCTTCTCCTTTCCTGTCCTCGGAAACGAATCCGACTCCGTGGCGAATCATATGCTGAATCTCAGGCGCGGCTATTTTGTCGTCTTCAATATAGAAGGATCCACTTTTTATTTTGTCAGCACCGAACAAGGCTTTTAACAGCTCGGTTCTCCCTGCTCCCATCTGCCCGGCCAGTCCAACAATTTCTCCCTTATGTAGCGTCAGGGAAATGTCCTGTAAAAATGGGGTGGAAAGATTGTTCACTTGCAGAACGACATTGCCTGTTCTGTTTATTCTTTCGCGCTTTGCCGTTTCCCGTGCTTCTCCAAGCATCAGATCGACCATTTCGTTAATCGTCTTCTCCCCGATGTGATACGTGCCAATATCCCTGCCGTCTCTCATAATCGTCACGCGATCACAAATCATTTCCAATTCATTCATTCTGTGTGTGATGTAAATAATACCAACATCCTTCGCTTTTAGTACTCTAATTAAGGCAAATAAGCGCTCGATTTCTTTCGCGTTCAAGGCCGAGGTTGGTTCATCCAATATCAATACTTTCGCATTAATCGAGATCGCTTTTGCGATCTCGACAATTTGTTGCTCCCCTACAGACAGGTCACTGACAAGCCTTTTTACATTTAATGAGACTCCTATTTTCTGCAATGCAATTTCCGAATCAGTTCTCATTTTCTTACTATCAATGGAAGGAGGGAAAGACTGTTTTAACGGCAGTCTTCCCATAAAAATATTTTCGGCGATACTTAAATCGTTGATCAGACTAAATTCCTGATATACAATGGAGATTCCCAATTCCTGTACTTGTTGAGGGTTTTCCACCTTAATCTCGTTGCCCTGCAGGACAATTTCCCCTTCATCCTGCTTATACGCGCCGGCGATAATTTTCATTAGCGTTGATTTGCCGGCTCCATTCGCCCCTAATAAGGCATGAACTTCTCCTTTCTTTAAGGTGAATCCTGCACCTTGAAGCGCTTTTACATTGCCAAAACTTTTCCTAATATTCGTTAAATTAAGGAGATATTCTGTCATGTTCATCCTCCGTTTTCATTCGGCCTTGAGCAGCAGTTTACAAACCGCTGTATTCATCCAGATATGCCTGAACCTTCTCCTTGTCTTCCTTTGAATACATATCCAACGGCACGATTGTTTCCGCCTCTACTTCCTCTCCCTGTAATGCTTTCACAGCCGTAATCACAGCCTGGTATCCGATTTCATATGGCTGCTGTGTCGAAACGGCATAATAAGGGTTCGAATCATCAAGCAAATACTGGGCCGTCTGTAAGCTCATATCCGTGCCAAAAACCTTTACTTTGTCTTCTAAGCCAGAAGATTGCACCCCGACGATCGCTCCGACAGCGCCACCTTCATTTGCTCCCCAGATTAAATCAATATCCGGATTCCCCCGAATGATTGTCTCTGTCACATTTGCCCCATCCTCCGGACCGGCAGCATCCTGCTGGGCAACGATTTCAATGCCGGGAGCCTGTTCGACTTCCGATAAGAACCCTTCCGCTCTCTGTTTTCCGATCTCATACATCGACAGCGTAATCATTGCGACTTTCGCTTCGCCACCCATATTCTCCTCAACATATTCGACTAACGAGCGGCCGGCCTGAGCCCCTAATTCAAAGTTATCGATGCCGACAAAATACTCCTGTACGTTCAGATCAACTCCGGTGTTGTAATTAACAACGAGCACATCCTTTTCTTGAGCCCTTTTTATCGCTTCGGCGGAGGCGCTTGAATCAATCGCTGACAGGAGAACAGCATCCTTTCCTTGAGAAGAATACGTGTCAAGCAAGTTGGACTCCTCGGTAATATCTTCATTCGCATTTCCAATCGTTAAATTGACATTGTTTTCTTCAGCGGCTTTTTCCATCCCCATTTGAATGTATTTAAACCATTCAACATCTGACTGCATCAAAATTCCGGCAATTTCGATCTGATCCCCACCTTCGTCGGTGCCTTCCGCGGAAGATCCCCCATCGGACGCATTCGAATTACAACCCGTTAACAAAAGTGCCACTGTAACCATGACAAGGCCTGCAAGCATTGACCATTTTTTCAATTTTCATCATCCTTTTTTCGTTTAATTGTCGATCATTTACTCAATTTCAGCTAAATGCACCGGTCTGTTTTCTGCCATAGACTGATAGGCCGCGAACAGCATTTTTAACGTAAGCAAATTATCTTCCACACTATTCTCAGGCTCCCGGTCTTCTTCAATCGCCCGCATTAACTCGCCCATCGTTCCGATAAAGGCATGAGGAAACCACTTTCCTTCCAGGGTCGGCTTGAACCAATAGTGTTCATCAATCTTTTTCGAATAAAATTGCAGCGTGTCTTCTTCTCCGACAGGGTAATTGTATAGCGCACCATTTGTTCCTTTAACGATGCCATCGGTGCCCTCAAAGCGAAATGTTGCATACCAGTCATCATGGTCAGCAAAGTTATTATGGTTATCGTGAATCAGCGCGCGGGTTTCATCTTTAAATTTCATATGGATCATCGTTCTTGTCTCCCCGACCGGAGCCTGGCCGGGAAAGCGCGCACCATCGGCGTAAATATATTCCGGCGTGCCAAAAAGAAAGCGAATGGAGTCCATGTAATGAATACTGTGATACATAACTTCCAATGTTTCGACCTTTCTTAAAAACTCCCAGCTGGAAAAGTCAGTCTTGACATTTACTTGAATGGTCGCCTGCAAAAGCTCTCCAAGCCAGCCGCGCTCAATAATCGAATGACTTGCCCTTATTCCCGGGGCCCAGCGCATTTGCTGATTAATCGCGCCCTTCACGCCGGCCTTTTTACAAAGCTCAACGATTTTGACCCCGTCTTTATATGTGCTCCCAAGCGGCTTTTGGCAGAGAACATGCTTTCCGGCCGCTGTTGCCATTTCAACGATTTCGACCTGCTTTTCCGCCGAAACAGCGATATCGATAATCGTAATATCCGGATCAGCAATCAGCTCCTCCGCACTTTGATACACCTTCGGAATCGAAAACCTTTCAGCCAGCTCCTCCGCCCTGCTGATCGTCCGATTTGTAATGCCGACGACATGAAAGCCGGCCAGCTTGTAAGCTGGAAGATGAGCTTCCCTGACAATCTCCCCCGCGCCGACAATACCGATGCCCATGCTTTTATCAACCGGCAGTTTCGGCTTATAATCCAAGTCCAATAATTGCTCGTTCTTCATCCTGCATCTCCTTTCCTGATTAACCGTTAATCTAAATGAAACACTTCCTCCATCGACGCCCACCATTCGCCTTCTTTCCTCGAATCGAGTGGAATTTGACACGGCTTGCATACTGCCCACCACTTTTGCGTCGTTTCATCTGCCGCCATTTTTTCCATATCCTTGTCGTAATCATCCCCGACATACTCTAAATAGCTAAACAAGTACCCATCCTTATGATAGATGGAGTAATTTTGAATCGAGCACTCCTTGATGACCTCGGCAACCTTCGGCCATATGTTGTCGTGCAGCTCCTTATAGAGCTCAAGCTGATCTTCCTTCACTTTGATAACGCTTCCATATCTTCGCATCGTTAGAACCTCCTTTCCCTCTCTTCCTGCTACAAATTCAGTCGATAAAATGCGTTCGCCGTTTGCCCAAACAAATTGTCAACCTCTTCTTGCGGGCGACCTTCAACTGCTTTTACCGTTTCTTCATAAACTTTGCGATAGTCTCCAGCGAGGTTAGCTACAGGCCAATCGCTGCCAAACATCAATCGCTCAGAACCGAAAATCTCAAACGAAAGATCAATATACGGCTTTATATCTTCCCACGTCCAACTTTTGGGGTCAGCGGCCGTATTCAAGCCGGATACTTTCGCATAAATATTCGGATAGGCGGCGGCTTTTTTTATCAAAGTCGCCCATGGCTCCATCTCTCTTTCTTTGATTGGCGGCTTCGAAAGATGGTCAATTACGATCTTCAGCTCTGGAATTTCTTCAGCCAGTCGCGGGGCATGGACTAAATGCTCCGGCAGGACGGAAACGAGATCAAATGTCAGTTCAAATTCAGCCAGCACCTTCAGACCTTCGATCACATTGCTTTGGATAATCCAGTCCGGGTCGGCTTCCATATGAATCAGATGGCGGACCCCTTTAAAGTATGGATTTGCTGAAAACTCTTCTAATTTCCTGCGCGCTTCCTCCGGGCGATCCAACGGAACCCAGCCAACAACGCCGGCAACCCATTCATAACGGGAAGCAGTATCGAGCATATAAACGGTATCGGCATAGGAGTTATCCGCCTGGACGATGACCGTCTTTTCAATACCGGTTTGTTTGAGCAACGGTTCCAGCTCATCTGCTTCAATCGTGCGGTAAATCGCCTTTTCCTGCTCGGTAGGCCATGCATACGTAAACCAGTCAAAATTCCAAAAATGCTGATGGGCATCAACCTTCATGCGATATGCTCCTTTCTTTACACAGATTGCTTTTCTGTTAAAAGCAGATGTTCACAAACTAACACGAGCTCATCATGTTGATTTATGACCTCCACAAGTTCCACAACAAATCCGCTATTGGTTCTCTTTGGATGATCCCTTTTTTCTTTAATCGTCACTTTGGCATAAATCGTATCACCAATAAATACCGGCTTAATGAACCTTAGACGATCATAGCCGTATGAGAAGGCGACCGGGTTAATATCACCGGCAGTCATCCCGATTCCCACGCTAAAGATTAACGTACCGTGTGCGATTCGCCTCTGGAACTCCTGTGTTTTACACCATTCTGCATCCATATGATGCGGATAGAAGTCCCCCGTTTGCCCGGCGTGGAGGACGATATCTGCTTCTGTAATGGTGCGGCCATAGGCAGACCGTGTATCTCCGATTTGATACTGTTCGTAGTAGATCGGCTTGTTCAACATAACCACTCCTTTTCGTCTTACGTCAGCTCTGCGATGATCTGCGCTGTATTTTCTCCCAGAAAGGGAGCAGGCTTCGAAGATTGATAGATTTCGCCATCAATTCTTATCGGACATCTTGTCGTCAGCAGCTGAAAATGATCCTGTCGTTCCACCTTTTGAATCATGTTCAATGCGTGAAAGCCCTCATGCTCCAGAAGCTGATGCCAATTCAATACTTCCGCGCACCAATAATCCGCACGTTCAAGAGCGTGTAACCACTCTTTCGTCCTTTTCGTTTTCAAGTGTTCAACCAGAATTTGCTTAATCTTGTCGCGGTGAGTGGACCAGGTTACAGGGTTTTCATATTTCTTTAAAGCTTCACATTGTAACAGTTCACCCAGCTGCGTTACTGACCCCATCGCCAGCGCCAGATAGCCATCCTGCGTTTCATATATCCCGTACGGGGCCGCGATATACGGATGGGCATTGTTGACTTTGCTTCTGACAGGCAATTGATGATCATCCTGTAAATAAGTCGTTAGCAGCTCAAATTGCAAGTCTACTATCGCTTCCAGCAGACTGACTTGAACATAGGCTCCTTTGCCCGAGACAGCGCGCCTGACCATGGCGGCAAGAATTCCTTGTGTCAGCTGCTCCCCCGCGATCATATCAATGATCGACAAACCGAAGGGAAGAGGCGGATCGCCGTCGTTTCCATTGAGCCATGTTAAACCGGACAACGACTGAACGAGCAGGTCCTGCCCGGGCTTATCCCTCCAGGGTCCTTCATTTCCATAGCCCGTGATCTCCCCATAAATAATTTTCTCATGATAAGCTTTGACGCTTTGATAATCCAAGCCGAGCCGTTCCATCACTCCCGGCCGGAAGTTTTCAATCATAATGTCTGCTTTTTTAATCAATGCTTTGACGATTTCCGCGTCTTCTTCATTCTTTAAATCAAGCTCGATGCTTTCTTTGTTGCGGTTAATCGCGTGAAAAAGCGTACTCTCACCCTCCAGTTCCGTATTCGAAATATAGAGCGTTCGACAAATATCACCTGTTCCTTTTTTCTCGACTTTAATGACCCGCGCTCCTAAATCGGCAAGCCTCAATCCCGCCGAAGGTCCGGATAAAAACTGACTGAAATCCAGCACGGTCAATCCCTTTAACGGCTTCTCCTGTTCCAATCCTGTCATATGCATCTCCTTTTACAGCTGAAAATCGCCCTCGATCTGTTCATTATGCTCACCAACACGCGGCGCTCCGCGAGAAGAGATTAACAGTTCTTCATTGAAGCGAATCGGACAGCGCGTTGTTTTCATTTCTTTCTCGCTATTTGGACTGACGGTTTGAACCATCTGTAATGCCTGGAACCCCTCATGAGCAAATAATTCCTTCCAAGTGAGTACTTCTGCGCTCCAATAGCCGGCGGCGTCCAATTTTTCAAGCCAATACGCCGTTTTCTCCTGTCTTAGATGCTTCAGCAAAATCAATTTGATCTCGTCTCTTTTTTCAAACCAGCTTTTCGGATCTTCATACGTCAGAAGCTCCGGGCAGTTGACTATTTCGCCAAGCTCGGTGATTGAGCCCATTGCCAATGACAGATAGCCATCCTGCGTTTCATAGACACCATAGGGGGCACCTAAATAAGCATGGGCATTATTAATCCGGCTCCGCTGAGGAAGCTGGCGTCCGTCATTAAGATGGGTCGTTAAAACTTCGAATTGCACAGCAATGATTGACTCGATCAGGCTCGTCTCGACAAAGCCCCCCTTATTCGTTTTCTCCCGCCGAATTAAACAGGCCAGTATTCCTTGCACCAAATGAGCTCCAGTGAACATATCAGCTATAGCAAGCGGAAAAGGAACGGGAGGCTGATCGTCATTGCCATTTAAATAAGCTAATCCGGAATAAGCCTGAACGAGCAAATCCTGACCCGGCTTCCCCTTCCATGGTCCGACTCTTCCATATCCTGTAACACTGCCGTATACGATTCGCTCGTTAATTTTCCGGACAGTCTGATAGTCCAAATGTAATTTCTCCATCACGCCCGGACGGAAATTTTCAATTAACACATCCGCTTTTGCGATCAGCTTTTTTACCTTTTCTAAGTCAGCCGCATCCTTCAAATCAACAGCGTAGCTTTCTTTGTTTCGGTTGATCGTATGAAACAGTAAACTGCTGCCGTCTATCTCCTTGTTTTTCAACGCCAATGCCCGATTCGCTTCCCCGCTGCCCTTTCGTTCGATTTTAATAACCCTTGCTCCCAGATCAGCTAATCTCAAAGCAGCCGATGGCCCTGCGAGGTATTGGCTGAAATCCAAAACGACGATCCCTTCCAACGGCTTCATCGGCCTTCACCTTTTTTCGTATCACGGTACAGCTGATCTAATTTCTTTAACGTTGATCTTGCACTGCCCCCATGAATCAAATAGCTTCGGATTTCTTCTCCTGCCTGCTCCTGGAATTGCAAATAGCCCGGGTAGCGCGGTCTGACATAAGCCCGTTCAAGCGTTGGAAGAGTATCCTTGAAAAAGGCCAGCGATTGCCGGTTCACTTCTTCATCCTCCCAGGCCGCTTTATGGCCTGGCTGCCCGCCACTCTCAAAATAGAGCGTCCGTTGGACAGCGGGACTCAGGGTGTACTCCATAAATCTGACAGCGCTTTCGACGTTGCGGCTTTTATTGGAGATCGCCAATCCGGTCCCCCCTAGAGTCGAGCGAAGCAACGTTTGATCATCAAGCTTGACCAGATCGGTAAATTTCAACCGGTGTTTCGCATATCCACGTCTTGAATAATTCACATATCCATAGCAAAACGGCGAATAGAGTAGCAGATCATCATTCGCCGACATCTGCTCACATACATCAATCGGATTCCAGTCAAACATCTGCGGCGGACAAAGGCTGGCGAGTTCTCTCATCTGCTCTAAAGCCTTTTCTCCCACCTCGGCACTTACAACGATGTCCTCATGCGTGCCCGGCTCCTCTCCCTGGGAAACAACCATCATATAAAAATCCATTAAGAGATAAATCCCTTTTCCGGCGTAAGCCACTTTTTTTCCTTTTGCGACTTGCAGCAGCTCATTCCAATTGCGAGGAAGGGGGACTTCGTATTTTTCAATTAAGTCCGGACGATAGACGGCCACCGGGGCAGCGGCATCCAATGCCAACGCGCTCTGAAAGCCATTAAAGTTATAGCTGATATGAGAAGGGCCTACTGAATTTTGTTCCTGGTCTTGTAAAAATGGTCCGCTCAAGCATTCTTCCAGCCTGACAAGAATATTTTGGCTTGCTGCAAAGCCTGCCCACGGATGATCGATCACCATTAAGTCATACGTGCTGGCAAGCGTATCAATCGGAAAATCCTCAAAATCCTTTAAGGATCGTTTCTCCCATTCTATCTTTATATCCGGATTCAGCTCTGTAAATCGTTGCGATGCCGCTACGAGAGAAACATATCCTCTACTATGATCCCATGTAATCCCTTTCAAAGTTGTCGTCATGTAGTTCCTCCTTTACTACCATTGCATATCATCTGTCATTACGGTACACTGGTACTACCACAAAACCATAGTATCATCTGAATTTTCTAAATGCAATCATTTATTTGTTGATTTTTAGAATTTACGGTACTCTTACACTAGTTAAGAAAGCCAACCTTCAAAAAAACAAACTTGAAAATAAAGACGTGTGAAAGGGGTAATCTTTAATGGTTGATGTAAAAGCCGTCAAGAAAATTACCGTTACCGAACAAATAATGGAGCAAATCGCCACATTGATCACAACGGGTAAATTAAAGCCGGGAGAAAAGCTCCCTACCGAAAGAGTCCTGGCAGAAAAGTTCAATGTCACAAGAAGTCGCGTCCGTGAATCACTTCGCGCTCTTTCGCTGATCGGATTAATCACAATTAAACCGGGAGAAGGCAGCTTCGTTAAAGAAAGCCAGCTTGCCTTCCCGGCTGAAACGATCACCTGGATCTTTCATCGCGAGATTAATAATTTAAATGAGATCTACGCTGCCAGAAAGCTTATTGAATCAGAGGTTTACCTCACAGCGGCACGGAATGCTACCGATGAACAAATCGAACATTTAGAGCGTTTAGCTGAGAACATCGTGAAAATAAAAGGGGACGATCAACCTGACGTTTATCTTCACCATATAGATGAGTTTGATTTATATATGGGCGAAATTTGCGGCAACAGCATCTACGCGAAACTAATGCAGACCATTATTCACCTGCGGAAGGAAACAAGCTTAAAAATCCTTAGCGTACCCGGTTCGATTGAACAGAGTGTCGCGCTCCGCTCAAAATTAATCGAATCGATCAAAAAGCATGATTACGAACAAGTACAAGAAAACATTGACACCTTCTTTAAACATTCACGTGATTTTTACGACAGCATTCTTGACTCATAATTTCCTGGTGGTTGGGGCCGGACAAAAGGTTGGTTGTTTTTCTACCTTTTGCCCGGCCCTTTTCGCAGCCCTGCGGAAGCGCCATGATCTTGACCGGTGTGAAAGGATTTCCACACCGGTCTTGTGACGTGTAGAGCCATTGCCAGCAGGTCAAAGCTAGTTTTGTCTCCAGCTCATTTTTTTCTTATCCCTCTCCCCGTTATCTTTCCCCATAAAAAAAGATATGATATTCTAACAGAATAAAAGTTTATCAGACAAGGAGTTTGCCGATGCAGGATCATGCCCAAATGTTCAATCGTCCGTTTGATTCATTGGAAGAGTTTGTTGATACCATTAGTGAGTGCTTACAGTGTCCGGTTACGCTGGAGGATGCCAACCACTATTTGCTGGCGTACAGCTCTCATGACGATCAAACCGATGCAGCACGGATTGCGACCATTATTGGGCGGAGAGTCCCTGAAAAAGTGATTAACCGTTTTTGGAAGGAAGGGGTCATCCCGGCGTTAAATCAGAGCAATGAACCGGTGATTATTTCGGAAATGACGGAAATCGGGCTTGGGCGCCGCGTCGCTGTCTCGATTCGCAAAAATGAAGAAGTTCTCGGTTATATTTGGGTTTCTGAGTCCGGCCGCACGTTGTCAAAAGATGAGCTCGAGCTGCTGAAAACGGCAGCAAGCAAAGCGAAAAATGAGCTTCTTCAGCTTAATATGCAGCGGAAACGGAAGGAACGCAATTATCAGAATGTCCTTTGGCAGTTAATGACCGGCGATGTCCATGATTATACGGAGATGAAGCAGGATTTACAGGCGATCGGCATGCATCCGAAGATGGGCTTCTCGGTGATGATCATGCGCTTCCCGAAATTATCCGAGACGCTCTATCGGCAAATTACCTATGCAGCGAAAACCTCACAGAAAATCACGCTTTTCATCACCGCCCAGGATGGCGATCAAATTATTTTTCTGACCGGACTGCCGGCAAAAGATAAAGGCAGTCAGCAAGCGCTGACTGCTTTCAGTTCCACCCTTCAGGCTCAGATCGCGGAGCGTTTCAGCATTATTCCGGCTGCGCTTGGCTGGGGCTCTGTCTATCATGATTATGACTATATCAAAAAGAGCTACGAAGAAGCGCAGAAGGTGATTCAATTAAAACAAGCCTTTCCGAAAGAAACGGAAGGCCTGCTGTTTTTTCATGAGCTTGGCGTGCTGCGCTATGTTGAGTTTTTTCAGCGACACAAAGCGGCTGCGGCTGTCGGGAAACATCCCGCTCTGGCCATTTTGCAGCACTACGATAAACGACATCGCACGGAGCTTTTTGCCACACTAAGAGCCTTTTTGCTGACGGACGGCAATATGAATGAGGCCGCCTCTCTGCTCCATGTTCACGTCAACACGCTAAACTATCGCCTGAAACGCATTAAGGAACTGACTGAGATCGATCTAAAAAATCCGATCCAAAAGCTTGGTCTCTACTTTGATCTCCTTCTCGATTAAGGGGAAAAAACGAGCGCTTCACTCGCCAAAAGCCCGGTGCGAGAAACCCACTCACAACGAGGCCACTGAAAAACCTCTTTTTCCGTAACTCGAAGAAGAGTAATGGCTCCGCGCGTTGCACGCCTTGCTTCGAGACACCCACTCGTAGCAAGGCTTTCAAAATCAGGCAACGGCTACGCTCATTACTTCTAATATTTCCCGCTATCATTTTATCCGCTCAGCCGCACTTGAAATCAACTTCTTACAAATGCCTGAACGCTTCAACATCAAACAAGCCGCAATCGGTCAGCTTTAGCGCCGGGATGACCGGCAAAGCGAGAAAAGACAAGGTCAAGAACGGATTCCACCCTTCCTCCACGCCGAGCTCTTTTAAGCCGGCATCCAACGTTTTTATCGAGCGATAAACTTCTTCGTAAGGTGCTATCGACATCAATCCGCCAAGCGGCAAAGGAAGCCCGGCAATCAGGCTCTCCCCTTCAGCAAGCACCATTCCACCGTTCATCCGGATCAACTGCTCAATCGCAGTACGAATGCTCGCATCATCTGCTCCACACGCCACAATATTATGAGAATCATGGGCAATCGTTGCGGCCATCGCGCCTTTTTTGAGCGGAATTCCTTTGACAATGCCGACCCCGACATGGCCGAGAGCCCGATGCCGTTCAGCGACGACCAGCTTCAGCTGATTATTAGCAACAGATGGCTGAAAAAGCCCATCGCGGCTAGCCACAGGCTCCCGCAAATGCTTCGTTACGATCGAACCCGGTGTGACGCCAATAACCGGTTGCACCTCCTCTCGAACAGGCAAAGCAAACGCATCATCCGCCAGCGGCTTTACGTTGATGCTGTGTAAGAGAAAGTCCGGCGGTGCGATTGGCTCGCGTAACACCGTTTTCAGCTCGCCCTTTTCGGCGATAAGTTCCCCTTTCACATAAACACGCTCGATGTCCAGCGTCTTCAGATCACGCAGGAACAAAAGACTCGCTTCATAGCCTGGCGCGATCGCTCCTTTTTCCCGTAGGCCAAAGCACTCCGCCGCATTGAGGGTCGCCATCTGAATCGCCTGGAGCGGATCGAGGCCGAGCGAAACGGCCTTTCTCACACTGGCATCAATGCTTCCTTCATCGATAAGATCATCAAGATGCTTGTCATCTGTCGCGAACACGCATCGTCTCGCGTTGGCAGTCGTGACCGCCGGAAGAAGTGCCTCCAAATCCTTGGCGGCTGTCCCTTCACGAATGAGAATGTACATCCCTCGGCGGATGCGTTCCTCTGCTTCGGCGGCAGTGACGGCTTCATGGTCATTCGAAATTCCTGCCACACGATAGGCATTCAGTCCATCGCCATCCAAACCGGCAGCATGACCGTCGATTCCTTTTTGCCGCTTCCTCGCAGCCTCCAGCTTTGCGACCATCTCTTCTTCTCCGGCAAATACTGCCGGATAGTCCATTACTTCTGCCAGCCCATATGCCTGATCCTCATCAAACAGCTCCTCAACTTCTTTCGCGGTTAACGTCGCCCCATTATGCTCAAAGCTCGCAGCCGGGACGCAGGAGGGCACCATAATGTGAATATCGAGCGGTAAATCTTTCGCTGCTTCCAGCATATAACGAACCGCTTCCTTGCCTCCTACATTCGCCAGCTCATGCGGATCGGCCATCACGGTCGTCACCCCATGCGGGAGTACAACCTTGGCAAACTCCTCGGGTGTGACCGTTGCTGACTCAATATGGACATGACCGTCAATAAAGGACGGCACAAGAAATGCACCAGCCGCATCAATTTCGACTTCCCCCTCATAAGAGCCGACACCGACAATCACCCCACCGGTAATCGCGACATCTGCTTCATATGTGGTTAACGAAAACACATCAATAATTATTCCATTTTTAATAACCAGCTCCGCCTTCTCCCGTTTTGTCGCGGCAGCCAGTTTCTGCTTCAATGTTTGTTTCATAATCTATCTCCTTCTGTCCAGCTTTTTCATTCATTCAGTTTACCTTGCTTTGCGCGGAAATGCACGACGATCAGGAGATTATATCTGATACCTTTTTTTGCTCCCGCTGTGCTACTATCAAGATGAGGTGAGAAAATGAAAAAACGAATAACGAAGCGCCTGCTTGTAATAGTTGCAATCCTTATATCCCTGTTTTGGTTCTCACATTGGCAAAATAATTCGCTCGTCACGACTGAAGTAACGCTTCATTCCGAGCGTCTTCCGCTGAATTTTTCAGCGTACCGCATTGTGCAATTATCCGACTTACATAACAAACGGTTCGGCAGCGAGCAGCAGGCTCTTGTACAAAAAGTTGCCGACGCCCGGCCTGATCTCATCGTTTTTACCGGAGATCTTGTTGATTCCGCTAAAGGCGATGAAGAGGCAAGCTTACTCTTGATGGAAAAGCTGGTCGAGCTCGCTCCTGTTTACTACGTAACAGGCAATCACGAATGGTCATCCGGCCGCTTTTCATCGCTTGAACAGCAGTTAACGGCCGCAGGTGTCCACATATTGCGAAATACAGCATCGGAGCTCGCGATCGGAGAGGATACGATCCAGCTTGTCGGCATCGATGACCCGGCGCAAGGTGAGCAAACGGAGAATATGCTTGAGCAGGCTTTTCACAAAGTGGACGAAGAACGCTTCACAATTTTACTGGCTCATCGACCAGAGGAACTTGCGCTCTATGCCGATTATCCAGTTGACCTTATTTTCTCCGGTCACGCGCATGGCGGCCAATTTCGTCTGCCTTTCATTGGCGGACTCGTCGCTCCAAACCAAGGCTGGTTTCCTCCCTATACAGCCGGCAGCCATACACTGGGACGGGCAACGATGATTGTGAACCGCGGTCTCGGCAATAGCATCATTCCGCAACGGATCTTCAACCGGCCTGAGATTGTAGTCGTGACATTAAGAAAAACCGCGTAGCGGCTTTTCTCGAATCAACCCGAAAATCTTATACTTTCTTATCTTAAAAAAATAGAGCCACTCAAAAGGCTAACACCGGCCTTTAACGCCTGGCTTCGCTCGCTGGAATTCATGAGGACTTCACTCATGAATTTGAAGACCTTCCTGCGGCTCCGCTTTCAGGCTAAGAGCCACTCAAAAGGCTAACACCGGCCTTTTGAGTGGCTCTTTTATTCTTCGACTTTTAGTTCGTTTTCCTTCACGCGGTCAAGCGTCATTTTATAGCCGTCGTTTCCGTAGTTCAGGCACCGTTTGACGCGGGAAATCGTCGCGGTGCTAGCGCCGGTTTCGGTTTCGATTTTATGATAGGTAAAGCCATTTTGCAGCATTCTGGCTACCTCCAGACGCTGGGCAAGGGACTGGATTTCGTTTATGGTACATAAATCATCGAAAAATTGATAGCATTCCTCAAGATCCTTTAATGACAAAATCGCTTTAAATAGTTGATCGAGCTCCTTGCCGCGCAGCTTATCTATTTGCAATGTCATTCACACCTTTCCTTTTTCATTTAGTAGGTGACACTTGTAAGAGCAGGAACAATATTAATCCATGTTTGTCCAGGAGTCAGCGGGACTTGTGCCCCGTCCTTGACAGGTATAATTTGCCCATCACGATTTTCCCAATCCACTTCACTGGCGATCCCGCTTTGAAAGAGGATTCCTTTACCGCCGGAGGTAAGATCAATGGCACGACGTCCGACATCATCCAGCGTCCGGTGTTCAGCTTCGACAACGAACAGGTTCGCCAGGCTGATCGGCTCGTCCGTTTCGTCGTCAATCGTCTGTTCTTCCCCATTAAACCGATGGTAGAGACCCAGCTCCTCATCAAAGGCGTACTGAACCATATTCCGGTCATAATAATTAATTTCAATTGCTTTTCCGTCCGTACCCGCTATTTGAATCTCTTCATTTTCATAGAAATCAAGGCTTGGAACAGGCCCGTCCAGCTCATAATTACGAGATTCAAAGCCTTCCCAAATGTGCTCGAACGTAATATAGGAATTGTGAGGCGCCTGCCGCTCGGAAGAACGTTCAAAAAGCGTTCCATCATAATACAGCCCGTTTAGAAAATCCGCCGCTCCGCCATTCAACAATTGCTCGGCGTCCGGACTCCAGCCGTGAATGACGAGCATTCCGTTATAACCGTTGACCAAGTCAATAAAATATGGCCGGGCACTGCGCACAGGTCCGACGCGCTCCGGCAGCTGGCTGTGATACAAAGCGACAAAACGGGTCACTTCACCTTCCGCCAGCACTTCATAGACCACATCGGCGGAAGTCAAGCCCGATTGGGGCCTTGCCGCCGGATGATTGTTAATTGTCACTCCGACAACGCGGCGATCAAGCTGCTCCTCCGTTCCAACCCCTGTTAACGGATATGTATAAGGGAGAGAAGCCTCGACTTCTCCCGCATCTTCAACTGGTTCTACCTGTTCCTCTTCTTCTATGTCCACCGTCGGTTCATCGTTCTGACACGCGACCAGCATCGTCAAAGCCGCAACTGCTGCCATCCATTTGCTTCTTTTTTTCATCTCATGCACAACCTTTTCCTGAATTAACTCACTAAAGGATCTCTTTTTTTAGTTTACCGCATAATTGCAGGAAAGAGTACCGTTTTCTTTTTCACATCATAAATTCCACGCTGGGTGACACGAATATACGGCAAATGGGTAGAGGAAAAGAAGAGCAGGCTGTAAATTGGGTCTTCGTGCTTATATCCGCGCTCTCTTAACAGTGTAACAAATTTTTTCTCTTCTTCCATAATCTCTTGCATCGGTTTCGCTGATAAAACGCCAAATAGCTCCAATGTCATGCTGCCGATCACATTTCCATCCTCTACGAGCGTCATTCCGCCTCCCTGCTTTTTCAAAGCCCGGAAAGCAGCGATCATATCGGATACATTTTTCCCGATCAAAATAATATCACCGGTGTTCGAAAACGAACTGGCGAAGCCGAGAACGTGCGTGGCGAAGCCTTTAATCATTGTCGCAATAAGCCACTTCCCGTTTTTATCGATCATGACAAAAAAGCTTTCATCATGCGTCGTCGCCAATTCCTGGCCTGTCGGCTCCACCGAGATTTGATACGGCTTCAAAATAACGGCATTCGCCATTTCAATTCCCATCGGCATGGAAAAAGATAAATCACTTTCGGAGAGATCCCAATCAATTTCAAGCGGTCCGATGCCGAACTTCTCCCAAGGAAACGACTCAAAGCCTTCGCATTGTCGGCCTTCCCGTACTAGCCACTGGCCTTTTGCCAGCACCGCTTTCGGATTCGGCTGATCAATCGCTTCAAGAATGTTCAAATGCGCAATCCGGCCAGGCGCAATCATCCCCAGCTTCTGATCAAGCTGATAATATTTTGCGACGTTATAGCTTGCCATCGAATAAGCGTCAATCGGATCAAGCCCGCTATCAATTGCAATCTTAATCAGCTGATCCATCACGCCATTTTCGTAAAAAGAAGGCGGCGATCCGTCGGTTGTCATTAAGCATCTGTCAAAATAGTCAACGCCGAGCTCTCTCATTTCTTTTAACAGCTTCGGTAAATCCGGCCGGATCGACGAATGGCGTAAAGAGGTCATATAGCCCAGATTTAGACGTCGCACCGCTTCTTCTCCCGTCATCGCCTCATGGTCGCACGTGACCCCTAAAAGAGCCATCTTCGCCAAAGTTCGTTCAGAAGCCCCGGGCAAATGTCCTTCAATCCGCTTGCGCAGACGTGCCGTTTCCTGCATCCAGTGTAAAATCGAATCATCTCCGTTTAACACCTTCGGCCACGATGTCAGCTCTCCGCCTTGAATGACAAGAGGATGCTCGAGCCATTCCTTCATTTTCGAATGTGAAAAGAAGGCGTTGTCCAGCACCTCGGTCTGGGCATCATAGCGGCACCACCAGAACATCGTCGCCGGGAGCTCATTCAAGGCTTCAATAATGGAAAGCGCTTTCTTTTTTTCAAGATACAAAAAAAACACCATGTTGTCATTGATCAGCGTTGTCGTCCCCCGGGAGGACGCATATTTCGCAAAGCTGTGGGGATTATATAATTGAAACGGGTGGGCGTGGTGCTCTATATAGCCAGGTACCACAAAGGATTTTTTACAATCTACAATTTCTGTTCCCGTTGTTTTCGTAGGCATTTCATCGCCAACATAAACGATCCGGTCCTCGGTCACCCAAATATTGGCGGTCAACCACTTGCGGCGGGCATGATTTAAATAAGTTGCCTCCTTAAGGACCAGTGAAGGAGCCCTGTCTCCTTGCACAACAGCAAGCTGTTGCCTTAGTCGTTGTTTTGTCCAGCGATAAAGTCGCTCTGGCATTTCATCATCACTCATTTCATCAATTCCTATTTTTTCAATCGTAACATATTTTTATGGTTTACCTCACGAAAGATGTAATATCTTTTAACGAATTTTTTGTGAAAGATCAATTTTGACAGAAAGGCAGGCTGAATATGAGACCAAATATCGGAAGAGTTGACGCGCTTTGTCGAATAACTGCCGGATTCACCTTGTTGGCCTGGGCCACAGCTAAGCTTGCCCGCAACCCGTCCCATTCACTTCCGCTGCTGGGGGCTGTAATGGGGGGCATGAAGGTCGCAGAAGGAATCACCCGCTTTTGTCCGCTTGTTTACGTGGCTGAACAAAGGAATCCGTCTTTATCCCATGAGAAAAACGTCGCTCATCAGCAGCAGGCAGACCGTTATTCATGAATCATAAAAAGGATAACCTAAAAAGGTTTATTTTAACCTTCAGGTTATCCTTTTACATCCATTTTGTCAGGAGGATGAAGAATGTTTACAATACAAGAATATGCAACCGATACGCTCTTTGTGTATATGATGCTGATCGGTTCCATTGTTGCCGCCGTCTATTTTTTTATGAGGAAGAGGCGCGCAAAATAGCTTTATTGGCAATATCTGAACGGTAAAACAAACCGGCTGTGTCCAGCTGTTTTACTTGTTCATATACACGCTGCTGGGCATCAGCCAAAGATGGCTGCCTTGCAGCGAGCAATAGAACCCGTCCGCCGTTCGTTTTCCATGTTCCGTCTTCCTTCTTCGTCCCGGCATGAAATACGAGAACATCCTTCTCGATTTGATTGAGGCCGTGAATCGGCGTTCCTTTTTGGTATGCGCGCGGGTACCCTTCACTAGCCAGCACGATGCCAACGACCGCATCGTCCGACCAGGCCAATTCCGGCGTTTCTCCTGTAAGCAGCGCATCTAAAACAGCAAGAAGATCGGAGTCGAGGCGCGGCAGAACAACCTGCGTTTCCGGGTCGCCGAAGCGGACATTAAATTCAATTACTTTCGGTCCGTCCGCCGTCATCATCAATCCGGCATACAAAATGCCTGTAAACGGGGTCCCTTCTTTAATGAGTGCATCAGCTGTCGGCTGCAAAATGTGCTGAACAGCTTTTTCCACCTCATCGCTCGTAAATTGTGGAACCGGAGAGTACGCCCCCATGCCACCGGTGTTTGGTCCCTGATCTCCGTCAAAGGCCCGCTTATGATCCTGCGCTCCGACCATCGGCACAACCGTTCCCTGATGAACGAAAGCCATTAACGAAAGCTCTTCGCCGTCCAAATATTCCTCAATGACGACTTGATGACTCGCTTCGCCAAAAGCATGCTCCTTCAGCATGGAAGCCAGGGCGTCTGTCGCTTCCTGCTCCGTCATCGCCACGACAACGCCTTTACCTGCTGCCAGGCCGTCAGCTTTAATGACGATTGGTGCCCCCTTTTCCTTCACATAGGAAACAGCCTTGTCATAGTCAGTAAATGTTTCATAGCTGCCTGTCGGGATGTTGTATTTTTTCATAATATGCTTGGCAAACGACTTGCTTCCTTCAAGCAAAGCTGCTTCTTTTGTCGGGCCGAAAATTCGCAGCCCTTCTTCTTGAAAACGATTGACGATCCCGTCAAGCAACGGGGCTTCAGGGCCGACAAACGTAAGATGAATCTCTTTTTCCTTCGCAAACGCCACAAGCTGATCATGCTCTTTTTCCGCGATTGGGACAAGCGTCGCGACGTCCGCCATGCCATCATTGCCCGGCGCGACAAACACTTCTGTCACCTGAGGACTGTCGGCCATTTTCCAGGCTAACGCATGCTCGCGCCCGCCGCCTCCAATAATCAGTACGTTCATATCTTCCCCTCCTTTATGAATTGACTTTTAAAACCTTTGCGTCGACTCCGCGCTTTTTCAAAGCTATCTCATCAAATTGCAACGGCTCCGTTCGGCGCGCAGTCAGAAGGAAAGAAAACCCGCTTTCCTTCTGACTTTTGAAACCCTTGCGCCGACTCCTCGCTTTTTCAAGCTGTCTCATCAGCTTGCAATGGCTCCGTTCGCTACTCGCCTTGAGAGAAGAAAACCGCTTCTCTCAAGGCTTTTAAAACATGTAGCGACTCCGCTCATTGATTCGCTTTTAAGCAAAAGGAAAAAACGCCTTTTGCTTAAAAGCTTCAGTGTTTAAAGTGGCGGATGCCGGTCATGACCATGGCGATGTTGTATTTGTTGGCCATTTCGATTGATTCTTCGTCGCGGATCGAGCCGCCTGGTTGGATGATCGCGGTGATGCCGGCTTTTCCGGCTAATTCAACTGTGTCTCCCATCGGGAAGAAGGCATCAGAGCCCAAGACGGCTCCTTCGATTCGTTCGCCGGCCTGCTTGATCGCGATATCGGCAGAACCGACGCGATTCATTTGTCCTGCTCCGACGCCCACTGTCATTAAGCCGTTCGTGACGACAATCGCATTTGATTTCACATGCTTGACGACTTTCCAGGCAAGCTTTAATGCTTCCCATTCTTCTTCCGTCGGTTCACGTTTTGTCGGAATTGAAAGCTCAGCATCCTCCAGCCCGAGCAAATCCTCATCCTGCAATAAAAGACCGCCGTGAACGGAAGTGAGCATCGCTTCCGGCTCGATTTGCTTTTGAACAGGGACAGTTAATAAGCGCAAGTTCTTCTTCGCTGTTAAAATTTCCACAGCCTTCTCCGAGAACGATGGTGCGATGATAATTTCAAGGAAAATCTCCTTCATTTTCAAAGCAGTTGCTTCATCAATTTCACGGTTTGCGGCAATGATTCCGCCAAATATCGAAACAGAATCGGCTTCATAGGCACGATTGTAGGCTTCCTCGATCGTTGCTCCCGTTCCGACGCCGCATGGATTCATATGTTTGACAGCGACGACGGCCGGCTCTGTAAATTCCTTCACAATCGCTAAAGCGGCATCGGCGTCATGAATATTGTTATAAGAAAGCTCCTTGCCGTGAAGCTGCTTTGCTTCGGCAATCGAGCTTGAATCAGCAAGCGGCTTTTGGTAGAACGTCGCCCGCTGATGCGGGTTTTCGCCGTAGCGCAAGCCCTGCTTCCGCTCGAACGTCACAGTGAGGCTTTCCGGCTCTTCTTCCCCGACTGCCTTCGTTAAATATTCGGCAATTAGCGCATCATAGGAAGCCGTATGGCGGAATACTTTCGCTGCTAAGCGACGCTTCGTTTCTACGGAGACCGCCTGCTCCTGCTTCAGCTCGTCAAGCACGACCGCATAGTCAGCCGGATCGACGACGACGGCTACATGCTGGTGGTTTTTCGCAGCTGCCCGCAGCATGCTCGGACCACCAATATCAATGTTTTCAATCGCATCGGCAAACGTACAGTCCGGCTTGGCAATCGTCTCTTTGAACGGGTACAGGTTGACGACGACTACGTCAATCGGCGTAATTTGATGCTCCGCAAGCTGCTGCTGATGCTCCGCACGCTCGCGCATCGCTAGCAAACCGCTATGTATATTGGGGTGCAGCGTCTTGACACGCCCATCTAAAATTTCCGGAAAACCCGTCACTTCAGAAATTCCAATGACAGGAACACTGGCTGCTTCAAGAGCTTTCTTTGTTCCCCCTGTTGAAACAACTTCAAATCCGAGCTCAACTAGAGCCTGGACAAATTCAACGATCCCTTCCTTATTTGAGACACTGACTAACGCTCGCTTCTTACTCATTCTGCTCCAATCCCTTCTTCTGTTCTCCAATCAAAATATTGCCTGCAACACCCGTTTATCTAAGTTCTTCCACGATACGCTGTAACGTTCGCGGATATAAAGAGTGCTCGACTTTCTGCACCTTTTGCCGCAATGTCTCGATCGTATCGTCCTCTTCAATCGTCACCGCTTCCTGAGCAATAATCGGGCCCGTATCCATTCCCGCATCGACATAATGAATCGTTACCCCGGTAACCTTGACCTTCGCTGCAAAAGCCTGACCAATCGCGTCAAGTCCCGGAAAGGATGGCAAGAGGGACGGATGAATATTGACAATCCGTCCTTCATAGGCCTTGAGCAACGTTGTCCCGATTAACCGCATATAGCCGGCCAGCACGATAAATTCGATCCGCTGCTTTGTAAGCTCATCAACGATTTCCCGTTCAAAAGCCGCTTTGTTTGGATAAGCTTTCGGATCAAAGTCCATAACTGCGATACCGTGATTTTTCGCCCGTTCAATCACTTTTGCCTGCGGATTATCGCTGACAACAAGCACGACCTCCGCGTCAACCCGCCCCTCTTTTGTTGCGGCAATAATCGCCTCGGCGTTCGTTCCACTTCCTGAGGCAAAAACAGCGATCCTCATTCGTCAATGCCTCCGATCACAACACCCGCGCCAGTCTCCACGCGGCCGATGACAAAAGCTGACTCGCCTTGTGCTTCAAGCTCCGCAAGGACGGCATCCTGCTCCTCTTTTGGAACGACCATTACCATGCCGATTCCCATATTAAAGGTGGAGAACAGCTCTTTTTCACTTAGCTTGCCATATTTCTGCAGCAAAGGGAAAACAGGTGGGATCGGCCATGATCCGTGCTCGATCGCGACAGCTGTTCCTTCCGGAAGCATGCGCGGAATATTTTCATAGAAGCCGCCGCCGGTAATATGCGCCAGTCCGTGCACCGAATATTTGCTGAGACAGGCTAAAAGCGGCTTGACGTAAATCTTCGTCGGCGTTAACAGCTCATCTCCAAGCGTCTTTCCCAATTCCTCGATCTGATCCGTTAATGAAAAACCATGGTCGTTGAGAAAAATTTTCCGGACGAGCGAAAAGCCGTTGCTGTGAAGACCGCTCGACGCTAAGCCAATCACGACATCCCCCGGCTGAATCGCTTCCCCTGTGATCAGCTGCTTCTTCTCGGCCGCGCCGACCGCAAAGCCGGCAAGATCATATTCATCCTCGGCATACATTCCTGGCATCTCAGCCGTTTCTCCGCCGACAAGGGCGCAGCCGGCTTGCTCACAGCCGTCAGCGACCCCTTTTACAATCGCTTCCAGCCGTTCTGGTACCGCTTTTCCACACGCGATATAATCAAGGAAATAGAGAGGCTCCGCTCCCTGGACGACAATATCATTGACGCACATCGCCACTGCGTCAACGCCAATCGTGTCATGGCGGTCAAGCATAAAGGCAAGCATCAGCTTCGTACCAACGCCGTCTGTTCCGGAGACAAGCACAGGCTCCTTCAGGCCGAGCGTCGAAAGGTCGAACATGCCGCCAAATCCTCCAAGTCCGCCCATCACGCCGGCGCGCTTTGTCCGATTGACGTGCTGCTTCATCCGTTCCACTGCCTCATACCCTGCTTCAAGACTTACCCCTGCTTGTTTATATGCTTCTGACATTGTTCCTGCTCCCTTCTCCTTTATACCTTCGCATAAGGATGTAACGTATCCGGATAAATTTCAGTTGGGTACTTCCCTGTAAAGCACGCCAGACATTGTCCGCAATTCGGATCAGCGTCAGAGCGGCCAATCCCTTTCATCAGCCCGTCCGTACTAAGAAACGCCAGCGTGTCCGCTCCCATCATTTCACGCATTTCTTCGATGGAATGATTAGAAGCAATCAGCTCTCCCGTAGTCGACGTGTCAATTCCGTAAAAGCATGGGTGCGTGATCGGTGGTGAACTGATCCGCACATGGACTTCCACGGCTCCCGCCTCACGAAGCATTTTGACGATCCGGCGGCTTGTCGTTCCGCGGACGATCGAATCATCGATCATGACAACGCGCTTCCCTTCGACGACTCCGCGCACGGCGGAAAGCTTCATTTTCACCCCTTGCTCACGAAGCTCCTGAGACGGCTGGATAAATGTCCGGCCGACATAGCGGTTTTTGATCATTCCGAGTTCATAAGGAATTCCGGTTTGTTCGGCATAGCCGATCGCCGCAGAGATGCTTGAATCCGGTACTCCTGTGACAACATCAGCTTCAACCGGCGATTCAAGCGCCAGCTGCTTGCCTAAATTTTTGCGGGCGGTATGGACATTCAGCTCATCGACATTGCTGTCAGGACGGGCAAAATAAATGTATTCCATACTGCAAATCGCCCGTGAGGATGGCCCGGTAAACCGTTGCGAACGGAGGCCATGTTCATCAATCGTAATCAGTTCGCCTGGCTGTACTTCCCGCTCATAAGTAGCACCAATTAAATCAAACGCACATGTTTCCGAAGCGACGACATAGGCGTCGCCAAGACGACCAATCGAAAGCGGGCGCAATCCATTTGGATCAAGCGCGACAAAAAGCTGCTTTTCGTTCATGACCGCGAAGGCATAGGCTCCCTTCAGCATCGTCAAAGCGGAGTACAATTGCTGTTCAAGCGTGTGGTAGCCGCTTCGTTTAATCAGATGGGCAAGCACCTCCGTATCAGAGGTTGATTGAAAAATGCTGCCCTGACTCTCAAGCTGATGCTTCATATTATTCGCATTGACGAGGTTGCCGTTGTGGGCGATCGCCAAGCTTCCAAGCTGTGAACGGAACAAGAGCGGCTGCACATTCGCCAGCCCGCCGCCTCCTGCTGTCGCATAACGGACATGGCCGATCGCCGCATGACCGTTTAAATCTTTAAAATCATCTTCACTGAACACATCATTCACAAGCCCTAAGCCTTTATGAATCTTTAACCGTTCTCCGTCCGTTGCCACAATCCCGGCTCCCTCTTGCCCGCGATGCTGAAGACTGTGCAGGCCGTAATACGTTAAGTGAGCGGCGTCCTTATGACCCCAGATGGCGAATACACCACATTCTTCATTTAAGCCTTTGATTTCAGCAAACATGGAATGGCTCCTTTCCAAGCCTTGACAATTTCATTCTGTGTTGTCGTCAGGATCGTTTCATTGGCCTCATTTTTCACCGTCAGGACACGACCTGCACTTACTTCACCGATTTTTTGCGCATCGACAAGCTGTTCAAACTGAGCGGCATTCTCCTTAGTGACGGTGACGATAAAGCGTGATTGCGATTCAGCAAACAGCGCCGCCGTTGCTTCGCCGGCAAGCGTAACGCTTGCGCCGACCTCACCGTCTGTCATACACTCCGCCAGCGCGACAGCAACCCCGCCTTCAGCGACATCATGGGCAGAAGCAACAAGCCCTTGCTTAATCGCCGCCAACAGCTGCTCCTGACGCTTCTTCTCGACCGTTAAGTCAATCGCCGGCGCCTTTCCGGAAATCGTGCCGTCTGTCAGCTTTTGCAGTTCACTTCCACCGAACTCCGGCTTTGTCTCGCCGAGCAGGTAAATAGAGTCCCCTGCCTGCTTGAACGACTGTGTCGTAATATGATCGATATCTTCAATTAACCCGACCATGCCAATGACAGGAGTCGGATAGACTGCTACGCCATTCGTTTCATTGTAAAGCGAGACATTCCCCCCGATAACCGGTGTTTCGAGAATGCGGCACGCTTCACTCATGCCATCCGTTGATTTTTCCAGCTGCCAGAAAATTTCCGGCTTATCTGGACTTCCATAGTTAAGCCCATCTGTTAAGCCGAGCGGTGCGCCACCCGAGCAGACGATATTGCGTGCTGCTTCCGCAACCGCGATCTGACCGCCGACCTCAGGATCGAGGTAAAGATAGCGCGAGTTGCAGTCAGTCGTCATCGCCAATGCTTTCCGTGTTCCGCGAATGCGGACAACGGCTGCATCAGAGCCTGGTTCCACAACCGTATTTGTTTGCACCATATAATCGTATTGATCGTAGACCCATTCCTTGCTGGCAATCGTCGGTTGCGCCAATAGCTGCAAGAGCGTCTCTTTATAATCGCTCACAGCCGGAACTTTTTCTTTCTGCTGCTGGAAGGCTTCATAATAAGCCGGAACACGTGATGGCTTATGGTAAACAGGCGCTTCCTCAGCGAGCGCATCAACCGGAAGATCAGCGACAACCTCGCCTTTGTGCAAAAGGCGCAGACGCTTATCATCTGTCACATGACCGACTTCCGCCGAAAGCAGTCCCCACCGGTCAAAAATGTCTTTAATTTCCTGCTCGCGTCCTTTTTTGACGACAATCAGCATCCGCTCCTGGGATTCCGAAAGCATCATTTCATATGGTGTCATTCCTTTTTCACGCTGCGGCACGAGATCCAAATTCATTTCAATGCCTGAACCGGCCTTGCTCGCCATCTCCGCTGAAGAAGACGTTAAGCCGGCCGCCCCCATATCCTGAATGCCGACGAGGGCGTCACTTTGAATCAGTTCAAGACAGGCTTCAAGCAGCAGCTTCTCCATAAACGGGTCGCCGACCTGAACAGCCGGACGCTTCTCGTCGGAATCCTCACCAAGCTCTTCAGAGGCAAAGGTCGCTCCGTGAATTCCGTCGCGTCCCGTGCTTGCGCCGACATACATTACGGTATTGCCAACACCTTTTGCCTGACCTTTTTGAATATCCTTATGATCAATCAATCCGACGCACATCGCATTGACGAGCGGGTTTCCTTCGTAGCACGGATCGAACTGAACCTCTCCGCCAACGGTCGGAACCCCGATGCAGTTACCGTAGCCGGCAATTCCGGCAACGACTTCTTCAAATAAATAACGAACGCGCGGAGATGTTAACTCTCCAAAGCGCAATGAATTCAGTAACGAAATTGGACGAGCCCCCATGGAGAAGACATCACGTAAAATACCGCCGACTCCAGTAGCTGCACCTTGATATGGCTCAATCGCCGATGGGTGATTATGGCTTTCGACCTTGAACACGACCGCCTGCTCATCCCCGATGTCAATAATACCCGCACCTTCCCCGGGTCCTTGCAGGACGCGCTCTCCTTCGGTCGGGAATTTCTTAAGAAGCACCTTTGAGTTCTTGTAGCTGCAGTGCTCCGACCACATCACCGAGAACAGCCCGGTTTCTGTATAGTTTGGCGTCCGCCCGAGAATTTCTTCAATCATGGCGAATTCATCATCCGTTAACCCCATCTCGCGGTAAAGCTTCTCTTCCTTTACACGCTCAGCTGTTGGTTCAAGAAGTAGTGACATGAGATTCCCTCCAATTTCGTACAATCGATTGAAATAGCTTTAACCCATCTTTGCTGCCGAGCAGTTCTTCCACAGCCCGCTCCGGATGCGGCATCATCCCAAGAACATTTCCGGCTTCATTTTTGATCCCGGCGATATTCGCCTTTGACCCGTTAATGCTTTCTTTGTAAGTAAAGACGATTTGCTTGTTCGCCTTCAGCTCAGCCAGCGTTTTGTCGTCGCATTCATAGTTTCCTTCTCCGTGGGCAACTGGAATCGTAATTTGTTCACCGGCTTCATAGCCTGAAGTAAAGATCGTTTCATTATTCTCAACGATCAATTCCGTCGGCCGGCAGATGAATTTCAATCCTTCATTTCGTTTCATCGCGCCAGGAAGCAGACCAAGCTCCAGCAGCATCTGGAATCCGTTGCAAACACCGAGAACCGGCTTGCCTTCTGCCGCCGCTTGTCTGACTGCCGTCATAATCGGAGCAAAACCAGCGATCGCGCCGGAACGTAAGTAATCGCCATAAGAAAAGCCACCAGGCAAAAGCACGCCATCAAAGCCGTCGAGCGATGTCTCGTCGTAACGAACATATTCTACTTCTTCCTTCAGCGCATCCCGAATTGCAAAAAACATATCCGCATCGCAGTTTGAACCAGGAAAGACGATTACCGCAAACTTCATGACGGGACAACCTCCTCAATTTCATAACGGTAATCTTCAATCACCGTGTTGGCTAACAGCTTGGCGCACATTTCATCAACGCGCTGGTCAATATTGGCCGTCTCCTTCACAATCAGTTCCATGTACTTTCCAATCCGGACATCCTCCACCTCGGCGTAATCCATCGTATGAAGGGCACGCTTTACCGCTCCTCCCTGTGGATCAAGAACACTTTCTCTTAACGTGACATACACCTTTACTTTGTACATGATGCTCCTCCTAATCGTGTTAATATTTCCTGATAGCCTTCCTGCAAGCTGCCTAAATTTCGTCTGAATAAATCCTTGTCAAAGCGCTGATTGGTATCCTTGTCCCACAGCCGGCATGTATCCGGGGAAATTTCATCAGCCAGCAAAATCTCACCGTCGTCCGTGCGGCCAAATTCCAGCTTGAAATCGACGAGTCGGATATTCAGTTCATCAAAAAGCGTCACCAGCTGTTCATTGACGGCGATCGCCTTTTCTCTCAGTACCGCCAGATCCTCGCTTGAAGCCGCCTCTAAAATCGCAATATGATCTTCGGTTACAAGCGGATCACCTAAGTCATCGTCCTTATAGTAAAACTCGACAATCGGGGTCTTTAATGGGGTGCCTTCTTCCATTCCGAGACGCTTTGATAAGCTGCCGGCAACGATATTTCGCGTCACAACCTCTAACGGAATAATTTCGACCTTTTGCACAAGCTGCTCCGTTTCGGAAAGCTTCTTGATAAAATGGCTTTCGATTCCGCTTTTTTGCAAATGAGCAAACAGAAGCGAGGAAATTTCATTATTAAGCCGTGCTTTGCCGGCAAGGGTTTCTTTTTTCTCTCCGTTAAAAGCGGTCGCGTCATCCTTGTAGCTCACCCACAGCTGATTCTCTTCACTAGTTTGATAGATTTTCTTAGCCTTTCCTTCATAAAGCAGGACACCTTTTTCCATCGTGGACCCTCCATGTACAAAATATTGTTTCTGATAGTTGGAGCATCGTGCAGCGCTAAAACCGCTGCACGATCTCCTCTTTAGTTCGACAGACCGAGACGCTCGAAAATCGTATCGACATGCTTGAGATGATGCTCATAGTTGAAGCACTCGTCAATCTCTTCAGGTGAAAGCATGCTCGTGATCCGCTCTTCGGCCTCGACCAGCTCGCGGAATTGCACGCCTTTTTCCCACGCCTCCATCGCTTTCGGCTGGACGAGGTCATACGCTTCCTCACGCACCATTCCTTTGTTAATGAGGGAAAGCAGGACACGCTGAGAGTAAATTAGGCCATATGTCCGGGTCATGTTGCGCTTCATATTTTCCGGGAAGACGGTTAAGTTCTTAATGATGTTGCCGAAGCGGTTCAGCATATAGTTCAACGCAATTGTCGCGTCCGGCAGGATGATCCGTTCCGCGGAAGAGTGCGAAATATCGCGTTCGTGCCAGAGCGGTACATTTTCATAAGCGGTCATCATATAGCCGCGAATGACACGGGCAAGACCAGTCATATTTTCCGAGCCGACCGGGTTACGCTTATGCGGCATCGCCGAGGAACCTTTTTGACCTTTTGCAAAAAACTCCTCAACCTCGCGTGTTTCACTCTTTTGCAGTCCGCGCACTTCCACGGCGAACTTCTCAATTGAAGTCGCAATTAAAGCGAGAGCCGCCATATAATCGGCATGACGATCACGCTGCAGTGTTTGCGTCGAAATCGGCGCCGCCTTCAGTCCAAGCTTCTCACAAACGAGCTGCTCCACTGCCGGATCAATGTTCGCATAAGTTCCGACAGCGCCGGACAGCTTGCCGTAGCGGATACCTTCTGCCGCCTGCTTGAAGCGCTCAAGGTTACGCTTCATCTCTTCATACCATAGAGCGAGCTTCAAGCCGAACGTTGTCGGCTCAGCATGCACACCGTGGGTCCGTCCCATCATCACCGTGCGCTTATGTTCAATCGCTTTATTTTTTAAAATCTCGATAAAGCGTTCTATATCAGCGAGAAGAATCTCATTCGCCTGCTTTAACAAATAGGATAACGCTGTATCGACGACATCCGTGGACGTCAGTCCGTAATGAACCCATTTTCGTTCTTCGCCAAGCGTTTCGGACACAGCGCGGGTAAACGCGACGACATCATGCCGTGTTTCTGCTTCGATCTCGTGAATGCGCGCGACATCAAAGCCGGCGTTCTCGCGGATTTTCGCCACATCCTCCTTCGGGATTTCTCCAAGCTCTGCCCAGGCTTCACAGGCGACGATCTCGACTTCAAGCCATGCTTTAAATCTGTTTTCCTCTGTCCAAATAGCTCCCATTTCCGGGCGCGTATAACGTTCAATCATGCTACCAGCCTCCGCTTATATTCAATTTCATCTCTATTCTAGCACATTCGCCTTATGAAGCCGCTCCAGCTTTTGACAAGCATCCTCGACCGTCACGGCCGTCGCGGTCACATGCCCCATCTTCCGCTTCACTTTCGCTTCTTTCTTTCCATATAAATGCAGCTTTACTTCAGCCAGCTGATCCACCGCAGCTAAAACCCGTTCCACATCCTCACCGAGGATATTCTCCATCACCACCGGCGAACGCAGTGTTGTCGGACCGAGGGGAAGACCGCAAATAGCGCGGATGTGCTGCTCGAATTGCGAGGTTTCACAGGCCTCGATCGTATAATGGCCGGAATTATGCGGACGCGGCGCCAGCTCATTGACATATAATCTGCCATCCTTAAGCATAAAGAGCTCAACCGCCAGCGTCCCGACTACTCCGAGCTCGTTGGCGAGTGTGAAAGCCATCTTCTCCGCCTGCTCACATACGTTCGTGCCCACCTCTGCCGGCACGTGAGAGCGGTGCAAAATGTTTTCCCGATGCTCATTACGGGCGACCGGAAAGACCGTTACGTCGCCATGCCGTGAGCGGGTGACGATTACCGATAATTCCAGTTCAAATGGAATCCATGCTTCCAGCACGCATTCGCCATGCGCGAGCAGCTCCTTCGCCGCCTGCTCAAGCTCGGCCTGACTTTTGACGACCCGCTGCCCTTTTCCGTCATACCCGCCGCGGCACGTTTTTAAGACCGCCGGAAAGCCAATTTCCGCTTCCGCTCCGCTGACATCTCCAAGCTGCAGAATCGCTTTAAATGGAGCAACCGGCAGACCGACCTGTTGAATCGCTTCCTTCTCGCGCAGACGATGCTGCGTCAAGGCAAGCACCTTTGCCCCTTGTGGAAAATCCGCCTGCTCCGTCAGCCAATTGGCCGTTTCTCCGTCAATATTTTCAAATTCATACGTAATCACATCAGACACATCGGCAAGGCGCTTCGCCCCATCGCGGTCATCATAAGCCGCTTCAATGACAATATCAGCTACCTGGGCACACGGGGAATCAGCCGTCGGCTCCAAAACAGCGACGCGGTAGCCCATTTGCTTCGCGGCAATCGCCATCATCCGGCCGAGCTGGCCGCCGCCGATCATTCCAATTGTTGATCCTGGTTTGACTGTTCTGCTCATAGTTCTTCACTGCTTTCTAATACAGCTTGTTTCGTTTTTTCACGGCGTTCCTCTAACCGAAGACGAACGTTCTCCTGGTGTGTGCCAAGAATTTGCGCCGCCAGCAGACCGGCATTTGTCGCACCAGCCTTGCCGATCGCCACCGTGGCGACCGGTACACCGCCTGGCATTTGCACGATGGAGAGGAGTGAATCAAGCCCGTTTAACGCTTTTGACTGAACAGGGACGCCAATCACCGGAACAGTCGTTTTAGCCGCCACCATTCCAGGTAAATGAGCCGCCCCTCCAGCTCCGGCAATAATGACTTTTATTCCTCTAGTTTGAGCTTGTTCCGCATATTCAAACATTAAATCGGGAGTCCGATGAGCAGAGACGACTTTTTTTTCATAAGGAACATCAAGCTCCTCCAAAATGTCACAGGCTGCTTTCATCGTCTCCCAATCTGACGTACTTCCCATAATGACTCCAACTTCAGGTTGCATTGTTGAACTCCTCTCCTCCTGTAAAACTCCTGAATTTTATAAAATTTTATCTGTTGAAAAAAGCGCAAGAGTCGGCTTCTAATCTGCTCAGATTGAGAGAAAGGAAGCCACTCTTGCGCTTTCATACGGCTACAGGGCACCATAAGAAGACATGTGCCTCTGTCACTTTCCCTCATAGTCCGATTTTTTACGGCAATCGGGTAGAAACTTCTGGACCATATTTCCAAGATTATATGAGGTTCTTATTCGCTTTTGATCATTCGATATAGCTTTATCTTACAAGGATCAAGCTAGGGTGTCAACAAATAGTCGAACGATAAAAAATGTCAGACTATTAACGTTCGTTTTCTAGCAGTATCCCTTCGAAGATGATTTGCTGGCGGACAGGAACGTACTCTTTCTGCTGTTTTGAGCCTTTTTCCTCAAAAATAGGCTTCTCAAGACGGCGAACCGGCTGATAGCCCTCCTTTTTCATCCGCTCGAGACAGTCAGCTATCGTTTCCGTTTCCTGCACTTTAAATCGCTGTTTTCGCTTTTTTGTCACACTTTGCACCTCACTTGGACATTATTGATTTCATTACTGTATCACGATTTCATGTCGGAGAAAACCTTTGACGTGCCGTCAGGACAAAGGCAACTAAAAAAGAGTGTGTCAAAGGGTTGTTGCCTTTGTGCACACTCTTTTATTTCCTTCAATATTTATTGGTTGAATCCGACCATTTGGCATCCTCTGCTAATTCGCTTTGTGCCCGGTGTGTTTGCGGAAAACCGTTTGCGACCCAATCATTTCGATGAGCCGAATCAAGCTGGGTAAGTCCTTTTTCTTCCGGCACTTTATCAGCATCGACGCTTTCTCGCTTGTCGCCTTCCCACACATCAATGTCCTCACGCACTTTCACGTTTTCCCGCTGCATCTGCTGACAGGCACTTTTCATCAAACAGGCGCCTCCAGCCAAAAGAGCCGACCCCAAAATGAAATTAACTGTTGATGTTTTCATTTTCATCCCTCCATCTCATACATTCACTTCTACCTATCCATACCCGTTTTTCCACATAAAAAAAACGCGTAGAGCGTCCTTTTTAGAAGCGGCTTGCGGAGCCGTCCGCGTAACGCGCGAAGCCGACGCGCTTCCTCGAATCAGTCCGAAAGTTTTTATACTTTCTTATCTTTTAAAAAACCGCTCCTGACAGTTTGAAGCTTACTTATGATCATTTCAAGGATTTAGCCATGTTCAATCTTCATAGGTTGGAATGAAACGTCTCCGTTTTTGAAATACATCATTGTAATTAGTCGCTTGCTTTAACGCCGCCTCTTCCTTTTTAATCCGAACAGACAATACAGCCGCATTCAAAACAGTGAACAGGATCGCAGTCCAATAAGCCTGAAAAATTAACGGAAGAACGGCAATCTCAAGGACGACAATCACATAATTCGGGTGACGTACATATTTGTACGGACCTCTTGCCACTACATTGGCCCCCGGTATGATCATGATCCGGGTATTCCAATAGCGACCCAGTGAAGACAGGGCCCACACTCTTCCAAGCTGAGCCAGTAAAAAAAGAGCCAAAGGAAGAGCTGACGCCCCCGTCCAGCTTTGCTTCGTTACCGTCACTTCGATCAGCAGCGAGATAAAAAAGAAACCGTGGACGGCGATGATCCACTTGTAGTGCTCACCTGCGACTTCATAGCCGCCCTGCTTTTTGATCCACTTTGCATTTCGGTTCGCTATAGCCATTTCAACAAACCGTTGAACGATAACGATACAAATAAACAAATAGACCAGAATCATCGGTTGACCTCCTCCCACTGAAGCAATAAAAGCTCTGAGCTAAAGCCGGGACCGAGAGCAGCCATTAATCCGTACTCTCTGGCCTTTTTCGGACTAGCCAGCACTTTCTCCAGTACATACAGAACGGTAGGAGACGACATATTTCCATGATGCTTCAGCACTTGTGTTGAAGCTTCGAGCAGCTCAGGCGCGAGACCCAGAGCTTCACTGTAGGCTTCCAGCACCTTTCGACCGCCTGGATGGGCAATAAAAGCGGATAATTGCTGGACTGTCACTCCCTCCTTTTGCAGGAACCCTTCAACGACCGGTCGCAGCCATTTGGTGACGATCGAAGGAATGCTCCTCGAAAAGATAACATGCAGACCGCTATCCTTGACGTCCCACCCCATGACATCCTCAGAGTCCGGCATTAAGGTGGACTCAGTCGCGATAATGTTCGGAACCGAGTCCTGTCTGATCTGCGGCCGAAGGGCAGAGTCGTCCCCAATGACTAACGCGCAGGCCGTACCATCAGCAAATAAGGATGTCCCGACTAAATTGCTTTTCGTCCGGTCATTTCGTTGAAAGGTTAGGCTGCATAGCTCGACGCAGACAACAAGGACATTTGCCTCGGGATAAGCGCGACAAAACTCAAACGCCCGGCTCATCCCCATCGCGCCCCCCGCACAGCCGAGGCCCCATAACGGAATGCGCTTCGTATGCTCAGAAAAGGGCAGTTTATTCATAATCCGGGCATCAAGGCTTGGAGTCGCCATCCCAGAGCTTGATACAAGCACAATCGCGTCAATCTCACTAACCGCAATCTCTGACTGCAAAAAGCGAGACTGTGCGAGGCAGGCTTTTATCGCTTCCACGCTATATTCGGTTGCCAATTGAATATAAAGATCATTGCGCTCCTGCAAAGAATGATCCTTACGAAACCAGTCTATCGGAACAGCGAACTGGCGTTTTTCAATCTGTCCATTGGAAAAAACCGCCAATAGTCGTTCAATGTCCTGATAGCTTTCAGCGAATAGCTCCCGGGCAAACTCTGTCGTCGTCTCTTGGTCAAGCTGATAAGAAGGAGTATATGAGCTTACAGATGCTATAGCTGGCATGCTCTCACCTACCTAACGTTCATAATACCGTTAGGATTTCCAGACGCTGGATATTCATGCATTCATTTAACGGCTATTCGGTTTTCTTGCGTAAAGAAAAATAGAAGAAACAGCCGTTTACGAGCGTCAACCCGATTAATCCAATAAATACATTGCTGTAAATAATCGCCGGGCCTTGCGCTTGCGATAAAGGATTAAGCAGAATTTCACTATCATAGTCCAGCATTTTACCGATAATAGCGCCCCCGAACGCACCTGCCATAAAATTAAATAAATTGTAAATTCCCATCCCGACTCCAATTTCATTTTTCGGGAGCGAGGCGGAAATCAGACTCGCTGTCCCCGTCTGGAGAAACGGAAACGCGATATAACTCGTAAGGACGACTATCCCAATCACCCAGGCAGGACTTCCGCTAAAAGTTGATAGCAGCAAAAAGCCGCTGATCATCAACATGAAGGCAACATAGACGACCCGCTTTCCACCCCATCGATCAGATAAACTTCCTGCGACATTCCCGGCGAACGCAGCCGTCAAAGCAGCCGGAAAAATCGTTAAGCCTATGTATAGGGTATTTAACCCATTCACCTCACTGAGCATAAGCGGCAGCATAAACATCATGCCAAACATCGTCATAATCGCTAAAAACCCGGAAAAAATCGTCGTCCGGAAGGAACTGTTCCGAAACACGTCGGGACGGATAAACGGGTTGTCATGCGTCATGATCCTTCTCGTAAACAGCCCGAAGAAAAGGATGCTGCCGAGCAAGAACCACCAGTTAAATAACGTAATAAATAAAATAAGGGCCGCCACCGCCAGCGCGATAAACGCCGCACCGAGAATATCCACTTTTCCTTCGTTCTTTTGTTCGTCCGGCATCCATTTCCAGAAGAACGGAATCGTCAACAGCACAAACGCGGAAATCAAAAATAAGTATTGCCAGTTCAGTGCACCCGCCACAAATCCTCCGATCACCGGACCGACTCCTGACGCGAACGCCATCGTGCTTGAGACGATCCCCAACACTTTGCCCCGCTCCTCCGGGAAGTATCTGATCGGCACAATAAAGACTAACGCGACAATCGAGGACGCGCCGGCCGCCTGAATAATCCGTGCCAAAATAACCCCCTCAAAATTCGGCGCAAAAAACCCGAAAATCGAGCCAAACGCAAAAAAACTAAGTCCGACCGTCAACAGCCTTTTTAGCGGGTAAATGTCAGCCAGCTTGCCGTACATCAGCGCCCCGATCGCATAGATCACAATATATCCGGTTACAACCCAACTGACTTGTGAAGGACTCAGTGAAAAAGAAAGCGCGATATCAGGAATCGCAATCATGAACATCGTCCCATTCATCACCGAAAATAATAAAACGGAGCATATCAAAAAGATCAGCTTCTTTTTCTCAGCTTGATTTAAAGCCTTTTCCACCCTTACCTGTTCTGCCAGAACCGCCATTTATTTCGTCCCCCTACATTTTTTCAACTCTCTTCATTATACTTCTGTCTTAAAAGTTCTTCTACATTGAAGCTCAATTAGAAAGATGACGCGAATAATTTTTATAAAATCGCAATCAAATTTACAATCTATGCTTTATGAGGTATTTTTTAAGAAAGGAGGTTGAGCGAATTGACATTTAAAAAAGCGCTATTTTCATTTTTGATTATCGTAAGCGTAACTGGCTTATCCACTCTCGCCGCTTATGCCTCATCAACTATTACCGATGAGACCGAGGTTCCTTCTACCCACCAATTTAGTGAGGTGAAAGAGGTACCAGGCCTACCAGCTCACTCTCAAAGTGAACCCCCACAAATTGAGAAAGCACAAAACTCTAACATCACCGACGATATGGAAGTTGAATAAGAAGGGATAAAAGCACAGGCTTGAAGATCCTGTGCTTTTATCCTTTGTGCTTTATCGCCCGGTAATCAGAAGAAGACGCTGTTACCTTCACAGCTCACTCACGCAGTACCATCGGCTTTTCACGGCAGCTGCTCGTTCTAAACGAGTGCTCTTCAGGCCTTGTGCGTTATCCTTTGTGCAATAAAAAAAGCACAATCCGCTTGGATTGTACTTTATCGCCCGGCAACGTCCTGGCTCGCCATTTGTCTTCTACGGGGATGATGCTCTTGTCGCTTTCCTATGTCCCTTTTTCATGAACTCCTACGAAGACAAACGGTTCGTCTCACAGGGGGACATGTTGCTTTGCTTCGCTGTTTTCTCACGCAGTACCCATCGGCTTTTTCACAGAAGCCGCTCGTTCTTCCGAACGAGTGCTCTTCGCGCCTTGTGCGTTATCCTTTGTGCAATAAAAAAGCACAATCCGCTTGGATTGTACTTTATCGCCCGGCAACGTCCTACTCTTGCAGGAGGAAGCCTCCAACTACCATCGGCGCTGAAGAGCTTAACGACCGTGTTCGGCATGGGAACGGGTGTGACCTCTTCGCTATCGCCACCGGACTTTTGATCGAGAGATTACCTTGTTAGGTTCTCTTTGATCAATCTATATCGGGGAAGTCGCAATGGCTCCGTACGCTACTCGTCTAGAGTGGAGAACCCCACTCCTCTCTAGACTTTGAAAAACTTGTAGCGACTCCGCACATTGCTTCGCCCAGTCCCCAAAAACAGGGGACTTGGGCTTGATTCTTTCAAAACTAGATCATGATTGTACAAGTATCAAGAATTGCTTGGATAAGTCCTCGACCGATTAGTATCTGTCAGCTCCACATGTCGCCACGCTTCCACACCAGACCTATCAACCTCATCATCTCTAAGGGGTCTTACTGGATTAACTCCATGGGAAATCTCATCTTGAGGGGGGCTTCATGCTTAGATGCTTTCAGCACTTATCCCGT
>NZ_JAMBOL010000017.1 GCF_023715605.1 Halalkalibacter oceani
AAGGAATCAATCAGGTTCATCCGCTCGACTTGCATGTATTAGGCACGCCGCCAGCGTTCGTCCTGAGCCAGGATCAAACTCTCCATAAAAATGGTGAGCTGATTAAGCTCTTACGTTAATAATTTGACAGTCGCTTCACACTGCATCCTGTGCAGGCTCCGCTGACTTTTTTGTGGTGACATTCGTCACCTTTTTTTCGCTTGGCTTTTGTTCAGTTTTCAAAGAACTCGTTTTTATCGCCGTTCATCAGCGACGATTACTATCTTAACATAACTTAAGTTTCTGTGCAATAACTTTTTAAAAGTTTTTATCTCAACAGCAAACAAGATTAAAACAATGTAGATAAACATACTTTTTTCATGCCCAGATATATAAATTTATCACACTTCACAGGGAATGACAATAGTTAATGAGAAATGTTTTATCTGCTTTATATTTTTATTATAAGACGGAGTGATAAAAGGGTACAGGTCGCTTTAGAGCTTCCTGCCCTTGCGCCTATTTCTAAGTCTTTTTAACATTGCCTTATCCTCACTCGAAACTGCAACGCAATAACGGCAAAACAGTACGTATTGCCACTCCTGTGAAAGAGGCCATCCCAAGTTCTTTAATGGCGTCACTATGTCTGTTCCTGTTCTTATCTGTCCCTAAACTATATCTTTGAGGTAAGCTCCCAAATCGCCGGAGCGGTTACGGATTCCACCACTCGGTCTCCATCGAAACATTCGACAGTGGCTTGTCCGGTAAATCGAATATACACTCCGTCCATACTAATGATGCGCGCCACCATCCGGAGCGGCCTCGACATCGTATCTATGGCGCGAACGAACTCAATATCCTCTTCACGTTCGTACGTAACCCGATAATGCTGTTGGCCATCGTTGTAATCGTAGATCAGCCGATTGAAGAACGTTTGGCCCGTTTTACTGTCAATGTACGGATCTTCTTCCCTGAATTGCAGGAACCTTACAGCATCGTCCCCGATAATCTCCCCGTCTTTGGCGAGCATGAAGATCGGAAATTTGCTGTACCCGTATTTTTTTTCTCCGGTAATATAGGAAGTAATCGTTTGATACCGCCCGACCTTGGCACGGCCCCAATACCAATGGCTCATAATGCTCATCATCGAAATATTGCCCCAGTTATGATCATGGTAGCCGGTACCCGTATAACGGCTTGTGAAGCCGTTTATCCTTACCTTTGCCTCGACTTTCCCCTCCGGTACGGCAGGCAACCAGGCAAAGTAGTGCTGTTCTTTATTTCCGAAATAGAAGTATCCAGTTTCCGGTCGCCACGCAGGAACGTTGCCGACCAGATGTACATCAGCCTCGATATCTCCTTTTTCGAAATGAATATGGTATTCATTTAAATCCCCTCTGAAATAACAGTCCCCGAGCCGGACATCACAGCTGTCTGTCGAAGAGGAGAAGCTTGATATTGGCAGTTCCAGCGCCTCTGTATATTCTTTTCCATCTGCCGTGTGCAGAGCAAATGTTACCTGCGGAGAAGGACCACGACTTGGCGCCAGCGTCCACTTGTTGGAATAAAACACGATGACAAGCGTGGAGCCGTCATCCATTTGCGAGTCGAAATACAACCATTCATAAGTGCCCTTCTCCCCCCGGGTACGATAACCGTCCTCCCAAGGCATGATCTGATGTTTCAACGTACCCAATCGTTTATAATGTTCCGGTGTCGCTCCCATGACAGAATGAATTTTAGCTTTCATCGTAACACTCCTTTTCCTCCTGCATTCGCAAAAAATATGTGTGGATCCCGTTCTCAAGTGCAATCCGATTTCCTTGGATCATTTCCCCACGGATGACATCAACACCTACCCGCTGGCGGCAGTACCCTTCATCCGCTCTAGTGGCCGATCCTCGTGTTGGCCGGAAAAGTGTTTTGCTTTAACTTCACAAAGCTAAAAAAACAGTCAAGTCATATAAGCGATGGGCAACCTGACAGTGAAACTCCTCCAAATCTACCCATCTCCGCTGTGCTATTTTTTCATAAGTCTGTGCCATTAGTGGTGAGTGTCATCATCTTAACACATTAAAAAGACCCTTTATAACTTTTCCCAAAACTTCTTGAGACTAACCTGAAAGAAAGAGATTGGGCCAAAAGGTTGGTCCAAAGCTAGTTTTGTCTCAAGCTCTTTAGCTTACAAGCCTCCCACCATTTGAAACAACGGCAGCATCGTCGCCAGAAAAAGCAGAAAAATAATGCCGCCAACCACAACAAACAGTGCAGGTTGAATCACTTTTAGGAGACGCTGAACAGCATCCTCCATCTCTTTGTAGAGCATTTCACTGTAATGAAAAAGATCATGGGCAACGTAGCCAGTTTTCTCGCCGTTGGCGATCACAAAACCGAGCTCTTTCCTGAAATAAGGTTTCTCCTGGACTATTTGAGCAAGGGAGTGTCCCTGATGAAGCTGATGCATAATTTCAAGACATTCCTGTTGAAAAAAAGGGAGATAGTCCTGCTTGTTAAATAAACTTAATGCTTGTTGGAGAGTAAGACCAACCGCTAACAAATGGCCAAGCTGATAAGAGAAATAATACGTGATCGACGTTTGGACATAACGCTTTCCTTTCGGGAGGGAGAGAAGGAATCGTACCCGTTTAGCCGGAGAGCTTTGCTTCAACCTCATCCAAAGAGCAAATGCGCCACATAACAAAATTGTGACTGCACCAAAAAGAAAATAAGGAAGTAAATCTAAGGTCAAAAGAAGCAAAGACGTCAAGCGGGGAATTTCCACCATCGCAAAGAAGGAATGAAAATGAGGTAAGACAAAATGATACATTAAAATGATCAGCATCGCGCTTACCCATAGCAATAAAATTGGATAACGCAACAGCTTCAACAGCTCTCCTTTCGTTTGTTCACGCTTTACCAGTAAGGAACCCGCTTGGATGAAGCCTTCTGCTATATTGCCTTGCTGTTCAAAAAAGTAAAGAAAGGATTTAAGACTCGGGGGAAGAGAAAAGACTTGAAAAGCTTCGTGAACTGGATAGCCGCTTTCTAATAAAGTGAGCACTTCATCATAATGCTGCTTAATTTTTGCCGGAACATGCAATTGAATGAAGGTGAGGGCGGTACGAAGAGGATAGCCTTGTTTGAGGAGGCGGCCGATGCGGATAAAATGTTCCGCTGTCGTCTGCAGCGAATGATGCTTATCATGGAAATTAGTGTTCATGGACAACCCTCGCAAATTCCTCAGTTGATAAATAGCCCAAGGCCCACGCTTTTTGTGCTTCTTTCGTAAATCCTTTTAAGGAGTCCGCCACCGCCTCTGAGATGGCCGCCATGAGTTTTTCTCCGGCCAATGATTCAAATAAGGCAGCTCTCGCCATTTTGCGCCTGCGCTGACAATACGGAGAACAACGGTCTCCACAATACGGGCACCTTGTCTCGACAAGTCGCTGTGATAAAATAAGCCGGCAGCATTCCTTTAAGTCCAATTGCGAAGCACCGAGATCCAACATTCGCAAAATCGTACTGTAGCAGTTGTTGGCGTGAACCGTTGCCAATACGAGATGCCCGGTCAGCGCCGCTCTAATCGCCAGGGATGCCGTCGCTTCATCACGAATTTCGCCAATTAAAATGACATCCGGATCATGACGGAGACTGGCCCGCAAAATTGCATCAAAATCGAGACCCGATTTCCGATTTACTTCGACTTGAATGACGGTTGGAATCGGCCGTTCAACAGGGTCCTCTATCGTAATAATTGACCTTCCTCCCTGTTTCAGGATTTGCTCGACAATCGCATAAAGAGTCGTCGATTTCCCTGAGCCTGTAGGGCCCGATAATAAGCACAGCCCCCGTCTGAGCTGACTCACCTTGTTAAGCATTCGCTCTGAATGCTGGAGAACAGATAAAAAAGATAGTGTCTTAGTGGAAAAATGAGGTAATATGCGAATGGCCAAACTTTCCCGTTCAAGGGTGGGGAGAGTGGAGAGACGTAAGGAGTAGGTTCCTTGCTTTGTTTCGTGGATCATTGAAGCGCTTTGTGGCTTGCGTCTTTCACCGATATCCATTCCTGATTTGTACTTGAAGTGGCTGATTAACCGTTCCGCCAGCTGCCGGTTCAGCACCTTCCAATTAAGCAGCCTGCCATGTACGCGATAAGCCAACGTATAATGATCGGCAGCTGGAAGGAAATGAATATCGGTTGCTCTTACATCAATGACTTCATCAATCACAACCCTGCTGTAGGTTTCAACGTCATACAATTTAGCATCGACTCCTATCTTGGTAATATAAGTGAAGAGCTCTTCCCTACTTACATTCCACATCATTAAAAAAAATCCTTTTTTCTTTTGCATAAAACCTCACTCTCAGGTTACACTTATTGTTGTAAGGCGGTGGGCTATAGCCAAGCGGTAAGGCAACGGACTTTGACTCCGTCATGCGCTGGTTCGAATCCAGCTAGCCCAGTTAAGAAAAAGATGAGACATAAATAGTTAGCAGGGGCTGGGCCAAAAGGTAAAAAAAACAACCTTTTTTCCCAGCCCCTCTTTATTATGATGATTGCTGCTTCCTCTCTTCACGTTCACGCTTCATTTGGACGAAGCTGATAAACAGAAAGTTCAGTCCAATCAGCGTCGCAATAAATGGACCAAATAAAAATTGTCCTCCATAAAGCCATCCATGAACAAATAACGCCAAAGCGCTAAAGGTCAGCATGCAGCCTATTAGAAAAAAAGTCAGCACCCCTTTCACCTTCCTTTCCAAACCAATTCACCGTTTAGTCTTTCCTTTTTTCAAGAAAAAGAAGCACATTCGAGACAAAATTTGCTACGATAGACAGGATGTTAGAATTGAGAGGAGAAGCAGTTGATGCAAGTCGCTTATTATCAAGATAAATTGATCGCCCTTCATACATGCGAGCGTTCCGAATGGCAGCAGCTATATATGGCTAGCAAACGGGACGAGATCACCTGCCCGCATTGTCACACTCCTGTAAGGATGGAATTAGGCATAACCGCCCCACCGCTGTTCAGCCATACCGGGCAAACGGAAGAGTGTGAAAACGTGGCACAGCTTCTCGCCAGAAAGCAGGATGAGCAACAGAGAGCAGCTGAACAAGAGAGCACAACGATCCAGCTGCCGAAACGCAGGTCGATCTCGGACTCCGGAAGCAGCTCTCTTTCTCGATGGAAGGAACCGGAACCGTTAAAAGCTGTTCCTCCCTTTTCCGTCCGGTCAAACGATAAAGACACAATGGCCAGCGGTTATCGCCACACATTGCTGGAACAGGGCATTCTTCTTGATGATCAGCAATGGACGGCTGTAACGACAACAGAAGGTCCGTTACTCGTGCTCGCCGGCGCCGGAAGCGGCAAAACGAGAGTATTGACTGCCAGAGCAGCCTATATGCTCGTGGAGCTGGGCCATTCTCCAAAGGAGATGATCCTCGTCACGTTTACCGCCAAGGCGGCTAAAGAAATGAAGGAACGCATGAAGCAGTACCCCGGCCTGACAGCAAAGCACCTCCAGCCACTTGTCGTCGGCACCTTTCATAGTATCTTTTATAAGATGCTGCTTCATGCTGATGCGGAACGGTGGAATCAAACAAATTTGCTAAAGGCGGATTGGCAAAAGCAAGCGATGGTAAAGGAAGCCGGGCGGGAAATCAACCTGGAGGAAAAAGAATTCGCTTTTGATCAGGCCCTCACGCAAATCAGCTGGTGGAAAAATCATCTTCTCTCACCTGAGCAGGTCACTCCCCGTGATCAGTGGGAGGAACGAACTGCCTATTTATATAGACGGTATGAACAGATGCGCAGCCAAAGAAAATGGTTTGACTTTGATGATATGCTGCTCGGTACATATGAGCTGCTGCATGAGCAGCCGGGATTATTAGCCCGTTATCAGGAACGTTTTTCTTATCTTTCAATCGATGAGTTTCAGGATATTAATAAAGTGCAGATGGAGATTATTTCTTTACTGACTACCGCTACTCAGCATATATGTGCAGTCGGGGATGATGATCAATCGATTTATTCCTTCCGCGGCAGTGATCCATCGTACATCCTGACCTTTCAAGAACGGTTCCCGCACGCAAAAAGGGTCGTTCTCGATGAAAATTACCGTTCCCATCATCACATTATCGCAGCAGCCAATAATGTGATCGCCGCCAACCGTAAACGTTTTTCCAAAAGGCTTCGTGCCCAGTCTGTTGACGAGCATCTTCCCTATCTTTTCTTTCCTTATGATGAAGAAGAGGAGGCGACAATGATCGTCACCGATATTCGCAAGCGAATTGAGCGCGGAGAGAAGCCGGGTGATTTTGCCGTTTTTTTCCGTACTCATCACTCGGCGCGGGCCTTGATTGAGCGGTTTATCGAATCAAGCCTTCCGATTCAGCTTGAAGTCGATGGAGAATCGTTTTATCGCCGGAAGACGATCCGCAAGCTACTTGCTTACTTGCAGCTCGCTCTCGATCCCGAGCATGGCGAAGCGCTCCGAGAATTGGTAGGTGCGTTATTTTTGAAACAGGAAACGGTTCAGGAAATAAAAGCGATCAGCATCACAGCTGACTGCACCCTGATTGAAGCGCTAACCAAATTAAAAGGGCTGCCGCCATTTCAATTGAAGAAACTCGCTTCTTTACCGGACAAATTCTCTATGCTTGCTGCAAAACAGCCGCTTGAAGCCATTACATATATTGAAAGTGAAATGGGACTGGACGATTATTTAAAAAAGCAAGGAAATGAGGGCAACAAAATGGAGCGCGGCTCGGACGATGTCCGCGACCTGAAAGTCGTGGCAAAACAATTTCAGTCGCTGGCAAGCTTTTTGGCTCATGTCGAGCATATGACGGCAAAATACGAAGCGCTGCGCCAGCACCCGCCAGCTTCCCCGGCGATCCAGCTAATGACCGTTCACCGCGCGAAAGGACTGGAATTCCCGCATGTTTATCTGATTGGCGCGGTCGAAGGCGGACTGCCTCATGACTATGCGTTAGATGCACTGCGGGAAGGAAGCGACCAGCCTTTAGAGGAAGAAAGGCGCTTGATGTATGTCGCGATGACGCGGGCGAAGCAAAGTTTGGCGATCTCTGTCCCGATGATGCGCCGCGGAAAACAAGCCTTCCGCTCGCGCTTTGTTCGTGACATGCAGCGCCTTGCCACCACACAGCCCCTCGCTGTCTCAGAAAGGAGATCGTAGCATGAAGGATGCCATTACAAAAACAACGAAATGGGTCAAAGCGCAATTGGAAAATGAAGGGACGGGTCATGACTGGGACCACATCCGGCGCGTGACCAGACAGGCCGAGGAAATTGCTGAAATTGAAGGAGCTGATCGCCACATTGTTACATTGGCCGCCCTCCTCCATGACTTGATTGACGACAAGGTTGTCACTAGTGAAGAAGAAGGACTGGCCAGAGTCAACGAGTGGCTTGCACAGCTTGCGCTTCCGGCAGGCGCGCAAGCTCATATTATCGAGATCATCACAACGATGTCGTTCAAAGGCGGTAACAACAAGCCAATGTCGACGCTTGAAGGGCAGGTTGTTCAGGACGCCGACCGCCTGGACGCCTTGGGTGCGATCGGGATTGCCCGCACCTTTCTTTATGCCGGAAGCAAAGGACAGCCGATGTATGATCCGGCTGTCCGTGTTCGTGAGAACATGACGGCTGAACAGTATCGTCATGGAAAGTCATCCGCGGTTCATCATTTTTATGAGAAACTGCTGAAGCTCAAAAGTCTGATGAATACGAACGAAGCAAAACGACGCGCTGAAAGGCGCCATGCTTTCATGGAGCAATTTCTTGAGCAGTTTTATCAGGAATGGGGCTAATACCGCCGTACTTTGCTACGCCCCTTCCTCAATTCCGAGCTTCTTTTCCAAAAGCTCTTTATTTTGCAAAATTGCCGGGTCCTCCGGCCGATATTTTCTCGCCTGCTCATTATGATAATAGGATTTCTCCCAATCATGAAGTTGATAATAGCAAACGCAGAGCTGTAAATGAGGATACCAGGTGGAGTAAGCTAAATAGCTGAAGCTCCACTGGTTCTCATCAGGCTTTAGGGCAATTGCCTGCTCATACCAGTAGGTTGCATGTTGAAATTCCCGCCGGCGATGATAGTAATAACCGATCCTGCTGCACGCTTCCGGTCTTGGCGTTTTCGTATATTCGAACGATTGCAGCAAGGACTTTAGCTCGCCATTATCATCTTGATTCAGTTTGCGCAGGCAGTCGGCTTTATGGATACACGCATAAAATTTATCTTCTACCCAGCCTTCTTGCAGGGCGAGATTTTGATTGTATGCTTCAATCGCTTCTTCCAGATGACCGTTTTCCCGCAGTTCATTTCCGTAATAGAAATAGTCCCTTGCGCTGAATGTGTCTCCCCGCTTAATTTTCTCACGGTAAATCGATAGGTTGCGACTAACGGCATGCTTGATTTTTTTATGGGTAATCGCGACGTCCGAGTTGATGATTTTCCCGAAAACATTTAAGTAATTATGAACATCTCCACCCCATTTGAAATTACGCTCCCGTTTCACCAGACGGTTGCGCCGGTAGCGCAATGTCACATTGCCGAACTCATCCTTCCCGGCATTATAAAACATCGAAACAGAGTCAACACTCGGATCAAGTGTTTCTTTTAACGTCTTCAGCTTTTCCCTGTCCTCCTCCTCGACCACATCGTCCGCGTCAAGATAGAGAATGTAGTCCTTCGTTGCATATTTGAATGATTCATTGCGTGCCTCGGCAAAGTTTCCTGTCCATTCGAAGAAAAAAACCCGATCCGTGTATGCTTTGGCGATTTCCACAGTTCGATCGGTTGATCCGGTATCGAGAATATTGATTTCATCAACAATGTCTTTAACCGAATCGAGACATCTTGCCAGAACTGCCTCCTCATTTTTAACCATCATACATAGACTGATTGTGACCACTCGTTGTTCAACTCCCTTTTCATTCTCGTTGTAATAGAATATGCACGCCAGCCATGTTTGTTTAGCCTATATCATAAAAAAACCTGCCACATATGATAAATAAAAAAGGTGAGTGGAACATGACAAATACGAGCATCCGCGTTCTCCAGGGCACAATCAATATCGCCAACCAAATGAATACGCAGGCAAAAGGATTAGAACGATTAGGGGTACCGATAAAAACGGCAAACCATTATCAAAATTACTTGAACTATCCAACGAAATACGATTTAAACATCGAGTTGCCCCGTGAGATAATGGCAGCTCAGCTCACTATCCAGGATCAGATTATTCCGGCATTCGACCTGTTCCATTTCCATTTCGCGACCAGTCTGCAGCGGGGAAATGTTGATTTACCTTTGTTAGCCGCCAACGGCAAACCGATTTGCATGCAGCATTGGGGCAGTGAGGTTCGCATGCTGTCTAAGGCTTTGAAAACAAATCCGTTTGCCAAAGTAAAGCTGGAAGATGAAGGGAGATTACAGAAGAAACTCGAGGAACTGGGACAGTATATCCCTTTTTGTGTCGTTGCCGACCATGAGCTGATCCAATATGTACAACCATTTTATGAAGAGGTGCACGTCATTCCTTCGATGATTGACCTTCGGGATTATAAAAAGAGCTGGTTCCGGAAAAAGAGGAAAAGACCACTCATTGTCCATGCGCCCACCCATGTCGACGTAAAAGGAACACCCCACATTTTGCAGGCGGTTGAACAATTGAAACTATCCTACTCATTTGATTTCAAGCTCATTCACGGCATGGCTCATCACGAAGCAAAAAAATGGTACAAAAAAGCGGATCTGATTATTGACCAGCTTCATATCGGCAGCTATGGGTTATTTGCGGTTGAAGCGATGGCCCTTGGCAAGCCTGTGATCTGCTATATTAGCGATTATATGGCGGAGCATTATCCTAAAGACCTTCCGATTATTTCCGCGAACCCCGAAACCATTTTCGATACATTAAAAAATTTATTGAAAAACCAAGATCAATTGACCGAGCTAGGAAAAAAAGGGAGAGCTTATGTCAAGAAAGAGCATAATATGGATAAAAACGCCGCCCGTCTTCTAAATCTTTACGAGCTGATGATGGGAAATAAAAAAGGTTGAGGCATTCTCTGAAAAGTACAATTTCACCTTTTTAGCAGCTTCCGCATTCTTCCGAGCCTTTCAGGAGAAAAAAGGTCCATACCTTTCTCGCTCCAGCTGGAAGCTGTAAAAAGCCCATACCGAAGCAAAGTTCGGTATGGGCTTTGTGCAAAATGAAGCAGCTGTCCCGGGCTTCATCGCATCTTATTTTTTGTCCACGTTCTGAAACAGAAGCATCCACTCTTGCTTATCGAAAGGTTGTTCTCACTCTCCATTTATTCAATCGTTAATCCCGCGCTAGCATAACCGGCAACTGTCGCGGCAATATCCAGCCCTGCTGTGACATCCGCAGAAAATACCATAAGCAGCCGCGTTTCCGCCGTGACGGGGATACTTAGTCCTGTCGTGATACCATTGCTGATGTCCCCCACTGCTATCGTTCCTGTTAGTGGCGGCTCAAGCGTTACCGTTGCACCAGGAACAGCTGTAAACGTGTTATCAGGTGTAGTCGACTCAAACAGCTGTGCTGTGATCGTAACAGTGGATCCTATTAAGCTCAATGCAGCTGTTCCACTGAAAAACGCTGCCAGTGACGTAATCGTTCCATCGCGCGGAACTGAGAAGGCCATATTCGTTACGCCGCTAAGATCAATCGTTTCCCCTACTGCACTTACTCCAGGCGTATTAAGACCGAAACCGACGATACTTGATGTATTCGCCAGACCGCCTAATACAGTTGTCAGGACAGCTGGTGTTCCGGAAGCGTAAGGAATAATCGCGCCTCCTCCTGCCGGACCTGTTGCTCCGGTTGCTCCCGCTGGACCCGTCGCTCCCGTGACTCCCGCGGGCCCCATTGGTCCAGTGGCTCCGGTCACTCCTGCTGGGCCCATTGGCCCAGTGGCTCCTGGGGGACCCGGTGGACCGGTTGGGCCAACCCCAGAGCCTCTACAGTTAATAAAGCGATATCATCGACGATAATATCGGCGGCTCCCTCGGCTGGTAGGGTGTTGACGAGAACCAATGCCTGGGCAGTGTTCTCCGGCGCAGGTGTTGAGGTGTGATAGACCCTCATCCACGTATTATTTTCTATAACTGGAATTCGATCTACTTCTACATGCGTAATCAGGCCATAGCCTATAAAATTAAACGCACTGTCGTAGTAATTGATCGCCAATGTCATCGGCGGTGCTGGCGAACTGCTCGTTTTAGTGAGAGCAACAGACAACCCAAAGCTTTCATCAGGAGCAGCTGGAATAAGATGACATACATAGGAATTTATTACTTCTCCTGGCAAGTGCACGGCCTGAAAACCTGAATGACTTGCGTCCGTTATGATTGTCCCGTTTAATGAAATCCAAGGCTCCATGAGATCCGCTTCAAAACTTCCGTTCAGCAAGCGATTTCTTACCATTTATTCCCTCCTATTCACATACTTCTTCTCTCGGTAATACCAAGGTCACTAGTATGCTTTGAATATTCGGACGCGCTTGCCTACTCCATTCACCCAAATTTAACAAACTTTTAGTTTTTTCCACTAATTGACCGTAACCATTCTTTCTGACTCAAGCGGATACAGTGTAGCCAACGCTTGCTCGATTGATAGCAGTGATTGGTTCGCAAGGTTTTTGCGCAACGGCTCTTCCGCCTCTAACAGGCTCCGCTGCCGGTTCCCATCGGTAAATCCGCCCCGGCTTCCGTGCACGAGAATCCAGTAGTGAAAGCTCTCGAGCAGATCACCGAGCAGCTGCTCTCTCTCCGCTTGCAGCAAGCCATCTACAGCCACAGCGTAGGATGCTTCTTTATAGCTCAGCTCTTCCTGACTCGCTCTTAAATGGGCGACCGCTAAATTATTAAGCGCTTGATGGCCGATCCGGACGAGGCCGTGCTGCGATAAAGCAAAAGGAGTAAGAAGCATGCTTGAGGAAAGCAGCTCATTCCAGCCTGCTGTTACATTCAGCAAGTAATTTCCGATATGAACTAAGTCGGTTGTTCGCAGCGTCTGATAAGCGATGCTTTGATAATTAAGCACAACATCCGCCGAAGCTGTCTCAGCTAAATAATGTTCAATAACCGGAATCGTTATTTCCTGGATCGAATCATGAAACAATACTGCATCCCCTTGAGCAAAATAGCTTCCGACCGAAAAAGCGACTCCCGCATCAAGAGGCGGCTCCAGTTCAATATACGGAATTTGCAATGGCGCATCTTGAACGGTTCCTTTCGCCATAACAGGAATAACTTCGATATTGCGCGCGAGAAGCTGCTCGATAATCGAATGCAATTGTTGATGATAATGCCGAACATAGAGTACAACCGTATAAGGCCGAACCGGGCTTGAAGAATTCCATTGAAGCTTGCTTAACGCCTGTGGCAGCCCGGCTTTTTTGGCTGCTCCCTTTCCAAGTCGCGGACCGTATTTTTTCAATAAATAATCAAGCGTTTCAATCGTGTCCCCGTGCATGCGCTGATAAGCTTCGGACATCACTTCGCCCGGCTTCTTTTCATGGTTCGGACGAATTTTGTTATAAGCCAGCACATTAAATGTATTATCGACAGATACCGTCAGTCCGTGATCAATCGTCAGCGCATTCCCCAACAGCGGATTGCTTAGCGCTTCCTTCGTGATCGTCTGCAACGCTTTGGCACTGTAGGCGTGCGGAATCGTCAGCGCATTTTCTCCCCCAAGTTCCGGTTTACCTTGAATGTAATTCAAAAAATAACGCGCTGCTGATATAATATCCGACTTCGGATAGTTCATAATCCACTCAAGTGAGTTGAGGCTAAGATCGACACCCTTTTCAACAGCGTGGACAAGGGGCAGCAATTGACTTGCATCGATTCGAATATCGCCATCTGTGAAAAGATAAATATCGGCAGACACTTCTCTGGCACCGATATAGCGGCCAATATCATTTCCAAGCGGCTCACTGTATGTGATCACCGTTGCCCCCTGGCTCGCAGCAATTTGCGCGGTCGCGTCGGTAGAACCATTCACAACAACAAGAATCGTTGTTGGGGCAAGCCGCTTTACTTGCTGAATCACTTCACCAATCGTATCCGCCTCATTCATAGCGGGAATGACAACAGCAAGACTTTTACTCCGATCCCTTGGCAAAATCGTTGTGTTCGGCACAGCAGGAGGGGGCGGCTTAACCGGTTGCGTTTGCCGTACCGCCGGCATCGGGCTCGCCGGTGGTGGTGGTGGCACCTCATTGACTGCCGGAAGGGAAGGCGATAATGGCCGCTCCTGTGTCTCATTATTCACTTCAGGGGGAGGCTGAGCAGGGGCCTGCTCAACCGGCGGCTCCTCTCCTCGTAAACGTCTATAATAGTCTTCCTTATTTTTGATTACTCTGTAGTGAAATGAATCATTCATATCGTCTCTCCTTATTAAGCCTTCCGATATTTACTTTCGATGCGCTATCCACAAATGATCCGCATAAGTACGTCTTTGTTTTCATATATGAATAGAGATAGTTTGATTGTGGAGGTGAATGATTGATGGCCAAACGAACCATTTCATTGACAAGATTAACTCCTGTTCAATTACAGCAAAGACTAATTTACACGCAATCTGAATTAGCGAAATATAAGCAGCAGGTCGAACGCTATCAAAATGATTATTATTATGGGCTGATTGATGAGCTGCAGCAAAAGAACGAACAGCTTATTCAGCAAAACGAAGAACTGAACAAACAAGTGACTCTGTTAAAAGAAGAGCGTTCGTTACGGGAAAAGCTGCAACAAGAAAATGATAAACTGATGACAGAACGGCAAAAACTCGAACAGCAATTGACCGATCACGACTCCCTTCAACCACTGCAAGAGAAAAAACAGCAGCTGGAAACAGAGATTGCTGAAGCGAGTCAGCAGTTAGCCGATTTGAAAAAGGAACGTGAACGGCTAACAAGTGAAGAAGAAAACACTGTTGAAGAAAGCGACATTCCAGTTGAAACGAATGCGGATTCGTCCCCCGCTCTTTCCGTTAATCAAGAAGAAAGCAGTTGGTTTGTGCGCAATTTAAGTGAAAAGAAGAAAAAACGCTAACCTAGGGTAAGTGAGCACGATACCAGTCAATTGTTTCAAGCAGCCCTTGCTCTAATCTTACGACCGGCTCATAGCCGAGAACCTCTTTCATTCTCGTAATATCGGGCTTTCTGACAAGCATATCCTCATACCCTGGGCCATACGCGTGCTGATAAGAGACGGTACTGATTTTTGACGGGGAGGCAGTCAGCTTCTTAATACGCTCAGCCAATGAGGCAATCGTTATTTCCGCTTCTGTTCCGATATTAATGACCAGACCATCTGCCTTTGGGCTCATCGCGCGCGCTGTCGCCGCTGCCGTATCTTTGACAAAGGTAAAGCAGCGGCTTTGCTTTCCGTCCCCAAAGACCTCAAGCGGCTCACCTTTCAATGCAGCTTTGATAAAGATCGGTACAACACCGCCATAGGAAGTGGACGTCGCCCGCGGTCCGAAAGCATTAAAGTAGCGGAGAATCGTAACCGGTAACCCTTCCTTGCCGTAAGCAAGACATAAATGTTCTTCAAGCGCTTTAACACTTGAATAGCACCATCTATGCACGCTGGTGGCTCCTAGAATTCTGTCGCTTTCGTCCTCTGAAAAGGGGGTCGCTGTGTTTTTTCCATAGACCTCAGAGGTCGACGCAAACACAACCTTTTTGTGATGGCGGAAGGCTTTCTTTAATAAAAGGCTCGTGCCTTCCAAATTGCCATTGATCACATGCAAAGGGTGTTCAACCGTATGTTTAACACCGAGCACGGCCGCCAAATGAAAGATGCCATCCACTTTTGGGATCAGATCATCCAGCAGTTCTTCATTCTCGCAGTCTCCTTTTACAAATATAAAACGATCCGAAGCGGTTAGATTCTGTATGTGAGAAAAATCGCTATTTGATAAATTATCAAGGCAGTAGACATGATGACCTTCCGCAATTAAATGCTCACACAAATGAGAACCAATAAACCCCGCCCCTCCAGTAACCAGTACCTGCACAATCTCACCTCTTTACAATCGAATCACATTTTTTGAATGATCTGAAATTCGATTTCTTGTATCCAAAATTAACTTCGCATGTGCTTTCAGTGCCGTGTAATCAATTTGACTATGGTCTGTCAAAATCACGACGCAATTATAGGATTCAATGACTTTCTGCTCTAACGCGATGCTTTGATACATTTGTTGATTGATTTCGATCTCTTCTACATAAGGGTCGTAATAATCAGCCTGATAGCCTTTGCCGATTACATGCTCCATCACCGGAACAGACATTGATTCACGAATATCATTGACATCACGCTTATAGGTCATGCCGATTAACAACACGCTTTTTTCCTCAGCCGGCTCCCCGATCAATTCCTCAATTCGTTTCATAATATAGCGAGGCTGGGCATCATTGACATCCTTGGCCAAATCAATGAACGCCGTTGGCATATTGGCATTATTTGCTTTCCACTTTAAATAGAGCGGGTCGACCGGAATACAATGACCACCGATCCCAGGCCCAGGGTAGTATGGCGTAAATCCGTATGGCTTCGTACTGGCTGCCTGAATGACCTCCCAAATATCAATATCAAGTCCATGACAGATTTGCGCCATTTCATTCATGAACGAAATGTTGATCAGCCGTTGAGCGTTTTCCAAAATTTTCGTCATTTCCGCCACTTTCGGTGAGCTTACCGGCACAAGCGTCTCAAACGCCGCCCCGTAAATGCTTGTCACTTTTTTTAGACATTTATCCGTCACGCCGCTGACCACCTTGGGGATTTGCCCCAATGTATACATATGATTTCCCGGGTCAATACGTTCCGGAGAATAGCCGATAAATAAATCTTCTCCAACGGCAAAGCCGGCTTTTTCCACCATTTCAAGCATGACTTCTTCTGTCGTTCCAGGGAAGGTTGAGCTTTCCAGAACGAGCAATTGCCCTTTCTGCAAATGAGGCAGAAGCGTCGAAATAGCCGTTTGTAAATAACTTAAATCCGGATACTTGTGCTCTCTTAAAGGAGTCGGTACACATAAAAGAATCGCTTCAGCCTCTTTAGCCCGGCTGAAATCTGACGTTACGTCTACACGCCCTGTTTTCATGAAAGCTTCCACTTCTTGATCACTCAAGTCAGATAGGTACGACTTTCCAGATTTTATCTTCTCTACTTTCGATTGATCAATATCAATCCCGATAACAGGATAGTCTTTCGATGCGAATAACATGGCTAATGGTAATCCGACATAACCAAGTCCAATGATAGCGATTTTTGTATTCATCTCATTAACTCCTTTACGTTCGCAAAGATATACATATATATGTCGGAAAAGGGCGTTTTGCACTAGACATACATGGAAAAACGGAAAGATGGGCTTAACAAAAGGGTTTGAGACAAAACTAGCTTTGGACCTACTGGCAATGGCTTCACACGCCACAAGCCCGTTGTGAGAAACCCACTCACAACGGGCTTTAAAAGATCGTGGCGGTTCCGCTCATTGCTTAAAGGCTGTGACAAAAAGGTAAAAAAACAACCTTTTGCCACAGCCTCTGAAAGCAAAAATTCGAAGCGGTCGTCCTCTTGACACGCCCCTTTATTTACGACGCGCCGGATTACCGACGACGACCGTTGAATCCGCTACATCCTTTGTAACGACAGCACCGGCGCCGATGACCGCATCGGCGCCAATGGTGATCGAAGGCAGTAATGTCGCGTGATTGCCGAGCTTTGCCCCTTTTTTAATATATGGTCCCGTATGAACACCTTTTCCGCTTGCCATGTATTTATCATTCGACATCGAGACACAAGGGCCGAGAAAGACAAAATCCTCAATCGTCGTATCTGCCGTTACATAACAGCCGGTTTGAACGGTAACGGACTGACCGATCGTCGTTTTTGGCTCAACCATCGCATGACGTCCGATCACGGAACGCCGGCCAACCTCCACTTCTTCCCTGATGCTGACATGATCGCCAATAAAAACCTCATCTGCTATGACCGAACCATGATACAACGTGACATGGCTGCCGATTGTCACCCCGGCTCCTATCGTCAGTGGAAATAAGGCAGCTGTCGGCTTTCGCGCCATTTTTTTATTTGCTGCCGGCTGTTTACCAAGCAGGGTAAAAGCCTGAATCCGGACATCGTCGCCAACCTTTGTTCCGGCTTTGATGACGACATGATGATCAATTGTCACATTGTCTCCGATTTCAACATCCTCTTCAATGACGACGAATTCGCCAATTTCACACCCATTTCCCAATGTCGCAGTCGGATCAATACTCATGCTTGTCGCTCCTATCCAGAAATCAAATTTTGGTAAATTTGCAGCACTTGCTTAATAACCTTTACGGAATCGTGGTTCGCTTCGACAAAGGCTCTTCCCTGGCGGCCAAGCTCTTGCCGCTTCGCCGGATTTCCGAGCAAATCGGCTAAAACGGCATCAAGATTATCAGGATTCGCCGACTGAATCGGCAGCCCCGGCGGAAACGTCGGGACTAAATCCGGGCGCAAATAGCAGATGACCGGCTTCCCCATCGCCATCGCTTCGATACTCAGGTTGCCGTAAGCGCCACATAGCACTTGATCGATGACGATATCCGCCTCTTTATACAGCTCAAGCGCCTTCTCGTGGCTTAGCTTCTCGACCAGCTTAAATTCAAATGGAAGCTGGCTCTGGAGCCGCTTGACGCTTGCCTCGATATAGGCGGTGCCTTTAAAATCCCGGTCTGTTGGCGCGTGAACGACAAGCGGTTTTGCTTTCACCTCCTGCTCGACGGCGACTTCGTACTGGCCGATCGGACAGAGTCGTGGCAGAACATAGACCGGCTTATTTTCTTTGCTGTAATACGGATAGACATATTTATAAAGCTCATAATCTTGGACAATCGCCGCGTCAACCAGCTTTGAAAAGGTTTCTAAATTCGATTGGATCGCATCTTCCGGAAACGAGGATTCGGCGTACGCGTAAGGATTTTCGTAGGAATCCCCCTTCACCGCAAGCGCCCGGGAACGAACATCATTCCCGCGGTGGTGCATAATGCTTTTCTTTCCCTTGTCCTTAATCCATTGCAAATCGCGAAAATCTTCAAGGAATGTATGGCTATTGTGAAAATGGAACAGATCAAAATGATCGAGTGCAACGTTGACAAGCTTCTGCAATTCAAAAGCATCGGTCATATATGTTCCTTTGTAATCGAGGAAAGAATGAAAAAAATTATAACCGGTGGCATGAACTCCTTCTTTTTTTAAGTGGTCGCAAATAAGCTCGACCTGCCCGGCTATTTCCATCGGCGCATGGCAAACACGAAGCATAACATCTCACCGTCCTTATTTCAGATAGATTTTTTCAAGAATTTCTGCTATTACCCGAACATCATGAAACTCTTCCACAAATCGACGGCTTTTCTGCCCGATTTCATACCGTAATTGCGGATTTCTAAGCAGCTCTTCTAATGTATCGGCGACCTTCTCCGGCGCCGTGCTGACAATTGGAAAATTGCTCGGCAGCTGGGCTCTCACATCGTCACGAATATAGGCGACGACGACTTTTCCTAGCGCCATTGCTTCCACGCTAAGCATCCCGTACGTTCCACACAATACTTGATCAATGATTATATCCGCCTCGCCATAAGTAGCCAACGCCTGCTCATGGCTCATATTTTCAACAGGCTGATAGCGAAACGGCAGCTGTCTGCCTTTAAGCTGTTCAATGCCCGCCTGAACATAAACAGTCCCTTTAAATTCCCGGCTCGTCGGAGCATGAACGATGAGCGGATTCGTCTGATCAACACGCGGATACCTCGGCACGAAGGAATCGACCTTACAGGCCAGAGGGACAACGTGGACGTTTTTGTAGTAATCCTTAACATAAGGAACCATTTCATAATCTTGAACGATGGCGGTGTCAATGTAAGTCGACAGCCGTTTTAACCGCCGATCAATCTCTTCGTCCGAGTAATAGCTTTTTGGTAACGCGTATGGATTTAGCCTTTTCACAGCCTGATCCGTTCTGACATCATTCCCCCAATGATGCATCACCATTTTTTTGTTTTGCAGCTTTAATGCCGGAAGCTCGAGCCCTTCGACCGAAAACGTATTGCCGTTATGAAAATGAAAGACGTCACTGTTTTTCGCCAGTGGAACCATATGACGTGCAAGCTCGTAGGCATCGGTATGAACGACTGAGTTCTTATAATTAATGTAGGTATGAAACCAATTATATCCATTTACTTCATGTCCTCTTCGCTTCAATTCATCGCATAAAACTCCCATTTGACCTGCTATTTCTGTAGGTGCATGCACAATCCGCATGTGTATTCCTCCTTGAATTCAGTCATATATTCATATTCACAAATGATAAAATCCGTTAACCATCTATGAAAATTTTAGATGCCAACTTATCAATTTATTCTTTCTTCAACATATGCTATAGGGTACATTGACGAAAGGTGGGATTTGATGAATTTTCTTAGTAGTAAAACAACAGGCTTTAACCAGCATATTGCCGTTCTCCCAATCGGGGGGTTTGATGCCACATCCCCTCTTGTCTGGTCCAAGGAAGCCTTGCTCCCGGCTGTCAAATATGTATTGAACGGGGTGGATACGGGAGATTCCTATTTTACCGGATTTGTTTTGACTCCGATTAAAACAGGTGCCAATAAATACCTTCACCCTTTATATACAGGCTTTGGCGAGCTTCCAACGATCCAGGACTGGCAGACATATATGGCATTGTTGTTTTCGGATCAATACAATTTAAAAGCGCTTGAAGAGCTGGCGGTCCGTCCTCTTGATATTTGGATCGGTCTTCCTTATCCGATTATCAGTCAAACAAACTTTGGAGTGGTCAATGGAAAATCATTATCCTTTGCCAATCAGGCCGACCGGGAAGAGGCGCTCAAATGGTGGATTACGACCTTCTTGGCAACATGGAACCAGCAAGGCTTCACGAAGCTGAATCTCAAAGGCTTTTATTGGTTAAGAGAATCGCTGATACCCGAAGATGAATCGCCAATCACGAACATTAATCAGTACATTCACACGCTTGGCTACAAGACGATGTGGCTGCCAAATTACGGCGGCTTCGGTGTCACGAACCCGTGGAAGGGCGAATCGATGAATTTTGATTTAACCGCCATCAACACAAACTATTACGGCAACACACCGATCACACACGATTGGATTAATCATTCTTCAAATTTCGCGAAGTTTTATCAAGCAGGCCTCCAGATCAATGTCGGCAAGGGGATTACCTTCAACCAGTATCATCTCTATGATTTTCTCAATCTCGGACTTCCTCATCGAAACAATTACATCGATGATTGTGTGCTCGTGTTTAACTTCCATGACATGAGCATTCAGGAATTCGCCAGAGATCGCAATGCTGATTATCAACAAATTTACCTGTTCATGAAAAAGCTCTACGTCGAGCAAAGCTATCCCGGACGAAGCTATTAAGAACAACGGTTTAAAAATAAAGCAGGAAAGCGGGTTTGCTTTCCTGCTTTATTTGTGCAGCACGGAACCGCCGCCTCCTTTTATGATTGATCGACTTCGCTTTAACGCATCTCAAAAGGGCAAATCAGCCTTTTGAGCTACCTCCTATAAAGTCGGCAGCTGCTTATAAATTTCCTCCAATTGCTTTGTCACAACCGCGCTGCTATGATAGGCTTCCACGTACCTTCGACCCTGCTTTCCGTATGCTTTGCGGACTTCAGGGTACTTAATCAGCAATTCAATTTTGTCATAAAGCGTATCAGGGTTGGCGTTGACGATCGGCGGAATTTCCGGGAAGGTTGGCAGCAGGTCATCCCTGACATACGTTACGACCGGCTTCCCCATCGCCATCGCTTCCACCGAAAAGAGTCCATACGAGCCGCAGAGAATTTGATCGAGAATAATGTCCGCCTTCTGATACATCTGAAGCGCCTTTTCATGATTCAGCTGCTCAATCCTCACATAATTAAATTCATAGCGTTCTTTCAGCTGCTCAATTGCTTTTTCAAAATGGGCCGTCCCTTTAAATAAAGGATTGGTTGGCGCATGAATCAATAGAGGTACTTTATTTTCAGCCTCTTCCACGTATGGGATGTGATCGAGGTTTACGGCGATTGGCAGGACGTGAACGCGCTCATAATAATCCTTAATATAATCGTAAACCTCATAATCCTGAACGATCGCGTCTTTGACGATCGCTGAAATAGCGGTCAGCTTCTTATCCATCACTTCATTTTCGGGAGAATCGCCGGTGTAAACATATTTATTCCGCTCTCTGGCCTGCTCATGAAACCTGACATCATTTCCCCAATGATGCATCACCGCCTTTTTGCGATGCTTTTTCAATTGAGCCAGATCACTGAAATCGTCGACCAATGTCTCCGCATAATGAAAGTGGTAAATATCATAGTCTGTCAAAATGTCTTCCACTTTTTTGGCCAGGTCTTCCTTTTCCAAGTTCAAAAGATTTTCCTCATAGCCTAAATAAGAGTGAAAGGTATTGTAGCAGCGGACATGATGCCCCATCTTCGTTAAATCACCTGCAAAGATTCCCATTTGTCCGGCAATTTCGTTTATACCTTGAAAAATTCTCACCTGCTCTCTACTCCTTTACCCAATGAAATGTTTGAGCGATGCCCTGTTTTAATGAGTACAAAGGCTGCCAGCCGATCGTATTCTGAATATGATCAATTGCCACTACCCTTCGCTGGATCGTATCTACTTTCCGTTTTGGGGCGTAAATAATTGGATACGTCTCCGCATCATAGCCTGCTTCTTCAATCACGCTCCTGGCAAGGTCCTGAATCGACGTCTCTTTCATCGTACCGACATTAAAAACCTCCCCAACAGCGTTATCACGGGAAGCGGCAAGTAAGAGAGCGTCTAGCGCATCCTCAATATAAGTAAAATCGCGCGTTTGCGTACCATCTCCGTAAATCGTTAACGGTTCGTTAGCCATGATCGCATCAAAAAACTTGGCGACAACACCGCAATAAGGGTTGGAGGCCAGCTGACCAGGTCCGTATACGTTGGAAAGCCGCAAGATCGTCATAGGAAACTGATAAAGCTGATGAAAAACGTGGCAATAATGCTCAGCCGAAAACTTACTCGCGGCGTAAGGCATCGCAATTTTGTGATACTGTTCCACCGTCGGCAAAACGTCGGCATCCCCGTAGACGGACGCTGTAGAGGTGTAAACGAAACGCTGTAAATGCTGGCAATGCTTGTGGGCGAGATCGAGCAGGGAGTAGCAGCCTAACAAATTGACTTCTAAATCCTGTTCCATGTTTTCCACGGAATGGACAAGATTGCGACAGGCAACGTGAAACAAAATGTCCACGTCGGCTAAATGCGGCGTTACCGCATCTGCATCCGTGATGCTTGCTTCGACAAACGTCACATGGTCAGCCACGGGAACAGCCTGCCGATTGCCTGTCGTTAAATCATCAATCACCGTAATCTTTTTCGCCAACGGCATGAGTCGTTTGACTAGTTGCGAACCGATGAAGCCGGCTCCTCCAGTCACAAGCACATGCTTATTTTTCATGATCTGCCTCCCCTTCCTTCATATTTTTGGTGGCAAACGTATGAAGAGGAAGTGATACGGGGCGCTTTTGCCGACTTGATTCATAAAGGGCGAAGATAAGCTCCAGCGCGTTTTCTGCCTCTGTCCCACTTACCGTCAGCTGATCCCGCTTTCCTGCTAACTCGGCAAGAATATGGTTGTACATGCGTAGCTGCTCGCTCCGATCCTCCAAAAGCTGATCAAGCTGTCCGGTCAAGGGTTCCTGCCCTGTTACTTCAAATCGTTCGAGGTGATCAAAGTTCTTCCCGCTGACGACAATCGTCCCTTTTTCACCGAATAGCCGAATAGAATAGCCGAGATTAGCTGGCTGCGTAACCGTATTGGCCTGGATGAGTCCCCGTCCGCCATTGGAAAACTTCACCATGCCAAGGGCGATATCTTCCGTTTCCTTCCGCTGATTGACTTTATGGAGATCACCGTAAATTTCCTTCGCTTCTCCCATATACCAAAGCATTAAATCGACTAAATGGATTCCTTGATTAACGAGCATCCCACCATCCTGATCCCATGTTCCCCTCCATTTTGCTGCCTGATAATACGAGTCGGAACGCTGAATTTCCATCATCACGACAGCAAGATGAAGACGGCCCAACGCTCCGCGGTCAATTAGCTCCTTTATCGTAAACAATATGGGGCGATGACGCATTTGATGACAAACGAACAAGCTTTTTTCTACTTTTTTCGCTAATTGATTGAGCTCTCGTGATTCATCAAGTGACAGGGCCAGCGGCTTCTCCACAATCGTATGCTTTTTCGCCAGCAAGCAATCTTTCGCGATCGCACTGTGGGTGCCGGACGTTGTCGCAATCACAACGAGGTCCACATTAGGATCGGCAAGAAGCTCCTGATAGTTTTGATACATCGCAAACCGTGTCGTTACACGGTTTTGCGCGAGCAGCTCTTCATGAACTGCCTTCATTCTCTCCATTGAAATATCGCTGATCGCCGCGATATAGGCATCTGTCAGTTTGCCAATCGTTTCAATATGCTTTTGCGTCATTCTCCCGCAGCCAATCAGGCCGATTCCACGTTTCATATCCGGCTCCCTCCTTTGCGTTGCTCGAAGGCGAGGATTGCGGCAATGACCTTTTCTTGTTCGGAAGAGGTGAGAAACGGATGCATCGGGATCGCCAAAAGGCGTTCAGATGTTTGCTCGGCAACCGGAAAGTCGCCTTTCTTATAACCGAGACCGGCAAAAACATCCTGTAAATGGAGGGGTAACGGATAATACACGCCGCTGGCAATTTGCTGCTGCGCCAACGTCTCGCTCAGCTCTGCCTGATGCTCGACTTCTATATTATAGAGATGATAAATATGCGTCTGTTCTTTTTCTTCCATAGGAACACCGACCGTTGAATGTTGAAACGCTTTGGCGTACACCGCCGCTTTTTTCCGGCGCTGCTCATTCCAGAGATCGATTTTCTTCAAGGCCACCCGCAAAATCGCGGCATGAATTTCATCAAGACGGCTGTTATAGCCAATTTCATCATGATAATATTTTGCGGTGCTGCCGTGATGACGTAATTTGCGGATTCGTTTGGCGAGGGTCTCATCAGCGGTTACGACGAGTCCCCCATCACCAAGCGTTCCGAGGTTTTTCGTCGGGAAAAAGGAGAAACAGCCGATGTCGCCAAATGTTCCGACACGCTTTCCTCCAATATCAGCCCCAAAAGCCTGACAGGCATCCTCGATCACATAGAGCTGATGGCGTTTGGCGATCTCGTTGATTTCTTTCATCGCGCAGGGCTTGCCAAACAGGTGAACGGGGATAATCGCTTTCGTTTTTGAGGTGATTTTTTCCTCCAATAAAGCGGGATCGAGATTATAAGTGCCGGCTTCAATATCAGAAAAAACAGGTGTCGCGCCAACCCGGGCAATTGCTTCGGCCGTGGCAAAGAACGTAAAAGGGGTCGTAATGACCTCATCGCCCGGCCCGATCTCCAACGCTCGTAACGCTAAGACAAGAGCATCCGTCCCGTTCGCGACAGCCACCGGATGGGCCACTCCTAAAAAATGGGCTAATTCCTGCTCCAATGCTGCTCCTTCATTTCCTAAAATATAGTGGCCACTATCGACAACGCGTTCAAAAGCGTTCATTATTTCCTTTTTAATCGATTGAAACTGTCTATCCAATTGAATAAGAGGTATCATGCTCTTCACTCCAAACTTTGTTCAAAATTCATTCTGCCTTACATATATGTGTAAGCCTTGAATGAAGTCACGGCTCTTTTTTAGATCAATCGCCCGCAAATGAAAAACCACACAGCGGGATTTTTTTAGAAGGAAGGGAAGGGGCCGTTACGAGGGGGGAAGCTGACGCCCTTTCCCGATTGCTCCCAAACGATTTTTCCTTACTGTCTTTCATAAAAGAGCGGGATGTCATAAAAGGAAAACGATCTCCTTTTAGGACACCCCTGAGCCCCGTTATGGCTGAATCCGTTTTTTTCCACAGCAGCCCGTTGATTTTTTTTCGATTGCTGCTTTCGGTTTTGGTTTCGGCTTAGGGGAGCGAAATGTCGGCTTTGGAGCTGGTTGCATGCGAAATGTTTTTTTCATAAATGATCCCTCCTGAATCGTTCTTCTACTACTATATGCAGCAGCCTCCTCCTTGCCTGTGTGAAGTTCGGCTTCCATTGATTTGCTGTCCTTTTTTTGAAACATTTCCGTGTCGTTGCACAATTTCGGCAGGGCTTCATACTATACAGTAGTCCGATTACCTACTTCACACTCACCTAATTGAGCTTCATGAACAGGTAAATAAATTTTTTAGGAGGTATAGAAATGAGTCTTAAGAAACACAGTGTCTGCATTAGAGTGCCTAAAGTTTTTGACTGGGTGACTCGTCAGATTGACTTACCGACTATCAGTTTTCGCGAACCGGAGCTGTCTAACTTGTTCTCTTGCACACAAACTCCAACGCCAGCTGTTGATTTATGTACATTCCTAGCAAACTTCCCTAATTTCAGCAGCCAATGCCGCGTGCTGGAGGACTCCCTTTTCACTCAGGAAGTGTTCCAATCCGGTGGCCGCAGTGAAGTTGAAGTGTCATTAGGTGACGGGAATGACATTACTCTTGAAAAGGTCAAAGTATTAGCGAAAGGATTGCTTGAAGTTGATATTTTAGACCAAAACGGCAATGTGATTTGTACGTCTGATCCAATTGAGTTCGCGACAATCCAAACATTCTATTTATGCGCTCCGGAAGGAACAGTCGTTGAATCATTTATTTCTCACGGCGAGTGCGACTCTGAAATTGTCTGCACAGGAACATTCGATCAGCTGGATATTTCCTTAACCTTCTGCTTAGATGTTCATGTGATTGCTGACGTCAAATTGGAAGTGGAAGCTGCTTACTGCAAACCGCGCAAAGAGCTTCCTGTAGCCGACGTCATCTGCAAAACAGACAAATTCCCTCCACAATGCCCGCTCGTCTTTCCAGGAAAGCACTAAAGAAAAGCCTGACAGACTCTCCGAAACAGCAGGTGGAGCCACTGCAACATGAGAAACTCAGCTGGAAACAGATCGCTTCCGGCTGAGAGACAGTGCGCGATGAAGCCCTCTTCGAGGATGTTTCAAAAGGAAATAACCCCCTTTTGAGACATCCTCTTATTTTTTGATTCTTCTTCACCGCTTGCCTTCATACATATTTATAAGCTGGATGAGAGGAGGAGCATTATGGATTCACGATTATCAACGAAAAAAGATGATTCCACGATACAGCTGCAACAAAAATTAATTCATTATCGCTCTGAGCTGAAGAAATATTACCGTGTTATTGAGAAGCATCAAAAAAAGATTGCTGACCAGGCGGCGATGATTGCTTCATTAGAAGAACAGCTGCAGGAGGATCAGCCCGGGCAGGCGCTACCGGAAGGAGCAGAACCGTTTTCCTGCTACTTTATTTATTCATTGCTTGTTCCTTCGCGGGTCGAGCATAATGAGGAACCTGTTATCATTAAAGGAAGCTTCCTGATTAAAAATCATGGAATGGAGCCGTTATCAAGCCCTGTCATTTGCCTTGCTTTCAGTCAGCCTTCTCTTGCCAATATTTCAGGTAAAATCACCCATCCGCGGAAGCGGCAGCTCGATGAATTCATCGTCGAGGATGAACAGCTCTACGGGGAATGGCAGTACCTTGAAGGGCACAGCCATAAAAAGATGAAAGACAGTGGCGAAATCTGGCTGAGACCGCTTCACCTACAGCAAATCGACAGCGGGGAAACGGTTCGTTTTTCCGATTTCGAAATCGCGCTCCCTCTGACAACCGAATACAAAAACATGTCGGTAAAAGGCTTTATTTACGGAGCTGAAATTCCTGAAGGGCAGGCTGCTCTGAACCAGATCAGCGTTGCGCTCACATGATGACCGCCAACAGGCATGTGCTGGTGCTGCGCTCAGGCTATGGCAAGGTGTATCGGTATTTTGAAGACTCGATCGTTTCCGCGCTTCACAACCTTGCCCTCAGCAGCAGCCTCGCACCGGCCCATCCGCTGAACACCGAAGCACTCATTGAATCATGCCGGCAGGAAAAGCCGGATCTCGTCCTGACGCTGCTCGGCTACCAGCTGGATGTCCGTTTTTTTGAATGGCTTCAGAAAAACGAGATCCCCCTTGCTGTCTGGCTGACGGAGGATCCTTATATGATCGACCGATCCTTGCAGGTTTTGCCCTATGCCAAAAAAGCCTTTACGATTGACCGCCAGGCGCTGAGCTACTACCGGAAGCTCGGCTTCACTGATACAGCCTTTCTCCCTTTGGCGACGAATCCGGATGTGTACAAACGAGGAAAACAGCTTGATGAGCTGGCCTCCTCCATTTGCCTCGTCGGCTACCCTTATCAGGCGCGGGTCGACTTAATTCGTTTTCTTGCAGACCATCTTCCCCTTCCAATCACGGTCGTCGGCGAATGGAAGGATATTTCCTTGCCTTCGCATGTCAACGTCGTCTCAAGATGGGTTACTCCGCAAGACGTTGCTCTATTTTACACAAGCAGCCGGATCGTCCTGAACACATACCGCTCGGACAGCGATCCGGCAAATGATAATTCAACCGGAGTCAAAGGCACGAGCCTGAACAATCGTACATTTGAAATCGCCAGCTGTCGCGCTCTCCAGCTCACGGAATACCGTACTGAGCTTCATGATTTTTTTTCCGTCGATGAAATCCCGTCCTTCCGAACAAAAGAGGAATTGCCGGATAAGATTAAGCAGCTGCTCGCCAATCCCACCGACGCCGAGCAGGCCGCCAACAAGAGCTACCTTGCCGTCACCCGCCATCATACGTTTGAGAATCGCCTCGCCAAACTGCTAAGCTATTTTCCCGCATGAACGAGGAGGACTGTGTCAAAAGGTAGAAACACAACCTTTTGACAAGCCCTTTTTTCAGCTGTCACCGGGCCGACCGCTTTTTTTGCAATCGCCTTGCCGCCAGGCGCACCTCATCCGGCTGACTGAGAAGCTCCGCTATTTTCTGATAGAGCGCTTCGGCGTGGAACGGGGCAACGGTCCAGCCTCCGTCCGTTTCCTGGACGGCTTCGGCCTGGGCACCGAGTTCAAAGCAGAGCACTGGATAGCCGCTATTTAACGCTTCGCGGGTCGTATAAGAGAACGTTTCTGGACAGATTGATGGGATCAGGACGAGGTCGATTTGATCGGCAGCAAGGAGGGCCGGCAGCTGGTCACGTTGAAATTCCCCGCGCTGAATAAAAACGGGACTTGCTTTCTTCGCCAAGAGATGATCGGCGTTGCCATAGAGAAACAGCTTTACCGGCAATTTTCGCCGATCGAGCTTGCCGATCAGCTCCAGCACCTGCTTCGAGCCTTTATGGACCGCCATATGGCCGGCAATCCCGATCCGCAGCTCCCGTGATCGTTTCGATTCTCCATTTGGCGGCGGCTGACGATAAACAGGATGGGGCTGAACGACATAATCCAACTCGGGAAAATAGCCTTGCATCACTTGCTTTGCTGACTGACTGGGAACGATGATGCGCCGTGCTTTTTGCAAAAGCTCAAGCTGCCATCGCCTCCATTCTTCAATTGAACCCGCGCGCCCGACCATCTCCTCCATCAGCCGCCGTCCGATTCCTGTCCTGCTGCAGTGGCGGCATATTCGTACCTCTTTCTCCTGTCCGCAATAGTGTCCTTTTGGCGTAATAAAGAAAAGCTGGGGGCAGGCGGCGAGATAATCGTGAATGTGGATGTCATATGGCACCGGAAAAAGCTCCAAAAATGAAAGCAGCCGCTCAAGCGGAAATCCCCAAACGTGGTCAATCATCACGGCATCGAGTGGAGTCGATGTTAGTTGTTGGACAAAGGCGGGGCTGTCCAGCGCTGTCAGCGGCCACTCGCTTTCAGTCTCCGCTTCACAGAGAATCAGTCTTTGCTCGCGGACAAAAAGGATGAGTAGCTCGGCATTATGTTCGACTGCCCACTGCTGACGAAACAGCCTCACCCCGCCGCCGCCATGATGGGTCAGGACGAGCACCCGCTTTGCCTTCATCGATGCTTCGTCTCCCAATCAAATGAAATGAGAGGATCATCATAGGCAAGACGATATTCATCAGGCCGCTCCACCTGATACGCCTTCGTCGTCAAATACATCATGACGACCGGAGTTTCACCGAGCACCCGGTAGCCGTGAGCCACTCCGGCGGGAATCGTCAAAATGAGCGGATTGTCCTCTCCCATATAGCACACCTGCGTTTCCCCGTTCGTCGGCGATTCCTCCCGCAAATCATAGAGCACAACCTCGGCATTTCCCGCCACAAAAAACCAAACATCATCCTGCTCTTTATGATAATGAAACGCTTTGATCACCCCGGGATACGATTTTGAAAGCGACCATTGTCCGAATTGTGACAGCAGGTCTTCATCATTGCGGACAAGCTCCGCGAAAAAACCGCGATCATCACAATGCTTCGTAATCTGCTTCAGCTTCACTCCGGTAATCATCGTCTTTGCCTCCTTTCCTGCAAATAGCGAATAAGCGTCGGCTTCCAATGAGCCGGCTCCGGCAGTCCGGCAGCCGGCAACTGATCCAACCCTAAGATGGTGCGCGGTGGACGAACGGCGACTCCGGGCTGCCTAACAGTTTTGACCGGCTCGACCGTAATCTGATCCAGCTGCAACGATTCCATGATCACCTTCGCCATTTCATAGCGGCTGCAGCTCCCTCTATTCGTCACATGAAACACACGGCCACGCGCGCCGCCTTCGAATAAACGCAAACAATAGCTAACTACATCCTCAACATAGGTAGGGGAGCCGATTTGATCATCGACGACCGAGATAGTGCGCTGCAAAGCGGCCCGCGCTACAATTTTTTCGATAAAGTCGTTTTCATGACCGCCATATAGCCAGGCGGTGCGGACAATCAAGGCGCGCGGATGGGCCTGCAACGTCAGCTGCTCGCCAATCCATTTGCTCGCTCCATAAACAGATAGCGGAGAGGGGGGACTGTCCGGTTCATACGGCGTTGAGGAATAAGCGGAAAAGACATAATCGCTGCTGATGGAAATTACATCAGCCTTTACCTGGGCGGCGGAGCGGGCGACATGAAAAGAGCCATGACTGTTAATGCGAAAGGCGCGTTCCGGCTCGCGCTCACATTGATCAACGTCCGTCAGCGCGGCGCAATGAATGACGAGAGTCGGCTGTACTTTTTCCAGCACGGCGCGCACCTCTGCTTCTCTCGTCACGTCAAGCTGCTCTTTTCCACAGACTACGACATCCGCTTTGTTCTTCAGCCGCTGATAAAAGGCTCTCCCCAGCTGCCCCATCCCCCCCGTAATGAGCACCTTCATCGAAACGCCCCTTTTCTCCATTGATTCCGGTACCATAAAGCCGTATCCTCAAGTCCTTGTTCAAACGACGTGACAGGCTGCCAGCCGAGCTGCTTTTTGAGCTTTTCCGAGGATAGCGCATACCGTCTGTCATGACCCTTCCGATCCTCGACAAATGAGATCAGCTTTTCGTTTTTACCGAGCAGATGCAAAATACGTTTCACTGTTTCAAGATTTGTATATTCACGCGTACCGCCAATGTGATAGATGTCGCCTGGTACTCCTTTTTTCATAATATTGACAATCGCCATGCAATGATCCCGAACATGCAGCCATTGTCTGCGGTGCGCGCCATCACCGTAAAGCGGAATCGTTTTATTTTCCAACGCATGCACAATCACTTTCGGAATCAGCTTTTCAGCATGCTGATAGCGCCCGTAATTGTTGGCGGCACGCATAATAATGACCGGGAGGGAAAAGGTCTGGACGTACGAATGGATCAAAAGGTCGGCTCCTGCTTTACTGGCGGCATACGGATTGCCCGGTCGGAGAAGCGCCTCTTCCGTTAGCGGCTCCGTCGTCGATTCGAGCGAACCGTAAACTTCATCTGTCGACATATGAAGCAGCAATCCGCACCGTCCCTGCCTCACTTGCTCAAGCAGATGATACGTCCCGATCATATTCGTATCCAAAAACGGTTTCGCCTTCGCGATGCTCCGGTCAACATGGGTTTCCGCCGCCAGATGAACAACGACATCATAGGACCTCTGAAAAAGCTGCTCCACCTCCGCTTGCTTTGTCACATCCCCTTCAATGAACTGAACCCGCGGCTCCTCTTTCAGCTTCTCCAACTCCCTGCGATTCGCCGCATACGTAAGTGAATCAAAGATCGTCACGTCCCCGTCATTCATTTCCAGCAGGTAATAAACAAGATTCAAACCGATAAATCCTGCTCCGCCTGTAATAAGGATTGATCGTCGCATGCTTATCCCCCTTAATAACCACCTAACCACTCATTTGCCAGCTGATAGGATTGATGCGTTCCGGCATCAATCCACCACCCTTTCAGCCTGCGCCATTCCAGTTCTCCTTTTTTGAGGTAACGAATGAGAACATCGGTAATTTCCAGCTCATTTCGTGCAGAGGGTGCAATGGCATCAATATGACGAAAAACAGTCGCATCAAAACAGTAAATTCCCGTCACCGCCCATTGCTTTCCTTTTAAATCAGGCTTTTCCTGCAGAGAGACGAGCTCATTTTCTGCTGAAAATGTCGCAATCGCAAATTGCTTTGGAGTGACTGTCGGCGAAAGCAAAATTTGCGCAGGTTGATCCGATTGTAGATAGACGGCGAGATAATCGGTTAAATCGTCTTCAAATAAATTATCACCAAGCAGTACGACGAACTTCTCTCCGTTCGCAAAATCCTCAGTGAGTGCCAGGGCGGCGGCAATCCCATTTGGAGCGGACTGCTCAATAAACTGATAAACAGGGTAGAGATGTTCAAACGGCTGGAGTGCTTCAGTGAACATCGCTCTTTCCCCGCAATTAATGACAATGGCGGCTTCTGTTACTTCGGCTTCTTTCATTTTCACAAGCGCCCAATGGATCATCGGCTTACCGTGAACATGGAGTAAATGTTTATTGACGGACTTTGTTAACGGATAGAGCCTTTTCCCCCTTCCTCCTGCTAAAATAATCCCCTTCATATCATCACCCCTTAGTTATTCACCGACTGATTTAACCCACGCTTCCAACATCGCTGCCAGTGCTGCCAGCGCGAGGATGACGAGGACCGGGTGAAAAACAACAGGATAGAGCGTTACCCCTGCATATAAAAATAGAGCACACCAGACCCCCATACACCAATAGCAGCTTAAAAGCATGCCAATAAAGCGCTGGATGCCTCTCCCTTTAGGTTCGATAAACGTCACCGTTTCCCCGTTTTCCTGTTTTTCTTCAACGAGGGTCTGAAACGGTTTGCGGATGAATTCACAAATCGTATCAAAGACGAGCAAATGAGTGAGGCGAAAAACCGCTAAAGCAAGAATCAAAAACTCAAATGGCGTCAGGCTCATTGCGCCCACTTCCTCTTTTTACCGGCGTTACTATTACGTTATGCAAAAAGCTGCTTGTATCAATCCACTTTTCCCGGCTAGACAAACACCTTTTTTTTCTTTGTACATAGGCTACTAGCATGAAAAAGGAAAAGGAGTAGATTGAGATGAATGAGCATTATCCTTACCCTCATCAGCCGATGCGCCAGCAACCGTCTGTCCAGTTCCTCCCTCCGAATGTCGTCGGCAATTACGTCAACCAGTGGATTACGACTTCCATTTCCGGCTATGGTCAGGTCGTTGCCTACATTACTGATTTCAACCGGCAAAATGGGATGGTTTCGATGTTTTTGTATCAGCCCCCTTACTATCAGCCGCAGTTCCTGCAGGTCAGCCATGTCGATCTCGTCGGCATCGCTCCTTACTACGGCCCGATCCCGCCAAGACCGGGCATACCACCAGGTGGAGGCGGTGGATGGCACCCTGGCGGAGGCCAGGGAGGCGGATGGCCTCCTGGTGGAGGCCAAGGTGGCGGACATCATCCTGGCGGCGGGCAAGGCGGCGGCTTTTGGCCATGGTTATTCCAGCAAACGTTCGGTTCAGGTCAGCAGCAAGGATAAAGCTGCAGCACAGAAGCAGTGATAGCCTGCTTGTTTACAAAATGAACAAAAAATCTCCATTGCTCATCTAAAAGATGGGACAATGGAGATTTCATTTTCTAAACCTTATTCAGTTGTATCACCATTAGTATACATAAGCCTCCAGCATAAGCTGCATCACTTTCGCCACTTCCGCGCGTGTCACATCTCCCTTAGGATCGAAGACATTTCCCGGCTTGCCGTCAAGAATGTCGGCTTCCTGCAAGAGCTGAATCGCATCCGCCGCCCAGGCAGCTATCTGTGCATCGTCTTCAAATCCTTCGTAGCTATTTTGTGTTCCAGCTTGAATCCGGGCATGCTCCATAAAGCGTACGACCATTGTCGCCATCTCCTCGCGCGTCACTTCGCGATTCGGGGCGAACTGACCGTTGCCGGTTCCATTGACGATGCCATGCTCGCTGGCGTAAGCAATATACGGTGCATAATAAGCCTCCGCATTCACATCGGTGAATCCGCCAGATCCTGCATTACTTTCTTCTACGCCAAGCAGTCGGCCAAGTACGGTCGCAAGCATTCCTCTCGTCATCGAACCGTTTGGCGCGAATTCATTCTCCGATACACCTACGAACATTTCCCTTGCCGTCACAAAGTTGACGTGCTCATCCGACCAATGTCCAGGCGTGTCCGTGAAGGATTTCTCATTGTTTCCGACCGTGAACGTCCCTGAGCCATCGGCGATGAACACGATTTGTCCGTCCACAACTCTCGATAGCGGCACGATCACTCGACCTTCATCCGTCACTTTGTAAACAACAAGGCCGTTAGCGGCTTCCTGCTCATAAGGAACCGACACCGTCACTTTACCGGTAAAATCAGCTACTTCCTCACCGTCCGACAGCAGCTTCACCGTTCTCACCGGCTGGCCATTGACCTGTGCACCTTGTCCAATTTCAATGCTTAGATCGCGCCCCGCAAGCTGAGCGATCGTCTCCGCATCAATCGTCATGTCGCCAAGTGGAGTTTGAACGACGACTGAATGACCGTCCTGAACGATTTGATTGACAGAGTTATTGTCCAAACTGACGTTAATATTTTCCGTCTCCGGTGAAGCTTCTACCTTGATCGCGACAGCTTCTCCTTCACGTTCTACTGTCACCTCGTCCACTTCATTCTGGTCAAACCCTACCTCTACTCCAAAATCGTTCTCTTCCTCATTCCCTGGCTCTGATCCGTCACCAGGCTCCTGATCAGCTGGCGGTGGGGTTGATCCTCCACCACCTGGACGTGATGATCCACCGCCTCCACTTCCACCACCAGAACCTCCACCTTGGTCTTGGTCCTTATCCTTATCTTCATCTTCATCCTTTGGCGGTGTAGGATTATCATAAAGATTCAACGGCATCGTAAACTGGTTTCTCTCACGATAGAAAAGGTCATATTTGACCGAGTACCAATTGACCTCCACGTCATTGCTGCCTTCCTTGAACGTCATCATCATGATCATGCCAAGATCTCTAGGTTCCATGTATTGGGAGTCCGCCAGCACATTCTGCACAACATTGCCATTCACGCCGATGTCTTCTCTTACGACGATATCGGGATAACCAATATGGCCGGACAGAGCGAGCACGATATTGTCATGCTTGCTGACGAACTCTTCCCAGATTTCAGGGCCGTCCATGGCATCACTAAAATAGTGCCTGTTAGAGTGATGATGATCCGTGCTAATAAACTCTCCGTTATGGTACATATACGTATGTGTTGTTACAATGACTCGCTTGTCCGGATTCTCCGCCACGACTTCGTTGGCCCACTCCAACACTTCGGCAGTTGGCGCGAATTCAAGTGAAATAACCATATATTCCACGTCGCCAAGCTCGTAGAAATGATAGGTGTTCTCCATCTTGCCTTCTACCATCGCCCCGCCAAAGGTCGGCTCTTCTGAATATTTGCTGTAAGGGAAATGATTATTGAAATTTGTGTAATCCCGATTCAACCCGTTCCGAACGACGTCATGATTGCCCGTCGCCAAAACATAAGGAATGACACCATCCAGATAAGAGTAGGATTCAGCAGCAACCTCCCATTCCGTTATGCTGTTTGGGGTATCGACAATATCGCCAACGCTGATCGCCAAATCGATATTCAGCTCTTCCGCATTATCTCTCATCCAGGCAAAATAGTTTCTCATCCCCTCAGGAAACTGACGCGCCATATATTGTGTATCCGGAAGAACGGCGATTCTGTAGTCGCCATCAGGAAAATCTGCCGGCTGCCACGTAAAAGCCCCTGGATCAAAAACAATCGCATCATTTTGCTGCGCCGAGTTGTCCGGATAGAGGTCGTCAACCCTCTCATCCAGCTTCCAGTTGCCGATTAGTCCGTCCTCATTTCCAGTCAAAAACGTATTGTAATTCTGCTGGATCTCTTCTGCCGTCCGCACCGTTGACCAGACGCGAACATCGGCGATTTCCCCTCCGAACGCCATTGTAGGTGTCCCGTCGTCTTCATACCGGTAGTCAGAGCCGATCTTCAGACCGAGAGTACCTGCTTTGGACGGCAGCAACTCCGGCATCTCTTCATCATCACGAAGCGCTGCTGTATGCTCCTGCTTACCGTTAATATAAGTCGTTGCTGTGTTCTCTTCGTCATCCAGCACTATCGCGACATGAACCCAATCGCCCCGATTGATGCTGACACCGTTGGCAATATAGTTCAAGGTATTGTCCTTAATGCCTTTCCAATAAAGTCTCGGCGTACTGTTGTTGTAAACTTCGAAGCTAAATTCCGGGATATCATCGTAAGAACCGCCCCAGTAGTTTCCGAGAATAACACCGACTCGTTGGCTGCCCGGCGTATTGACTGGTACGTTCAGCCATGCCTCAACCGTTCGAGGCCCTTCCTCCATGATGTCTGTAGCCAAGTCCGTACGTCCATCGGCAAAATCAATACCGGTTCCTGTAAACTCGCCTTGATATGGCGCCTCATATCCTTTCGCCACACCGTTGATATTGCCCGCTTTGTCATGAACGATAGGCTGTTCCTCGGTCAGGTCTACTTTATCCAGCTCCCAGAGGTGCATCAAGCCCGCTTCACCGCCCTGAAGCTCAGTATCTCTATTCTCTGTTAGCTCATCAAGAGTACGCACCTCGCTCCACAAGCGTACTTCTTTAACCTCAGCGCTCATATGCAGGCCATTCCTTGGATCCGTGCCGATGCTGTGAAGATGATTCAAATCAAACTGTGCAGGTAAATCCGTGGCAAACGCTTCATGCACAATTTTGCCGTTCAAAATGAAAGTCACTGTGTCCTTCTCTGCATCCCGGATCCAAGCGAGGTGAACCCATTCGTCAGTCGGAACAACGGCATCCGTCCGCATGTTTCTTGTTTCATTGGATACCTCGTAATAACGTAATGTGTTGTCAGACCAAAGTTCGATGCTAAAGGATGGATTGGAAGCAGCGGAATAATTACCAAACAATATTTGGCGTTCATTCCGGTCTGGCTCAAATTTCGCGATCATCTCAAACGTTGCCGGGACATTTTCCAACGGTTGCTCAAGTTCTACAGAGTTTTGCCTGTTCGGGTCAAACACCAGCCCTTTCAAACTTTCTGATTCTTCGGCTAAGACGGTAGTCAGGCTGAAGCTTTGCACAATTAACGTTACTAACACCATCCACGTCACGATCCACCTTTTTTTGAACATGCTTTGTTCCTCTCCTTTTTTAGAATCTGCTATCTATGTGCAACAGGGTCTGTCAGCTTGCTGCGCGTTGTGACAGGAGAAAAAAAGCGGCTTTCTCCTCTGCGCAGTAGGTCAAAGCAAATTCAATGTTCATTCAATTCTGTCGATTGGAGATGCAAATATAGCTGAACTTCCTCGACTTTCGCCGGCAATCTGTCGAGTATGCCGCGCCATTATTGCTCTCTTTTGGCTTTGGTGAACAGCAGAATTTTTCGACCTCCCTACTGAATGACCCATGGGATAGTAAGTCAGAGATTCATATCCCTTGTTCAATCCGAATATATTAAAAACAGTATTTTAACGCAATTGTTTTTGCGTTTTTTTGCAATATCTTAACATCACTTCATATTAAAAAAGGAATAATAGTGTATTAACCCTTAATATTATAAAAATTCCAATTTTTCGTACGGAACATTACAAATAACAATTGAAATGAAATATAAAATTAACAGCATCTTCAACAAAGTTAATCTTTCTTTCACAGCAAAAAAGCATTCGACCCTGTGGAGTGGTGTCGAATGCTTTACATGGCTACTCGTTTTTTAAAGAATATAAAATCAACATTATCTATGTACAATCTTTACCTCTGCTTTGCTATATGCGGCGATTGTCTCTTCGTTTACCGAGGAATCGGTAATGATCATATCAATGCCCTCCAGTGGGCATACGTTGAGGTATGATACTTTTTCGAACTTACTGGAGTCAGCAGCGATAATTGTTTGTCGTGCATTTTCCATCATTGCTCGTATAATATCAATCTCATGAATGCGGAAGTCGGTCAGTCCTTTGCTTAGCGAAATCGCATTGATGGAAATAAACGCCTGATCAATATTGTAGTTTCCAATGTCCTCCTCACACTTCTTACCATAAAGCGCGTATTCCTCCTGATCGAGAATCCCTCCTGGAACGATGATGGTAAACCCGGGTTTATGAGAGAAGTGTTCGATAATGCGCAGGCCATTGGAAATGACCGTCAACCGCTCGAAGCTCTCCGCCAGCTTCTTCGCGATTTCCATTGTCGTCGTGCCGGCGTTCAACGCAATCGCTTGCCCCTCCGAGACATATTCACAGGCCAGCTCAGCAAGCTCCATTTTTTTCTCTTTATTTTTGCTTTCCCGATAGGAGAATACATTTTGATCGCCCCGATTCTCGGGTAAAATGGCGCCGCCGTGCACACGTTTCAACAGCTTTTTCGTTTCCATATTTTCCAGGTCACGCCTTACCGTATCGATTGATACATTGAGCACATGAACTAGTTCCGTTACTTTGACGGAGTCGTTTTGTTTTAGTAGGTTCAGTATTTTTTTATAGCGCTCTTCCTGCAACATCCTAACCGCTCCTAACTTCGAATATCATTTGCGACAATCTCAGTATAGCGGCGAAAGTTCCGCTGCTCAAGGTAGTTTTCTGTTTTTTCTCTTATTTTGCGACTTTCCCCGTGCATTTTCGTGGTTCCCCAAAAATCAGGCTTTCATTTCTGGCAAAATAACAGCTTTCCACGAAGAAAGAGGCTGGAGCAAAAGGTAAAAAAACAACCTTTTATTCCAGCCTTTTTTGTTAGGATAATGACAAAATATTGTAGCCGCTATCGACATGGAGCATTTCCCCGGTCATGCCGCGCGACAGGTCACTCATTAGAAATAATGCCGTATCGCCGACTTCTTCCTGCGTTGTCGTCCGGCGCAGCGGCGCGCGCTCTTCAATTTCCTTCAAGACATCATTGAAGCCGCCGATTCCTTTTGCGGCTAGAGTGCGGATTGGGCCTGCTGAGATCATATTGACGCGGATATTATCCTTCCCAAGATCATTGGCCAAATATTTTACGCTTGCATCAAGCGACGCTTTGGCGACGCCCATAACATTGTAGTTACGGACAACCCGTTCTCCTCCCAAGTAAGTGAGAGTAACGACGCTGCCTCCTTCCGTCATGAGCGGGCGCGCTGCCTTGACAACAGCTGTCAACGAATACGCACTGATGTTATGAGCTAGCAAAAACCCTTCCCGCGTCGTATTCAAATACTCACCTTCAAGTTCCTCTTTATTGGCAAAGGCGATGCAATGGGCGAGACCATGAATGACGCCCACTTCCTCTTTGATTTGCGCAAACGTTTTCTCGATTTCCTCATCGTTTGTCACATCACACGGTAAAATCAGGTGATCTTCCCGTTCCAGTGTCTCAACAAGGTCGCGGACATTTTTCTCGAGGCGTTCTCCGGCAAAAGTAAAGATGAGGCGCGCGCCGGCATTCGCCAATGATTGTGCAATTCCCCAGGCAATACTGCGCTTATTCGCGACACCCATCACCACATATGTACGATCAGCTAAAGATAGTTGAATCATTTGTTTTCCCCCATTGCGAGTTGTTATTAATACCAAGTACTAAGAATTATATCATACCTTTTTGTTCTATAGATAGGTTCGACACAAACTGATTGATTCCTTTGAGTAAAACAGCCGTTATTCATAGCGGCTGCTGAAAAAGTACGATTTTCACTTTTTCAGCAGCTTCACTGGCCTCTTATTCATATGACTTTTTCCCCAAGACAGTGCGCGGCACCGCTGTTCCTCTTGTTCCGCGCAAATCAACCGGCTCCGGTTCCGGCGGATAGAACATAATAAAGCTTTCGGGTCCGGAATGGGCGAGCGTTCTCGGTAGGCTTTCCAGCTGTGGATGCCAGGCGACCGTCCCTCTGCGGGCGCTGAACACGACGACGATGTCATCGCGGCGGAGTAACGGCATATATGTCTCGTGCCATTCATTCCATGAGCTCAACTGCTGCCAGGACACCTGAACATTTGGCCTGACTTCCTGAAAGCTTTCTTCATAACTAGCGATTGAATCTTTCATAACAAAGCAGGCGATCGTCGCTCCGACCTGGTTCGCGATTTGCTTAGCATGGCGCACCGCTTCATAATACCCAGGCTTATGATCAAAGCCTGACGGAATCAGAATGACGATCCTTCTTGTCGTATTTAAGGAGTGACCCAGCTTTGCCACCATAATCATCTGCGTGGAACGTTCAAGTAAATTATCAAGAATGCCGCCGAATATTTTTTGCGGCGTTGACAGCTTACCGTTCCAGCCAATTACCGCTGTCGTAATCCGTGATTCCTCAAGCGCCCTCATCATCCCGCGGGTGACATTGGAATCCGCTCTCGTCAGCATGTGAACCGGCACCTCCGCACCCGACGCATACGCAACCGCATTTTCGAGCAGCTTCTCAGCCTGAGCGAGGCGGGCTTGTGCTTCTCCCCTGCCCGCCTCGGCCACGGCAAGCACATAGAGCGGCTGTGGGGACGGTCCGCGAACGATAAAAGCCAAATCGAGCAGCGAGGCCATCGTTTGTGGGTTGGCCACCGGAACGATGACCCGTTCCGGCGCGGTATTCGGCTCATATGGCCGCTGTTCTTCCTTGACGGCAATGATGCGCGAAAATTTTTCAACCGTATAAGGCCCGATCATACACGTAATTAAAATCATCACAATGACACCATTAACCGTCGCCTGATCAAACAAGCCAAGGTCAAACCCGACAAGAGTCGCTGCCAGCGTCGCCGCAGCCTGCGGGATCGACAGGCCGAAGATCAGCTTAATTTCCTCCGTCGAATAATGAAAGATCTTTCCTGAAACCCAGGCCGCCAAAAACTTTCCGGTAATGACGAGGACGACAACGATCGCTGCCATGATCCAGGCGGACGGATCGTTAAACAAAATCCGCAAATCCATCAGCATCCCGACCGAGAGCAAAAAGAACGGAATAAAGATCGAATTACCGATAAACTTAATTCGGTTCATCAGCGTCCCCTGTTCCAAAATAAAGCGATTGAGCGCCAGTCCGGCGAGAAAGGCTCCGATAATCGGTTCAAGCCCGATCACGGTTGCAAAAAAAGCCGCCACAAACAGCATCGTCATCACAAAAATGTACTCCAATGACCCTTCACTGGCAAACGTCCGGAAAAAGAAGGTCGCAACAAGCGGAATGACAATAAAAATAGCCGCTACATATAAGCCGAGTGAGACGATCAGCACAAACCAAAAATTTGCCGTCAGCTCCCCTTGTGTAGCGCCGGCAACGACAGCCAGCACAAGTAAGGCTAACGTATCTGTCATGATCGTCCCACCGACTGCTGTAGTAACGGCCTTGTTTTTCGAAATCCCAAGCCGACTGGCGATCGGATAAGCAAGCAACGTATGTGAACCAAGCAAAGAACCTAATAATATCGCGGCACCAAGCGTATAACCATATAGATAAGTCGCAATCAGACCAAGAAGAAAAGGAATGGTGAATGATAAAGTACCAAATACTAAGCTCCGTGTACGATACTTCTTAAAACCGTCCAGATCAATTTCCAAACCGGCAATAAAAATGATATACAACAGGCCGACTGTGCCTAACAAAATAATGGTCGGATCGCGATCAAGCAAACCGAAGCCATTTGGGCCGATGGCCACTCCCGATAAAATCAAACCTATAATGCCGGGGATTCTCAGCTTTTCCATCAAAAGGGGAGCTAATAAGAAAATCACCATCGAAATGGCAAAAATTAATACAGGATCCGTAACCGGTTGAGAAAGCAAGCACATTCACACCCTTACCATTATTTCTGATAGTTTTTTCTATCTTAAGAAATTGTTTGATCTGCTGTCAACCGTCAACCCCTTTGGAAACCCTTTCATCATTAGCTTTTTTCATGAACAAGGTAGTTGTCTAAAACGTAGCGAATCGCTATGATGAAACTGACGAAGGAAGGTGCTGGAAATGAAACTGGATGTCATTGGCGATATTCACGGCTGTTATGAGGAATTGTCTTCATTACTTAAAACATTAGGCTATGATGCCGCGAACGGCTTCGCTCATCCAGATGGGCGGAAGCTTGCTTTTGTCGGGGATTTAACGGACCGGGGTCCCGATTCCGTTACTGTCATAACGACCGTCGGTCAGCTCGTGGGCGCAGGCCAGGCATTTTATGTACCAGGCAATCACTGTGATAAACTGTACCGCTATTTTCTGGGACGCAACGTTCAAATCCGGCACGGGCTGGAAACAACCGTCGCCGAACTGAAGGCTCTCTCTAAAAAGGAATACAAGAAAGTGCGCGATCAATTTATGACATTGGTGGAGAGCGCGCCGCTCTATCACGTCCTCGATCACGGAAATGTCGTCATCGCTCATGCCGGCATTCGCGCTGAAGATATTGGCCGGACGAGCAAGCGTGTTAAATCGTTTGTCCTTTACGGCGATGTAACAGGAGAAACACATCCCGACGGCACGCCGGTCAGACGCGATTGGGCGATCAATCATCAGGATGGGCCGTGGATTATTTACGGTCATACTCCGGTAAGAGAGCCTCGCTTTCTCGGCCGGACGGTCAATATTGATACGGGCTGTGTCTTCGGCGGGCATCTCTCCGCCCTGCGCTATCCGGAAATGACTGTATGCCAGGTGCCTTCGACGATGCCTTTTGTCGAAGAAAAATTTCGCAGCTTTGACTAGCCGAGCAGCGTCTTCATATCACCGGGAAGCGGCTGCTCAAACACAAGAATCTCCTCCGTAAATGGATGCTCCACCTCCAGCCGGTAGCAATGGAGCGCCTGCCGCTTTATCTGCTCAACCGGGCCTCCGTACAGATCATCGCCGAGCAGGGGATGTCCTACATGAGAAAAATGAACGCGAATTTGATGTGTTCTTCCCGTTTCGAGGGCGATCTTGACAAAGGTCGCATGCTCCAAATAAGCCTCAACTTCATAATGGGTAATCGCCCGCTGGCCACGCGCGTCAACTTGACGGGTGATAATGCTGTCATCCTGTCTGGCGATGGGAAGATCAATCGTCCCCCGCTCCTCGCTCAGCTTACCGGCGACAATCGCCAGATAGCGTCGTTTTAGCCGCCCCTGCTGCTGCAATTTGGAGAGCCGGTCGTGGGCAAAACGATGCTTGGCAACGACAAGCAAGCCGGATGTGTCTTTATCAAGCCGGTTAACAGCATGGAACGTCGCCGGGATGGCTTTTTCCTGATAATAACCGAGTACGGCATTAGCGAGCGAATGCCTCGGGTGTTCGCGTGAAGGAATGGTCGCCATCCCGGCCGGCTTATTCAGCACGAGCAGATGACTGTCTTCATAAACGATTTTCAGCTCAAGCTTCTCCGGCTGCATCGACGGGCTAACTTCCTCCGGCGGCAGTTCAACAGTGACGCGATCTCCTTCATAGACGGTAGCCCTGACGGTTGCTTCGCGTCCATTAAGCAAAATCCGCCCTCCATTAAATTTAATATCAGCCAACGTCCGCTTCGACAGCTGGCACCCCTCTCGTAAAAAAAGCCGAAGCAACTGCTGATCACAGTCGCTTCCGACAATCCAGTCCACCTTTGCTGTATACTTATTCACGGATAAACGACTCCTTCACCCGCTTCCAGAAAGGAAACGGACGGAATCTGGCGAAACGGACCTTCTCCTCGGCAACACGGCATTGCAACGATTTGATCCGCTGATATTTAAAAGAATAATGATCGATCGTCACTTGAATATCGACATCGTTTAATGGCTTCAGCAAACAGGTATGGTGCTGCGGCAGAACGAGCGGCGAGCCGATCGTCCGATAGACGCGGTTATTGATCGAGGCCATTTCCGCGATTTGAATCGAAGCAAGCGACGGATGAAGAATCGCCCCGCCAAGCGCTTTATTATACGCGGTGCTTCCGGAAGGAGTCGAAATGCATAACCCGTCGCCACGAAACACTTCAAATGTATCTCCCTTAATTTCGACAGTACTGACCAGAGAGCCTTCGATGCTCTTGATCGTGCATTCATTGAGCGCCAGATGACGCTCGGCTTTAAGGTCGCCCTCATGGCGGACAATTACTTCCAGCAAAGGATATTCCACGATCTGATAAGGGGTTTTGGCAATATGAATCACAAGCTTTTCGACTTCATCCGGCACCCAGTCCGCATAAAAACCGAGATGCCCCGTATGTATCCCGACAAAAGCCGTATTCTCCAGCCGGTCGCTGTAATCATGAAAAGCCTGTAAAAGCGTGCCGTCGCCTCCTACCGTAATCACCATTTCAGGAGCCTGTTCATCATACGTTAAGCCGAAGTCTAATAAATAGCGTTTAATTCGTTGTTGCAATGTGTTTGAGACATCGTCTCCTCTGGACGTCACTGTAAATTTCATCACATGGCTCCTCCTTCACCTTATAGCTTGCGCTCCTGCTCCTGCTTTGTTGTAATAATCTGCTGAGCCTCGCGCACTTCATCGCGAATAATCGACATTTCCTCATCAAGCCGGAATGCAGCTTCGGCCGCCCGTTGCAGCCTCATTTTAATATCCTCTGGAATTTCACCGCTATACTTATAATTTAAGGAATGCTCGATCGTCGCCCAGAAGTTCATCGCCATCGTCCTCACCTGCAGCTCGACGAGGATTTTTTTCTCTCCTTCAATCGTCTGAACCGGATAACAGAGAACCAAATGATAAGAGCGGTAGCCGCTCGGCTTCTTTTCGGCGACATAATCGCGTTCTTCCATGATCTCAAAATCCTTGCGCCGCCGAATTAAGTCCACAACTGTTTCAATATCTTCGACAAATTGCGTGACGATGCGGACGCCGGCCAAATCCTGCATGTCTTCCTCCAGCCGGTCCAGCGGAATATTCTTCCGTTTGGCTTTATCCAAAATACTGGAAACAGGCTTCACTCTACCAGTGACAAACTCTATCGGCGTGTGCTTCGATGATTTTTGATACTGCTCGCGGATTCCTTTTAACTTTACTTTCAACTCCTCAACTGCTTGTTTATAAGGCGTTAAAAAAACATCCCAATTGCTCATTCAATCACCGTCCGATTTTTCTATGAATCTTGACCGAAAATCTCCTCGACAGCATTTTCAAGCTCTTCGCCGTAATTGCTGTTTCCTTTAATATTTTCCGTTAAGAAAGCCAGCTCCTCCACCAGCCCGGTCAACTTCACTGTCACTCCGTTCCCCAGGTCGAGGCCGAGCCCGCTCTGCTGCACATAGATTTCATGCAAGCTTGCCCACGTAGGCTGCGGAAAGCTCACATAATAAAATTGTTCTTCATCTTCTATTATGTAAATAAACGCCAGCTGATCCGAATCAACGAGCATTCGTTCTCCGGCTTTTAATGCTTGCGCGCGCTCTTTTGCAATCTGTTCAGCTATTGACGCAACATATTCGCCCTGCTGCTTTTCAATTTTTTCAACAACAAACTTTTTCATTCTGTACCTCCACTTATCACTAGCTTCATTTTCCATGAGATTCCTATTTTAGTTTAACATATTTCAATGAGCAATACGCAGCAAAGGGCATTGTCGGATAGATACAGGTATGCGATAATAAAGGATAGGAAGAATCAGAACGTTGAACAGGTTGTGATGGAATGAGCCAGGAGATTGAAATGGAGGTCAAGTCCATTTTAGATAAACAAGCCTTTACAGCTTTGCTTAATGGCTTTCAATTGACGGCGGACCAGGCAGTCACCCAGCATAATCATTATTTTGAAACCGCGTCATTCGCGTTGAAGGAACAAGGCGCGGCCTTGCGAGTGCGTGAAATTGCCGGGGCTTACACATTGACGTTAAAACAGCCTCACCAGGACGGAAAGCTCGAAACGCATCAGCCTTTAGATGCCGTTGAATGGGAGCAGCTGAAAGAAGAGCAGCGGTTTCCGAACGGGGATGTTTATCAGCAGCTCTCCTCGCTGAAGATCCCGCTGGCGGAGCTTGCTTACGCCGGAACGTTGACGACAAAGCGGATTGAGCTTGCATACAAAGGCGGTCTGCTCTGCTTTGATGAAAGTCATTTTTTCGATCAGGTCGATTATGAAATTGAATTTGAAGGAATGAGCCTGACCCATGCGGAAGAAACCCTTTCACAGCTTTTACAGCAATACGGGATTTCCGCCAGCCCGGCTGAAAATAAAGTGAGGCGCTTTTTCCGCCGCAAACATCAATTGGCTGACTTTGAACAGCATCCGTAATCCTTAGAAAAGAGGTGTCCATATGAATCTGTCGTTTCTTCAGCAGCTGAATGCCATTCAGTCATTGCCGTTAGGCACATCGTCTGCAAGCCGGCAAACGGAGCCGCTCCCCTCGCTTTTTTCTGCTTTCCTGCAGGAGCAGCTGAACTCGCTCTCCTTCCAGCAAGAAGAGGAAGTGAACAGAAAAGCCGATCTCTTTCTCGATCCCGCCCTGCAGCAGCGCTTCCTGCAATTGCAAAGCTCAGCGTCGGATCGGACAAGCTATCAGCCTGTCACACAGACCGCTGAACTGAACTGGACCACTACATTGCCTGATCGTTCAGCCCGCTTTCAGCCTTTGATTGAGGCAGCTGCCAAAAAATACGATCTTGATCCGAAGCTGATCCATGCTGTCATTCAGCATGAGTCCAATTATAATCCAACGGCCAAGAGTGCTGCCGGAGCAGGCGGGTTAATGCAATTAATGCCTGGAACCGCTCGGTCGCTGCAAGTCCAAAACATTTACGATCCGCAGCAGAACATTGACGGGGGAGCAAACTATTTGCGACAGATGATTGACCGCTACAACGGTGACATCAAGCTTGCCCTCGCTGCTTATAATGCCGGCCCGGGCAATGTCGACCGCTATGGCGGCATCCCGCCATTTAAAGAAACACAGGCCTATGTCCCTAAAGTTTATAATACGTATATGAACGTGTAATAAGGCAGGCGCTTCGGAGACGTGACAAATCTAGCTTTGACCAAGGGCAGGGCAAAAGGTAAAAACGACCTTTTGCCTTGCCCTTCTTTTTGTGTTGCTGTCGTTTTAGCTTATGTCAAAAGGGCTAGTCCTTCGCACGACAACGTTTGATGCTTCCCTCTCCTTATTCCTAAGCTCCAATGAAAACAACGGCTTCTCTCTGAATAAAGATACTATTTGCTCCATCTTCCCTGTGATCGAGACAGCTTGGAATCATGAAATTTGCCGTACGCGGCTGAGGTTGCTACAATATGTACATAGTTACTATTATAGATACTGAATTTTCTTACAGAGTAAGGAGCACTTATATGATGTCTGATCACCATCCCACACCTTATGAGGCTTTAGGCGGAAGCGAACAGCTTTCGGCTTTGGTTGACCGTTTTTATTCTTATGTTGGCAAGCACCCTGACCTGGCCCATCTCTTTCCTGAGGATTTGACTGAAACAGCCCGTAAACAGAAGCAGTTTCTCACCCAATTTCTCGGAGGGCCGGCCTTATATACAGAAGAACATGGCCATCCGATGCTTCGCGCAAGGCATATGCCGTTTGTCATTACCCCTGTACAGGCCGAAGCGTGGCTGGCTTGCATGAAAAAAGCAATGAATGATGTGGGAATTACCGGGCCGATTTACGACTATATACTTGAGCGCCTTACGATGACAGCCCACCACATGGTGAACCACCCCTCATCTTAGAAAGGAGAATGACCATTGAACCAAAAAGATACATCTTCAGCTTGTGATCAGCAGCTTGGCGTTTGTGGTCTCGATCCTACGCAAAAACATGAATGGAAGCGGCCTAAGCCAATTGAACTTTATACGTTTATTGATCCTCTATGTGCAGAGTGCTGGGGCTTTGAACCGACCCTTAAAAAGCTTCAGGTGGAATACGGTGCTTATTTTCGAATTCGCACACTTGTGGCAGGCCGCTTGCTCGCTTGGAATGCGTGCAAGCAATCGGCAACCGGTCTTGCCGCAAAAAAACAGGAGATTGCTTCCATTTGGGAGAAAACCGCCTCGCGTTCCGGTATGTCATGCGATGGCGATGTTTGGATGGAATTGGAATGGAATTCTCCATATTTAACGTCAATCGCCGTGAAAGCCGCCGAGTTACAAGGCCCTCACGCCGGTGCCCGCTTTTTGCGCAAGCTGCGGGAATACCTTTTTCTCGAGAAACAAAATATTACTGAAAAAGAAGTACTGTTGAAATGTGCGGCAGAAACCGGACTCGACTATGATGAATTTGAAAAAGACCTCAGTTCCTCCGCCGCGACAAAAGCGTTGCAATGTGACATCAAAACAACGAACGAAATGGGCGTCGAGGTGGTCCCGACCTTCGTTTTTTTCAACAATAATGTCGAGGATGAAGGAATCAAAGTAACAGGGCATTATGAGTATCACGTCTATGTCCAAATCCTTGAGGAAATGCTCGGCTTCACGCCGACTGCCTCTGCCCCGATCACGATTGAGCAGTTTCTCGAGCGCTACCGTTTTGTCGCCACAGCGGAGGTAGCCACTGTATTTGACTTGTCTGAGGAAGAAGCGGAGCGCCGTTTAAAAGCGCTTGTGCTCCAGCAGAAAGCTGAAGCGGTCCCGGTCAAACACGGCTTATTCTGGCGCATGATCAAAGAACCGAAATAATCGTATGGAGAATAGAAAACAGGAGGCTGGGCGAAAGGTTGTTTTTTTACCTTTCGCCCAGCCTTTTGTCTCAAGCTCGTTTTTGCCGTTAAACAGGCACTTCTATTGTTGAAGACTCGGACATATTGTGTGGTAGAGCCGATTTTGTAGACAGGGAAAGGAGACATATGATGAAATACTTTAGGCTTATTTCCGGACTGTTTCTCATGATCGTCAGCTTTTATTTCTTTCTTTTAGCGCTGATGAATTTAGTCCCTATCATCCTCGCCGGCCCGCTTTTGTTTCTTTCCATCGTCTGGACATTATCTCCGCTCGCTGCCTATAAGCGTTTCAAAGGCTTCCGTCCGTAAAAAAACCCTACAAGCGGCGCGCGGAGCCGCTGCCATTCCTCAAATGCCAAACAGGCTATCCCGGCCTCCGTTTATTCCGTCGCTTCCAGCAGCCGCTCCATCTCCGTCAGCGTTGCTTCAAAGACGGACAATGCCTGTTCAATTGGCTCAGGCTTTGTCATATCGACGCCGGCGTGCTTCAGAATATCGATCGGATATGCCGAGCTACCCGCTTTTAAGAAGTCGAGATAACGCTCAACCGCCGGCTGCCCTTCTTCCAGCACTTTCTTTGATAAAGCAGCAGCGGCGCTATAGCCGGTCGCATATTGAAAGACATAAAAATTGTAGTAAAAATGCGGGATACGCGCCCACTCAAGACCGATTTCCTCATTGATGACGATATCGTCGCCAAAATACTTCACATTCAGGTCATAATACGTTTGCGTCAGTAAATCAGGTGTCAACGCTTCTCCGTTCGCCGCCTTCTCATGGATCACATGCTCAAATTCAGCGAACATCGTCTGGCGAAAGACCGTTCCTCGGAAGCCTTCCAAATAATGATTCAGCAAATAAAGCTTTTCCTGCGGATCTGTTGTCTTTTTAACAAGATAATCATTCAACAGGGCTTCATTCAGTGTTGACGCCACCTCGGCGACGAAAATCGTATAATCGCCGTATAAATATGGCTGATGCTTACGCGTGTAATAGCTATGCAAGCTATGCCCAAATTCATGCGCCAAGGTAAACAAGTTATTCACATTATCCTGCCAATTCATCAAAATATAAGGCATCGTACCGTAGGAACCGGAGGAATAAGCACCGCTTCGTTTCCCGATATTTTCTTCGACATCGACCCAACGGTTGTCAAACCCTTCTTTAACGATCGACACATACTCTTCCCCTAGCGGCTCAACCCCTTTTATGACAAGCTCCTTAGCCTCTTCGTAAGAAAATTCCATTTTCACATCCTTCACAAGCGGCGTATAAAGATCGTACATATGGAGTTCATCAACGCCCAACACACGCTTGCGCAGCCGGACATAACGGTGAAGCAGGTCAAGGCGGTTATGGACGGCCTCGATCAGCTGATCATAGACCACTTCCGGGATGTGATTTTTACTTAACGCCGCCTGGCGCGCTGAATCGTATTTTCTGACATTCGCATAAAATAAATCGCGCTTCACCTGGCCGCTTAACGTGGCAGCGAATGTGTTTTTATATTTGTCATACGTTCCGTACACCGCTTTAAAAGCTTCCTCGCGCACACGACGGTCACTGCTTTCCAAAAAGCGCACGTATCGGCCATGCGTCACCTCGACCTCTTCGCCGTCTTCGTCTGTAATCGTCGGGAATTTCATATCGGCATTGTTCAGCATCCCAAAGACATTGCTTGGATTATTCGTCACTTCAGCAGCCTGGGCTAAAATCGCTTCCTCGTTCTCAGAGAGCACATGAGGACGCTCTTCGTTCAATTCGGCAAACATTTGCTTATAGAGCTGAAGACCTTCGTGATCACTAATAAATTGGTTAATCAATGTTTCTTCAAGCGCCAACAGCTCCGGAACGATAAAAGAGGCAGCCTGGCCGACTTGCGTAGCGAGGCTCGCGGCGCGGTCATGTAACCCCTGATAGAAGGAATTTGTCGTATCCTGGTCATAGCGCATATGGGCATAGGCGTACAATTTCCCGAGCTTCTCCGTTATTTCATTTTGCTTCTCAAGCGCAGCGTACATCGTCTCGGCAGAGTCACCTAATGTCTGCTTAAAAGCGGTTAACTGTGGAAGCTGGCTCTGAATTTCCTTGAAGGCTTGCTCCCACTCCTCATCCGTCGCAAAGATCGCCTCTAAATTCCACGTATTCTCAACTGTCACTTCTTCTCTTTTTTTGACACGCTTTGTCATAAATTGATCGGACCTCCATGTTGGCAAAAATTTAAAAATCAGGACGCCCTCCTTCTTAATCTGAGCAAGACGCCCCTTTTTGTTCTCTGTTATATATTCGCTTTTTTTGAATTGATTCCTTTATTGTCCCCGGAATTCTCCGCTTCATCCTCCAGCTTGAAACACTTCCGCCCATACGCCGCGTCCAGCCGGAAGGCTTCCTCGATTGTCCGTGGTATAACGATGTTCCGCGCTCGTTTAAAGCGTTCCACTCCCGCCTGCTCTAAATAACCAATTTGGCAAAGCCAGGACAGGTAGCCTTTCACTGCCTGAATCCAGCCTGCCTCCTCGTGAATCTGGCGTCTCGAAAAAAGGCCATTCAACATATAAGGCTGAATGCAGCGGCTGACCATTTGCAAGGTGAAGGTGTTACTCAACGGCTGGTGCTCAAGGCATTCGAGCAGGAGAAAGGTTTGCCAATAATAAGGAGGGGCTTCAAAATAATAATAATGCGGTGACGGCCAGCCGGCTTCAACCGGAAAGAGGTTACGCGAGAGAGAATAGCGGTATAAAAGCTGGAGGAAGTATGCTTCCAATCGACTTCGGTAAGAAAAGGGATGCTGATAGCGCCAATGCTTTTTGATTTCAAGCCATTTTTGCTTCACAGTGGGCACTTGTGCCGGCTGTTGGAAAAGATCGGCAGGCTGAGTCGCTTGTAAGGGGGATTGCTGCAATGTGGCGAGTGAACGGGTTGCGGATATGGGAGTGATGTGCTGGAGAAAAACGAACGATTGCTGTTCTGGGCAGTAATAGCTCAGGCTGAGGTTATCAGGGGGATAATGGCGAAATGCATGCCATTCGAAGGCTTGAATCGAGTAAGTGAAAGAACGTTGACGTTTGAGACGGTTACCGCCTAATAACCAGATCGGGCTAATGCCGACTTCATGATAGCCGCGAGAGCGCTTGGCGATTAAAGAAACGGGAATCGGGGAGCATTGGAATTCGATGGCATACAGCCGTTGCTGATAGCGGACGAGTAAATCGGGGCGCTGATGAATGAGCGGGAGATATACTTCCAGCCCTACATCGAGAGAATGGCCTTTCAGCCAGTAATAGAGCTGCTTTTTTCCTTCCAGATGATAGGGTGTCTCCGCCTCGAGCATCGCTTTGCACACCGACTTTGTGCGATGGGCGAAGTGCCACTGTCGTTTGCCGCCAAGCTTTAACAGGAGCGGCTCTTTGCACGAGCGGCAATAAAAGTCTTGTTCACGCCGGAGCTTCTTCAGTTCAGCCAGCTGCCAGCCTTCCAGGAGAGAAATCGTTGTACCATCCTGAAATTCTGCTGTAAACATTATGTCACCACCTTTATCGAACTGTAGCTGACTACTTCGAGCCGTTTTGCCAAAATCCTGCAAAAAAATTTTTATTCTCCATGAAAGTGAAGGTCTTTCATGGAGAACGTAACGAGCGAAGCCGGGGCCTTCCCTGCATCTTCCTGCAAATGTTCAAGTGACATTACAACAATGGTGACAACAAGCGCGATGTTGATTCGATCAAGCGATAAAAAATAGAACGATTGCGGAAAAGTTCAAAGCTGAGCTGGTTTGAGTGCTCAAGGTCATAGACAAAATCACTAACGAGCTTTGTGACGCTTTTCGTCCGGTAAAGATACGCGTTCACTTCAAAATTCAAATGAAAGCTGCGCATATCCATATTGGATGTGCCGATCGATGCCAGCTCATGGTCAACGATGATCAGCTTGCTATGCATAAAGCCGCGGTTATACTCATAAATTTTCACTCCTGCTTCCAGCAGCTCAGGGAAATAAGAGCGTGAAGCGTGAAAGACAATCCGTTTATCCGGCCGGTTGGGGACAAGGATACGGACATCTATTCCGGAAAGGGCGGCAATTTTTAACGCGCTCAATATGTCATCATCGGGAATAAAGTACGGGCTGGCGATCCAGACGTTTTTCTTAGCCGATGTAATCATCGAAAAGAAAAGCTTCTTATTGACTTCCCATCTCGTATCAGGCCCGCTGGCGATCATCTGCACGCCTCCATCGGCTTTCATCGACGTTAAAATAGGTGACAAATACGTCGGGTTGAGAATTTTTTTACCAGTTTGATAATACCAATCCTGCAAAAAAATCAACTGCAACGTTCGCACTGCTTCTCCCCTGACATAGAGATGCGTGTCACGCCAATAACCGAAGTATTTGTGCTTCCCTAAATATTCATCGCCGATATTAAGGCCGCCGACAAATCCGACAATGCCGTCAATCACAATGATTTTACGATGATTGCGGTAGTTCAATTTATGATTTAAAAACGGCAGCCTCACTTTCGCAAAAGCGGCTACCTCGACACCGGCAGCCTTCAGCTCCTCTATATAGGCTTTCGACAATCGCCAGCTCCCGACAGCATCATATAAAAAGCGGACTTCAATGCCGGCTTTCGCTTTCTCAATTAGCACCTGCTTTATTTCCTGGCCGATGCCATCATCCCGGACAATATAATATTCCAGGTGAATATGATGGTCAGCCATTCTCAGCGCCTGTAAAATATTGGCGAACGTTTCTTTCCCGTCAGTCAGCACCTTCGTTTCACTCGCAAACGAAATCGGATTGTGCCCAAGGCGATGGGCGAGCCGGAACAGCAGCTGCTGATGGTCTCCCATTTTCCGCAGCTGGTCTTCATTTAACTGCTTCGTTCCTTCAATTTGGCGAAACGCTTCTTCATCCTCAATCGCCTTCATCGAAAAGGAGCGCTGTTTCCGGTGATTCTGCCCAAACAGCAAATAAAAAAAGAACCCGAATAACGGGAACGCTGCCAACACGACGAGCCACGTTACTGTTTTCGTCGGATGTCTGTTTTCAAAGAAAATCACGACCGCGATAAACGCGACCGAAAGCGTAAAAGCAATACTAATCGTCCCGACAATCCATCCCTGTAAGAAAAAACGCGACATATACAAGAAAGCCAGAACAAGCGCTAAAAAAGCCAAAATATTGAATCGATTCTTCATATAAAGTCTCCTGGCTGAATACTTGGCTTATTCATCCGGAAAAAGCGGACAAAGGCTTTTCCCCCGAATCAACCTGCAACATTTTATCCAATCTGTAAAAAAAGCGAGCTGATTGCCTAAGTAATCAACTCGCTCTACCTGAATTACTGAGAAAAAGAAGTTCGAATCACCGGAAGTGCATTGGCCTTCACAATCTCTTTACCGTATTCCATTATTCTGTAAATCGAAATGTCTGATTCGAAACCATATTCCAGTATTTGACTAAGCATGTCATCCTGCTGATCTTCGTTATATGTTTCATCGTCGAAAATAACGTGAAGATAATAAGTACCTTCAAAATGATAAAGCTCGTTGTGCAAGTCGTTTATATGGAAATTATGACTTAAGGAAATCACATCTTCAAAATCGTTAAAGCCGATGACGATTTCTAGTGGTTCGCCAGTCTTGTCTACCTTGCCTTCAGCATTGCCAGACATCAGGTCAACCAGATCCTGTTCATCATGATCCTTATCATGCGTCACCGGAATTTCCAGCTTGACATTTCCGCCGGAAACTTGACCTCTCGTCACGACAATTTCAAGCCCTTTATCTAAGGCGTGAACTTGAATCCACAACGGACCGTCCAATTCAAATTCATCATTATCGCTGGCCTCGTTCATCATTTCGAAGAAGAGCTCTTCTCCACGCTCACGATTGTACCAGATTTCATCTCTGTCAAATCCTCTGTCTTCAATATCTTTATACGTGATAAAAAATTTAATGGTCGTATCATTGACGCGTTCAATATCCATGTTCGCTCTCCCTCCTACTCGAGTCATTGGTTAATGGATTCATCCAGCAAACACCTTTCTTACGTTATACCCGTAAACCTTTCGATCAATCAACCTTGAATGAGCAGAGAACGTATGGGCTGGCTGGTCAGCAAATGGATGATCTGCTTTCTTCTATTTTATGATAAATCCTTTGAAAATGGAAATCTAAAAGCTGCATTTTTCTCCGATTTTTCAGAAAAAAATACCCTTCAAGTCTGCAAAACCCCGCCATGACAGGATTTCCTCCATTCCATTTTCATTAAAAAACTTCTCCTTTTCTCATCATAAAATCACTGCCTTAACCATATGGTGATTCTATAGACGAATAAGACAAGCCTTTCTTAATTTTTTATTGTCACTGATACATATATGAATTGTCAATGATTTTTATGAAAAAATAAAATGTTTTTACTAAAGGATGGATGATCGAACGTGGATACGGACTTTCTTATTTCACTCTTTACCATCATTGGGGTCGATATCATTCTCGGGGGAGACAACGCAATCGTCGTTGCGCTTGCCTGCAGGAATTTACCGGCCTCAATACGTCATAAAGCCATTTTACTCGGCCTCGGTTTAGCTCTTATCATTCGCATGGGACTGACGATCATCGCCGTACACTTACTGGAAATCCCCTTTTTACTCGCAACCGGCGGCGCCTTGTTAATTTACATTGCTTACAGTCTGTTGACCGAAACAGAAAACGGGCGCGATATAAACGGCGGTACTAGCTTATGGAGTGCGATCAAGGCCATCATCATTGCCGATTTTGTCATGGGCTTTGACAATGTGATCGCCGTCGCCGGAGCCGCTCATGGAAATCCGTTGCTCGTCATGATCGGTCTGCTTTTCTCGGTCCCTGTCATCATTTGGGGCAGCAAGTTAATCCTGAATCTCTTTGATCGCTTTCCGATCATTATATATCTCGGAGCCGGAATCCTTGCCTATACGGCTTCAAGAATGATCACGCACGAGGAAATGCTTGCCCCTCTCTTTCAGCAATTCGACTTTTTTGCCCTTGGTCTGCAAATCATAATGATCGCCGGGGTGATTTTGCTCGGTGCTTATAAAAAAGCACTGTCTCAGAAGAACTAATTTTGAGAATACGAAGTCATTTGTCTAAAGCTGGCAGCGGCTTCGTTCAGCACAAAGCGAGCAGGAAAGAAATCCACTTTCCTGCTCGCTTTAAAATCATTGTGCAGACTCCACTCGCTGCTTCTGTGAGCTTGAGACAAAACTAGCTTTGGACCTACTGGCAATGGCTTCACACGCCACAGCCTCTGTTTCAGTTAACCAGACGCTGTGCTTCCTGAAGGTGGAATGTTCTCACCTTGCGCGGAAGGAAGCGGCGAATTTCCGCGTCGTTATAGCCAACCTGCAGACGCTTCTCGTCAAAAATAATTGGACGGCGTAGAAGGCCTGGGTTGTCACTGATGATTTGGAATAATGTTTGCAAGGAAAGAGACTCAAGCTCAACATCAAGCTCTTGAAACACTTTTGAGCGTGTTGAAATAATTTCATCTGTTCCATCCTCGGTCATTCTGACAACCTCTTTTACTTCCTCCACTGTTAATGGTGCAGCAAAAATATTACGTTCCTCAAACGGGATATTATGTTCTTCTAACCAAGCCTTTGCTTTCCGGCATGATGTACAACTAGGTGATGTTAATAAAGTGACCATGTACGGACCTCTCCTTCCAGGTTATGAGATCTATGTCGAGCTTGAATGCCATTTTACATGTCGATACTCTAATTATACAACTCTGTCTAACTTTTGTATAGAAGAAGTTAAACTTTTCTTCTAAATAGAGATAATGAAAAATACCCTTGCAATGTTCTTCCTAAACCTATTATACAAAAAAACTTTCTAAACATATATGTTTATTTAGTTAAAAAACAATTTTTTTCTCGATCAGCTCATAGTTGTCACATGATTGTCACACTTTATAACGAAAGATTCCTTATCGTTTCTTTAAAATATAGTACGTTTTGATAAGCTAAGATTTATACATTATTTACGGGGGTGAAGCGCATGAAAAAATGGGTAGCATCCTTATCCATTCTTCTGCTCCTGGCAGGTTGTGCGACGGAGGATATTACAAATGAGCAGACAGAGCGGCAGCAGCTTCTCGTTGAACTTGCCCCTGTTCAAATCAGCTCTATTGGGGAAACACTTGAATTATCAGGACAGCTCCTTCCTACTAAACAGGTCCCATTAGTGACGGCAATGCCGCTAAAAGTAACGGACGTACATACACAAATTGGACAAGCCGTAGAAGCGGGAGACCTGCTTATTTCCTTGGATGACGGGGAAGCGCGGCGCCAGGTTAACCAGGCCAATCAAGTACTTGATGAGCTGAAGCAGGCGTTGCATCAGGCTGAGCAGATCAATCAGTCTGTTGAACAAAACATCTCGGCGGCGGCTGATCTCGAAACTGAATTGCTCGCCTCAATTGAACGAGCTCAAGAGCTTCTACAAGCTTTGGACGAAGCGGAAGGTGCCGCTGATCAGCAGGCGCTGACCGATCTGCTTCAAGCAAGTCTCGATGTCTCCCTAAAGCAGGCGGCACTGACTCAGGCAGCTGGTGCCGGAAGTCTTTCTGCTCCGCTGAACACGGCAGAGCTGTCGATGCAAATCAATCAGGCAGAGGAAGCCGTTCGTCAGGCGGAAAGCGCTCTGGCTGAGACTCGCATTACAGCTCCGATTGCCGGTACGATCGCTCAGCTTGATGTTACGGCGGGGCAAACGGCTATTCCGAATCAGCCGCTGGCCATTGTCAGCGACTTGAGTAAAATGGATGCCGCTTTTGCCGTGAACAGCTTTCAAGTTGCCAGACTCGCTGCGGGGATGCCGCTCTCGCTCAGCATTGCCGGCTGGAACGAAACGATCGAGACAGAGCTGACTGCTGTGTCGCCGGTCATTGATCCGCAGACAAACGCCTTTATGGCCCATGCGACAGTTCCAAATGAATCTCAGCAGCTAAAAGGCGGCATGAGAGTGACGGCGACGGTTGAGCTCGGCACCGTGCAGGAGGCGGTCGTTATTCCTGCTGACGCCGTTCTTTATCAGGATGGAGAGCCATATACGTTTGTCGCCGAGGAAAATCGCGTGCGCAGGCAGGAGCTTGAGCTTGGCACGCGAGACGGCGCAAGCATCCAAGTGATAGACGGAGTGAACGAGGGTGACGAAGTGGTCACAGTCGGGAAAGAGCGGCTTACAGATGGAGCCGCGATTACAGTAAGAAGCGAGTGAAAACATGAATCTAGCTAAATTATCAGTATTACGCCCTGTCGCGATGGCGATGTTTATTATTTTTCTGATTATACTCGGAAGTGTATCTCTGCGTCATTTACCAGTCGATCTCTTTCCGGAGCTGACATTTCCCGTCGTGGCGGTAACGGCCTCCTACGACGGAGCCGGCCCTGAAGAAGTGGAAGAGCTGATTACGCAGCCGATCGAAGAGCTGATGGCGAGCATTCCGAATGTCGAGTCGGTTTCCTCGACTTCCCGGACAGGCGGTGCCTTGATCCTCGTCGCCTTTGATTGGGGCACGGATATGGATTTCGCCGCTTTGACGATGCGGGAACGAATCGACCAGGTGCGAGAGATGCTGCCAAGCGAAGTAGACGCTCCGCAAGTGATGCGGTTTGATCCGAGCATGCTGCCGATCGTCCAGCTCGCTATTACGGAACCAGGCGGAGATACGGCTGAAGCCAGGCAGTTAATTGAAAATGAAATCAAGCCGCGGCTCGATGCGATTGACGGTGTTGCTTCCATACAGGTTGAAGGTGGAAGTGAGCAGGAAATCCGGATTGACATTCAGCCTGACGTGCTTGCGCAATACGGCATAACATTACAAGACCTTCAACAGCTTATTGCCAGTGAAAATATCAATTTTCCGGCAGGTGAAGTGCACGACCAAAATCAATCTTTTCCGATTCGAGTCAGCAGTGAATTCACCTCGGTCTATGATTTAGAGCAGCTTCCCATACCGACCAATGCCGGGGTTGTACTGCTCGGTGATTTATTCGCCATCAGCGAAGCCACGGCGCCTCTCTCTCAGGAGAGCTATTTGAACGGCGAGCCGGCGGTCGGTCTTTCTATTTTGAAAGCGTCCGGTACGAATACCGTTCAGATCACGAGAGCGCTCAACGATGAACTCGATGACCTGAAGCAGCAGCTGCCCGAAGGAATCGAGATTCAAACAATCTTTGATCAAAGCCGCTTTATCGAGCAATCAATCAATGCTGTCTTTTGGAATATTCTCCTAGGGGGCGGACTGGCGGCCCTTGTTCTGTACCTTTTTTTACGGAACATCCGCAGCACCTTGATTATTGCCTTATCGATTCCGATCTCGATTATGACGACGTTTTTATTTATGTATTTCTCGGGTGAAACATTAAATGTGCTCACCCTTGGCGGACTGGCGCTCGGCGTCGGAATGATGGTTGATAACGCAATCGTGATTCTCGAGAATATTTACCGCAAACGCCAGGAAGGAGAAAGCTTGCGCGAGGCGGCGATTCACGGCACGGGGGAAATCGGCGGCGCGATAGTCGCTTCAACGCTGACGACCGTCGTTGTTTTTCTGCCAATTGTCTTCGTAGACGGACTCGCGGCCCAGCTTTTTAAACCATTGGCGCTCACTGTCGCCTTTGCCTTACTTGCTTCCTTGATCACCGCGCTGATCATTGTGCCGCTGTTGTCGTCGACGTTTTTAAGAACGACCGACGAGACATCCGTCTTTCAGGTCGGCTTTGAGAAAACAAAGGCCGTCTACAAAAGGCTGCTGGAATTCAGCCTGCAGCGGCCGAAACGGATTATAGCGGTTACCACCGCACTCCTAGCCGGCTCACTAAGCTGTATTCCACTGTTAGGTACTGAATTTCTTCCGGCCCAGGATCAGAGCTTTATTAGCATCGACGTCCGCTTACCGCCAGGGAGCGCCCTGTCTGCGACTTATCAAGTGACGGAAGAAATCAATGAAAAGCTCGCTGCTTTTACAGAAGTTGAACTGGCCTACGTGACCGTCGGCGGAACGGACAATTTTTCTCTCGGTGCCGGCTCACAGACAAACAGAGCGAGCTACAGTTTACTCTTAAGCGACACCGATAGGCGGACTACATCCGACTTGGAGATTGCCGACTCCATTCGCAGTTCCCTCGCCTCTGTCCCAAATGCGGATATTCGCGTCTCGGCGAGTGATAGCGGGTTTACCGATGATCCGATTTCAATCACCGTAAAAGGCCAGGATCTTCAGACATTGGAACAGCTTTCTGAGGCGATTGTAGCGACTGTTTCAACAATTGAAGGCGTGCGCGAGCCGACGACGAACTATGCAGACGGCAATCCGGAGGTGACCGTGGCAATCAACCGGCAGGCCGCTTCCTCCTACGGTATCACTAGCGCGCAAATTGCTTCGACGATCAGCGACGCGACGCGCGGATTAGTGGCGACACGGATTGCGAGACACGGCGAAGAGCTAAATGTCCGACTCCAGGTCGACGATGCTTATACCGCCTCGCTCGAACAGCTTGAACAGCTGTTGCTGTCAACGCCGGGCGGAGAGCGGATCCCGCTTTCTTCTGTTGCAGCAGTCGAACGTGGCGAAGGACCGAGCACGATTAGGCGATCGGACCGGATGCGTGAAGTGACGGTCACCGCGTCAATTTTAAATCGCGATCTCGGCAGCGTTATCAATGAGATTGAAGAGGCGCTGATTGAAGAGGTTCGCCCTTTGCTGCCAAACGGGTACCGGATAAGCTTCGGCGGACAAAATGAACAGATGAACGATGCCTTCACGAAGCTAAGCGGAGCCATCGCGCTCGCCATTGTCCTCGTCTACATGGTCATGGCCGGGCGGTTTGAATCCTTCTTCTATCCGTTTATCATTATGTTTTCCGTGCCGGTTACAGCGATCGGCGTCATTTTCGGGCTATTGCTCACCAATCAGCCGATCGGGGTCGGATCGCTTGTCGGAATCTTGATATTAACCGGGATTGTCGTCAACAATGCGATCGTTCTCGTCGACTATATAAATACATTGAAAAAGAATGGGTATAGCTCATACGATGCGATTATTCAAGCAGGACCGATTCGCCTGCGCCCGATTTTAATGACGGCGCTGACGACGATTCTCGGGCTTATTCCGCTTACGTTAGGCTTTGGCGAAGGGACGGAAATCCAGCAGCCAATGGCGATCGTGATCGTCTGCGGACTTGCTGTCTCGACCTTTATCACCCTGCTGTTGATTCCGGTTATTTATTTTCTGACCGATCAGCGCAAGGAAAAGCGACGGCAACACGCGGAGACATTACATTGAGGCTGCCTGCAAATGGGCTTCTTTCAGGCAGACGTCTAAAGAATGGAGCCGCTACCCTTCCCCGCCTCACGCTTACACATTCTGGATTTCTAACGAAAAAAGAACGTCTGAATAGGGACTAAGCCTTGTTCAGACGTTTTTTTATGCAGAATAGCGATTCGGTATCGGCTGCTGTTTTGTTTTTTCTTTCCAATTTTTCAGATTCTTTTTCAAAAAATCCTTCACAAGCTCACGTTTTTTCTTGCGGTTTTTCGTAATTCGTTTCATTCAAATCACCCACCTGTTTTGTTATGGTGAACGATTCAGCGCCTACACGGTCGGTTGATCGCTTGCTTCGGCTGCTTCTGCATTATAAGTGACAACCTGATCAACATCCTCATAGGATTCGCCGTAAAGCTGCTTATCCTTATACGTATGAATCGCCTCATACGTATGCTTGACCTTTTCGTAGATGCTTTGCTCAGACTCGTCCTGAGGTGACCAGTACAAAATTTCAAGCTCATTGACCTCATTTGTCGCAAGAGAGCGTCTACGATAACCAACAGACTGTGCATGCGTGAACCCTTCGCGATTGTAAAAACGTTGACGCTTTTTCGTGTCACTGTCTTCATAATCAACTGGTTCTACTTCAAGGATAATCGGCTTTTGCTTTTCTTTCAAGCGATTTAACAGCTTCTTTCCCAGCCCTTGGCCTCTTGCCTCCTTTGAGACAAATAAATAATCCACAAAAATAAAATCATCTGTTTCTACATACATCATAACATGATGTGGTCCTTCATCCTTATGGTAAATATCAGCTTTTTCTTTTAAAAGAAGCTCCATATGTTCTTTTGATTTCATCTCTTCAATCGGAAAGTACTTGCTTAGCTTTTCGTACCAATTCATCAACTCAGCTCCCGTTAGTTATCTTCATTAATAGTATATTCCATTCTTGCTAATCGTTAAACGCGATCAAATCAGCATTTACTGGAAAAAGCACGGTTCTGCTTTCATAAGGAAAACTAAGGTGGAGCATCCATAGAATAAACCCCGATTCTTCCGCTTTGCTCCGTTTCAGAAAAAGGCCTTGTCCCGAGCTGCATTCGGGACGAGGCCATCTACTGTTTATAGTCTACGCCCGCTGTATAGCGGTTTGTCGCGTTCCAGAGTAAAAACTCGTTAATGCCTTGCTCATTTAAAGCACGGATTTGATCTTCGACCTCTTCTTTTCCATAAGGCTGATAGTTACCTGATCCAAGCCAGCTTGCTGTAAAGTCCTGAATCCACGGGCGTGAAACAGGAGGATTGTCAAGCTGGGCGAGGATGCCATTTTCCACTTTCGCATATTCACGCGTCAGCTCATATGGAAATAAATCAGGCTTGTCAATGCCAAAATAAGGCGTCCAATGGCTTGGATAAATCATCGATGAGATGACATCTACTTCGTTTGCGATCTTGGAAAAATTTTGTCCAATGCCGGGCGCTTCCGTAATGGTGGCCGAGTAACCGAAAATATCGACCGATACATCAACATCATACTTTTCCAGCCGCTCTTTCGCATAGGAAACAAAATCGGTCACAGCCGCGACTCTGCTCTGCACATGATCGCCGTCACCGCCTTCATACTCTCCCACACTGTATTGCAGGACGTCATCCCGTCTTTCGAACCCTTCCGGAAAGCGGACATAATCAAATTGAATTTCCTGAAATCCAAGCTTCACCGCCTCTTCCGCGATCGCAATGTTATAATCCCATACTTCCTTTAAGAAAGGATTGACAAATGCTTCACCTCGTCCATTTTTCCATATCTTTCCGCCATCAAGAAAGGAGAGCTCCGGCTGTTGCTCAGCAAGTACCGAATCTTTAAAGACGACAATCCGGGCAATTGGGTATACCTCGTTCTCTTCAAGCGTCTTCATTAATTGTTCAGGGTCATGAATGTAGTTTTTCGAAATAGGATAAAAAGGGGAATCCTCTTCAGGCCGGTATGTTAAATGCCCATGATCCTCTTTAATATCAATGACCATCGCATTCAAATCTGTCGTATTGATCAGCTCAATTAAATTCGAAAAGCGCTCTCCACCAGCCGAATTCCCGGTGACATAAATCCCCCGAACCCCGTCCTCCGGATAAGCAAACTGATAGCCTGAATCATATAAGAAGCGAGCGACATCATTTGGCAGTTCGAGTGCCGTTTTGGCTACTGCTTTATGCTGGTGCTCCTTCCCGATTGCGATGCTTGTCCCCGTTTCTGCTGCAAAAGCCGTTCCTGCGCCCACTAAACTAAAGACACATATCAGCATGAGCATCTTCATCCATGGCTTCCCCATTTCCATTCACGATCCTTTCTACGTAGCTTGCTCTCCAGATCATCTATGTATTAATCTTCATCCTTGGCATCCCAGTCTTCCGGAAGCGGCTCTTCCATTTCAGCTGCCAGCTGCTTGCGCTTTACATCAAGCTGTTCCTTATGCCACATGAATTGATCACGATTGATCAGCTGCTGCTTTCCATCATGAAAAGCCTTTATATGACCAAGCTGTATTTGCTGCTGAAGATAAGCCTCCGGCAACTCTAAATATTCTGCTAACTCTGCAACGGTAACGTACATCTTCCGTTCCTCCCTTCAAATTATACCGTCAGTCGACAAAGCTTGTCATCCTTCTACCCGAAAAAAGCCGTTTTAAAAAATCGAGTAGGAGGGGGCGACTAACCCCCGACCTCTCACACCACCGTACGTACGGATCCGTATACGGCGGTTTCAGTTAAGTCTGACGAAGGGTTTCATAACGTTCCAGTACGCTCTTGAGCCCTT
>NZ_JAMBOL010000018.1 GCF_023715605.1 Halalkalibacter oceani
TATCAAGTAGATTTGTAAAATGAAGGGGGAGCAAAGGATTGCTTCCTCTTCATTTTGGACAGTGAATCCGTCAGTTTTAGGACAATTAGCGCCGTCAAGATCCAGACATTGTAGAACGTCATTAACAACCTGATTTGCAACGGCTACGGACAGGTTGAGATTGTTAATCTATTTGCTTATAGATCGAAAGAGCAAAATGGATTGATTAATAGAGATGATAAACTGGAAAAGGACAACCTGGAATATGTAAGGCAGGCTTTAAGAGGGTCTGAGCTTATAATAGTTGGTTGGGGAAGAGATGCTGACGGAAAAGCAAAATATAGAGACGCCCTTGACTCTGTAAAACGAGAACTACTGCCCTTTAAAGACCGAGTAAAATGTTTTCGAGACAAGAAAGGAAATGTTAACTGTCATTTAAGTGTAGGATACAGTGATGAGTGGAGCTAGGTGAGCTATCCATTTGGGTAAGGGAAAGGGCTGAGCGCTGGTTGGCTTAGTCTTTATAGAATTGAAAGTCCTGTAGAACTTCTTAATGGCCTTGAACAGCTCCCACTGAAATCTTTTTTTGAAGTGAAATCTCAGAGGAAAAATAATCGTAGAGCGTTTGGTTAAGAACAAAAAATGAAATCGATTAGCTGATCTAGAAAGACTAATTATTCAAATTGATAAGACTATCACTAAAGAAGAACAAAACAACGCAGATGCCGAAAATATAATTGTTATTCAGGATGGCAAAGCAGCGTTTACGTTAAATATAGAAAATGATCATTATGGAATTATTAAGATAAATTAATGTGTTTAAATTATTTGTTGACTTGAAGGAAATACCACCAACGATCAATTCGTTGGTGGTATTTCTCTTAAGCTTAGTTCCATTGCCGTTTCTAAAAAATGCAATTATCCTCTATTACTCAAACTGGGCTTGGGTTAGCATTTGGCCGTCTTGGATGATGATGATGTCAACGGCGTGATCTGGGTATTTTTCTTTGATTAGTTCCGCATATGTTTCTGCGACTTCTTCAGGTGACAGTTCCTGCTCGTCGTTGATTTCAATGTCAGCATTAATTCTGTTGGCTGATCCTTCTTCTACTTGCACCATGACATCAACAATTCCCGGCTGCGAGGCAATTTCCTCCTGAAGCTCTTCTTCCGCTCCGAGGCTGAGAGAAGGTTCTTCTTCTGAAGTAGCAGGGTCCTGTTCTTCTTCAGAGGCAGCGTCTTCAGGCTGACCTTCTTCCTCTGGCTGATCCTGAACTTCTTCCTGTGGCTCGTCCTGCGGTTGCTCTTCAACTTCACCGTTATTTGAGCATGCGCTTAAGCCTAGGCTGATCGCTAATGCGGCAATGACATATCTCTTTTTCATAATTTGTACCCCCATTTATGATATAGCACTTGCTACTCTAGCTTACATTTATTTCAATCGCAAGTAAAGCTGTTGCGGGATTGTTACATATTTATGGACACTTATTTCAATTTTTGTTTAGGGAGTAGATTGTGGGGCGAACATTATTGAAAATGTCCACTGGCTTTACCCCTTAGTGTCTATGTTATAAAAGAGTCACTATTACATAGAACTTCCATTTCACGTCAACAATTTGTCACTTATCTGGCTGGAAAGTATGATAAAATAATATCAGTAGCGTTAAATTTTACCGTTGATGACATAGAACCTGAAAGCACAGACATGGCGATGAAACGAACGTAAGGGAAGGGGAAGGTTTTGTTGAAGAAAAGTGCGACAGTCGGATTAGCGTTTTTGTTGGCCACATCAAGTATAGCACCAGTGGCTTTCGCGGATGAGGCTTCTGATGAAGTCCTGGAAGAAGAAGTAAGTGAAGATGTACAAGAAGGGGAAAAAGCAGAGGAAGGCAGTGAGGAAGAGGAAATCGAACTGGTTACCAGCCTTTCTCTTGAGCAGGCTCTTGAACGGGCGCTTGAGGACAATTCTTCTTTAATGCTCTTAAACTATCAGCTTGAAATTCTCGAAAATCAGGAAGGCAACACGAACCTTGATTATCGTGATCTTGAAAAGGATATTGAAGACTTGGAGGATGCGTTAGACAATTTAATGGAGCGTCGTCGCAATCTTGATCCTTTTGACCCGAGTTACATAGGTGAGCGCATAGGTCTTGGGCAGGAATGGAACGCGATGAACGACCAGCTTGAGATGCTTGAGGATACAATTGAGCAGCTGGAAGACGCGCTTGAACAGCTTCGTTCCGGTCAAGTGACGCTTGTGTATAACCAGGATGAAGCAAGAGAAAGCATTAAAATGGCAACGGCGATGACGTTTACCCAGCTGTTAATGACCGAAGAGCAGCTTGAGCTGCAACGAAAGTCAATTGACGTATTGGAGACAGAGATCGCCAATCTTGATCGTCAGCGTGAGCTTGGTTTGATTTCGTTCAACGAGTTTAATACAGAAGCGCGTGAGCTGAGAATCCAGAAGTCTGATCTTGAGCAGGAAGAAAAGAAATATCATCATGATCTGGCTGAGTTTGCGCTCGACTTAGGGCTTGTCTATCATCCTGACTTCTCGCTTGAGCCGATTGAGCTTTCCAGCTCTGCCTTACCAGAGCAGGAAACCGATACGAATGAGTTGATCGAAAATTCATTCCAGTATAAAGCTCAGCTTGAGGCGATTGAAATGGCAAAATATGAGCGTGAGCGCGTATATGACGATGAGGACTCATCCTCTTATCAGAAAAACGAAGCCGACTTGAATGTGAAGGTCGAAGAGGAGAATTTGGCGCAATTGAAGCTGAATGCCGAAGCGGCCATCCGTCAGCTCTACTTCGATATCGAGGACAGCTATCAGGCGATTCAGGACGCGCAGCGAGATCTGGACTATGCCCGCTATGACTACAATATGTTAGAGCGCCGCTATCAGCTCGGGCTGATGTCAAAGGCGACGTTTGAACAGGCGGCCATTCAAATTGATCAAGCCGAGCTTGCTCACGAAATGGCGAAGTATTCCTACTTCCTTGTCACCCAACAACTTAAAGCCCTTGAAGCCGGCGTTCTGCCGCAGCAAGGACAATCATAAGAAGCATAAGCGCATAGCGAAAGAAGCACCAGTGGGGATGGCCCTGTTGGTGCTTTTTTTGACGGAGAAATGATTCGGTGGAAAGGAATTATCAATTGGGGGGATGTTAGTGCATCCAAAACATTACTCCATAGCTTGTTTATTATGAACGTATTAAAAGAGGAGAATTTGATCCTATCATTAACTTACATCAATTAGGAAAGACATTAATTGCATATCGCATTTACCTTGGAATGAGTCAACAAGACTTAGCAGAGCGATTAGGGGTATCCCCTTCTCAAGTATCAAGAGATGAGCGAAATGAATACTATGGGGCCAGGTTAGAAAGGCTTTAGCAAGTAATGGAAGCCATGAAGATGGTTTCAAAAACAGAAATTCATTCAGGTGATTTGGTATTAGCATAACAATCGGGAGGTGTGCTTAGGAACAGAGAAATGTAGTTATTGATCTATCCAGAGCGTTTAAGGAAGCAGGAAGCTGTACGGCGGCAATTAGGAGGTTCATTGATTATCGTGGATCGTTTTCACTGTATGTGTTGGGCATTTGGTCAAGTGAAAAGAAGGGAATGGGTAATCCGCCTTTTGCTTTACCGGAAGGAATGGATCTTAAATTGGTTTGAAGGGAGGGTGAAAGCATGAGTAAGAGACCGTTTGAACTCTGGCTGATTTGGCAAAATGTTGAGACACGCCAGCGTTATCATGTAGGAAGGTTGCTTCATGAAGATGGCGCCTATACATTTTCCTACGAGAAGGAAGGATATAGAAGAAAGCTGAAAGAAGCGATGGACAATGGGTATCGACCTCACTTAGCATTCCCGGATACAAATAAGACGTATACTTCCAACACACTTTTTGGGCCGTTTGCGCGACGGTTACCAGACCGTCGAAGACCTGACTACCTATCAGTACTCCAGGATTTAGGTCTTTCAACGGAGTGCACGGAAATGGATGTGTTGCGGGCGACAGGCGGCATTTTAGCGACAGATTCCTATGAATTTGTTTCGCCGATTATTGTGGAACATAACAACTTTGTTTTAGACTTCTTTGTAGCAGGTTGGCGTTATTATCAGGGAGATCAGGTGATTGACCAGCTTCAAATCGATGATAGGGTAGAATTTTCTTTAGACCCTGAAAACCCTCATGATCATAAAGCAGTCGTAGTCATGTCGGTCAACGGAGAGAAGTTAGGCTTCATCCCTGCTTTTTACAGTGGATGGATGTTTGAGATCATGGAGCAGAACTGCAGCTATCAGGCAAAAGTGGAGGCTATTCATCCACAAGCGGTTGCTCATCGTAAAGTCTGCATTTCCATCACTGGGGAAGTGAATCAATTCGTTAATATCCAGAAAGTGCTGGATGATAAAGAGGAATTACGGGTAGTGATGTGCTGAAGGAATTGAACGGATGTAGGGCGAAATTAGGACGCATGTTGTTTGTCGATGAGTTGAAAGCTTATAAAATGATCCTCTTCTTGCAGAGGGTCTTTTTTTGTTACAAAGAGTGTAAATCGAGGGGAACTGATCGAGGAGGCGAATGGTTCTATTTCTGTTTCAAAAGGTACCAGTCTCGACAGCTTTGTTCCGTATTTTATGGTATAATTTTTACAAAGGTATACGAAGAGGTATTTTAATATGGAACCAATAACATGGTTAAAACCGAAAAATGATTTTATTTTTAAGCTTATTTTTGGAAGTGACAGGAAGAAGTCCAAAGCACTTTTATTATCGCTTTTAAATGATTTCTTACAAGTACCAGATGGGAAAAGTTTTGGGGCCGTGGAAATAGTAAATCCTTTTACCGACAAACAAAATGTAAATGACAAGTTATCTGTTTTTGACATAAAAGCAAAAATTAGTGGATATGGTTATGCCAACGTGGAAATACAATTAACCAATCAAAAAAATATTCACAAGCGATCCCTCTATTACGGAGCAAAATTATATGAAGAACAGTTAGGCAAGGGAGATGACTATTATCAATTAACAAAAGTGACGACCATCAATTTATTGGATTTTGAGTTTTTTACATCGGATGCCTATTATAATTGTTATCGTTTGATGGAAGAGAAAACGGGTGAACCATTTCCGGATTTAATGCAATTACATTTTATCGAAATGCCTAAATTTGTTCGACAGCAGCAAGAACGATCGATCCCAAAGAATGATCGAATGGCAAAGTGGTTACACTTTTTAACAAATGAAGATGATATGAGGTGGGCAAAAATGGCAAAACAAGACCCGATGCTTGAAATGGCAGTAGATATATTGAAGCAGGCAAGCCTGGATCCAGAAACAAGAATGCAGTACGAAGCGAGGGAAAAAGCCTTAAAAGATATTGCTTCCATTCGCGGAGACAGCAAACGTGAAGGCAAATATGAAGGCAAACTTGAGATTGCGAAAAAGATGATTAAAAAAGGGATGGCGCTTGAGTTGATTGCAGAAATGACGGAACTTCCGCTTGAAGAAGTGGAAACATTGAAAAACAAACTAACGTAATTCATTGGCCGGAATGTCTGTCAGTGAGCAAGCGTCATAACCGAAATAGGCACCTAACGAGTGGAGACGCCACTCTTTAGGTGTTTTTTATGTTAAAAAACACCCTTCTCCGGCAACAATAACTAAGATGAAACGTAATGGCGTTTGTGATCGTAGAATTCGTATAGAGGATATTCGAAAGGAGTGCTTACAATGAATCGGTATTTGACAGTGACGACTTCGCTCATGCTGGCGGGGCTTCTCGTGGCATGCGGCGGTGAGGAAGAGGGCAGCCCACAACCTATAGAAGAGGAACCAGTCGAAGATCAGGCGGAGGCGGTCGCGCCGGAGCAATTCGCGGAGCGCTATTTGGCTGGGGAGTTTGAGCGGCTGCACAGTCAGACGAGCGCTGAATTTCAGGCGCAGGTGCCGTTGCAGGAGTTTGTTCAGTTAGGCGAGACATTTATTGAAGGAGTCGAGGAATTTCAGCTCGTATCGGAAATTCCTGTGATGGGATATGAGGAGTACCAATGGATCAGTGATAATGGCGATAAAGGAATCCGCGCTTATTTCGCTGAAGATTGGACGATTGAAGGTCTTCAGGTAATGCCGCTCAGCTCGCACCCGGAGACGGATGAACAGTATACGGAAGGCACATACCGGATGCCGATTACCGGCAGCTGGCTGACGTTTTGGGGTGGAACGAATCAACTGGTGAACTACCATTATCCGGTGGAAAGCCAGCGCTATGCCTACGATCTTGTTGTCGTTGAAAATGGCTCGACTTTCGAAGGCGAAGCAACAAATAATGAAAGCTATCACGCCTTCGGCAAGGAAGTCGTCGCCCCGGCTGCGGGGACGGTCGTCTCTGTTGAAAATGGCATTGCCGACAACACGCCGGGTATCGAGACAAACGAGCAGGAGCCGCTCGGCAATCATGTGATCATAGACCATCACAATGGTGAGTACAGTGTTCTTGCCCATTTTCAGCAGGGAAGTCTTCAGGTGAGCGAGGGCGATCAGGTCGAGGCTGGTCAGCTGCTCGGATTATGTGGCAATTCCGGCAACTCAAGTGAGCCTCATATTCACTTCCACGTCGCCGACAGTGCCGAGTGGGAAGAGGCGGCCTCTATCCGGATTACGTTTGAGGACGGAGTCGAACCGGTGCGCGGTGAAGAGGCAACAGGGTTTGAATAGGTGTTCGTTGGACAGGGAATGGTGGGGGAGAGGAACCTCCTGTTTTGTTAAATGTGGGTCAAGGCATGTATAAGCATTGACGGTATTTTCAGTTAACAAGTATGATAAAATAAAAAGAAAAGGATGTACGGAAAATGGGGAAACGAGCCGATGTTGCCTATGCCAATTATGACATTATTTTTCGCAGCATGACTGAGCAGTTTCGAGAAAAAGCCTTAGATTTTTATGGTATCAACACCGCTCCCATTGTGAGAGTTGTGCCAACTGATTTGCCGATCATTACCGTCAATGATCGCCGAATGGACTTTATGTTTTTGTTAAAGGATGACACGTATTTGCATTTAGAATTTCAGACCGTATTTTCTGAGAAAGAGCTAGACCGTTTTCTGCAATATGATGTGAGTGCTTATGAGAAATACAAGAAGCCAATTCAAACAGTTGTCATTTATGGCGCGGATGTCGATCATGCAACTGAAGTAAAAAAATATGGCTCCGTGACATATGAGACGAAGGCGGTTTTCATGAAGGATTATGACGGGGACCAGATCATCTTAGATCTCTGGACAAAGATTGAAAACGGAGAGGAATTGACCGATGTCGATGAGCTGAACCTTATTTTTCTCCCATTGATGAAAAGCATTGTAGACCGCTCGGAACGGGCGATTGAAACCGTGGAATTAGCTAAGAGAATAAAGAATCAAAATCAGCAAGTAAAGCTCATGTCAACGATTATTGCGATTAGCGACAAGTTCATTGACGAGGAATACGTTGAAAAACTAATGGAGGTGGCGAGTATGGCAAGGGTGTTGCGCATGGCGGAGGAACGTGGCCGTATCTCAGAGAGCCAAAATGCAATAAAGTATTATTTGGATTCACGCTTTGGTCTGGAAGCAAAAAGTATGAAAAAAGAGGTTGAACAACTTATGGATTTAGAGTTGTTACATCATTTGCTCCAACGTCTTTACCGGGCAGAGACTCGCAAGGAAATGACTACCCTTATTCAAGAGGCATTAGAAAAGCAGGAGAGATGGTCTCAGTCGGCCGAGTAAACTTTTTGTCGGGGAAGAACCTTGTACTGTGGAAGCTTGATGTAGTAAACATGCTTCAGATTGATCAGGAAAGAATGAAAAAATGGGCCGGTGAGAGGGATGAAATGGTCAGACGTTAGAAAATTATATCCAAATCAATTTGTGAAGTTAAAAGTTTTATCGTCTCATATTAAAAACGGTCAAGAATTTATTGAAGATATAGCAGTAATCAAGCCTGTCTCTGATGAAACAGCAACAAGTGAATTGTTAAAATCAAAAGGTGATGAGTTAGTTTACCACACTGCTAATAAGAAGATCGTACTCGAAGTGCGTCAAGATGTAGGCTTGAGGAGATTGGACTATCATGAAAATCAAGCATAAATATGGGCTGCTTTTAGTGGATATTGCTTTAACATGGAATGAAAAAAATAAAGTGATAGAGAATATGGTTGTCGATACTGGGGCTGCTAGAACCCTTATTTTCAAGGTGCAGTTGAAGTATCGGTCTTCATGTTGACTTACATTGGGATTGGAGGAAAAGAGCACGCCATTAGGAAGCGAGTAGATCAAATTCAAATCAGTGATTGCACGATTAAACACGTTGAGATAGATTTTAATGATTTTGGATATGAAGATATAAATGGATTGCTTGGACTAGATTTGTTAATGGAAGCTGGCTTTACAATTGATTTGTTACATCTTGAAATGGAGAGGAAAGCCTAAAGCGATCTGACAAGAGCCGGAGAAAGAAAAAAGGGGAGAAATCATGAAACGCATTGTTATTGGTGGCTTTGTCCTTCTTGGGGGCTTATTAATTACATTAACCATTTTGTTAGCGGGTACGATTTACGCTATGGAAATAACAGCTTGGTCAGGGAAATCTAAATTATGGCATGCTATTTTTGGAGCGCCACAGTACGGAGATGAACCTGTACAATCCTTATTTTTAGGTTTTCCGTTTGTGATAGGAATTTTGTTAACCGTTGGAGGGTTAATCATTTTAGGGCAGGAATATTATAAAACATGTAAGAATTAAGGCATAGAAAACCTTAGCCAATGACTTTTTCAAGAAGCTTCTGCTTTTAGTTGATGAAAAATAAATCGCAATTCGCCGAAACAAGTTTTTCTGAAGGCGCAGCAAAGGAGGACTCCTCCATCTTTTGCTGCGCTTTTTTCGTTTTTTCATAAAGACAGGATCTTGCCAAAACAGAGGAAGCCTGCTACAGTATAAATGACTACAGAACTAATTTAGGATTTAAGTCACTTTTGAAAGGAGGGCTGCTGCACATGGATGCGAAGCGGGAGGCGATTTTGAAGGCTGCGGAAGAGACGTTTTCGACCTTTGGCTATAAAGGAACCTCGGTTGATAAAATTGCGAAGTTTGCCAAGGTAGGAAAGGGAACGATTTATAACTACTTTGAGACGAAGGAGGATATTCTGCTTGAAATTATAAATGTCATTATCCGGGAGATGAAGGAGAAAGCGGATGAGGTTATTCAGCCTGAGCTTCCGGTGTTTATCAATTTTCATAACGCAATATCGGAGATTCTTAATTATCGGGAAGTTCACGCGTTGCTGCGGACGATGGCAAAGGAGATTGACTGGACCGGCTCGCCACTCGTTGCTAACGCCTTGAAAAAAATTGAGACGGAAGCGATTCAATATTTGGCCAGCTTGCTGCAACAGGCGATCAAAGCGAATAAAATCGAGCCTTGTGAGACGGAGATGACGGCGTTTCTCATTTTCAAATTGTACATTGCTGTTGTGACGGAATGGGCGCCGCAGCACAGCTTATCGGACGATCAGTTGGCCGGTATTCTTGAGAACAGTATTATGAACGGGTTAATTACAGAGAGACAGGCGGAGGAGAACCAATGAACAAAGGAAGAATCATCACGATTGCGGTTTTTGTACTGTTGATTTCGGGAAGTATTTTCGCTCTTTCGGCGACGAAGGCGGGCAGCCAGTTTGTCAGCGGGGCGGAATCGATGCAAACGGCCTATGTCGAGGCGAAGCAGGCCAACGCCGGCTTTAAAATGGCAGGACGCGTCGTTGAACTGCTCGTGGAAGAAGGGGAAACCGTTGAACAAGGGCAGGTCATTGCCAGACTGGAAAGCTCTGAGCTGGAAAGCCAGGTTGAGCAGGCGAGAGCGGCTGTCAAAGTCCAGGAAGGAAAACTCGCCGAAGCACGCGCGGCTGTTGGCCTGGCTGAAGGAAAAATCAATGAGTCGTCCGAAGCTGTTAATGCGGCGAAGGCGAAGCAATCTCAAGCCTCTTCTGCGGTAACATTAACCGCTGAAAGCGTCGAGCAGCAAATCAAGGAGGCCGAGGCTGCCTTGAAGGCGGCGGAGGCGAAGCTGGCGGCGGTGAAAAGCGGTCCGCGTCCCGAGGAACAGGCGCAGGCCGAAAGCCGGCGTGATGTCGCGAAGGAAGCGCTTGACGCCGCAAGCAAAAATGTTGAGCGGGCGAAGGCGCTGTTAGCCGATGGATTGGCTTCAGAGGTCGACGTCGAGGAGCAGCAGCTGAAGTATGAAAAAGCAAAGTCCGATTATGACGTCGCGCAAAAGCAGGTGGAAATGAGCCAGAAAGGATCACGCCAGGAAGAAATCGACGCCGCCCAGGCTCAGGTCGAGCAGGCGAAAGCAGCTGTGAACCTGGCAAAGGCGAACAAGGCGCAAGTCAACATTAAGCAAGGTGATGTCGAGGCCGCCTCAGCCGGAGTTGCCCAGGCCGAGGCGACGGAACAAACGGCGAAGTCAGGCGTTTCCCAGGCGGAAGCGACTGTGTTATCCGCGGAGGCCGGGCTTGAGCAGGCGCAGGCTAATTTGGCCGAAGTGGAAACGTATCTTGGCTACACGGAGCTTGTCGCGCCGACTGATGGCGTCGTCGTCAGCCAGCAGGCCGAGATCGGTGAACTCGTCAGCGCCGGCTATCCGGTTTATACGATTGAATCACATGAGAATCGCTGGGCGACATTTTATTTTCCGGAAACGGACGTAGCCGGCGTCTCGGTCGGCGATACGGTCGAAGTCGGACTTGTCTCGCTCGACACATCGATCAAGGGAGAAGTCGTGCAGCTTAGCCCTACCGCAAGCTACGCGACGCAAAAGGCATCGCAAAGCATCGGCGAAACCGATATACGCACATTTGGCGTCAAGGTGATGCTTAACGAGCTTCCTCCTGATGTGGCGACGGGGATGACGGTCATTTGGCACGGGACGGGAGAAGAGCAATGAAAGAGGAAGGATTGAGCGTAGGCGCAGTCATCATGGAGGAGTGGCGCAGCATGGTGAGAGATAAGCGGCTTTTGGCGATCCTGTTCTTGACGCCGCTTCTCTATACGCTGATGTTCGGCTATTTATATTCCAATGATCGCGTCGACCAGCTGCCGACCGTCATTTTGGATCAGGATAATAGCAGCCTCAGCCGGCAAATGGTGCAGGCCTTTCAGCAGACGGAAGCTTTTGCGATCACAAGTCAGGTGTACCGGGAAACGGAGGTCGAGCGAATGCTCGCCAGCGGGCAGGCTAAAGTCGGCATTATCATTCCCGCTGATTTTGAGGTCGGCTTAAAACGCGGCGAACGTCCTGCGGTGCTGACGATGATCGACGGCAGCAATATGGTCGTCTCCAATGTCGCAACGAGAGGGGCGAATGAAGTCGTCTCGACATTTGGCCTCGGGGCGACGGTCGAACGGATGCAGCAGGAGGGTCTGCGGACGGAGGAAATTCAGTCGGCCTTTCAGCCGATTCCGTTCAGCTACCGGGTTCTATATAACCCAACGTATAATTACGGAGTCTTTCTCATTTTCGGCTTGATCGGCACCGTGATCCAGCAAGTATTGTTTTTAGGCATATCCCTGACCGTCACGCGTGAGAAGGAACAGGGCACATGGCAGCGTTTCGCCGCATGGCGGGCCTCGCCTTGGAAAACGGCGTACGCCAAGTCGGCGCCTTATTTTCTGATTGGTCTCGTCAATACGTTTTTTACGTTGGGCATCGGCGTTCTGCTGTTTGACCTGCCGTTCAGGGGCACGGTGCTTCCGTTGCTGCTGCTGGCGGCTGCCTTCATCTTCGCGTTGTTGGGCATCGGCTATGCCGCCAGTCTGTTCTCCGGCAACCAGGTTGGCGCGACGCAGGTGACGATGCTGATTGCCGTACCATCCTTTCTGCTCTCCGGCTATACATGGCCGGCCGAAGCGATGCCGGCGGCGTTGGCGTTTGTCAGCAAGCTGCTGCCGCTGACTCATTTTCTCGAGGGCGTCCGTGAAATCTTTTTAAAGGGCAACGGGCTGGAGATGGTGCTGCCCCCTGCGATCACGTTGCTCCTTATGGGGCTCGTCACATTCTTTCTCGCAATTCTCGTTTCAGGTACGGCGTTTTTCTGGAGGGAGAAGGGTGTGGCTGGTGAATTGCCGGAAGCAGGTTCGACGAAGTATGTTTCATAGAGTGGGATATAGGTGATACAGGGGTTCTCATCGAGACGCCTCCGCAGGTGGTCATTCTTCTGCGGAGGTGTCTTTTTGGCTTGTGATAAGGCAGATGATGTAGAAGAAACCGGAGCTGGAGCCCTTCTATTCGATTTAGGTAAGATGCTATAATAGGAAAAAGGGGGCTGGGGGATATGGAAACGAAGCTTCTGAGACGTGTTTCATTACATCGGCTGATGGACCTGAAAGTCGACTACGCCTTTAAGCAATTGTTCGGCACTGAAAAGAACAAAGCGATTACTGTTGTGTTTTTGAATGCTATTCTTAGACGCAGTGGCCGGGATAGCATTCAGGATGTTTCGTTTAAAAATAACGAAAACAGTGGAGAATATGAGGGAGATAAACAATCACGGCTTGATATTTTGGCTCTCACGAATAATCAGGAATGGGTTAATATTGAAATTCAATTTACAAACCAATATGACATGATTAAGCGTTCTCTTTACTATTGGGCTGGAATTTACCGTTATCCAATGAAAAAAGGAATGGGCTATCGCCAACTAACCCCTGCCATCGCCATTACTATTATGAATTTTTCATTATTTGATCAAACGGATCGTTTCCATACCTCTTATCATTTGTATGAGGATACTGAGCAGTTCAAGCTGACCGACATGATGGAATTCCATTTTCTTGAGATGCCGAAGCTCATGAGCAAATGGAAAGCGAATAAACTGGATCCGTGGAATGACGCGCTTGCTAGATGGATGTTGCTGTTAGGCATTGTTGATCATCGTCAGGGTCATGTATATGAAGATATCTATCAAGAGCTGGAGGAGATCGCCATGAAAGATGATGTACTTAAGACTGCTTTTCAAGGCTGGGATCAACTCAGTGCAACGGAGGAAGAGGTACTTGCCTATGAGGCGCGCTTGAAGCAAGTGCTGGATGAAGAAGCGGCTAAGCGTGAGGCGGAGCTAAGAGAGCAGGAGGCTTTGCAAAAAGGGTTAGAACAGGGCAAAAGAGAAGGGGAACGGGAGCGGCTCATTCGTTCGACTGTCAACTTTTTAGAAGCGAGGTTTCCTGAAGAGGATAAAGGGACCATACTTGAACGGCTAAATGCGATGACTGACATCGAAGAGCTGGATCAACGGCAAAAGGAAGTGTTCAGAGCCGAATCATGGGCTGAGGTCAAACGTATTTTGTAAGAAAAAGTCATGGAGACGTATTAAAAAAGTTTCATCCAAGGGTGATGAGGACGGAGAAGCCTCGTTACCCTTTTTTATTGGCTCAACAGGAGGAAAGAAGCAGCCCGGAAGCGAATGCTATCATTGTACGGAATCTTCCGAAAAGGGGCTGAGTCTGATGAAGAAAGCGACAGAGACGTTGTTGGTCAATTCATTTATCGATGGAGTGCTGGACCCTGAAAAAGAGATGCTAGGACCGGTTAAGGATGGAGGACATATTATCGCCAACACGGCGCCCGGCTGCTGGGGACCGATGATTACACCGTGCATTCGCGGCGGGCATGAGGTGACGAAGCCGGTCTATGTTGAAGGGGCGGAGCCAGGTGACGCGATCGTGATTAAGATTCATTCGATGCATGTGACATCGCTGGCGACAGCGTCGGGCAATGATCAGCCGGTCGATGGCCGCTTTCTCGGCGATCCTTTCGTCGCCGTGCAGTGTCCGGAGTGCGGTACGCTTTATCCTGATACGGTGATTGAAGGAATCGGACAAGAGGCGATCCGCTGCGCAGCCTGTCATGCGGATGTGACGCCGTTTGTTTTTACAAATGGCTATACGATTGGTTTCAGCGAAAACGGCGATGTCGGTGTGACGCTGGCAAAGGAAGCGGCAGAAACAATCGGGCTTGATGGGCGTGCCTATATGAAAACGCCTGATGCCTCTGTCCAGAATCCGATCGTTACCTTCGCGCCGCACGATTTAGTTGGCACGGTCGCTCGGATGAGGCCGTTTTTAGGCCAGCTCGGCACCACGCCGTCGAAGCCGCTGCCCGATTCGCATAACGCCGGTGATTTCGGCTCGTTTCTCGTCGGGGCGCCGCATGAATATGCAGTGACACAGGAGGAACTGGATGAGCACCGCACGGACGGACATATGGATATTAGCCGGGTTCGGGCTGGCGCGACATTGATTTGTCCTGTGAAAGTCGCGGGCGGCGGCGTTTACCTCGGCGATATGCACGCGATGCAGGGGGATGGTGAAATTGCCGGTCATACGGCTGATGTTTCCGGTATCGTGCATTTGCAGGTGCACATTCTGAAAGGCGTAAACCTTGAAGGGCCGATTCTTCTGCCAAATGAAGAGGATTTGCCTTATACGGCTAAGCCGTTTACGGAAGCCGAGCTGAAATCAGCACGTGCCGTCGCTGCGCAGTGGGGAATGAAGGAGCTTGAAGAGTCGCTGCCGATTTCTGTTCTCGGCACTGGCCCGACGTTGAATGCGGCAACCGACAATGGGCTAAAGCGTGCGGCTGATCTATTTGGTGTAACCGTTCCGGAAATCATGAACCGAGCGACGATTACCGGCTCGATCGAAATTGGTCGCCACCCTGGCGTTGTGACGATTACGTTCCTCGCACCGAAGCCTTATTTACAAAAGGCGAAGCTTCTACAGGTCGTCTCTGCTCATTGTAAACGAGAATAACACGTTGATAAACGAAAGGCGGCGGCAAAGTCTGGATTATCGGACTAAACCGTCGCCTTTCTTAGCTTTGAAAGCTGTTTTACTCAATTTTCCTCACAGGAATCCAGATTTCACTTTTAAATGCCGGCGAAGTCGTGTCCTTTCCTTCATTCCAAAGAATTTCAGGGCCTTTCGTCTGCTCGTAGCCGGAGGTTGGAAACCACTCCGAATAGATGCGTCCCCAAATGTTTTGCAACGTCTCTGGAAATGGGCCGACTGCTTCAAATACCGCCCATGTTGAGGCGGAAACCTCAAGCGCTGAAAGCCCGTCCGGACAAGCCGCTGTTGTCGCGACGCCGATATAATGATCGAGCTCCCCCTCTTCACGCATTCGGCCCTCTGAGAAGTTGGTCGAAGCGCTTATCATGCCTGCTGGAGTAAGATTTGAAAGCCCCTTTAACGTAGTAATTGTCTGTTCATCAAGCGAAGCCCACATGGCGGCGATCTCAGGGTTCACCCCGTGAAACACAATCGGCACGCGCTTCTTAAGACCGACGATCCGGAAAGCGTCTTTTTCTTCAATGCGGTAATTCATTGCTTCTCCTCCTTCAATTGTAAGCTGGAAGGTCATTCTCGGGAAAGACTTGAGCGGCTGGCTCAGCTTTCTCGCCTCCGATGGTGTCACGCCGTGAACGGTCTGAAAAGCCCGGCTGAACGCGTCAGGAGAGCTGTAGCCGTATGTAAGCGCGACATCAATTACTCTGAGCTGATGATGCTGCAGTTCAAACGCGGCGAGAGTCAGCCGGCGGCGCCGAATGTATTCTGATAAGGTGATCCCGGCGAGAGATGAGAACATTCTCGTGAAGTGATACGCCGAGCAGGAAGCAAACGCGGCGGCGCGCTCAACATCAATCTCCTCTGTCAGATGATCCTCAATGTATTGCATCGCGTTGTTCATCCCCTCAAGCATGTTCATGCAAATAACCTCCCTTTCAAGAAGCTGCTGAAAAAGTAAGGTTTTCATTTTTTAGCAGCTTTTTCGTAATGAGCGGAGCCGTTGCCTGGTTTTGAAAGCCTTGCTACGAGTGGTTTTCTCGAAGCAAGACGCGCAACGCGCGGAGCCATTGCTCTTCTTCGAGTTACGAAAAATAAAGTTTTCAGTGGCCTCCCTTTCAAATGAAAGTATATCAGCTCATGACGAGCAAGATCCGTCAATGACTGCCCGAATTTGTCGGATGGAAAGAAGCATCGTTGTAGTGCTGTCAGAATCTTAAAAATGATGATGACCTCTATGCTAATTTTATCCGAATGTCAGAGGAGGTACACATAAAACTGTCTACTTACATTCTGCTTATAGATTGGAATAAAATGAGCAGTAGTATGGCCTTATCGTGTTCCCCTTTTTAATAGAGGTTTTTTAAGGTGAATCTGAAAAAAATAGAGTAGGAAAAATGAGAAAATGGTTTTATAATGTAAGAAGATTTCGAAAATACCGAGAGGAGTAAAAAGTATGAAAGGGAAAGCGGGAAAGCGTGCTTTAAGTTGCCTTATTAGTTCTATCGTCTTTTTTCTTATTTTTTTTAGTGTGATGCCGCCGGCTTTTGCCGCTGGGAAAGGAGAGCGTTCTTTTGTCGTCGACAACGTTGTTGGTGATGTCTTCATTCAAAAGGCGGGAGGAGCAAAAGAAGTGCTGGTTTATCCTGGCACGATTTTTCAGGAAGGGGATATGCTTCGTACGGAAGACGGTTCCTCGGCAACAATCAGCAGCATGGATCGTGATGATTCGCTTGTCCTGACTGAAAATACCGAGCTGTATGCCGCAACGCTTTCTGAAAGAAATGGTGTAAAACAAACGAGGCTGCAAATGCTGGCAGGCTCGGTTTATGCAGAGGTGGAACCGCTTTATGAATCGGCCGATACATTTGAAATTGTCAACTCGGAGGCCGCTTTTTCGGCGCGGGGAACCCATTTTTCAATTTCGATTGATCCGGTAACGGGGCTTCCGACTACTTATGTTTATTCGGGCGTGGTTACCACGCAGTCGCTGAGACCAACGGATTATCCAGCATTAATAGCATATCCTGGTCAGCAGATAAATACCAATTCAAATGCTTTAGCGAGAAATGCTGTAGTTAGCCAGTTGGATATTAACCAGCTTCCCGATCAAATAAAAGAGGAAGCCCTCCGCATGCTGTTAGAGAATAAGGAAAGAATTGAGCAGGAAAACGAGCAGAGAAGGCAGGATATCATAAATGGCTACGCTAGTCAGGATTGGTTGGCTATGGATGAAGACGGGCCGGATCCCGAAGAAGTGGACCGACTTTCCCGAAATCTAGAGAACCTTGTCGGGAATATTATAAAACAAGCATTGGAAAGTGGAACGGTAGATAGAGAACGTATGGAGCAGCTGATAGAGGAGATAAATAATCAAGGATCTTCTTCTCCAATTGATCTCGATAATGTCCCGCCACTGGAGGATCTTAGAGGTGAAGGGGCAAGACAGGCGCTGGAAGAACGGGAGCGCCTGAATCAGCAAAAAAGAGAAGAGCAGGAACGACGCGAGCAACAAAGGGAACAGTATGAGGAGCGGAACAGAGAGCTGTTAGAAAGAATACAGGAGCAGCAACGTCAGCAGCAGGAAGCGAACGAGCGGGCGGCAGAGGAAGCGAGAAATAACGCACTCAATCGTTACCTCGAGCAGTTGCCGGAAGCAGATCGAATGCGGTTTGAAGACGCAGATCGGCTGCGCGCGGAGGAACGGGAGCGAGCTCAGCAGGAGCGGGAGCAGCGGCAACCGTCAGCGCCACCACCACCGCCATCTCGTCCGCCAAGTGGTGGTTCAGGGGGAGGCGGTGGAAGCAGTCCTTCACCAACTATTGTAGAGGTCATTCAGCCGGAGCCGGTTAAGATTGAAGCGGGTACAACCTTTACTCCTCCTACACAAGTCGAGGTGATGATGAGTAATGGAACGACTCGGAATGCACCCGTGCAGTGGAATAACGCCATTGATACATCGACGTATGGCTACTACACGCTCACCGGCACGATTGCTGGTCTAGGAAGAGAAGTGACACTAGAGGTCTTAGTCTACGTCCCGTATGGAGAACCGATTGAACTGAATCCGGCAAAGCGGGTTATTCCATTGCCTGCTGGTGCGATCCGATTTAATGAAGCCTATATACCGGATGGAGATAGTACTCTCGCGACCGTTTCACAGTTTGAATTTACGGAAGGAGAGAGGGAAATAACTGGTCTTGTTCCTGCCGGTGCTGTTCTTCAATTTGCGACATTTGAAGTAGCAGGAGAGGGCATCGAGCTGCAATTTATCGTAGAAGATGGAGCAAATGAAGACGAAGTAGGTATTTTCTATCAGCAGGAGAGTGGGGTCTGGAACTATCTTCCGACCACGATTGAGAATGGAATCGCGAGTGCGACGGTGGAAAACATTAACGGAATATATGGTGTCTTCTATGCTGATCAAGCAGAATTCCCTACTGTTTGGCCAGGGTCTGGTCTTATTCACGAGCCGAATCAAGGAATGGAGATCTATTATGAAGATGAGTCGATCTCTCAGTTTGAAGGTGAAGTTCGTTATTATTATCAAACAGAAAATGGAGCTTGGGAAGAGAAGGGGGACGACTTCACAATCGATTATCCAGACTGGAACGGAAACTTAAGAGCCATTTACCCGAACCGATTGTTTAGTGAGACGCGCCAGTTCTCTTATACATTTATTGAAGAAAGCACGCTATATATTGGAGAAGAGGAAGGCGAAGACCAAATGACGGCAAAAATCGTTTTCTCAGGACCGGTCGAGCTTGAAGATGATCAGCTAATCGTGAATGGTCTTCGATATGATGTGAAAGTTTATAATTGGGGAGATGAGGAAACCCCTCGGGATATTGTGTCACTGGATTTAATTGAGGAGAATGAGCTGTTGATTACCCTTCAAGGAATGCAAGATGTGCTGATTGTCAGCTTTAATTCTGTCGACGGGTCTGAACAAATTAAAGAAGAAGTTAATTCTAGTGCCGCTGATGATAGCTTATAGAAAGTAGGGAGAACATGATAAAGCGAATAAAACTCTTTCTGCTCCTGACAATAATCTGGCTGGGAGGCGGAGCAAGCATCGCTGCCGCTGAGCCGATTTACGGCGAAGACGGTGCGCTTCTTTCAGAAGTTGCCGTCTATCTCGGCAGCGGGCAGTATACACATGAAAATGGTCAATTGCTTGAGGCAGGAGTCAGAATGCCTCAAGGAATAGCCCTCCTTCCTGATGGATCACTGCTTGTCGCTGATACACGCAATCAGCTGATCAAGCTCGCAAAAGGTGATCAAGTGACGATCTATGCTGGAATAGAAGGGCTGCCGGTTGATGCTTATGGGCTTCCTGTCGGCGCTTTGCTTGACGGCGCGGCCGAGGAAGCGACATTCCAGCGTCCGCAAGGAATAGCGATCGCCGAGGATGGGACAGTATACATCGCCGATACGAATAATCATGCGATCCGGCGAATTTCTCTGTCTGGGGAAGTGACGACTGTGGCTGGTGATGGCGTTGCCGGCAGCAGCGACGGAGCCAGCGAGGAGGCCCGCTTTGATCATCCATCGGATGTCGCTGTTGCCGACGATGGGACGATTTATGTCGCCGACCGTGGCAACCATCTCATTAGACGGATCGTCGATGGAGAAGTAGAGACGTTGACTGCGGCTTCAGAGCGTTATGTCGAAGTGGTGGAGGGCGTGCCTCTGTTGGCCGGTGATTATGCGGATGGGACGCTGGCCGAAGCGAAATTTAATGAACCTTCTGGCCTGGCGCTGGACGACGCTGGCAATCTCTATGTAAGTGATACTGGCAATCAACTGATTCGCTACATTGATTTGGCGGCTGGCGAAGTGACGACCGTGGCCGGAGATGTCACAGCGGCACGGCAGCTTGAGCGGGGTCAGGAGCTTTTTGCGAGGGGAGGCTTTGCTGACGGTGAGGCGCATGCAGCCCGTTTCCATGCACCGCGAGGGCTGGCGGCAACAGCTGATGGCGGCGTTGTGATTGCCGACAGTCTCAATCATGCGGTCCGTTATTTGCACAACGGTACGGTGAGCACACTGGCTGGCAGCGGGGAAGGTCTGGCCGGGGACCGGGATGGCATGAATGGCCATAATTTGCTTAGGGAACCGACCGATGTCGCGGTAAATGAGAACGGTGATATGTATATTGCTGATTCTGGAAACAACCTGATCAAAAGGTGGTCGCTGTACAAGTTGCCGGAGCTTCCGCAAAATGAAGAGATCAAGGTCGTTTACGGACAGGAGCGGATTGTATTTGATACGCAGCCTGAGCTGAAAAATGGCCGGACGATGGTTCCTGTCCGCGCCGTTGTCGAAGCTTTTGGCTATACGAGCTCCTATCAGTCGCAAACCGTAACGCTGCGCAAAGGAAACACCTCGATTGACATGGAGGTGGGCAGCCGGACGATGAAGGTGAAAACGGAGGATGAGACCTATACGAAAGAGCTTGATGCAGCTCCGTATATTGAAGGGGATCGTTTTATGGTTCCGTTACGCTTCTTCTCTGAGGAGTTCGCACTTGATGTCCAATGGCATGCCCCGTTAAAAACAGTTATATTACGTGATAAATAAGAATGGTAGATAGAGCCAAAAGGCTGATTGAGGCGGCGAGTGACGTCTGCGCGGGTACTACTTTGCGCGGAACGGAACCGCCGTCTTTTTTCGCCGCCTGATTAAAAATCCTGAAGTGGTTTTAAAACGTGCTGAAGCACTCAACCATAAAGTATGCAACAACTCTTTTTGCGAAAGGTCACTTCCGAACCAGCTGGGTTATTTTCTCATATGGGTAAAATAGGCATTCGCCGTTTCAAGTATAGGCAAACATACATAGAGTACGAAAGGATTCATTAACTGCGGGGCAGGAGGAAACGTTCAGATATATCATCTGTCTTACTCTCATTCAGTGCGCTGGCACACTCTTCTGGGCTACTAGTAAGTGGGGAAAAGCCCCGCCGGAGGAAGTTTCACTTTATTTGCAGTTTTCAAGATTTGGGCGGATAGGCAAGCTACGAAAAAGGGCTACAGGCAGTAAGTTACTGTATAAGCAAAAGGGGTGAGAAAAATGGGTAGGCGAATCAAACATACGGAAAATGACGTGAATGCTTTAGCAAGGCTCATGCTGGCGGAGGCCATTGGTGAAGGCGCCGAAGGAATGGAAATGGTTGGAACGGTTGTAGCCAATCGGGTTGAGGCAGACTGTGAGCCGGACTTCGCCAATTTACGTAATATCCGACATGCTATTTATCAAACGATACCGGGAACGGAAATTCCTCACTTCGAGCCTGTTTTAAATGGAGCCTTGTATACACAGCGTCCTACTGAAGAAGACCTCCAGAGAGCTAGAAATTTGTTGCAAGGTCATAGGAACCCACGGTCCCGAATGAATTTGTGGTTCTTTAATCCGAGTCCGGGGCAAACATACCGAGAGCCTTGCACGGCTACGATGCCAAGATCCCCTATGACACAGTTCGACTTTGCACACAAGAATCATTGCTTCTATGTCGGTGTACCGGGCTACTGCCCAGAGTTTTATAGATAAATGAAAAAAGGAGATGGCTTTCTCGTGAATAATGGAAATTCTAGTTTTTATCCAATGAGCAATCAGACTGGTTTTCAACCAGCTACTATGATGGGGAGCGATGCCCCGCAAAACTTTAACGGCCTCCAGGCGGGTATACCTTCTGGACCTGCGTATTCTGTGCCGGTTGTTCCGATGGGAACTGGGCAGCAGCTACCGACAGGCAGGATTGAAGAATCGTTTATCGAAAATATCCTGCGTTTCAACAAAGGTAAGGTTGGTACTTTCTACTTTACGTACCAAGGGAACAGCGAATGGAATGCAATGGTTTACCGTGGTCGTATTGAAACAGCTGGCCGTGACCACATCATCATCAGCGACCCTGCTAGCGGTAAACGCTACTTGCTGATGATAGCAAACCTTGACTGGGTAGAATTTGAAGAACGAATTAACTATCCTCACACGGAAATTAGTCCGGAAATCCAGGCGTCCATGGAAGTATCGGAGTAATAGAATAGAACACTAAAAAACAAGCTGCCAATGATTGGTGGTATATGGACGGAAAGCATTTTTTGAAAGAGTGAAAAGAGATAAGGAAGCTAACAAGAGCCAGTAATATTGGCTCCTTCAGACTTTTTTAGGTTCATGGCAACAAGCGTCCCCTGCATCAAATTTTTTTCACTCTTTTCAGGTTTGTCAAACGCAACCCAAGCTTTTGTTTCAAATCTGTAAAGACACGTTCCATCGTTTCTTGACGCTTTGTGTAAATCTTTATTTCTATCTGTATGCCGTTAGTGTCCGGCTTCATCCGAGGCATCCTGCCAACTGTCCCTTATTAAATTCTACTAGAAAAAGCGGACGGGATGGGAGGGCCGACTCCTGCAGGAGGAGAGGGCAGGTTGAAATCCACCGGCGTGCCGGTTAGTTCAACGCCCTCCTGCGGAAAGCGTGCCCCCCATCCCGGGAGCGAGGTCGAAGAGCTAAACCCTGACTACCGAAAAAGCCTGTCGACCGTCTCGCTTTTGCGAGACTTTGTCGACAGACTGAAAGAGCCAGTATATTGGCTCTTTATCCTGTTTAAATATATGTAGGTCTTATTTATTTTTATGGATTATATAAGAAGATGGATGTAATTTGAAACAATTGAAATGAGCCTTGCTACGAAGATGTAGGAAGGCTCATATCTTTTTTTGTACAAATGGGTTATGTCATATAGCCATGCTACAATAAAGGAACCAAATCAATCGAAAGGAACCGATTTATGTATTTAAAGAGAATAACTTTATTGCGTGACGACATTTCCTCATTTGACCGTTATCCTTATTCAATTCCGGCGATTAGCAGCTTGAACGAGCTTGAGCTGACGAAAAGCGTGACGTTTTTCGTCGGGGAAAACGGGTCAGGCAAATCGACGCTGCTTGAGGCGATTGCCGATAAATGTGACTTTCATACAGCGGGAGGGGGACGAAACAATTTTTATGAGGTGCATGCGGCGGAGGCGTCGTTAAGTGAACATATCCGTCTGTCGTGGATGCCAAAGCTGACAAACGGGTTCTTTTTACGGGCGGAATCGTTTTATCAGTTTGCGACTCATATTGAGGAGGTTGATGAGAATGGCTTTAAAGATTATGGCGGTCGTTCGCTTCATCAGCAGTCGCACGGGGAGTCCTTCCTCTCGCTTTTTCTCCATCGTTTTAAAGGAAAGGCGATTTATTTGCTTGATGAACCGGAGGCGGCCCTCTCACCAGCGAGGCAGCTGACATTTTTAAGGATTATGCGTGATTTAACGGCGAATAAGCAGGCTCAGTTTATCATTGCTACCCATTCGCCGATTTTATTAGGGTATCCGGAAGCGGATATTTTCAGTTTCGATGATGGCCGCATCTCTTTAACGAGATATGAAGAAACGGAACATTATCAACTAACGAAATATTTTCTTCAGCATCGCGAGAAAATGCTGGCTGAGCTTTTTGCCGATGAGTGACTATTCTGCTGGCGATCCAGGTGGAAAGTATGCAGGAGGCACCTTGAGCCAACCGCGTTTTTTCATTGATGCTTTTAAAATAGCGGATACATTGACCGCTTCCATTTGGAATTTCAGTAGCATTATACTGACATCATTTCGGACCGATTGTGAGATTCCAGTGGCACATAAGGTGATAGAGGTAGCCAGCTTTGCGCTGACGGCACTGGCTATTTCCGAGTCGGTCATTTTTGCCCCTTCTGGGATGGCTCGTGGGTCAGAGTCCGGCTTTTGTTCAGAGGCTGGCGGAAGTGGGACGCCTTCCTGTTGCAGGAACTTTTTTAGTGTTGTCACTTGATCACTGCACTTGCTTTGAATCTTTTTAAGAAGCTCCTGCAGTTCGGTATCTTCTGTCGTATTTAAGCAAATTTGTTCAAGCACCACGGTTTCTTCTAACAAGGCTAAATACGTCCAGCAAGTCATCACCTCTCCCACATGTATAGGTGGTTTACTATCATCGTCGTATAAGCTATGTAGAACTTTTGTTAAGGCTTCGACTGCATGAATCGGCATGGAATCATCTCCCCTGTAATGGAATCGTTGCAAGCTGATTTAATTTAGAAAGTATGCGGCGGGATGAAAGAATCAAAATGGTACTGAATAGGCAGGTGAGTAATGTACTGCCAACCCCCATCCAAATAAGAACTAAAAGCTTTTTATGGTAATTCGACATAAAAGGTGGCTCCTTTTTCAAGTTGTGTTATTAGTAATGACCAAAGAAAAGACGATTATGCGAAAAACAGCAGGCTATTTATTGAAAATGATTATCAATTATCCTTTGACAAATGAAATTACACAGTTTATCATAATTAGTAATGATAATCGTTATCAGTTATTTGTAGGGAGAAAGGAGGATTAAACTCAAAGGAGTTTCTTTTTTTGTTTGTTTTTCGGTGATAATGATTATCTATATCAATGAAAAGGAGGAAATGGAGAGCTGTGAAACACGATAAAGCTAAAAGGTCTGGTCTTATTGTATTCTTTTTCGTAATCGCTTTTATTGTCACAACCGTTGCTCCTGTCTCGGGGGAAAGCTGGTATTCGACTGAGGTGGAGGAGTTAACGGAACGAGGTATTCTTAAACCGGGGCAGTTTATCGCCGATGCTGAGATTACGCGTGCTGAATTTGCATCGCTCATCATGCGTGCCTTACCACTTGAGGAGGAGCTGTCTGCTTATTCCTTTCCTGATGTTGAAGAGGAAAAACATGATGTGGAAGCCGTCCGGGCTGTCACTGCTGCCCAAATGATGAACGGGTATCCGGATGGAAGCTTTCGCCCCGAAGATAGCCTGACGCGGGCTGAAATAGCCAAGGTTCTTTCACTGGCCTATCAAATTGAGCCAAGTGGGAAGGAGCTGCCTTTTTCTGATCTGACTGATTCCCATTGGGCGGCAGACTACATAGCGGGGCTTGTGTCAGAAGGAATGGTATCAGGGGTAACACCCGATCTTTATAAGCCGGATGAGCCGCTAACATGGGCCCAGGCGGCTGTGCTCATTCATCGGGCAAATGAAAGGAAAAGTGAGACCATAATAACGCCAAAGGAAGCAGCGGCTGACATTGTTGAGGTCGAAGCATTAAGCTCAGATGGACGGTTTCTTGAACTGACCTTTAGCGAGCCGGTTCATTCGGTTGATAAATCGCAATTTTCTATTTTTCATACAGCCTCCGGGCAAAAGCATGGCGTCGAGAGCATCGAGCTAATGGAAGACGGCCGAAAAGCGCTCGTCACGCTGTTTAAAGGAGCGGGACTGCTCGCTGTGGCAGATTACACAATTCAATATACCGTGGCAGGAGAAACGAGCACGTATCATTATTATCGCAACGAGTATCTTCGCATTCCTAAAGCTAAAATAACGGAAGTCGATGTGACGGACAGAGAGATCAGCATTTCCTATGGAAATGGGCAAAAAATCACACTAGAGGTGCCTGCGGAGATAGAAATCGATTTTGTGGATGCCTTTAATCGGGAAGCTGATATTTGGCACAACAGCTTAGGGGAACTGACTCTTTACAAATTGACGAATGAGGCCAAGGATGTTAAAAAGAACAGCAAATTTATCAACCAATTTAAGCTGGATGAGTTTATCTATATCGAAGGGCTTGAAGGCACGACGGTCCGCGGCTTGCATGATGAAATCGATTTAGCCGATTATGATGTCATTGTTAAAGGTCATAAAACAATTAGCGCGGAAGAGGTGAAGCAAGGTGACCTCCTCCTATTCAACAGCAGCGACAAGGTGGTGGAAGTGTGTACAAACCTCCTTACAGGCAGAATTGACGCTGTCTTTGCAGACGGTGTCGACATTGACGATGACTTCTATGAATATGACGGTTATTACTGGGCTCAACGGGATGAACGCCTCTATGATTTTGACTTAAAAATAGCGGAAGAGCTTGAAGGACGCCGGGTCACCGTCTTCTTAAATAAGGACGATGATGTTGTGTTTGTAAAGAGGTAATGGAGAAAAGAGCAGGTGAAAAGGCATAAGCCTTTCGATTCTGCTCTTTTTGTTTTGCAGGAAGGGTGATTAGTATTATTGACCAGATTAAGGATAAATCTCTCAATCTCGCTAACCTTTAGTGAGTCTTCCATCAATGCACGATTGAATAAAAGGTTTAATAAATCTAAGATGAACATGTACTTCGAACTGAGCTTGTCTTTTACATTCATTTCATCGCCAATTATTTTTGGGAAAGTAGAGACAAAATACATAAAATAATCTGAAATTCTCAAAAAGTGAACAAAAGTAGTTTACGAGACGAGAATTTATGGTAGATGAATGAAGGGGGTCAGTGAATTCTATTGGGAATGCTGATCAGGATTGGATGCTGGATCGGAACGGAGTCACTGTCACTTTGATTATTTTCTTACTAATAAGGAGGAATTATTTTCGATGAACAAGCACTCTAAAGCGTACCGTAAGTATATGGCGACAGGAATCGCGACGGCTATGGTGGCCACGATTGCTGCGCCGGTTGTCTCTCCATTGACTGTAAGCGCAGACGCCAGTCAGTTCTCTGATGTTGATGAAAATGCTTGGTATTATGATAATGTAAATTATTTGGTTGACAAAGGAGTTCTTGGCGGCTATACAGACGGTACACTTCGTCCATTAGGAACGTTGACTCGTGCAGAAGCTGCAAAAATGATCGCCGACTCACTTGAGATTGGTACAGATGCAAACGCAACCCTTAATTTCACAGATACAAAGAACGGTGTATGGTACACAGCTCCAGTCGCAGCGTTAGTAGAACGCGGCATTCTGAACGGCTTCCCGGATGGATCTTTCCGCCCGAATGCTACTGTCACGCGTGCTGAATTCGCGGTTATGGTAAAGGCTGCGTATATGCTTGAAGCGGAAGAAGGAACAGGAAACAACACGACGTTCCCGGACGTTGTAGCTGGTTCTTGGTATGAAGGAGCAGTTGAAACGCTTGTTAATCTTGGAATTGTTGGCGGTCGGACAAACGGAACCTTTGATCCGGGCGCAACGGTGCTTCGCGCTGAATCAGCTGCGTTCATACACCGTACAGAGGTACCAAGTGAGCGTATTGGTTACGAAGAAGATGAAGAGCTAAGCCTCGGTGACGTTCAAGTGACAACAAGCAACTCAGGCGTAACAAACGTAAGCGTTGAAGTAGCTGGTGCAACTGCAGGTCTAGGTGCTACAATTGAAATTTTCGAAGATGGCGCTACAGATGAAGAAGCTGTTTATTCTGAGTCTGTTCCAGTTGAAGCAGGTGTCGCTGCGGCTGATTTCAGCCAGCTTCCACTAGGTAATTATGTCGCCCGTGTTACAGTCGGCGAAGATGAAGAGGCGCTGACAGCTGAAGCGGAATTTACTGTTGAGGCGCTTGAAATCGAAGAAATTGTTGGAACAACAACAACTGTCGATGCGGAAGCAGAAGAGCAGTTCTTAACATTCTCAGTGAACGGTGAAGCTCTGCCAATGGCTTATCTCGAAGATATGGGCTATGAGTTTGAATTCCTTGCTTCAAATGATGATGTAGTTGCTGATGCACGTACGGGAGAGCTTGATGCAGCGAGCCTGCAAGCAGGTGAATCTTTCGACTATCAAGTAAGAGTAACAGGAGAGAATGACTTCGAACTGACGTCTGACGTGACAACTGTGAGCGTTGAAAGCTTCGCAACATCGATTGTGTCAATTGACGGCGCAGACATTCTTTTCAATGATGATGTCAACAGCGAAAGTGGCGTGATCAGTACATCTGATGATAACATCAGCCTTGCTGATATTGCTGTTGAATACCGCGATGGTGAAACAACTCGCTTAGCTGCCGATCACGTGGAAGGTGGAGAGCGCGTATTTGAATTCTCTTCTTCCGATCAGACGGTTGCCTTAATTGACGAGGATGGCGTGATTACGCCAATTTCTGATGGAGACGTGACATTCACGATTACAGCTGGCGGCGTTGACTATGAAGTTGAAGCGACTGTGACCTCTGAGGAAAGAGAAGCGACAGAAGCTGAAGTTTCCAAGGATGAAATCGGTCTTGTTATCAACGGCACTGATAACTTCGCTTTAACGGTAAGAGACCAGTTTGGCGATGCGGTAAAAGGATTTGCTGAATCGATTGAAGCTGTTGAAAACAGCGATGAGGAAACGATTCTAACAGCTGCCTATGATCCTGCTGACGGTACAGACCGTGAAGGAAAAGTTGTCGTGGATGTAAGCGCAGATAGCGCCAACGAAGGGACTGGCACATTGGAAATCGTCAATGAAGCAGGAGATGTTTTGGCTTCCCTTGATGTAACTGTTGATGCAGACCTTGAGGTTGCCAGCCGCTCGATTGAGCTTGTCAATCCATCCAGAGATGTAGAAGTCGATGTGAATCCGTTCAATGCCGATAACAATACACTTGAACTTGTTCTTAACGAGTACAATGAATCAGGCTTGAAGATCGGCGGTCATAACTTCAATGCGGAAGGTCGTTATACGATTGAATCTTCAAATGAGGACGTGCTTGAAGTAGGAGGCACACCGGCCGCTGATTCAACGGATGGTCGCTTCACGGTGGAAGCTGTTGCTGAAGGTACGGCAACGGTTCAAGTGAAAGAAGGATCAATCGTTCGTTATGAGACAGAAGTGACAGTCGCTGACACAACACCTGCGCTTGCTGGAGCATCATTCGTTGATGGTCTTGACATTACATCAACAGAAGCGTTAGCTGTTGAAGACATCATTGATTCTCTTACTTTCTCAGGTGAAAGAGGAGAGGCTGAAGTGACTTACGCGGTTAGTGATAACAATGAGTTAGTCATTAGCCTAAGTGATGACAATGAGACAGTAAGTGTCGCGACAATCAGCGCGTTCTCTGTGAACGTGAGCGATGCCGGATTCTATACTGATGAAGATGGTGACATCTTCTTAGGTGATGCAGAATTAGAAAGCGGCTTTGCTGCTGGTACGGAAGGCTCCATCGTTCTTCGTCTTAACCGCAGTGGTGCGAACAATGCGTTAATTACGACTGTGGTTACTGTCGATGTTAACTAATATTGTAAATGAATGAAAGAGGCTGGGGCAAAAGGTTGTTTTTTACCTTTTGCCCCAGCCTCTAAGCAATGAGCGGAACCGCCACGATCTTTTAAAGCCCGTTGTGAGTGGGTTTCTCACAACGGGCTTGTGGCGTGTGAAGCCATTGCCAATAGGTTCAAAGCTAGTTTTTTTTGGGGGAAAAGTGGTATAGGGACGGAGGGCAGCTTTGACCGGCGTTTTCAGAAAAGCTGCTGGACGGCTTTCTTATTGTCATGGCGCGGGTTTTCATCATCGTCAGGTTAGAATAGCGGAACCAATTTTCAAAAAAGTCTGTAAAATTATATCACAAAATAAAAAATATTCAGAAAAGATCAAATTATACTGATGATGAATCTACTAACAAGAGGAGGGTTAATTTGGAACAGAAACGCGGCATGACACGAAGAGACTTTCTAAACCGGGTTGGAAAGGTTGGAGGAGCAGTAGCAGTATTTGGAGCGATGGAGTCACTTGGGCTTTTATCAACATCAGCTTCAGCAAGTTCCTTTCAGCCTCCCACTCAAGGAGATTTAGCCCTTACTGGTAGAAATGGGAAGAGGATTCTCATCTTAGGAGCGGGGATTGCTGGAATGACGGCAGCCTATGAGCTTGGGAAAGCCGGCTATGACTGCCATATCCTTGAAGCCCGTCAGCGTACCGGTGGACGAAATTGGACAGTGCGCCGGGGCACCCGGGAGCAGGAAATCAACGGTGAGATGCAAACAGCGACTTATGATCCGGGGCACTATTTTAATGCCGGACCGGCGCGGATTCCTCAGCACCATGTGACGATGGATTACTGTAAGGAGCTTGGTGTTCCGTTGGAAGTATTCTCGAATGGAAACGAGCATGCTTTCTATTATCAGGAGAATGCCGGCGCACTGTCTAATCAACGTTACAGAAAATATGAAGTGAAGGCGGACGGGCGCGGGTATGTGGCGGAGTTGCTCGCCAAAGCGGTCAATCAATCGGCGCTTGACGATCCTTTGACAAGTGAGGATGCAGAGCGGTTGCTAGAATACTTAAGGAGAGAAGGCGGACTATCATCCGATTATACTTATCAAGGCTCAAGTGCTCGCGGTTACGCAGAGCTTCCGGGAGCCGGGGATCAGCCGGGCACGTTAGGACAGCTGCACTCATTTACTGATTTACTTCAATCAGGCATGATGAACAATTTCAGTTCAGAATACAGCTTTAACCAGCAGATGATGATGTTCCAGCCAATTGGCGGGATGGATCAAATTCCGAAAGCGCTTGAGAGGAAGCTTCCGGGTAAGATCACATTCGGAGCGATCGTCCGCGAAATCCGCCAGACAAATGGCGGAGTGCGAATCGTCTACACCACCGGATCTGGTGGAACCCAGTCGATGTCAGGAGATTATTGTATCTGTACGATTCCACTTCCGGTTTTGAAAAAAATCCCGGCTGACTTCAGCGCGGAAATGAAAAATGCGATGAACCAGATCGGCTATGCGACGACCGGAAAAATCGGCCTGCAATTTAAGAGCCGCTTTTGGGAAAACGAAGATCGCATTTATGGCGGAATCACGACGACGAATATGGATATTAACCAAATCTGGTATCCGTCTTCGGACTTCCTCGCGCAAAAAGGAATTTTGGTCGGCTATTATAACTTCGGAAATAATGCGGTGGCGCTGGGCAATATGTCATTAGCCGAGCGCCAGGCACACGCGCTGGCACAAGGGACGAAGATTCATCCTCAGTACGCCGCGGAGTTTGAAACCGGATTCTCTCTAGCGTGGCATAAGATCCGGTACAATGAAGGCGGATGGGCTTCCTATTCCGAGTCGGATTTGCAGAACTATTACCCAATCTTGAACAGACCTCAAGGACGCGTTTATTTGGCAGGGGAGCACTTAAGCTATTATACCGGCTGGATGGCAGGTGCATTTGAATCGGCACGCAAAGTGGTCACTGAAATTCACGAACAAGTCATGAAAGAAGAACCGGTATCGGCTTAATTTGAAAATGACTGGAGGATGATGAGTAAAGATGAAAAAAACGTTGAAAATGACACTGGCCTCCTGTTTTATCGGGACAAGCTTTCTAATAGGTTCCTTAGTAGGGGCGAATAGTGATAAACAGGCGATTGAAGAGCTTTCCGAGGTGACTTTTTTTGGAAACCCTTCTTCTTCGATCTCAAGCTCTGTCGCGATTCCAAGCGATTACAATGTTCTTTCCTTTAGCGGCACAGTCCCAAGCGCGATTAACAGCGAAGGGGCAACCTTGTATGAGCGGTACGGCGACACGAAAACACAGGCCATGTCGATTTTAGAAAAGTTTAAAGTCGACCTGGAGGAAAAAGGACTGTCACTGGCCGATGTTACCTATTTACGAGTCTATATTACACCTGATCCGATGAAAGGAAACGAGTTTGACTATCAGGGATGGTTTGACGCTTATGCCGAGTATTTTGATACGGAGAATACACCGAAAGTAGCCCGGTCAACGGTAGGGGTGAGCAGCCTGGTGAATTCAGACTGGCTGATTGAAATAGAAGCGGATGTTGCGTTTAAATAAGGCACGGAAAAAAGAGAGGAGTGAAAGGATATGTTCCTTCAAAATATTGGAATACCAGGTTTGATTCTGCTTTTAATCATTGCCCTCGTGATTTTTGGTCCGTCAAAATTGCCGGAAATCGGCCGGGCTTTCGGGCGAACGTTAACAGAGTTTAAGAGCGCGACGAGAGAGCTCGTGTCCGGTGAACCTGAAAAGGAACCGACTGAGCTGCAAAGCGCCGAAAAAAAGCAGTAATGGTTTGAGAAAAAAGAGGCGGTGAGGATGAGATAAAACGAGCTTTGCCCTGTTGGCGATAGCTTCATCCGTCAAAAGCCAGTTGTGAGAATGCGAAAGCTGCTGAAAAAGTGAAAATCCGTCCTTTTTCAGCAGCCTCCTCATTGCTTAGGGACTGGGCAAACGATAAACAACCTTTGGCCGGTCTCTGCCTTATTTTTACATGGTGAACGGGGAAAGGGAGTGTGTGTATGGAAGAGCTCAGGCTGGAGGAGCATTTGGGAGAGCTGAGAAAACGTCTGATTATTATCCTTGTTTTTTTTGTTCTCTCTTTTGCCGGTGCCTTCGCTTTCGTTCCTAACGTGTATGATTGGATTGTCGAAACGGCTGGTCAGCAGCTGGCGATTCTCGGACCGAGTGACATTCTGTGGATTTACTTCACGCTTGCCGGCTCGTGCGCGTTGATTATCACGACGCCGCTGATTCTCTATCAGCTTTGGAAATTCGTGGAACCAGCGATTACAGCCGAAGAAAAGGGTATCGTCGGTGTTTACATTCCGGCTGTGTTTTTATTTTTTATCATCGGCATTTTATTTGGTTATTTTATTTTGTTCCCGAGCGTGTTAGCATTCTTGCAAACGCTGGCGGAGGATCATCTCGTGATGATGTACACAGCCGAAAGGTACTTCGGCTTTTTGTTCAATTTAACGATACCGATCGGGCTTCTGTTTGAAATTCCGATCCTGATCATTTTGTTGACACGACTCGGCCTGCTGAACCCGGCGCGGCTGGCGAAGACACGCAAAATCGCCTACTTCGTGCTGACATTATTGGCGACGCTCGTCACCCCGCCTGATTTGATTTCCGCCTTGATCGTGCTCGCGCCTCTCGCTCTGCTCTATGAAATGAGCATTTCGATCTCGAAGGTTGTCTATAAACGACGGCTCGCCCGTCTTGAAGCGGTTAGTGAAACGTAGGCGGAAAGGCTTTAGGGGTTATCGCGAAAGGCTAAGCATCAGCCTTTTGCGATAACCCCTGTTTTGCGCAGCAAATAAGCAGCGAGAAGCGAGCTTGTGAGCGTCACCAGCCACATCACATTCAGAAAGGCTCGCACCCCATCCGTCGAAGAGCCGATGAATAGCAGGGATAACGCCAGATTGATTGCTGCCGCGCCAAATAAATAATAGCAAAAAGCCTTTGTGCGTTTGCTCAACAAATAGACGAGCAAACTAACAAAATAGAGTCCGCTTAAATAGAGTAGGATCGGAAACAGCGGTCTGAATTTCAGTGCATAGACAAAATGATCAATCACCAAAATCTCACCCGCATCCTCTATCCGGCCGCCGGTCAAAAGCTGGGTGAAAATCGCCGTATACTCCCATTCTCCCGGGTTGATTAACAGTTCACTCCCTTCATACCACGCTGCCAATAGAGAAAAAAGAAAGACGATCAACGATACCCCAATTTGCAGTAAAATGGTAAATGAAATAGGACTCCCTCCTTAGTTTGTTTCCTTTATAGTAAATAAAAGGGAAAGATTCTTCAATCTATTAGATCAGGATGCAGACTATAATTTTCAAAAAAATGAAAAAATTACTTGCGATCTGCAAGGAGAAAGATGTATAATTTAGGAGAAAATAGTATTATTTTCATAAATCTTTAGGTCGACAGAAGATCTAATGAAGAAGGGAGAGAAGTGGAGGCTGTAGGAAAATAGTAAGCTGGCATGCTGCTGATAAGATTGCAAATCTGTCATGGCACACGTTGCTGCCTGTTCACGAGGTGTAGCAGGCATTGTTCTCACTGGAATGTTTCTTTGTTTCCACATTGTTGCTTTGTTTTGCGTCGTCGATGGACAAGGTCTGACAAGAAACAATAATAAAATGGGGGAATGGAAAATGAAATCTTATTTTGTGAGTACGTACGAAATTCATGAAGAGACCCTTGCACTCTATCCACACCGCGATGTGGAATATCAGACGAAGGTCATTGAAATGGAAGCGGTTTATTATGTGAAGGAGCCTCCTTTGCGGATCATCGAGCAGTCCTGCAAGCTGAATGGTGCCTCCTATGCCGGCAGAAGGGAGTGGGCAGCCTATGTCACGAAGCATACATACAAACTCCCGATCCTCATTCAGGAGCGGGGCAGTATGATTGCCAGTCCGACTCATTCACCGGAGCATATTGACTGCATCTGGATTTTGACGGCCCATGTCACTGATCTTTACCCGGATCGTACCGGCCCGGATGAAAAGACAACGATTCATTTTCATACCGGATTAAAGCTGACCTTACCTGTTTCCTATGCCTCTTTCCGCTCACAGCTTCTAGTTAGCCGGGCGTGCCTCGGATATTTCCAGGCAAGGTCCTTACGGCACAAGCCGAAAAACTACTAAAAGAAAGAGGGTGCCGGGCCTGGGACAAATGGTTGTGCCCAGCCTTTAAGCCCGTTTTAGTCTACATTCCGTCGGCACCGGCCTCCCGGTGGAGAGGCTTGAACCTATCGCGCAATTTCTTTAGCGCCTGTTTCCGCCAGGACGCAACAGTATTGGGGGATACGCCCTGCTCGGTCGCAATTTGACCGAGCTTTTTTTGCTGGACAAAGGTTTCCAAAACCCATAGCCGTTCCCGGGCTGAAAGAGGATGAAGATACTCCTCAAGCGGTGCGGTGACCGCTTCAAACGCTTCTTCTGCATCGTTATCGGCGAGTCGATATGTGGTGTCGTCATCATGCAGCAAATGGCGCTCGCTGAAATGCTGTTCTTTCTTCATAAACATTAGCATATGCCCACGGACAACCTTCTGCGCATAGGCAGGGAATGCTCCCTTTTCAGGATCGAACTGGCAATACGCGGTCCAGAGGGCGATCATTCCGATTTGGTAATACTCCTCGTAATCCCGGTAAAGGTTCAGCTTTTGAATACAGCTTTTCAGTAATGGCTCGTAATCTGTTACAAGTTGTTCAAATGGTTGATCATGCATCGCTCTTTCCTTTTTCAGAAGCGCTTCTGCAAGATTCCGCGGTAGTCTTAGCGTACAAAAGAACAGACAAAGGGTCATCTTCTTAAATAGGGGAAACCGCCTTCGTTTAAAGGAGGATAACGCCGTTTTGGATACGCTGTTTAATGGAATTCAACAGAGCGCCCTTGTGAAATTGAGCCAAACCACCATTTTTTTTAAGGAAAGCGATTGTCTGTAGCACGATTTTTTTTGACCAGTGAGAAAAAAGCTCTGTTAGAAAATCTGTCAAAAATATGTATTTAGTTTAGCGAAATATTTTAAAATGGGTGGTGATTATTTCAAAAAGGAGGAAAAAAATGCAGCTTAAAGGCAAACATATGCTGATGATCATCTCGTTGCTCTTTTTTCTGGCGGTGACCCCGCTGACCACATTAGCCAATGAGGGCTTTTCGGATGTGGAAGGAGCGCTGAAGGATGAAATCATCGCAGCGTACGAGTTACATTTCGTAAATGGATTTCCAGATGGTACATATCGGCCTCAAGCTAAGGTAACGACGGGTCAATTTTCGATTATTCTTTCACGAGTGTTCCAAGAGAGTGGAATGAGCGTGGAGCTTGAAGAAGGAGATGCGACTCCGATTACAAGAGAGCAGGCTGCCCATTATATGAATCTTGGTTTACAGCTTGAACCAGCAAATGAAAGCTTCCGTGATGTCCCGGATGAAAGTGAATATGCCGGAGATATTGGCGCGATTGCCGACACGGGGCTGATCACCGGCTATTCGGCGGAGCGCTTCGGCTATGGCGACACGCTGACCCGTGCTCAGGCGGCGGCTTTGGCGGTTCGACTGTATGAATATATCGCACCGGCTGAAGAGCTTGACTTCACTGCAGATAACGAATTGCCGAACGTCGCGATTCTGGCGACAGGAGGGACAATTGCCGGTTCCGCGCCTTCCAATACGGCTACGACCGGTTACCAGGCCGGCGCGATTGCGATTGAAACTTTGATTGAAGCGGTTCCTGAGATGGAGGAGATCGCCAACATTAGCGGCGAGCAAATCGTCAGTGTCGGCAGTCCGAACATTACGAATGACACTCTTCTTACATTGGGCAAACGGATCAACGAACTGCTGGCTACCGACGAAGTTGATGGAATCGTCGTCACTCATGGTACGGATACGCTTGAAGAAACAGCCTATTTCCTCAATCTCGTTGTCAAAAGTGAGAAGCCGGTTGTCGTCGTAGGAGCAATGAGACCGGCGACGGCGATTAGCGCCGATGGTCCGATGAATCTTTACAACGCTGTACTCGTAGCGGGAGATGAAGAAGCGAAAGGCCGAGGCGTCCTTGTAACCTTTAACGACCGGATCGGCGCGGCGAGGGAAGTAACGAAAACAAACACGACGGCGCTGGATACGTTCCGCTCAACCGAGCAAGGCTATTTAGGAAGAATTGTTGGCGGCAAACCGTATTTTTATAACGAAACAACACGTAAGCATACGACGGAAACCGTCTTTGATATTAGCAATCTATCAACATTGCCGCAGGTTGATATTATTTACGGCTACCAGAATGACAATCGCTATATGTATGATGCCGCTGTTGAAAATGGGGCAAAAGGAATTGTTGTCGCCGGATCAGGTAATGGTTCGATGTCAAGCATTAGCGCGGAAGGGGCCCAAGCCGCAACAGAAAAAGGTGTTCATGTCGTGCGCTCGACCCGCGTCGGCAATGGTACGGTTTCGGAAAGAAGCGCCTTAACGGCTGATTCTCTTAACCCGCAAAAGGCCCGTATTCTATTAATGCTTGCTCTGACAGAAACCGATGACCCGGCTGAGATTCAGAGGTTCTTTAACGAATATTAAGCTTAGTAGTCCGATGGTCAGCGAAAGCCATAGACCTTTGAAGGAAGGGGTCGGGCATAAAGGGAACAAAACAACCTTTTTGCCCGGCCCCTTGCAGTGATTCCTTTCTGGGCGCATTTTAGTGGAAAGAAGCTGCTTTTTTCTCTTTAACTTTAATTCAATTAGGAGGGAACTATGCGAAACGAGATGAAACAACTGTTTATGGTCATTTCATTTTTATCGGTGCTGTTCGTGAGTCCGCTCATGACATTGGCGGAAACGGATGTCTTTTCCGACATACAGGGGCAAATGGGGCAGGATATTATGGAGGCCTATGACCTTCAATTGGTCAACGGGTATCCTGATGGAACATACCGGCCAAACGAGGAAGTCACGACTGCTCAGTTTTCAACGATTTTATCGCGCGTCTTTGCAGAGCATGAAGTGGACGTGTCGCTTGGCATCGGCGATGCCACACCTCTCACACGGGAAGAAGCGGCTTATTATATGAATCTGGGACTTGGATTGGAAAAGCAGGCTGAAGGTTTCAGCGACGTGCCTAATTCCAGTCCGTATGCCGGAGATATTGGCGCGGTTCAGCAGACAGGAATCATTACCGGCTATAGCGAAAGCCATTTTGGCTATGGCGATACATTGACCCGGGCCCAGGCAGCTGTATTTGCTCTTCGTGTCTATCACTATCTCGATCCATTTGAGCTTGAGGAAACGACGATTGCCGATATTCAGGCGGCGATGGATCGTGGGAAGCTGACAGCCGAAGAGCTTGTCGGAATGTATCTTGAGCGGATTGACTTATATGATCAGCAAGGGCCGGCGATTAATTCGATTATTACGATTAACCCGGAGGCCGAAGCGATTGCGCGGGATTTGGACCAGGAACGCGCTGTAAGCGGACCGCGCAGCCCGCTGCACGGGATTCCGGTCGTCGTGAAGGATAATTTTGATACAGTAGATATGGCGACAACAGCCGGCTGTCTATGTTTAAAAGATTCCTTCCCGCTTGATGATGCCGAGCAAATTAAGCTATTGAAAGACGCTGGGGCGATCATCATTGCGAAAGCGAATCTGCATGAATTTGCATTCGGTATTACAACGGTCAGCTCACTCGGCGGGCAGACGCTTAATCCGTATAATCTCGATTATTTGCCCGGCGGATCAAGTGGGGGAACAGGGGCGGCGCTGGCGGCGAACTTTGCTGTTGCCGGACTTGGGACGGACACCGGCGGGTCAATCCGGATTCCGGCCGCCTTTAACAGCCTGGTCGGGATCCGCCCTACTATCGGGCTAACGAGCCGCGACGGCATCATTCCGTTAGCCTTGACACAGGATGTCGGCGGGCCTCTCGCGCGGACGGTCGCGGATGCGGCGCATATGCTTGATGCGACCGCGGGCTATGATGAGAAAGATGTGGTGACCGCGTGGAGCAAAGGACAAATCCCGGCTAGCTATACTGATTATCTGGATGTTGATGGCCTGCAAGGAGCGCGAATTGGCGTCGCTCGCGAGCTGTTTAGTGATGCGGCTGAAAGTGAGGAGGTTAATCGCCTTGTCGAGCAGGCTGTCCGGGACATGGAGCGTCTCGGTGCGGAAATGATTGACATTACCTTGCCGAATCTTGAGGAAATCAGTCAGTATCCAAGCTTGAGCAGCTGGGAATTCAAATTCCAATTAAATGATTATCTAGCTGAATTGGGACCGGACGCCGCCCATCAATCGTTAACCGATATTATCGAATCCGGTGACATTGAAGAATCAATGAGAGATTCCTTGATTGCAAGAAATGAGCGCGAATCATTGGATGAAGAAGAGTATAAGGATATTGTTCTTTTCCGCACAAGGCTCACGCAGGAATCGATTATGAAAGTGATGGCCGATCATGAGTTGGATGCGATTGTTTATCCGACAACGACACATCCGGCGGCAATGGTCGGTCAAAGCCAGACTTCTGGCGCAAATAACCGTCTCTCGGCCTTCAGCGGCTTTCCGGCGATTTCTCTTCCGGCCGGATATACGTCTGTTGGAACACCGGTTGGCGTTGAATTGCTGGCTGGCCGTTTTGAAGAACCGACATTACTTAAACTCGGTTACTCATACGAGCAAGGAACGCGGCATCGAAAAGCGCCTGCTCTACTTCAATAAGAAAGTTGAAAAGCATCCCAGGGCCGAGGCCTTCCGGGATGCTTTTCGTATGAATCCTTTTGAAAACGATTTCAACAAATGAGCAGGAGAAAAAAGCTTGGATGATCTGCCTGCAAGTTCGTTATGTAAATCAGTCTTCTTTTTTAGAATGTGAGCGAGTAGCCTTCTGGTGGTATTTCCATGGAAGCACTCATTGACCATGCTGGATACGCGCATACAGCCTTTGCGTTTTTTCTTCCGGCTCCAGGCCGATGTCGTTAAGAATGGTAGCTTTAAAGTGTTCATACACTTGGAGCGCCTTCGCTCGGGAACCGGCTTTCGTATACGCGATCATCAATTTTTGCACGACATGTTCAGCGTACGGACTCAGCCTTTGCAGCCAATGAAGGTATTTGATCTGCGAGGAGGATAGCCCGGCTTCTTCAAAATAGCTGGCCAGTCTGTCGAGCTGCACGATCATTCGTTCATGTAAATAGCTCGCCTTGGCGTGAGCCCATTCATACCCCTCCTGCTCGAGATAGCCCCCGGTGTAAAGCTCAAGCGTCTTCTCAATGGTGTTAATCGTTTCATGATTGACTGCATGACAGGTGTCAAGTGTATGTTCAAAAGTATCAGCATCGCATTGATAATTTGCGAGAGACAGCTGATAATACTGGCTCGAAAAAGTAATACTCTCTTCAGTTCCGATCGTAGCAAGCAATTTTCTTAAATAGGTCAGAGAGGTATGCAGCTGGATTTTTGCTTTCCGATATTCATGGTTAGTCCACAGCTGGTCAATAATTGTGTCCCGGTGTACAGGAGTGTTAAGGTGCATAAACAGATAAGCGAATAACTCTTTAACCTTCAATGTTTTCCATTTGACCGGTGTATTGTAGATTTTTACAGAGAAATGATGAAAGCAGTTGATTTGTAACGGCGCATTCTCCATTACCTTTGGAGGAACGGAGAGGCTATTAGTCTGTTCCAGCTTTTTCTTCACTCTCGCTATCGTTTTCTCTAAACGGTGCCGCAGGATCGGTTTTAGTATGTAATCGACCGTATCTTGTTCAAAAGCAGCTACGGCATAATCTGTATAGCCGGTGACAAACACAATTTGAACGGTCGGCTTCCACTTTTGTATTTCGCTGGATAACTCTAACCCGTTTATCATTGGCATTTCAATATCCAAAAAGGCGACATCGAAATCGATCATCGCTAATTCCTTCATCATTTTCTCACCGCTGGAAAATGAAGCGACAACAGTAACATCTACTTCCTCTAAATTTCGGACCAATCTTTGGCGAGAGAGTTCTTCATCCTCAACAACGATTGCTCGAATCATGACATTCCCTCCTTCTTCCTAAATAATTTTAATTTTTATATTACAAGTAACTTACTATAACTTCCATTCAATATTTGTCGATTGAAAGCGGCTTTATCAATCAGAAAGATAAAATGATCCTTTTGGCATAGTTCTAAATGTCTGCGAAGTGCAAATATTTTCTTTTTCATGAACGGGCATTTCATGGGAAACGGGCGTTGTATAAGTGTTTTGTAAGAAAAGATAAAGAGCTGAATAAGAGTGCTTGCTTATGATGACACAGTAAAAGCCGAATCATGTAAGGCTTAATTTCGGAAGGAAAAGGAGGAAGCAGCAATTGGTTAGAAAAATTGGTTTAGCTGCTTTTATTTTGCTGTTTGTCATGCAAACACTGACGCTAAATATGGGAATGGTACCTCGCGCAAGTGCTTCGCAACAATCAATTTTTACAAATGTAGTGCTGACGGATCAAAATGGCAAACGCATTGATGAAAGTACGGCAGTGGATAAAAACTCGTTAGTCCATGTACATATTGGTTGGGAACTCAATCAACATGTCACTAAAGAAACATTTTCGCTGACATTGCCTAAGGAACTAACAATCTCTCAGGAACAAAGTGGTGTCTTAAACGGAGAAGGCGGGATGAACGCCGGGACGTATCGCGCCACTACGAATGGAACCATTACAGCGACGGTCGACAGCCAGCAACAAGGAAAAGGCATATTTATGCTTAAGGCTGGCTTCAATCAGGGGATGGTCCAGGACCGTGATCACATGCAACTTAGCATTTCTGCCGGTGGAAAGGCATATACGAGCACGATTGCTTTTACTGACAAGATAAAAGCCGCAGAAGCTGAAATGCCTGGAGAACAGGAAGAGCAAGAGCTTCCTGCTTCTGAGGAAGAGACAGCAGAAGTGGAGGAGGACTTCAGTTCAGAGGACGGAGTAGAAGAAGGAAACGAACAGGGACAGGACTCCAATTCAGCAGATGAAATGGAGGAAGGGAACGAGCCGGATGCTGAAGACGGAACCAAGGAAGAACATCCAGATCCAGAAGCCGGTCATGATGATGAGGGAATGGATTCAACTGAGCCGGATGCAGACAACCCAAGCGATGTAGATCAGGAGACAGAAGCTGGGGAAGGCCAGGAAGATAGTGCGGAGGACGTTCTGGAGGAAGAAACGGATCAGGAGCCAGTTGAGGAAGAGGCTGAGGCCATCGAGGACGAAGAGGGGCTGTTAGATGAGTTTCTTGAACAAAATGATCCCACTATCATTTCAGAAGCTATTATTACGAGCGTCCTGTTGAAGGATGAAGATGGCAACGAGATTCATTACGAAGAACATCCAGGCAATCAGCCCTCGTTAGGTGACATTGTCGAGCTCCATTTTAATTGGAAATTAGAAAACGGTCACGGCTACAAAGCAGGTTCTACCTTTACTTTTTATTTGCCTGACGTTTTTGAAGTCTATAATGAGGTGGACGGAGAACTCGTCTTCGGCTCGACTAATGTGGGAGCATTTGAGCTTGGGATGGATCGAAAAGTAACGATGACGTTCAATGACAAAATTGAACAGCTTTCTAACATTATCGGTACGCTTACGTTCTGGACAGGGTTTCGGGAGGATCTTGGCGGAGACATTATTCAGGAAATCATCTTCGAGGTCGAAGATCGGGTCATTGCCGTCATTCCCATTCATTTTCAAGGGCGACCAGGCAGCACGCTGGAAAAGCGCGGAACTCCGGACAAAGGCTATAATGCAAAAGAAATTACATGGACGATTGATGTAAACAAAGGACTTGATTCGATCGAAGGAGCCGTTCTGGATGATCCGATTGAGGACGGTCAGGCCTTTCAGCCAGGCTCAATGGAAGTGTATGAGCTGAATATGCAGCTGGATGGCAGTGCGGTACAGGGCGATCAAGTAGCCGTTGGAGATGGCACGTTCCCGCTCGTCTTTGGCGACATTTCAACCGCCTATCGGGTTACCTTTAAAACGGATGTCATTGATAAGAACGCCACCTCTTATAAAAATAAAGCGATTTTAAAAGGCGACAATGTCTCTGATCGGGAAGCTTCGGCGGAAGTAGAGACCCGTCGCGGGAAGCCGTTAGAAAAGAGAGCTGCTCATTATGATGCTCCTAATCAGGTCATTACGTGGGAAATCAAATTTAACTACAATGAAAAATCAATTCCTAAAGACGCGGCGAAATTAACTGATCTGTTTTCAGCTAGTCATGAGCTTGTTGACGGCTCCTTTAACGTGTATCAAGTAGAGATTAATGAAAACGGAGAGGAAGCTGGACAGACTGATTTTGCCAATTATTCCGTTAACCCAGGCAAAAACGGGTTTGAGCTGCAATTTAATGAGGACATTTCCCATGCCTATAAAATTATTTATCAAACGAGATCAAAAGACCGTGTCTATCAAGGCGACACAGTCAAAAATAAAGTAGAATTCGGCGAACAAGAATCCTCTGAAGTGCAGCCTATCAGGCAGCAGATTCTTGAAAAGAGCAACAGAGATGCTGACTATAAAGAGAAAACAACGAATTGGACGATTGCATTTAATAAAGACTCTCACGAAATGAATAACGTTGTGCTGACAGATGAATTTACGAATAAAGGGTTAAGCTTTATTGAAGACAGCTTGGTTATTACGGGCCCTGATGGACCTCTGGAAAAAGAACAGGATTATGAGCTTGAACGGCTTCCTCTTGATGCCGGCTTTACAATTACATTTTTAAGCCCAATCAGTAAGCCGCATACGATAACATACACAACAGGCTTTGAGTATGAGACACGTCAAGATAAAACGAAAAACTTCATCAATGAAGCCCTTTTAACGTGGACGGATGTTGATGGGAAGGACAGGGAACTCAAAGCGGAGGCCGTGTTCAACCCGGATCGGTATACGCAAAACAATGGCTTTAAGTATGGCTCCTACAATGCGATTACAAAGGAAATTACTTGGAATGTCGGCTTGAATTATAACTTGAGCGAACTGGAGAATGTTGTCGTAACAGATTACATTCAAGGCAATCAGCAACTTCTTGAAGACTCGATAACAGTCTATCATATGGAGTTGACAGGCGGTGCTGACGGGGTGAGGCTCGGAGAACCATTGCAACCGAATACGGATTATTCACTTAGAATGATAGAGGGTGATGATGGGGAGCCGGGATTTGAAATCTCTTTCCCGGGCACAATCACAACACCATATTGGATCACGTACAAAACAAGTTTAGCGGAGCAGCTTATTAAAGACCGCTATCACAATAGCGCGACAGTTCAAAGTGAAAACGATGACACACTTGAGCTTCATGCTTCGCTTTCCATTAACCATGGCGGCGAATTCACAGGGAAAACAGGAACGCAACATGGTAAGGTCATCGATTGGCAAGTGAAGATCAATTATAGCCAGTCTCATATTTCCAATGCTGTATTGACCGACCGGCCAAGCTCGAATCAAATTTTAATGCGCGATTCATTTAAGCTTTATGCGACGAATGTCGATGAAGAAGGCAATCTATCAAAGGGAGAGCAATTGAATTTTGGCGAGGATTATTTGCTTGAATTTTTAGAGGATGAGAACGTGGAGTACTTTAAGCTTCACTTCAAGCGCGATCTTGATCGTGCCTATCTTCTGGAATATCAATCTTATATTAGTGCTAAGCATGAAGATAGCGTGACGAATACAGCAGTTTTATCGGGCGAGCATATTACAATAGAAGAAACAGAATCAAATGAAACGATTATTGTCAGATTTACGGATGGCTCCGGAACGGGGAGCGGTGTAACAGGAAGCCTCGAAGTGACGAAGGTCGCTGCCGAAACTGATAAACCGTTAGCGGGCGCGCGTTTTACACTCTATGACAGTTCGGGAACCATTGCCATCAGAACGTTGGAAACCGGAGCTGACGGGAAGGTGAAATTTGAGAATTTGTTGTATGACGAATATTTATTGAAGGAAGCCAAGGCCCCGGAAGGGTATGTCGTCGGCATTACGGACACATTGCTTGTGGCAATTGATGGGGACAATGCAGTCAAAGTTGAAAACCGAAAGCTGAAGCGGGCGGTTCAGCTTGAGAAGCTTGATCAAGATACACGGGAAACATTAGAGGGAGCTGTGTTTGAGTTGCAGCAAAAACAAGGAAATGAATTTGTTACGCTTGAGCAACTGACGACGGATGAAGACGGTGTGTTATTACGTCACGACCTGGAACCGGGCGAGTATCAATTCGTTGAAGCCATTCCTCCTTTCGGATATGAGCTTGATCAGACGCCAATTCCATTTACGATCACTCACAACCAAGTGGAATTGATCAAGTTGCAAATGGAAAATACGATTGTATTGGGAGCGGTTGAGCTTGTAAAAGCTGACAAGGACGAACCGACACTAGTTTTGGAAGGAGTCGAATTTGAGCTTCAAGATAGTCAAGGAACGACGCTACAGACCGGCTTAACGACGGATCAGGACGGCAGGCTGATTGTTGGCGACTTACGGCCGGGAACGTATCAATTTGTGGAAACGAAAGCAGCCGAACATTACATGCTTCCTGATAAACCGTTTGGATTTACGATTGTCAAAGGGCAAGAAGAGCGGCTGATTGTTAGCATCGAGAATCAATTGATACCGGGCGCTGTGGAACTGACTAAGGTTGATCGCCGAAATCATGGAAATGTGCTTGCCGGGGCGGAATTTGAGTTGCAGAACCGCCACGGCGTAACGTTGCAAGCGGGGTTAACGACAGACGAAAATGGAAAGCTCGTTGTCGATGAACTGCGACCGGGTTCCTATCAATTTATCGAAACGAAGGCACCGGCCGGCTATCGGCTTGACCAGACACCCCATCCATTCACAATTGAAGTAGACCAAAAGGAGAGCGTTAAACTTCTTGTTGAAAATCAGCGCCGCAGCTCTGGTGGAGGAGGCGGTGGACCAAGACCGCCTGAGGATCCGGACGAGGTGGAAGACGAAGAACCAGAAGAGCCGGGTGAGCATGATGGTGAAGAACCGGGTGATCACGACGAGGAAGAACCAAGTGGCAATGATGGTGAGGAGCCTGGTGACCATGGAGACGGTGATGATCCAGGTCATCCGGAAGAGCCGGGTGACAATGGCGGAGATGATCGACCAGAGCCGGGTCCTGGATCCGGAGATAACCCGGGGGATGGCGGGAAAGAAGATGATGAGGAACATCCGAATGGCGGCGGAGCTGGAGAGGGGAAGACGCCAAATGACCGCGAGCCAGCGTTAGAAAAAGAAACAAATTCAGGACAGCAGCTTCCGCAAACAGGGGAAGAAAAACTTCTTTATATGCTAATCCTTGGAGTCATTTCCCTCATGCTCGGGGGCGGAATTCTTCTTCATCGCCGATTCAAAACAATTGAGTAAGGGATCAAGTGATTGATATGAGGAACAGTCAAAGCAAATTAATTATCGGTATCTGGCTGCTGCTGGTTGGCTTCATCCTGATTCTGATTCCCTTTCTATCTGAATGGCAAAGTAATCGAGACGCGAGGGCTTTGGAAGAAGCCCTCTCTCTCGTTGCTGATTCGGAGCAGAGCAATATCGAAGTGAATGTGATGGGGAAGACGATGACCGAGAACGAGCTCGAACAGGTGATGAGGCTTGAAATCCCGGTCATTGATCTTAATCAGCTTGTCTTACCTGAGACAACAGAGCAAAACCTGAAGGTAGCGCTCACGCAAATAAAAAAGGAGCAAGTACCGGGGGAAGGGAATTTTACGATTGCAGGGCATAGAGGATATCGGGCTGAGCGTCATTTTAGCCGCTTACCGGAGATAGACAAAGGCGATACGATTTTATTGCATGCGAATGATAAAACATATAAGTACCAAGTATTCTCTACAGAAATAATCGAACCAACTTATCTGGAAATATTGGAAGACCATCCATTCCGGCGGGAAATTACGCTGATCACATGCACGCGCGGAGGGCAGGAGCGAATCGCGGTAAGAGGGACATTAATGAATGAGACAGCCGCACTTGCTGTAGGAGAGTAAAGCTAGGAAGTACCCTTTAAGGTACATGAAAAGTACGGAGCGAAACGGGATTTAGCCCCTTTCACTCCGTCTTTTTTTCTTATGTACGTAAACAAATCCCGGCCCCTAAATAAAGGTACTGCGTGCCATCAAGGTCGATTTTAAGGGGGATCCATTCGCTGCCATCGTTCAGGTAAGCTGTGGCATCTTTCCAGTCCGGGCTGCTCTCGACTGCTTGGAGACGTAGCGTATCCATCTTCGACCAGTCTTCTTCGATTAATTGCTCTAAGTATTGCTGCTGCTCTTCCAACTCGTCTGAGCAGGCAATGATCTGTTCCTTGACTGAGAGAGCGAGGTCGGCGAGGTCAGTAAGCTGAGGCTCCGCTACGGCGGGAATCAGCCATATCCGTTTTAGCTCATCCAAGCTGATGTCAGAGACCAGCGCAAGGTCGGCTGCCGGATCGTAGCGCAGGGCTGTCCATAGCTCAGTAAATTGCCGCTCGGTAAACAGGAGAGGTACATATGAATCTTTGCCGGGCAGAGGCAGTTCCGGTGTCCAGATAATATGGTCGCCAAGCTTTCGCGCATTGACCCTGGAAATCTTCTTCGTGCCAAAGTTCAGTTTCAATTGCAGATCACCTGAGGCGGAGGTGACCAAATCATCGGTGTATCCTTCAAAAATCAGTTGGGACCCATAAGTGAGTTTAAGACGTTCGTCTGTCAGCTCGCCCTCTGTTTGATAGTGCAGCTGCTTCAAGTGCTTCTCCTCCTTCAATAAGTGCTAATTAATGTCATTTATCGACGGTAAGCCCCAGCGGTTGGAGTAACGCTGCCAGTCACTTTCCGGAATGAAGGAACGGTGCGTAATGACATCATCTTTTATTGTAATATGGTAGACGCCCGGCTGTCCGTTAATTGAGCCCGTATTTAAAAATTCCTCGCGTCCGTCCGCCCGTTTTACGGCCGGTTTCTTTGAAAGAATCGTCTGATCAAAAGAAGAAGGGAAGTTATGATGAGTGCCTCCATCCTCTCTCATTCTTCTGATTACGCGGTCATCATAGCGGATTGGCACATTCGATCCAAGCTTTGTCACCGCTCTCGTACCACGCGAGAAAAGTTTTCCGAAGCCGCCTAACAGAATGGAGGCGCCGGCCAAGCCCTGTTCCCAGCCTTCCAGCTCACGCCCTGTAATTGGATCACTGCCGCTTCCCGCCTCCACACCGGCCTTAATATTGCCGACAATCGGGATGAAGTCGAGGACGAACGACCCCGCTTCCGCCCAGCCGGAAGGAGTATCGATTTCATACTGCGCATCGTCGGTGTTCGATACTTGCTGCACGTTGTGCGCAGAATGAGCGAGAGGCACCGTGCCAAAGGTCAGGCTGCCATAAGGCTGCAATGTTGGATTGAACCAGTTGGGAAAACCGATTGGCGGATACCGGAAAGGATCATGACCAGCCAAAGCCAGAAAGGAAGACTGTTTCTGAAACAGTTCGGTTCTAAGATTAATGTGAGAGGCCTGAAACGTCAATTGGCCCGGATGGAACGTATTGACCGTCAGCCTGCCAAATTGAAACATTCTTTCCACATCAGTCACATACTGCTTCATCAGTTGGAGATCAGCCGCCACATTCGCCAGGGCCGATGTTTGCCGATGGTCGAATGTCAGCAGCTTCTCGACCGTTTCATCCGCTTCCTGTCGTGCCCGTTCAAGATGGTGCAACGCCTCTTCGTCCTGAATCCGTGGCAGGAAGAGGATGTCGCCCACTTGCTGAATAGCCTGATTGGCCGAATCCGTTAATTGAGTGATCACTGTTTTCGCCTGTTCAATTCCGGTTTGAATATTGTGGTCAAGGTAGCTTTGCTGAATAACCCCTTCTTGCGCGGGCTCCATAGCCTCAAGGGAGTTTATCATCTGTTGGATCGTCCGCTGGTAGTCTAAGAGGAAATGCTGAAAAAAACGTAAAAACGGCAGGTGGCATTCCTGAAAGAAGTTGCGGATTGCTCCTCCACCTTCGCCTTCAAAAGAATCGATGCTAATAAAAGCTGAAAGTTCTGCCTCAAGCCTGGCCATTTGTCCGGCTTGTTCGTGTAGCTTGGTCTGCAGGGATTGGAGATCATGATGCAGCGAGCTGACGACCAATGTTTTCATCGGCTACCCTCCTCTCTCACTGGAAAGATTTACTCTTTTTTTATTATAAAATTGATTTTACCGAGATGACATAGGAAAAAGTATAGATAAATGATCGGAAAATTCTCTATTTTTAAGAAAAGGGGTAAAGAGTATGGGGAGGAAAGGCGGAGCTCTGTGCCAATGGAACAAATCGTTGCTGTGCAGCTACCAGTCAAAAAAAGCTCAGTTTTTCGATTTTTTTGAAATTGATCATAGACAAACAGGGAAAGGTTATGTACTGTAAAAATAGATTATCGATAATCTATTGATAATCTTAGTTGTATGAGATAGGAGTAATCGTATGGCTCAAGCTGAGAAAAAATTGCTTAAACAAAAAATCTACTCGGAATTACAGCAGAGGATCCTCACCGGAGAGCTTCAGCCGAGGGAGCGTTTAGTGGAACTTGAAATCGCAGGCTGGTTTTCATGCAGTCAGGCTCCGGTAAGAGAAGCACTGCAAAAGCTAGAGGAAGATGGATTCGTTGAGCTGATTCCATTTACCGGGTCATTTGTGACAGCGCTGTCAGTCGAAGAAATGAAAGAGTTGTTTGAATACAGGAAGATGATCGAGCTCAATGCCGTTAAAAAGGTGATCGACTATTTAACAAATAAAGACCTGGAGGTGCTGGCTGACACGATCCAGTTAATGAGGGAAGCAGCGGCGGAAAAGGATTTGGGGAAGCTGATATCTTATGATATGTTTTTCCACCGTTATCTCGTCGAAAAAACCGGAAAAACAATCAGCCTGAAAATTTGGAGCCGGATTGATATGCATGTGCGCCGTTTTATTGCCCATACGCACCCCCGCTATTTTCATAAGCTTGAGGATATTGCGGAAACTCATGTTGCGTTATTCGAGGCGTTGAAGAACAGGGATGTCCAACAGGCAGTAGAGACATTTACAAGCCATATGGAAGTTAACGATATGCTAACGAAGCTTGGGCTGTAAGAGCGGCTCAATAAGGAGGACGGAAAGTGAAAATTACAAAGGTTGAAACGATTCGAACACCGGAACACCCCAATTTATTATGGGTACAGCTTCATACCGATGAAGGGATCATCGGGCTTGGAGAAACGACGCCGCGTGTCATGGGGGCTGAAACGATTATCCATGATATTTTGGCGGATATTTTACTTGGTCAGGACCCTTTACATATTGAGAAGCTCTGGCATGATATGTACCAGAGCGCCCACTATCACGGTTATGCCGGCTCTGAAATGCGGGGGATCAGTGCGATTGATCTGGCGCTGTGGGACATTTTAGGCAAATATACGAATCAGCCGCTTTACCGGTTGCTTGGTGGAAAATGTCGGGAGTCCATTCGGGTGTACAATACATGTGTGAGTCATGGAGCCTACAATGATTGGGAGCTCTCGCGCGAAAAACCGGGTGAGCTGGCGGAATCGCTGCTGAAAGACGGCATTACCGCGATGAAAATTTGGCCCTATGACCAGTTTAGCGAAAAAACGAGAGGACATTCGATTTCCAACGCCGATCTGCAAAAAGGGGTAAGCGTCTTTAAACAAATACGAGAGGCGGTTGGAGATGAAATCGAGATCGCTTTGGAAGGACATGCTTGCTGGAATGTACCGAGCGCGATTCGAATTGCCCAAGCGGTGGAGCCGTACCGGCCGATGTGGCTTGAGGACTTAATTGCTGTCGACTCGATTAGCTCGCTGAAGGAATTAAAAGAAGCGACATCAACCCCGCTTTGTGTCAGTGAGCGCCTGTTCTCACGCTTTCAATTTATGCCGGTGCTTGAGCAGCGGGCGGCAACGATTATCATGCCTGATATTTGCTGGGTCGGCGGAATTTCTGAAATAAAGAAAATAGCGACGCTTGCTTCGGCGTACCAGCTGCCGATTGCCCCTCACAACTGCGGCGGACCTGTACAAACGATTGCCTACTCTCACGTTTGTACGAGCACGGAAAATGTCATGATCGTCGAAACGGTACGCGCTTTCTATCGAAGTTATTATGAGGCTCTAGTTACTGAGCAGCCGGTTATTAAAGAGGGGCATTTATATCCACTGGAAAGCCCCGGACTTGGAACGGAGCTTTCTCCTTCGTTGCTAAAACGTGATGATCTCATACGCAAAGTGAGCACGCAAAAAAGCACGACAATCGGCTGGACGTCAGGCGATCCGTGGGAAGGGGAAGTCGGGAACCATTTTTAAGCCTGCCGGAAAGAACAGAGCAAGACTCGTTTCGATGGCTTCATACGTCACAAGCCCGTTATGAGCGGGTTTCTCATAACGGGCTTTTAAACAATCGTGGCGGTTCCGCTCTTTGGACGGGCCCTGCCTCATGGAACTAATTCTTTATTTTTACTGCTCCTTTATCATTTCGTACACTTGCTGGACATCCTTGTCTCCCCGACCGGAGAGGTTGACGATAATAATATCGTCCTTGTCCAATTCCTGGGCGAGCTTGCCGGCATAGGCGACAGCATGAGCGCTCTCCAGAGCAGGGATGATTCCTTCTACTTTTGAAAGCAGCTGGAACGCTTCAAGCGCTTCGGCCCCGGTGACGGTAACATATTCCGCCCGTCCCGTTTCTTTTAAATAGCTGTGCTCCGGCCCGATGCCCGGATAATCGAGCCCGGCGGCAACAGAATAGGTCGGCTTCGGATTTCCCTCTTCGTCAAGCAAGGTTAAGCATTTAAACCCGTGGATGACCGCGGGAACTCCTTCTGTAAGAGAAGGCGCTTCAGCCGGTTCGACGCCAATTAAACGCACGTCCGGCTCATCGAGATAGTGCGCGAAGGCCCCAATCGCATTACTGCCGCCGCCGGCACAAGCAACAACCGCGGTCGGAAGGCGACCTTCCTTTTCAAGAATTTGCTTCTTCGACTCTTCGCTTATCACCGACTGAAAGAATTTCACCATCGTTGGAAACGGATGGGGCCCAACAGCAGATCCTAATAAATAGAACGTGTTCTGATAGTTTTCAACGAGGTCATTTAAGGCGGCGTCAACGGCATCCTTCAACCGTCCTTGCCCGGCATCGACGGCGACGACCTTGGCCCCGAGCAGCTCCATTCTAAATACATTTAATGCTTGTCTCTCCGTGTCGAGTTTTCCCATATAAATTGTGCAGTCCATCCCGAAAATCGCGCAGGCTGTAGCCGTTGCCACGCCATGCTGCCCAGCGCCGGTTTCGGCGATAATGCGCGTGGCACCCATTCGTTTCGCCAGCAGAATCTGTCCGATCGCATTGTTGATTTTGTGCGCGCCTGTATGGTTTAAGTCCTCGCGCTTTAAATAAATTTTGGCCCCGCCGTTTTTCTCTGTTAAATGCTTGGCAAACGTCAGCGGATTTTCGCGGCCGACGAACTCCTTTAAGTAATACTTGAATTCCTCGATAAACTCGGGATCCTCTTTATACCGTTCAAATTGCTCATCTAACAGTCCAAGCACCTTCCCTAAATCTTCAGGGACGTAGCTGCCGCCAAATTGACCAAAGCTTCCTTTTTCACTCATGACCTTCAACTCCTATCTATTTGCATGGAAAAATGTGTGAAAATTCTGTACAACCTTACTGCTATTATAAAGCGTTGAATGATACGTGTCACTACCTGGAGAGAGAAGGGAATTTCTGTCGTTTTCTGAAATCCAGCTGTTATAGCAAGCTGTTCAACGTAAACAGGAGGCAAGAGAAAAGGCTGATTAACAGGAAATTCAGCTTTTTTGTACATAAAGGGTATAGCAGTAAGAAAAAAATGGGAATTCTATAGGAAAATAAATGAAGGAGTCAGTCTGATGAATAGTGATCAAATTGAAATGTTTGAATAGGTTCGTTCCATGCAAATCGAGTTAACGAAAGCCTATAAGGAATACTGGAAGCTGCATTCCGGCTTTGATGCGTGGCAATTCTGGTTTAATCTCGCACTCCTCATTATTCCGTTAATCGTCCTCTATTTTAAGATTGATAAAAAGCGTGCTTTTTTGCTCGGGTTTTATGGTTTTAACATTCATGTCTGGATCACCTATATTGATTCGATCGGGATAAGGCACGGCTTCTGGGGCTATCCCCATCAGATTCTGGTCGAAGTATCAAGCAATCTTGGCCTGGATGCCTCACTTGTTCCAGTATCTTTCATGCTGATGTATCAATGGACATTAAAGCACAACAAAAATTACTATTTGTACGCCATCCTATTAGCCGCGGTGTTCTCTTTTATTTGCAAGCCGATCTTTATTGCCATCGGCCTGCTGCGCCTATATGAGGGAACGTTATTCTACATGTTCTTCTTGTATATCGTCGTGCTTCTCTTTTCAAAGTTCATTACGAATGTGTTTATTATGCTGCGTAAGAAGGCGGAGTAAGTTATGACCACAGCCGAATATAGTAATGCTGAACTGTGGGGCTTTAGCCAGGAAGGAGCTATCCTGGCTTTGTATACTAGTCGCAGATAATTCAGAAGCAAAAGGAGCATTAAAGGGGGAGAGCAGCTTTTATCCCGTTCGTACTGCTTGTATCATTAATTAATTTAAGAGCAGGGGAAAGGGCTGTTTGTAAAGCGATCGTCCCCGCGCCGGTTAGCGTGAAAGGAATATTTTGTTGATGTTTCGGTAATTCGATTTTGGCGTAAGCTCTATCGTTTAAATCAATTGTATTTTCATACGATTTCTGAACCCAGTCTAATTGGGGCAGCTCATCATTCGTGCAGGTTCCCGCTAACACAATTCTGGAAGGATCATGTATTAATGATAGATGGGCTAAAAATTCACCTAAACGACGGGCTCGCTCCCGAAGTAATTGTGTTAAAGCTGGCTCGACCGTACTATGGGCGATCAGCTCATGAATATTATTAAAGGTAACGGGCAAATGTAAGCCTTTTGCTCTAGAAAGTATAGCCCGATCTGTAAGCAAGCTTGTCAGACAGCCTCTTTTTCCACACTCACAAAGCGGTCCTTGAGGATCCCATGGGATGTGCTCTAAAATACCAGCTTGCCCCTGTTTTCCGCGAATCACTGTATTATTGACGACAATCGCCATCCCGATCGTTGTCCCTACATTGATAAAGAGTAAGGCATGATCTTGCGGGAGCGGCTGGGCTTTATAGGCTGTAACCGCCATTGAATGCACATTTGTATCGATAACCGTTTTAATTTGCAGCTGATTTTCGAAAATAGAGACAATTGGGACGTTCTCCCATCCAAGCACATTTTGATCAAGGATTGTTCCTTTCTCAATATCAACTTTTCCGTATAAAGTAATGCCGATACATAAAACCGTTTTGTCGCCTGTGTTAAGCTTTTTGATATGTTCCACTATAAGCTCTAGCACTGCTTCTGCGGACTCCGGCCTGTCAAGCCGAATAAAGTCGCTTATCTCTCCAAGTAAATTCATTAAGCCAATATCAATCCAGAAGTTCCCTATATGCACACAGGCAACAAAATAAGTACGGTCATTTAATGACAAAGGAATAGGTCTTCTTCCAGACGAAATAGAAATCGAGTCATTTTTTTTCTCAACGACCAGTTGAGCACCGATGCATTCATTAATAATTCTCGTTACACTTGCTCCTGTCAATCCGATATGTTCCGAAATTTGATTCCTGGCCATAGGTTCTTTTGTAGAGAGCAGGTTAAGAATATTACTGCGGTTAATGGCTCTTAAAGAGTCCGCTTCTTTCTTTTCTGAATAGAGTTTCGTCATAAGGGCCTCCCTAGCTAATCTGTCTATAAAATTTTATCATAATTAATTGCACAATGTAATTAATTATGATACATTAAGAATCAAGAAACGTCTGAAAATTATTAATTAAACATATATAATTACTTTCTGTAAGTAATTAAGAAAGGGTAAGTAGATGAAAATAGAAGAAGTGAAGGTCTATTATGTGAAGGCGTCTAACGATTCATGGGTTTGGCTGAGAATGACGACGGATGAAGGTTTTGAGGGGTGGGGTGAAATTACAGGAAGCAGTAATGACGAAGCAACAGCCCAAATAGTCGAGAAAATAGCAAAAGAAATTTATGGGCAGAACCCTCTTCATGTTCTGAGTCATCTTTCCACTTATATAAAAGCCTCCTATCCGTTTAATGGAGTAAATCGCTATTTCTCGACCGCCTGGAGCGGGATTGATCAATGCTTATGGGACATTAAAGCCCAGTCGTTTGGCCTGCCGTTAAACTGGCTGCTTGGAGGATACGGTAAAAATGAAATCGCTTTATATGCGAATTTAAACAGAGGGCTTCTCCATGATCGTTCCCCGGACGCTTTATTGGAAAATGGAAAGCAGGCGATAGAGAATGGGTTTTCTATTATTAAATGCACACCGTTCGATGAGGTAACACCGGCAGCATCAGTTCAGAGCATGGAGAAGGGGATTAAAAGACTTGAGAAGCTGGCATCCCAGGTGCCGCTGAGTAAGGTTGCCATTGATTGCCACCATCGATTTCACAGAGTTCATTTAAATCATTTGACGAAAGAGCTTGAGCAACTCGGGATGCCTTATTGGATTGAAGATCCTGTCCCAGTAGCTCAATTAGAAACACAGCAGATGATAGCACAAAGCTTTCCGGCAATCCGTTGGGCAGGCGGTGAAACTTCCTACACCATAAGTGAAATCATTTCTTTGTTGCAGTCGCGCGCTTTTGACATCGTTATGCCTGACGTCAAGCATTGCGGAGGTGTCAGTGCCTTGAAAACAATTATCCCGTTAATTGAAGCAAGTGGAGCCAAGGTGTCTTTGCATAATCCAAGTGGTCCAATTGCAACAGCTTTTTCAGCTCATTTGTTGGCGCTTGCTGCAAGTCCTGAACCGTTAGAGTTTCCTTGGGGGGCTGCGATGGAGAGAAGAGAGGCGGTGTTACCATTTGAAAATATTCAAAAAGGGAGCTATCAGCTTAATGAAAAGCCGGGAATCGGGATAAGGCCGAGTCAGGAATTCCTGGACGAATTCTCTCTGGTCTGGTCAAAAGGCTGCTGGATTCGTACAAATCAAACAATCGTGAAAGGATAGTAAGGAGCATTCCTGTAATGAAGAAATTTGAGGATTGAACAAAAAAGAGCCCTCTTGGTATTATACGAGGTGTCCAAAGCTTCGAAGCAAAAATGGACCCTTAAATTAGTAACCAAGGAGGACTCGT
>NZ_JAMBOL010000019.1 GCF_023715605.1 Halalkalibacter oceani
TTCAGTTATCCGCTTGTCGGTAAGCACTCCCGCATACCCTTCGTGTTCCGCACTATCTCTTTGCGGGCAGCCCTTGCTACAGCAAGGTATTCTGCTTTCTTTTGTCCCGACTTTGGTAACATTCATTGACTAAACACCTCCTTAGGTTCAACCCTTCATAACGCTGTCGACTGCGTTACTACTATGGTATCTGCTGACTTCTCACGATAAATCTTATTTCAACCACATATTGCAAAGACGCTCTATGTGTCCGTGAGACCTCCCACGGTAAGACGCGTAACTTTCATCCCATGTACCCGCCACATTTACATCCTCGTGTCTGTGCAGTTTATTGGATTTCGTCTTGTTTAGCAGACTCATCCCACTTCGGATGCCTGATGCGATTCGTGTTCCTCGGGTCGGAACTTTGCCTCCAGCTTCCTTCAGATTCCACCTCGCGATGGACACCCTTGCTCTTGGCTAATGGTTGGCAACTGCCAGCCCCCATAGCGGACTTTCACCGCCTAGCTACGCGCCATGCGTGGCGCACTAAAAACAAACCCCCAACCATAAGCAGTTGGGGGTTTTGCAAGACGTAAAAACTTAACGCTTCGAGAACTGAGGTGCACGACGTGCTGCTTTAAGACCGTATTTCTTACGTTCTTTCATACGTGCATCACGAGTTAGGAAGCCAGCGCTTTTAAGCACCGGGCGGTTGTCAGGATCTACTTCAAGTAGTGCGCGTGCCACGCCATGACGGATAGCGCCCGCTTGTCCTGTGTAGCCTCCACCTTCAACGTTTACGTGAACGTCATATTGACCTTCAACGCCAGTTTCAACAAGTGGCTGCTTTACGATAAGCTTTAATGTTTCAAGATTGAAATATTCGTCCATTTCACGACCATTAATAACGATACGACCGTCACCTGGCAGTAGGCGTACACGAGCAACAGAGTGCTTGCGGCGACCTGTACCGTAATATTGTACTTGTGCCAAAATTAATACCCTCCTATCAATTAACCGCGAAGTTCGTAAACTTCTGGTTTCTGAGCTTGATGTTTGTGTTCGCTGCCTGCGTATACGTGCAGCTTCATCCCTTGCGCGCGACCAAGAGTGTTCTTTGGAAGCATCCCTTTGATAGCAAGCTCAAGCATACGCTCTGGCTTGTTCGCACGCATATCGCCTGCTGTTGTCTTTTTCAGACCACCAGGGTGGTTTGAATGACGATAGTAGATCTTGTCATTTAATTTGTTACCTGTTAATTCGATTTTCTCAGCGTTAATGATGATCACGTGGTCACCAGTATCAACGTGTGGTGTGAACGTAGGCTTATGCTTTCCGCGAAGGATAGAAGCTACTTCTGAAGCAAGACGACCAAGCGTTTGACCTTCAGCGTCTACTACATACCACTTACGCTCAACTTCGTTTGGCTTTGCCATATATGTTGTACGCATGAATTTCCCTCCTAAAAAGAACCATTGCTTTCATGTTTTATCAAATCAAGTTAACCATAGTCTCATGTAACATTCCGAAACCCGGGGCTAGTGGGTTTTTGAAATTACCATCTAACATCATATAACATTAAAAACCCATTGTCAACAACTTGTTACACTAGGCGTCGTTGTCATTTGACGCTGCTCCGTTATTTTGAAAAATCGGCTGCTCATAGAAGACCTGCCACAGAAACAAGCCGTGGCCCGGCGCTGTTTTTCCAGCTGCCGCCCTGTTGCGCGCATCGCGGATGCGGGCGATGTCTTCAGGCGCCCTTCTTCCCCCGCCAACTTCAAGCAACGTTCCAACAATGATCCGCACCATATTATGGAGGAAGCCGTCTCCGATTAAGTCGAAAATAATTTCATCACCTTGCCGGTTGACCTGCAAGGTATGTAATGTCCTCACCTTGCTTTTCACGTCAGCGTTTGTCACGCAAAAAGATGAGAAGTCATGGGTGCCAAGCAAATGCGCGGCACCGGCGCGAATCAAATCAAGATCCATCTCATAGGGGACAAAAAACGCAAGATTGCGGCGAAAGACGTCCCGCTCCTTCCGATTCAGCACCCGGTAGCGATAATGCTTCCTAACTGAATCATAGCGGGTATGGAAGTCATCCGCCACACAGGCTGCTTCGACGATCCGGATATCGTTAGGCAGGCAGCCGTTCAGCGCCTGCGGCCAGCGCGCCGGATCAATGGAAAGCGGCGTGTCAAAATGAATCACCTGCCCCCGGGCGTGCACGCCGGTGTCAGTTCGCCCCGATGGGTGGATGCGAATAAACTCTCCTTTATGAATAATCGAAAGCGCCCGTTCGATTTCCCCTTGAATCGTCCGCTGGTTTTCCTGAACCTGAAAGCCGTAAAAAGCACTGCCATCGTATTCCACTAAAAGAGCGACTCTATTCAGCATGACGGTCACCTCCTCTCCTCGGTATTATAGAAGTCGTAGCGCGAGCACCGCAGCGCTCAGCCCAAGGCATAGAGCGACCGCCAAGGAATCCCGCCAGCTCCAGGCAAGCAGGCGGTATTTCGTCCGTCCTTCCCCGCCACGATAGCCTCTGGCCTCCATCGCCAACGCCAGGTCCTCCGCCCGTTTAAACGCGCTTATAAACAACGGTACGAGCAGCGGAACAAATGCCATTAGCCGCTGGCGCCATGGCCCGCTCGTAAAGTCAACGCCACGCGCCATTTGCGCCTTCATAATCTTTTCCGTCTCCTGCATAAAAGTCGGAATAAAGCGCAGCGCAATCGACATCATTAGAGCAAGCTCATGGGCAGGCAGCCTGACTTTTTTTAACGGACTGAGCAAATACTCCAGCCCGTCTGTTATATCAATCGGCTTCGTCGTCAGCGTAATCAGAGACGTAAAGACAATCAATGTTAACAGCCGCAATGCCATAAAAGCGGCCTGGCGTACGCCGTGCTCATAAATTGAAAAGGGGCCGGCCGTCCATAGCACCTCGCCCTCCCGCGTTAACAGGAGGTGAAAGAACACAGTAAACAGGACGAGCAGAAAGATCGGCTTCATCCCCCGATAAATAAAGGACAGGGGGACATTTGATAAGAAGATAAGGATGAGGGCAAAAGCAATCATCAATCCCCCGGCCACCCAGTTATCAACCAGAAAAATTATAATGACGAGAATCGCGACACTCACCAGCTTCGAGCGGGGATCAAGCCGGTGAAGAAGGGAGGCTACACCAACGTATTGACCGATAATGATATTTTGCAGCATTAGTCGCCCTCCACAAGTCTCGCCACGTAATCAGCCGCTCGCTCCAGCTCATAATATTTTGGGATGTCAGCGAGGGCAAAACGTTGCTTGATTTGTTCAAGAAACCGGACCGGGGCCGGAAGATCGAGTCCAATCTCACGCAATCTCTCCGCCTGTTCAAAAATAATCTCGCGTCCCCCGGCCATTTCGACCTTGCCCTCATGCAGCACAATAATCTGATCGGCATACCGGGCCGCATCCTCCATATGATGCGTCACCAGCACCGTCGTCGTCTGCTGCTGGTGATGATAGTCGACAAAGAGTCGCATGATCTGTTCATGCCCCTCAGGATCAAGGCTGGCCGCCGGCTCGTCCAGTACGAGCACCTTCGGCTGTGAAGCGAGCACGCCGGCAATCGCCACCCGCCGCATTTGCCCCCCGCTCAGTTCAAATGGGGAGGCCGTTAAAATCTCCTCGGGTAAACCGACCTGAGGCAGCAGCTCTTTTGCCCGCTTCAGCGCCCGTTCAAACGGTACGCCGAAGTTCATCGGACCGAAGCAAATATCTTTGGCAACTGTTTCTTCAAACAGCTGATGCTCAGGATATTGAAAAACAAGTCCGACCTGCTGACGCAAAGCTCTGATATCGATCTTTTTCTTTTCCGCCTTCAGCTCGTAAGGCCCGATCTGAACCGTCCCCTTCGTCGGCCGAAGCAGCCCGTTAATATGCTGAATAAGCGTTGACTTTCCTGAACCGGTATGGCCGATGACAGCTGTAAAAGAGCCTGAAGGGATTCTGATCGTACAATCCTGAAGCGCGACCTTTTCAAAGGGGGTTCCTTCCATATAACGATGCTCTACTTCGTTGAAGACAATCTCCATAATTCAGTAATCAACTCCTCTTCCCGCAAGCATGCCGTATGAAAGGATAGACCACGCTTTTCAAGCTGCTGCTGCATCTCCACCGCAAACGGAACCCGCAGACCGGCCTGGCGAACAAGCTCAGCGTTGGCAAATACCTGTTCAGGTGTGCCTTCCGCCAGCTTCTCCCCTCCGGCAAGCAGCAGGAGCCTGCTCGCCAACAACGCTTCCTCCATATCATGAGTAATGGAAATAATCGTTGAACCGCGCTGATGAAGCATGCTCATCGTTGCCAGCACTTCTTTTCTGCCGAGCGGGTCAAGCATCGAGGTCGCCTCATCAAAGACGATGATCTCCGGCTCCATTGCCATAATTCCGGCAATGGCCGCCCGCTGCTTTTGTCCGCCGGACAGACGGTGCGGCTCCATCTCTAAAAAGCGCTCAATTCCAATCAGGGCAGCATATTTCTCGATCCGTCTCTCCATTTCCGTTCGATCGAGTCCGATGTTTTCGAGACCAAAGGCGAGGTCGTCCCGGACCGTCGTCGCGACAAATTGATGGTCGGGATTTTGAAAGACCATTCCGACTTTCTGGCGGATCGTCCAGATCGCGTCTTCTTCCCCGGTTGATAGCCCTTCGACAAACACTTCCCCGCTCGTCGGCCGCAGCAGTCCATTGAGCAGACGTCCAAAAGTCGACTTGCCTGAGCCATTGCGTCCGAGGACCGTCAGCCACTCGCCACGTTCAATCTTCATCGTCAATTTTTTCAGGGCAACATGTTCGGTCTTCGGGTATTGATAGGAGACATCTGCTAAGGCGATCAGTTCAGACATAAGCCCCTCCTTTTCTAAAAACAGTAACCATTGCGACAAACAAAAAAGGGCTCAGAGTCGGAGCAGGCGTGCCCAGATCTGAATTGCCCTTTGTCGTCTCATCTATTCACTCATATCTGATTATACGAGTTCAATAATCACCATTGGTGCACCGTCTCCACGACGAGGTCCAACTTTAAGGATGCGAGTGTAACCACCTTGACGCTCCTCATAACGAGCTGCGATATCAGAGAACAGCTTTTGGATTGCGTCTTGTCCAGACTCTTCATCCGCTACTTCCCGACGAATGAAAGCCGCAGCCTGACGACGTGCGTGCAAGTCACCGCGCTTTCCAAGTGTGATCATTTTCTCAACGATTGAACGAAGCTCCTTCGCCTTAGCTTCTGTCGTTTCGATACGCTCATTGATAATAAGATCAGTCGCCAAATCACGGAATAAAGCTTTACGGTGTGCACTTGTGCGACCTAATTTTGCGTATGCCATGTTCATTCCCTCCTTTATAACAGTTCTTTACATCATTAGCGATTTCCAGAAACAAACTTGATCAATTTAGACTAGTCTTCTTTACGGAGGCCTAGCCCAAGCTCACCAAGCTTCTCTTGTACTTCCTCTAATGACTTCCGACCAAGGTTACGAACCTTCATCATGTCTTCTTCTGTCTTTTGCGTCAATTCCTGTACCGTATTAATACCGGCACGCTTCAGACAATTGTAAGAACGCACAGAAAGATCGAGTTCTTCGATCGTCATTTCCAGAACCTTTTCCTTCTGATCTTCTTCTTTTTCAACCATGATTTCCGCATTCTGCGCTTGGTCTGTTAATCCTACGAATATATTTAAATGCTCTGTTAAGATTTTGGCCCCTAATGAAACAGCTTCTTCAGGGCGAATGCTTCCGTCAGTCCAGACATCAAGGGTTAGTTTGTCGTAGTTGGTCACTTGACCGACGCGGGTATTCTCAACTTGATAGTTTACACGTGACACCGGCGTATAAATGGAATCAATAGGAAGAACGCCAATCGGCTGATCGTCATTCTTATTTCCTTCAGCTAAGACATATCCGCGACCGCGCTTCGCAGTCAGGCGCATGTGCAAACGGGCTCCCTTTGCGAGCGTAGCAATATGAAGATCCGGATTCAAGACCTCGACATCACTATCATGAGTCAAGTCATTCGCTGTTACTACACCTTCCCCCTGAACATCAATTTCAAGGGTCTTCTCTTCATCTGAATAGATCTTAAGGGCAAGCTTCTTCAAATTCAAAATGATTGTTGTCACGTCCTCTACAACACCTTCAATTGTAGAAAATTCATGAAGAACAGAATCGATTTGAACAGATGTCACAGCAGCACCTGGCAAAGAAGAGAGAAGAATGCGACGTAAGGAGTTTCCTAACGTGGTTCCATATCCACGCTCTAGTGGTTCCACAACAAATTTACCATACTTTGCGTCTTCACTTATCTCAACCGCTTCAATATTTGGCTTTTCGATTTCAATCATTAAACAAACCCTCCTTCAAAACGTCGAACTCCGGTAGACTGCAAGGATTGCCGACTGATCGACCCAGCAGGCAAATCCTGAGCTTATCACCTTTTTGTCAACAAGACACATCTCTTAGTCCATTATTGACAGTTTAGGGAAATCTATACAATGATTGATTCCATTACACTCTACGACGTTTTGGTGGACGGCATCCGTTATGCGGAACAGGAGTAACATCTTTGATCATGTTTACTTCAAGTCCAATCGCTTGTAGGGAACGGATAGCAGCTTCACGGCCGGCACCTGGTCCTTTAACTGATACTTCAACTGTTTTCATACCATGCTCCATTGCTGTTTTTGCAGCAGATTCAGCAGCCATTTGTGCTGCGAATGGAGTTGATTTACGAGAACCTTTAAATCCTAATGCACCAGCGCTTGCCCATGAAATAGCATTACCGTGGACATCCGTAATTGTCACAATCGTATTGTTAAAGGTAGAACGGATGTGAGCAATTCCGGCCTCTACATTTTTACGTTGACGACGTTTTGGACGAGTATTCGTTTTCTTAGCCATTTTTTATGCGACCTCCTTTACTACTTTTTCTTGTTTGCTACTGTACGACGAGGACCTTTACGCGTACGAGCATTGTTCTTAGAATTTTGACCACGAACAGGTAAACCACGACGGTGGCGGATGCCACGATATGAACCAATCTCAATTAGGCGCTTAATGTTAAGGGAAACTTCACGACGAAGGTCACCTTCAACCTTAAACTCTTCAATTGCTTCACGGATACGTCCTAATTCCTCTTCCGTAAGATCACGCACTCGTGTATCTTCAGACACACCTGCGTTTGCCAGAACTTCAGCAGCTTTTGATTTCCCGATTCCATAGACATACGTTAGTGCAATCACTATACGCTTATCACGTGGAATATCGACACCTGCAATACGAGCCATGTGCAGAGCACCTCCTTATAAATTATCCTTGCTTTTGCTTATGTTTTGGGTTTTCACAAATGACCATAACCGTCCCTTTACGACGGATGACTTTACACTTTTCACAAATAGGCTTGACTGATGGTCTAACCTTCATTTTCGTTTACCTCCTTATAGTACGGAGTGCACTGATTAAACATGTAATCAGGTCAAAGCAAAACAATCAACGATTATCTTGCTAGTCGCTCTCGCAACGTTTTTTTATTTGTATCGATATGTGATTCGTCCACGAGTCAGATCATAAGGTGATAATTCAACCGTCACCTTGTCGCCTGGCAGAATCCGAATGAAGTGCATGCGGATTTTACCGGATACGTGAGCGAGAATCTTATGACCATTTTCGAGTTCAACACGAAACATTGCATTGGGAAGGGGTTCAATGACCGTTCCTTCCACTTCAATAACATCCTCTTTCGCCATAGGTTTACTCTCCTTCCTTCAGCAAATCAGTGTGTTTTTCGAGAAAACTAGCAAGGGCATAACGTAGCTTTCCATTAGTAACACGTCCTGTTTCTATAAAGCTATTGCGAACTTCCTCAGCAATGTAATCAATAAGCTCAACATGATTGATGTTCTTTCTTTTTGAGCGGTCAACTTTGCGCTTGTCGCCATCGGCAATCCCTATAAAACGGTCATCGACCAGTTCAATGATGACACCGAACTGTCCCTGGTCACGTCCTTTGAGGATCTGTACAATTTGACCGAGCTCGGGACTCGGACCTGAGTCTTTCATGATTCCCATCACCTACATCTAAGCTTTTGTCAAGATTTCAAAACCTGATTCCGTTATTGCAATGGTATGCTCAAAGTGGGCACAATTCTTTCCGTCGACTGTCACAACCGTCCAGTCATCAGAAAGCGTGCGTACATAGCGTGACCCGGCATTGATCATTGGTTCTATCGCCAAAACCATGCCTGGTTTCAGCCGCGGGCCTTTGCCGGGTGGACCATAATGAGGAATTTGCGGGTCCTCATGCAAGTCTTGCCCAACTCCATGGCCGACATACTCGCGAACGATCGAATATCCTAATGGCTCGGCATATGTTTGGATCGCGTGAGAAATATCTGAGAGCCTGCCGCCAGGCTTTGCTTCCTCAAGCCCTTTATAGAGGGCCGTCTCCGTCACATCCAGTAACTCCTGATCCTTTGCGCTGATTTCGCCAACTGCATAGGTCCAAGCAGAATCACCGTGATAGCCATTATAATATGCGCCAATGTCAACGCTGATGACATCTCCTTCTTTAAGCACTCGCTTACCAGGAATGCCGTGCACCAATTCCTCATTTACTGAAGCACAGATACTGCCTGTAAATCCATTATAGCCTTTGAATGAGGGAGTTGCACCATGCGTACGAATCAACTTTTCTGCAATCTCATCCAGTTCCTTTGTTGATATGCCAGGTTGAATATGTTCCTTTAAAGCTTGATGCGTTAAGGCAACAATCTTTCCAGCTTCCCGCATGATCTCGATTTCTCGTTCCGTCTTACAAATGATCATGCACGAAGTCCTTTCAAGAGGCCATCAATATCAGCAAATACTTTATCAATGTCTTGATCCCCATTTATATTGCGCAAATAGCCTTTTTCGCTATAGAAGTCAAAAAGCGGCTTTGCTTGCTTCTGGTTTACTTCAAGACGTTTCTTAACTGTTTCAGGCTTGTCGTCATCCCGTTGGATTAAGTCACTGCCGTCGATGTCACATTTCCCTTCCACTTTAGGCGGATTGAAAATAACATGATAAGTCCGGCCCGAACTCGGTGACACGCGACGCCCTGTCAACCGATCCATGAGAAGCTGCTCCGGAACATCAATATTGAGCACATAATCCAGCTTACGCCCCATTGAGTCAAGCAGTTCTTCCAGTGCTTCCGCCTGGGCGACCGTACGTGGAAACCCATCAAGGAGAAATCCTTTTTGGCAATCATCCATAGAAAGACGTTCCCGTACAATACCAATCGTCACTTCATCAGGAACAAGCTCTCCTGCATCCATAAATGACTTTGCTTTGACCCCAAGCTCTGTTTCACCTTTAATCGCTGCGCGAAACATATCCCCAGTCGAAATATGAGGGATCTCATATTTCGAAACAATCCGCTCAGCTTGCGTGCCTTTCCCGGCACCAGGCAATCCCATCAAAATAAGGTTCATTCCCTAATCCCCTCCATCGTTCCGAATTAACACACAGAAGGCGAACGGGAAGATCACATACCTTCCCTGCTCCCCTTACTACTTAATAAATCCTTTATACGAACGTTTAATGAGCTGACTCTCGATTTGTTTCATCGTGTCTAATGCTACACCAACCACGATTAATAATCCAGTACCCCCAATTTGGATGGCTGGAGGTAAATCCATGAAACGAGTAAAGAAAACTGGAATTATGGAAACAGATGTTAAGAAGAGCGCCCCAACAAACGTTAACCGATAGAGGATTCGTGTTAGGTAAATCTGCGTTGTCTTACCCGGACGAATACCTGGAATATAGCCACCTTGCTTTTTAAGGTTCTCTGCCATTTGCTCTGGATTAACTTGAATAAACGTATAAAAGTACGTAAACCCAATAATTAAAAGTGCGTATACAACCATTCCCACTGGATGAGTATAATCAAACACCCTTATAATCCAAGCGGCAATCTCATTATCCGTTCCAAAAAAACCAGCTACAGTTGGCGGGAAGATAAACAGAGAAAGAGCAAAGATGACAGGAATAACCCCTGCAGCATTAACTTTCAAAGGTAAATGCGTTGATTGTCCACCAACTGGACTACGACCTACCAGACGCTTCGCATATTGAACCGGAACCTTTCTCAAGGCCTGTTGGATAAAGATAACACCAACGATGATCGCCAATACAGCAAGCGCCAGTAAAAGGACAGTGACAATGCTTAAAAACAGCTGTTCTCCTGCACTTTCAAGTTGCGTAGCGTAGATCTGGTTAATCCCGTTCGGAATCCCTGCGGCAATACCGGCAAAGATAATGATCGAGATCCCATTTCCGACACCTTTTGCTGTAATTTGCTCACCAAGCCACATAAGAAAAGCGGTACCGGCTGTCAACACTAAGGCGATAAACAGGTACGTAGGAATACTTGGATTTGGAATTAACCCAGTAAAGATTGTGTTAAAACCAACTGACATTGCTAAAGCTTGAAAGAAACCTAAAACGATCGTTCCATAACGGGTAAACTGAGCTAATTTACGTCGTCCAGCTTCCCCCTGCTTTGCCCACTCAGCAAACTTAGGTACGACATCCATTTGTAACAACTGCACAACAATCGAAGCAGTGATGTATGGCATGATACCCATTGCGAAAATAGAGAAGTTCCCCAACGCTCCACCACCAAACGTATTTAGAAACCCAAATGCATTTGCTTGGTCCATAAAATCAAGAGCGTCGCGGTTCGAACCTGGAATTGGAATAAAGCTCCCGATTCGAAACACAATGAGCATAAGGAGGGTGAAGATAACCTTACGGCGCAAATCACCCACTCGCATAATGTTGGAGATCGTCCGGAACATTAAATCACCTCAGTTTTTCCGCCAGCAGCTTCGATAGCTTCTACTGCAGAAGCAGAGAACTTATGTGCTTTTACAGTCAAGCTCTTTTCAACCTTACCATTTCCAAGGATCTTAATACCGTGCTTTACGTTTTTCACTGTTCCAGATTCAATCAGAAGTTCCGGAGTTACCTCAGTATTCGCATCGAAACGGTTTAATGTTTCAAGGTTAACTACGGTGTACTCTTTCCGAGTTGGATTAGTGAACCCGCGCTTCGGCAGACGACGGTATAGCGGATTTTGACCACCCTCGAAACCAGGACGAACACCGCCACCAGAACGAGCGTTTTGACCTTTATGTCCTTTTCCCGCCGTTTTTCCGTTACCAGAACCAATACCGCGACCTACACGGTTACGTACTTTACGAGATCCCTCTGCAGGTTTCAACTCATGAAGTTTCATGTCGACACCTCCTCATTTATGAAATAATCAATTATGCTTCAATTTCTTTTACTGTTAAAAGGTGAGATACCTTATTTACCATACCGCGAATCGCAGCGTTATCTTCCTGAACAACAGTTTGGTGCATTTTGCGCAAGCCAAGTGTCTTCACAGTAACGCGTTGGTTCTCAGGGCGTCCGATAAGACTACGAGTGAGGGTAATTTCTAATTTCTTAGCCATTTGCTTTCCCTCCTTATCCTAAAAGCTCTTCTACGGATTTGCCGCGAAGTTTCGCAACTTCTTCAGCACGCTTTAAGCCTTTAAGTCCTTCCATTGTTGCACGGACCATATTGATTGGGTTGTTTGAACCCAATGATTTAGAAAGAATATCGCCGATACCAGCCAATTCAAGCACCGCACGCACTGGACCTCCGGCAATAACTCCTGTACCTTCCGATGCATTCTTTAAGAAAACACGTCCAGCACCAAAGTGGCCAATCGTTTCATGTGGAATTGTTGTGCCAACGACCGGCACTTCAATTAAATTCTTCTTTGCATCTTCAATAGCCTTGCGGATCGCTTCCGGTACTTCTTGCGCTTTACCCATACCGAATCCGACATGACCATTTTTATCGCCAACAACAACCAAGGCAGCAAAGCGGAAACGACGTCCACCTTTAACGACCTTTGCTACACGGTTGACTGCTACTACTTTTTCTTCAAGTTCCAATGTATTAGGGTCAATACGACGCATTCATTTTCCCTCCTTTATTCTTTAGAATTGCAGACCAGCTTCACGTGCTGCATCTGCGAGAGTGGCTACACGGCCGTGGTATAAATATCCGCCACGGTCAAAGACCACAACTTTATGTCCATTTTCAATCGCACGTTTTGCGACGAGCTCGCCAACTAGCTTCGCTGCTTCCGTCTTTGCTACATTTTCCGCATCAATTTCTTTATCAAGAGTTGAAGCAGATGCAAGCGTTACGCCATTTACATCATCAATCAACTGAGCATAAATGTGCTTTGACGAACGGAATACATTAAGACGAGGACGTTCAGGCGTTCCTGTGATCGTGCGACGCACATGGGCATGTCGCTTCTTACGTGCCACGTTCTTATTAGCCTTCGTAATCATTGAACGTCATTCCTTTCCGTAGGTTAGTGATTATTTACCAGTTTTACCTTCTTTACGACGAACATATTCGCCTTCATAGCGAATACCCTTGCCTTTATACGGTTCAGGTAAACGTACAGAACGAATGTTAGATGCTAGTGCCCCAACGCGTTCTTTATCAATTCCTTTAACGATTACTTTCGTGTTAGAAGGAACTTCAATTTCCAGTCCCGCTTCAGGAACGATTTCCACTGGATGAGAGTATCCAACATTAAGTACGAGTTTTTGACCTGACTTAGAAGCACGGTAACCGACACCGATAAGTTCAAGTGCACGCTCATATCCCTTTGTTACACCTTCAACCATGTTATTAATTAAGCTACGAGTTGTACCGTGAAGAGCACGGTGCTCCTTCTGATCAGATGGACGCTCAACTGTAACCTGATTTTCTTCAATGTTGATCTTCATTTCAGGATGAAGCTCACGCTTAAGCTCACCTTTAGGACCTTTTACCGTCATTAGCTGGCCATCAAGCGTTACAGTCACTCCACCTGGAATTTCAACTGGCTTTTTACCAATTCGAGACATTCTCATACACCTCCGTTCATTTCAAGGATTCTATTACCAAACGTAAGCTAATACTTCGCCACCAACTTGCTGGTTACGCGCATCCTTGTCTGTCATTATACCTTTTGATGTAGAAACTAACGCAATTCCAAGACCTCCAAGTACACGTGGAAGCTCGTTTGCTTTTGCATAAACACGAAGTCCAGGCTTACTAATACGCTTAAGACCAGTGATTACACGCTCATTTGTTGAACCATATTTCAAGAAAATACGGATCACACCTTGCTTATTATCTTCAATATATTCGTAGTCACGGATAAAGCCCTCGCGCTTTAGAATATCTGCAATTTCTTTCTTTACCTTTGAAGCAGGTAGCTCAAGCTTCTCGTGGCGAACAGTGTTCGCATTACGAATACGAGTAAGCATATCTGCAATAGGATCTGTCATGACCATTTATATTTACCTCCTTCCCGTTCTTGGGATTACCAACTAGCTTTTTTCACGCCAGGAATCTGCCCTTTATGAGCAAGTTCTCTGAAGCAAATTCTGCAAAGTTTAAACTTACGTAATACTGAATGAGGACGACCGCAACGTTCACAACGTGTATATTCTTGAACTTTATACTTTTGTGTGCGCTTTTGCTTTGCAATCATTGATTTCTTTGCCAACGTGTTCCCTCCTCTTCGATTCGATTATTTTTGGAATGGCATTCCCATTTGTGTTAAAAGTTCACGAGCCTCTTCGTCTGTTTTCGCTGTCGTTACTAATACAACGTCCATACCACGAACTTTATCGACTTTATCGTAATCAATTTCAGGGAAAATTAATTGCTCCTTCACACCTAGTGTGTAGTTACCGCGACCGTCAAAAGCTTTCTTCGAAACACCGCGGAAGTCACGTACACGAGGTAATGAAATAGAAATTAATTTATCTAGGAAATCATACATACGCTCACCACGAAGTGTTACCTTCGCACCGATTGGCATACCCTCACGTAGTTTGAAACCTGCAATTGATTTTTTCGCCTTTGTAATAACTGGCTTTTGTCCCGTAATCTCAGTTAATTCTTCAACAGCTTTATCCAAAGCCTTTGCATTTGAAACAGCGTCACCTACACCCATGTTCACAACAATCTTTTCGAGTTTAGGAACCGCCATGACAGATGAATAGTTGAACTTCTCAACCAAAGAAGGAACGATTTCACTTGTATACTTCTCTTTTAAACGATTCATACGATTGACCTCCTTTCACACTCTGACTACTTATCTAACGCTTCGCCAGACTTCTTAGCAATACGTACCTTTTTTCCGTTCTCCACTTTATAACCTACACGAGTAGGTTCACCAGACTTAGGGTCGATAGGCATAACGTTTGAAGAATGAATTGGCGCTTCTTGATTTAAAATTCCGCCTTGCGGGTTATCTTGAGAAGGCTTGGCGTGTTTTTTCACGATATTCACACCTTCAACAAGGACACGGTTCTTCTTAGGGAACGCTTCAAGGATCACGCCTTGTTTACCTTTGTCTTTTCCAGAGATGACCTTTACAGTGTCACCTTTTTTGACATGCATCTTCGCCATGTTCGCACCTCCTTGACAGGGCCTTTCAATAATCTTCTATTAAAGAACTTCCGGAGCAAGTGATACAATCTTCATGAATTGATTATCACGAAGCTCACGCGCTACTGGTCCAAAAATACGGGTACCACGAGGGCTCTTGTCGTCACGGATAATAACCGCTGCATTTTCATCAAACTTGATGTATGAGCCGTCATTGCGACGAGCACCGCTCTTTGTACGGACGATAACTGCTTTAACAACGTCACCCTTCTTGACAACGCCTCCTGGTGTTGCTTGTTTCACCGAGCAAACAATTACATCACCAATATTAGCAGTTTTACGACCAGAACCACCTAAAACTTTAATACAAAGCACTTCACGCGCTCCAGAGTTATCAGCAACTTTTAAACGGGATTCTTGTTGAATCATTCGAACTTACCTCCCTTCAACACAAGGATTCTATTAGATGATTACCGCTTCTTCTACAATTTCGATCAAGCGGAAACGTTTATCTTTTGAAAGTGGACGAGTTTCCATAATTTCTACGATATCGCCAATTTTCGCTTTGTTCTCTTCATCATGCGCTTTGAACTTCTTCGAGTACTTTACGCGCTTACCGTAGAGACGATCTTTCTTATAAGTTTCGACAAGAACAGTGATTGTCTTATCCATCTTATCAGAAACAACGCGTCCTCTGTAGACCTTACGATGGTTGCGTTCCATTTAAGCAAACCTCCTTTTTTAGCCGTTGTTAATTCCAAGCTCACGTTCACGCAAAACTGTCTTTGCACGAGCAATTGCTTTACGAACTTCACGAATGCGGGCCGGATTATCCAATTGACCAGTCGCTAATTGAAAGCGAAGGTTGAACAACTCTTCTTTCAATGACTTTGTCTTTTGCTCAATTTCAGCAGTGGTTAAGTTACGAATATCATTAGCTTTCATTTGCGTCACCACCCACTTCATCGCGTTTTACGAACTTACATTTAACCGGTAATTTATGAGAAGCAAGACGTAACGCTTCACGAGCAACCTCTTCAGAAACACCAGCGATTTCAAACATAATTTTACCAGGCTTGACAACAGCTACCCATCCTTCAGGAGCACCTTTACCAGAACCCATCCGAACCTCTAGAGGCTTTGCCGTGTATGGCTTAGAAGGGAAAATCTTGATCCAAACCTTACCACCACGCTTCATATAACGAGTCATTGCAATACGAGCCGCTTCGATTTGACGGTTCGTAATCCAAGATGCCTCAAGAGCTTGTAAGCCATACTCACCGAAATGAACTTCAGTACCGCCTTTTGCACGTCCGCGCATGTTTCCACGGTGCTCACGACGATATTTAACACGTTTTGGCATTAACATGATTAGTTGCCTCCTTCCTCTTTGTTCGTTCCTTTCGTTGGAAGGACTTCACCACGATAAATCCAGATCTTAACACCTAACTTACCGTATGTTGTATCAGCTTCAGCTGTACCGTAGTCAATATCAGCACGAAGCGTGTGAAGTGGAACAGTTCCTTCATTGTAGTGTTCAGCACGAGCGATATCAGCGCCACCAAGACGACCGGATACTTGAGTTTTAATACCCTTAGCACCAGCACGCATTGTGCGTTGAATTGCCTGCTTCATTGCACGACGGAATGAGATACGATTTTCTAATTGACGTGCAATATTTTCTGCAACAAGCTTAGCATCAAGATCAGCTTGCTTAATTTCAAAAATATTAATGTGTACCCGCTTGCCAGTTAAATCATTAAGGGCTTTACGTAACGCTTCAACTTCCGAACCGCCTTTTCCGATCACCATACCTGGCTTAGCAGTAGAAATTGTAATGTTTACGCGGTTAGCCGCACGTTCGATTTCTACTTTAGACACAGATGCGTCTTTTAAACGTTTTTCAATGTACTCACGAATTTTGATGTCTTCGTGCAGTAAGTCTGCATAATCTTTATCAGCGAACCATTTTGACTCCCAGTCACGAATGACACCAACTCGAAGTCCGACAGGGTTGATTTTTTGACCCACGCGTTATCCCTCCTTCTTTTCAGTTACCACTAGTGTAATGTGGCTAGTACGCTTGTTAATACGACTCGCACGTCCCATCGCACGTGGACGGAAACGTTTAAGTGTAATACCTTCATTTACGTACGCTTCACTAATTACAAGATTGTTTGGCTCCATTTCATAGTTGTGTTCCGCATTCGCAATTGCAGAATTTAAAAGCTTTTCTACAACAGGAGAAGCAGCTTTCGGAGTGTGGCGAAGAATCGCAATCGCCTCACCAACCTGCTTACCACGAATCAAGTCAACAACTAGACGTACTTTGCGAGGAGCAATACGTACTTGTTTTGCTACGGCTTTAGCTTGCATGGGATTGACCTCCTCTCTACCTTACATTAACGTCTTGTTTTCTTATCATCAGCTGCGTGACCTTTGTACGTACGAGTTGGCGCAAACTCACCAAGCTTATGACCAACCATGTCCTCAGATACGTAAACAGGCACGTGCTTGCGGCCATCATAAACAGCGATTGTATGACCGATAAACTCAGGGAAAATCGTTGAACGACGAGACCATGTCTTAATGACTCTCTTGTCATCCTTTTCATTCATTGCTTCGACTTTCTTCATTAAATGATCATCGACAAAAGGTCCCTTTTTCAAACTACGACCCATGAGAAAACCTCCCTTCGCGATTAGCGCTACGGTTCTAACTGCTTAGAACCGCAGGTTAATCCCGTTTATTTTTTACGACGACGTACAATATACTTATCAGACGCCTTGTTCTTCTTACGAGTTTTGTAACCAAGAGTTGGTTTACCCCAAGGAGACATTGGTGACTTACGTCCGATAGGAGCTCTACCTTCCCCACCACCGTGTGGGTGATCGTTCGGGTTCATAACAGATCCACGAACAGTAGGACGCTTGCCTAACCAACGTGAACGACCTGCTTTACCAATGTTAACAAGCTCATGCTCAAGGTTTCCAACTTGACCGATTGTTGCGCGGCATGTTGAAAGAATGTAGCGAGTTTCGCCAGACTTCAGACGTACTAATACATAGTCGCCTTCCTTACCAAGCAACTGGGCTTGCGCGCCGGCAGAACGGGCAATCTGTCCACCCTTACCAGGCTTTAGCTCAATGTTATGAATCACAGTACCGACAGGGATGTTCTGAAGCGGTAATGCATTCCCTACTTTAATGTCTGCATTCGGTCCAGACTCAATTGTTGTACCGACTGTAAGACCTTTTGGTGCAAGAATATAGCGCTTTTCACCATCTGCATAGTTAATTAGTGCGATATTTGCTGAACGGTTTGGATCATATTCGATCGTAGCAACGCGTCCTGGAATTCCATCTTTTGTGCGTTTAAAGTCAATAACGCGGTATTGACGCTTATGTCCGCCACCTTGGTGACGTACAGTTAGTTTACCTTGGTTGTTGCGTCCGCCTTTTTTGTGTAAAGGGGCAAGCAACGACTTTTCCGGTTTATCCGTTGTGATTTCTGCAAAATCTAATACAGACATACCACGACGACCGGCACTGGTTGGTTTATACTTCTTAATCGCCATCTTTTAGTTCCCTCCTTCTCTAATAGGTTTAAACACCTTCAAAGAATTCAAGTTCTTTGCTGTCAGGTGTTAAGGTAACAATCGCCTTCTTGCGACGAGCTGTAAAGCCTGTGTAACGGCCAAAACGCTTTGACTTACCTTTATAATTCATTGTGTTTACTTTTTCAACTTTCACTTCAAAGATCTCTTCAATCGCATCTTTGATCTGTGTTTTGTTTGCACGAACGTCTACTTCAAACGTATACTTCTTATCACCCATTAGGTCAGTTGAACGTTCAGTAATCACGGGGCGCTTAATGATATCACGAGCGTTTGACATTATGCAAGCACCTCCTCTACCTTTTCAACGGCCTCTTTCGTGATGACTAGCTTATCATGCTTAAGTACATCGAGTACGCTAACGCCGTCTGCTGTAACAAATGTCACACCAGGCAGATTACGCGCAGAAAGAGCAACCGCTTCATTATAGTCAGCTGTTACAACCAGCGCTTTGCTATCTACAGAAAGACCGGCAAGAACAGCAGCCATTTCCTTTGTCTTTGGTGCATCAAATGCTAAGTTCTCAAGCACAACAATTTCCTCCGACTGTACCTTTGATGATAGAGCCGATTTAATTGCCAGGCGGCGAACTTTTTTAGGCAGCTTGTAGCTGTAGCTGCGAGGTGTTGGTCCGAATACGACTCCACCACCTACCCATTGCGGTGAACGGATTGAGCCTTGACGCGCACGGCCAGTTCCCTTTTGGCGCCATGGCTTACGACCACCACCACGAACTTCAGAGCGTCCTTTTGTTTTATGCGTTCCTTGGCGTAATGATGCCTGCTGCATCACGACAGCTTCGTGAAGCACACTTTCGTTTGGTTCAATTCCAAAAACCGATTCTGCTAACTCGATATCTCCTACTTGTGAACCTGATTGGTTAAATAATGCTACTTTCGGCATGATGTGTCCTCCTTTCTTTCAATCTTTATTTTACTTTGATCGCGCTTTGTACAGACACATAGCTCTTTTTAGCTCCAGGAACATTTCCTTTTACTAATAGAAGATTACGTTCTGCATCGACTTTTACGATCTCAAGATTTTGAACTGTAACTGTTTCTCCACCCATACGTCCTGGAAGCATTTTCCCTTTGAATACGCGGTTTGGAGCTACAGGTCCCATTGAACCTGGGCGACGGTGGTAACGAGAACCATGTGACATCGGACCACGGGACTGGTTGTGACGCTTAATCGCACCTTGGAAACCTTTCCCTTTTGATGTTCCTGTTACATCTACTACATCGCCAGCAGCGAAAGTATCTACCTTAACTTCTTGACCAACTTCAAATTCGTCAAGATTTACGTTACGGATTTCCTTGATGAAGCGCTTAGGGGCCGTGTTTGCTTTAGCAGCATGGCCTTGAGCTGGTTTGTTTGCATTTGCCTTCTTTTGGTCAGCAAACCCGATTTGGATTGCTTCATAACCATCCGAGTCAACAGTTTTCTTTTGAAGAACGACGTTTGGTTCCGCCTCGATTACTGTTACAGGGATGACTTCACCATTTTCAGCGAAGACTTGAGTCATACCAATTTTTCTACCTAAGATTCCTTTGGACATCCGTTACACCTCCTAGTATAATTTCATATTTTGTTTGCCATTTTCATATCATATAAATGAAGAATCTTTTCTTCATTACGGTTTAAAGTTTGATTTCGATATCGACGCCTGATGGTAAATCCAAACGCATTAACGCATCCACAGTTTGTGGTGTTGGATTGACAATATCAATCAAGCGCTTATGTGTACGCATTTCAAACTGCTCACGAGAATCTTTATACTTGTGAACCGCACGTAAAATTGTGTAGACAGATTTTTCAGTTGGAAGCGGGATTGGACCCGAAACACTTGCACCTGAACGTTTTGCCGTGTCAACAATTTTCTCTGCAGATTGATCAAGGACTCTGTGATCATAAGCTTTCAAACGAATGCGAATCTTTTGCTTTGCCATTATAGCCCCTCCTTTATCGTCCATTTTTAGAAACAGACATACTCCGCGAAAATTTCCTACACCCTGCCATGGCAAAGGGGCCTGGTGTGTCAGCAACCTTTCGCATCATCGCTGTCAATGACTAACATTCAACATTATACTGATACATTGCGAACAATGCAAGCCTAATGCCTATCTTAGCCACACTCATACTATTATATAGATAACCATAACGGATTTCAAGCCTTTTTTGCCCCAGTACTGAAATTCAATAAAATACCAGCGAAAAAAATAAGAGGCTGTCACCGGGACAGCCTCTTACTGATAAAACGAATTACTTTTGGATTGAAGCAACAACGCCGGCACCAACAGTACGTCCACCCTCACGGATAGAGAACTTCGTACCTTCTTCGATCGCGATTGGCGCGATAAGCTCAACCGTCATTTCGATGTTGTCACCAGGCATTACCATCTCAACGCCTTCTGGAAGTTGAACAATTCCAGTTACGTCAGTTGTACGGAAGTAGAACTGAGGACGGTAGTTTGAGAAGAATGGAGTGTGACGTCCACCTTCTTCTTTAGAAAGAACATAAACTTCAGCTTTGAAGTTCGTGTGTGGAGTGATTGTACCTGGCTTAGCAAGTACTTGTCCGCGTTGAACTTCATCACGGGCTACACCACGAAGTAATGCACCAATGTTGTCGCCAGCTTCTGCATAGTCAAGAAGCTTACGGAACATTTCTACTCCAGTACAAGTAGTAGATTTAGGCTCTTCAGTGATACCGATGATTTCAATTGTGTCACCAACGTTTAATTGACCACGCTCAACACGGCCAGTTGCAACTGTACCACGACCAGTGATTGAGAATACATCCTCAACTGGCATCATGAATGGCTTTTCTTTATCACGCTCAGGAGTTGGGATATAGCTATCAACCGCATCCATTAGCTCGATAATTTTTTCTTCCCAAGCAGCGTCTCCCTCAAGAGCTTTAAGAGCAGACCCGCGGATAACTGGTACATCATCACCAGGGAAGTCATATTCAGATAGAAGATCACGAACTTCCATTTCTACTAGCTCAAGAAGCTCTTCGTCATCTACCATGTCACACTTGTTTAAGAAAACAACAAGATAAGGTACACCTACTTGACGAGATAATAGAATGTGCTCACGAGTTTGTGGCATTGGACCATCAGCAGCAGATACTACTAGAATTCCGCCGTCCATTTGCGCAGCACCAGTGATCATGTTCTTAACGTAGTCAGCGTGTCCTGGGCAGTCTACGTGTGCATAGTGACGAGAATCAGTTTCGTACTCAACGTGTGCAGTTGAGATTGTAATTCCACGCTCGCGCTCTTCTGGAGCACCATCAATTGCGTCATATGCCATTGCAGTACCTTTACCAGAACGCTTAGCAAGTACAGTTGTAATTGCAGCTGTTAACGTTGTTTTACCATGGTCAACGTGTCCAATTGTACCAATATTGGCATGTGTTTTGGAGCGGTCAAATTTTTCCTTAGCCATGATTCATTTCCTCCCTTAATTGAACAAAGTTAATTGAATTTTTATGGGTTGAAAGGTGCTTTACCCATCGATAAATATCACCTTTCTTAGCTTACAACAAAATATTACACGAAACAATTAGAAAGAAAAATTATTCTCCTGTTTGTTTCTTAATAATTTCTTCGGCAACACTCTTAGGCACTTCCTCGTAGTGATCGAAGAACATTGTGTATGTTCCGCGGCCTTGTGTACGAGAACGTAATGAAGTTGCATAACCGAACATTTCAGCTAATGGAACAAACGCTTTAACGATTTGAGCGTTTCCGCGAGCTTCCATACCGTCAACACGTCCACGGCGAGCTGTAACGTCACCCATTACATCACCCATGTACTCTTCAGGTACAACAACTTCAACCTTCATAAGCGGCTCAAGAAGAACTGGATTACATTTTGATTTTGCGTTTTTCACAGCCATTGATGCAGCGATCTTAAACGCCATCTCACTTGAGTCGACATCATGGTAAGAACCATCATAAAGCTTCGCTTTTACATCAATTACCGGATAACCGGCAAGCATTCCGTTTTGCAATGCTTCCTCTACACCCTGCTCAACAGAACTAATGTATTCACGAGGAACCGATCCACCGACGACTGCATTTTCGAATTCGAAGCCAGCGCCTTCTTCATTCGGGCTGAATTCAATCCAAACGTGACCGAATTGGCCGCGTCCACCAGATTGACGGACAAACTTACCTTCAACCTGTGCAGATTGGCGAATTGTTTCACGGTAAGATACTTGAGGAGCACCTACATTCGCTTCAACTTTAAACTCACGCTTCATCCGGTCAACGATAATATCAAGGTGAAGCTCACCCATACCAGAAATAATCGTTTGACCTGTTTCTTCGTTTGTTTCCGTACGGAACGTTGGATCCTCTTCAGCTAGCTTCGCTAATGCCATACCCATCTTATCTTGGTCAGCCTTTGACTTAGGCTCAACAGACAAGGAGATAACAGGCTCAGGGAATTGCATGGATTCAAGAATAACAAGATTCTTTTCATCACATAGCGTATCACCAGTTGTTGTATCTTTCAAACCAACAGCAGCCGCAATATCCCCGGCGTATACTGTTGAGATTTCCTCACGAGAGTTCGCATGCATTTGCAGAATACGACCGACGCGCTCACGCTTGTCTTTCGTCGAGTTCTTTACATAAGAACCGGAATTAAGAGTACCTGAGTAGACGCGGAAGAATGTCAGCTTACCAACGTAAGGGTCAGTCATAACCTTAAACGCAAGCGCAGAGAAAGGCGCTTCGTCGCTGGATTCACGAGTTACTTCTTCGTCAGAATCAGGCACAACTCCTTTAATCGCAGGAACATCTACAGGTGATGGAAGGTAATCAAGAACCGCATCCAGCATTAGCTGAACACCTTTGTTCTTAAATGCCGATCCACAAAGCACCGGATAAAATTCAACGTTAACCGTACCTTTACGAATAGCGGCTTTGATTTCATCCTTAGTAAGCTCTTCACCTTCTAAGTATTTCATCATTAATTCTTCATCAAGCTCAGCAACAGCTTCAACTAATGATTCGTGAAGCTCTTGAGCTTTGTCCTTGTACTCATCAGGAATTTCTCTTGCATCAGTACGTGTACCAAGGTCATCTTCATAGAAGTATGCAACCATGTCAACAAGATCAATAATTCCATCGAACTGATCTTCAGCGCCAATCGGCAATTGAATCGGATGGGCGTTTGCTTGAAGACGGTCACGAAGCGTTCCTACTGAGTAAAGAAAGTCTGCACCTGTTTTGTCCATTTTGTTAATGAAAACAATACGCGGTACACCATATGTTGTGGCTTGACGCCAAACTGTTTCAGTTTGCGGCTCAACCCCAGATTGAGCATCAAGTACTGCGACAGCTCCATCCAATACACGTAAAGAACGTTCTACTTCAACTGTAAAGTCTACGTGTCCAGGCGTATCGATGATGTTGATCCGATGACCTTTCCAAGCAGCTGTTGTCGCAGCAGATGTGATCGTGATCCCACGTTCTTGCTCCTGCTCCATCCAGTCCATTTGGGAAGCACCTTCATGCGTTTCACCAATCTTATGGATACGTCCAGTATAAAAAAGTACACGTTCAGTCGTTGTTGTTTTACCGGCATCAATGTGAGCCATGATGCCGATATTACGTGTATCTTTTAAGGAGAACTCTCTTGCCATAGGGTATTTCTCCTTCCTCTTTCGAACATTTTATTTAATAGAATCTTACCAACGATAGTGAGCAAACGCTTTGTTCGCTTCCGCCATCTTATGCGTATCTTCACGCTTCTTAACAGCTGCACCTGTGTTGTTCGCAGCATCAAGAATTTCGTTAGCTAAACGCTCTTCCATCGTTTTTTCTCCACGAAGGCGAGAGTAGTTTACTAACCAGCGAAGTCCTAATGTCGTACGACGCTCAGGCTTTACTTCGATCGGCACTTGGTAGTTTGCACCACCGACACGACGAGCTTTAACTTCAAGAACAGGCATAATGTTCTTAAGCGCTTGATCAAACACTTCCATTGGATCGTTTCCACTGCGCTCTTTCACTAGTTCAAACGCATTATATAGAATCGTTTGCGCGATACCACGCTTTCCATCAACCATAATACGGTTAATTAAACGAGTGACAAGCTTAGAATTATAAATAGGATCTGGTAATACATCGCGACGGGCGACTGGTCCTTTACGAGGCATTGTTTCCCCTCCTTTCAACATTTAAACCGAATTTTTTTAGATTACTTTTTTTCCTTTGGACGCTTCGTACCGTATTTAGAACGGCCTTGCATGCGGTTTTGAACACCCGCAGTATCAAGAGCGCCACGAACGATATGGTAACGTACCCCCGGTAAATCTTTTACACGTCCACCACGGATAAGAACGACACTGTGCTCTTGCAAGTTGTGTCCGATACCCGGAATGTAAGCTGTTACCTCAATTTGGTTCGTTAAACGAACACGCGCATATTTACGAAGAGCTGAGTTCGGCTTCTTCGGTGTCATCGTACCAACACGCGTACAAACACCGCGCTTTTGTGGAGATGAAAGATCTGTCTGCACCTTCTTGAAGCTGTTAAAGCCTTTGTTAAGTGCTGGAGAGTCAGACTTCTTCACTTTAGCGACGCGTCCTTTACGAATTAACTGATTAATTGTAGGCATGTTATTTTCCTCCTCTCTCTCAATTATTAAGACCACCGATCCTGGTGGTTCATCGCTAGGCAAAAGGAAAATTTTTGCCAGACGGCTTGCGCCGAATGGCAAAAATCGATCACTTTTTTAAAGCGACAGCAGCTGCGCTGACTTCAATGCCGCAAGCTTTTCCAAGCTTCTTCATCGAGTCAACATATACAAGTGGTATATTCTTGGTTTTCGCTAATGCTTCAACTTTGTAAATTACTCGGTACTCCGCATCAATCGCGATTATGACCTCAGAAACAATACCCTCATCAAGCGCCTTAAGCGTTTGTTTCGTACCTATAATTAGGTCATCAGCCTGTAAAACTTTTTCATAAGACATAAATCATCCTCCAAAGCAACAGGTAGTATCTTAGGCACACTTTGATATCTTATCATCCTCATATGCCACTGTCAACATCTCTTGAAATAAATTTATTCGTGAGTGAGAACCTCATCAGCAAGCGGAGCTTCTACCTCTTCCGCCGCCTGTTCATCATACTTCGAATAAATGTTCAAATCACGATAGCGCGCCATTCCCGTTCCTGCCGGGACAAGCTTACCGATGATGACATTTTCCTTCAGGCCGAGAAGCTCATCGCGCTTCCCTTTGATCGCGGCATCTGTCAACACGCGCGTCGTCTCCTGGAAGGAAGCGGCTGATAGGAATGAATCGGTTTCGAGTGATGCTTTTGTGATCCCGAGTAAAACCGGCTTGCCTGTCGCCGGACGCTTCTTCTCTAACAGCACTTTCTTGTTTTCATCATTAAACTGTTGAATTTCGATAAGGGAACCTGGAAGCACGGTTGTTTCACCGGCATCGACAACACGAACTTTACGAAGCATCTGTCTAACCATAACTTCAACGTGCTTATCGCCAATTTCTACCCCTTGCATCCGGTATACTTTCTGCACTTCACGCAGCAAGTACTCCTGAACATCGTTCATTCCTTTAACCTTCAACAATTCTTTCGGATCAATTGAACCTTCTGTAAGCGGCTGCCCGGACTCGATGATGTCACCGACAGCAACTTTGAGCCGCGCCCCATATGGAATCGTATAGTTCTTCGTCTCCATTTCACTTTTAATCGTGACTTCGCGCTTATCGCCATCTTTAAAGTCGATAACTTCACCGTCAATTTCCGAGATGACTGCCTGCCCTTTCGGATTACGCGCTTCAAAAATCTCCTGAATACGCGGTAAACCTTGGGTAATATCATCCCCGGCTACCCCACCGGTATGGAACGTACGCATTGTAAGCTGTGTACCCGGCTCCCCGATCGATTGGGCAGCGATAATACCAACTGCTTCCCCAACTTCGACGTCGCTTCCTGTCGCCAGGTTACGACCGTAGCACTTCTTACAAACGCCGTGACGCGTGTCGCATGTAAAGACGGAACGAATCATCACTTCTTCAATACCCGCATCCACAATCTGCTTCGCGATATCCTCAACGATCAGCTCATTCTTTCGAATTAAGACTTCTCCTGTTTCCGGATGCTTGAGCGTCTTAAAGGCAACACGCCCGACAAGACGGTCGTACAAGCCTTCAATCACTTCATTACCTTCCTTGATCGCTTTCACTTCTAATCCGCGGTCTGTGCCACAGTCATCTTCACGAACGATGACATCCTGGGCCACATCGACAAGACGGCGAGTCAGATAACCTGAATCGGCTGTCTTCAGGGCTGTATCAGCAAGACCTTTCCGCGCACCATGCGTCGAAATAAAGTACTCCAATACAGTTAGCCCTTCACGGAAGCTTGATTTGATCGGAAGCTCGATAATCCGGCCTGACGGGTTGGCCATCAAGCCGCGCATTCCGGCAAGCTGAGTGAAGTTCGAGGCGTTACCACGAGCTCCGGAATCACTCATCATAAAGATCGGGTTGCTTGTATCAAGCGTACCCATCAGCTTATTCTGAATGACATCCTTCGCTTCACTCCAGACAGAAATGACGCGATCATAACGCTCTTCTTCCGTGATCAAACCACGTCTGAATTGCTTGAGAATCTTTTCGACCTTCTGTTCTGCCTCTTCTAAAATTTCCTTTTTCTCGGCAAGAACGACAATGTCGGCTACCCCAACGGTAATACCCGCTTTCGTCGAGTATTTAAAGCCAAGGTCCTTCATTCGGTCAAGCATTTTTGATGTTTCTGCAATCGCGAATTTCTTAAATACTTCCGCAATAATATTACCGAGGAAGCCCTTCTTAAATGGCGGAACGAGCTCACTATTTGCAAAGTGCTCCTTCACATTAGCTGAGCTTGAAATAAGATATTTATCCGGCGTTGCAATTTCCAGGTTCGACATTGTCGGCTCATTCATATAAGGGAATGACTCCGGCAAGATCTCATTAAAAATTAGCTTCCCGACAGTTGTAAGCAGCAGCTTATCTGTCTGATCCTCACGGAACGTTGTCTTTCCAAGGGAGGCTACCGGAATCGCAACACGGCTGTGCAAATGCACATATCCGTTCTGATATGCAATCAATGCTTCATTTGTATCTTTAAAGATCGATCCTTCACCAAGCGCGCCTTTACGCTCAAGCGTTAAGTAGTAGTTACCAAGAACCATATCCTGAGACGGGGTAACAACCGGCTTTCCGTCCTTCGGATTCAAAATGTTCTGCGCGGCAAGCATTAAAATCCGTGCTTCGGCTTGCGCTTCAGCTGAAAGCGGAACGTGGACGGCCATTTGGTCACCGTCAAAGTCCGCATTGTATGCTGTACATACGAGTGGATGCAGCTTGATCGCGCGCCCTTCGACAAGGATTGGTTCAAACGCCTGAATACCGAGTCTGTGCAGCGTAGGGGCACGGTTTAACAGCACCGGATGCTCGCGGATGACTTCCTCAAGCACATCCCACACTTCCGGCTGAATCCGTTCGACCTTGCGTTTTGCGCTCTTGATGTTATGCGCAAGCCCTTTGCTGACAAGCTCCTTCATCACAAATGGCTTGAACAGCTCTAACGCCATTTCTTTCGGCAGGCCGCACTGATACATCTTCAAGTTCGGCCCTACAACGATAACGGAACGACCTGAATAGTCAACACGCTTCCCTAGCAGGTTTTGACGGAAGCGACCTTGCTTCCCTTTCAGCATATGGGAAAGTGATTTTAACGGACGGTTCCCCGGCCCCGTTACAGGACGGCCGCGGCGACCGTTATCAATCAACGCATCGACAGCCTCCTGAAGCATACGCTTCTCATTTTGAACGATAATGTTAGGCGCTCCTAAATCAAGCAGACGCTTCAGACGGTTGTTCCGGTTAATCACACGACGGTATAAATCATTTAAGTCAGATGTAGCAAAACGTCCCCCGTCAAGCTGAACCATCGGGCGAAGCTCAGGTGGAATGACAGGAAGAACATCTAAGACCATCCAGGATGGTTCATTGCCGGAGTTCCGGAAAGCTTCCAACACTTCAAGACGCTTGATCGCCCGTGTCCGACGCTGTCCTTGAGCGGTAATAAGCTCTTCCTTCAGCAGGCCGACTTCCTTTTCAAGATCGATATCAGCGAGCAGCTTGCGAATCGCCTCCGCCCCCATTTGGGCTGTGAAAGAGCGACCGTACTTATCACGATACGTCCGGAATTCCTTCTCGGAAAGCAGCTGTTTCTTCTCTAATGGCGTATCGCCGGGATCTGTGACGACGTAAGAAGCAAAGTAAATAATTTCTTCTAACGAACGAGGCGACATATCAAGCACTAGACCCATCCGGCTAGGGATGCCTTTGAAGTACCAAATATGCGAGACAGGTGCGGCAAGCTCGATATGACCCATACGTTCACGACGAACCTTGGCACGTGTCACTTCAACGCCACAGCGGTCACAGACGACCCCTTTATAGCGGACGCGCTTGTATTTACCGCAATGGCACTCCCAGTCCTTTTGCGGTCCAAAAATACGCTCGCAGAAAAGACCATCCTTTTCCGGCTTTAATGTACGGTAGTTAATGGTTTCAGGCTTTTTAACTTCCCCTCTTGACCAAGAACGAATTTTGTTCGGTGAAGCGAGGCCGATTTTCATATATTCAAAGTTATTTACATCTAACAAGGGGCTTACCTCCCTTTTGTTTTCCATGACTTATTCAACCAAGTAATGTCTGTAACGATCCAAGAGGACAGAAAGCTGGAGGGAACCAGCTTACACCAGCTCCCAACCGCTTCATTTCGAGCTATACTTTTGATTCGAAGTTAAGATTCAGCTTTTCGCTCGTCTGATCCTCTTCGTCATCAAGCTCCCTCATTTCAATTTCTTCTTCATTGCTCGATAGCATCTTCACGTCCATGCCAAGCGATTGAAGCTCCTTAATCAGAACCTTAAACGATTCCGGCACTCCAGGCTCAGGCACATTTTCCCCTTTGACGATCGCTTCGTATGTTTTCACACGTCCGACGACATCATCGGATTTAACGGTAAGAATTTCCTGCAACGTATAAGCCGCGCCGTATGCTTCGAGCGCCCATACTTCCATTTCTCCAAAACGCTGTCCGCCAAACTGAGCCTTTCCGCCCAGCGGCTGCTGCGTAACAAGAGAGTAAGGTCCCGTCGAACGGGCATGGAGCTTATCATCGACCATGTGGGCAAGCTTGATCATATACATGATCCCGACCGATACACGATTATCAAACGGCTCACCTGTCCGTCCGTCGTAAAGCACCGTTTTCCCGTCACGGGCAAGACCGGCTTCTTCAAGCGTATCCCACACATCATCCTCAGTCGCTCCGTCAAAAACTGGAGAAGCAACGTGAATGCCCAGCTTACGCGCCGCCATTCCGAGGTGAAGCTCAAGCACCTGACCGATGTTCATCCGCGAAGGTACCCCAAGCGGGTTCAACATGATATCGATCGGTGTTCCGTCTGGGAGATAAGGCATATCCTCTTCCGGAAGAATACGGGAGATAACCCCTTTGTTTCCGTGACGACCGGCCATTTTATCGCCTTCATGAATTTTACGCTTCTGAACAATATAGACACGGACTAGCTGATTGACACCCGGAGGAAGCTCGTCGCCATCCTCCCGGTTGAAGATCTTAACATCAAGAACAATTCCGTCCCCGCCGTGAGGGGCACGCAATGACGTATCACGAACCTCGCGCGCTTTCTCACCGAAAATCGCATGGAGCAACCGCTCTTCAGCCGTAAGCTCCGTCACTCCTTTAGGCGTTACTTTACCGACGAGGATGTCACCATCCTTCACTTCGGCCCCGACGCGGATAATGCCGCGTTCATCAAGGTTTTTCAGCGCATCTTCCCCAACGTTCGGGATGTCACGCGTAATCTCTTCAGGCCCAAGCTTTGTATCACGGGCTTCTGATTCATATTCTTCAATATGAACCGATGTATACACATCGTCTTTCACAAGACGCTCGCTTAAAATAATCGCATCCTCATAGTTATATCCATCCCAAGTCATGAAGCCGACAAGGACATTCCGTCCAAGCGCCATTTCGCCTTTTTCCATCGAAGGGCCGTCAGCGAGAATTTCACGCTTCTCGACTACGTCACCTTCAGAGACGATCGGACGCTGGTTGTAGCTTGTTCCCTGGTTTGAGCGGACGAACTTTTGCAGGCGGTACTTGTCAAGATCACCCTTGACTTCCTTGCCATCGACTTCTTCAAGACGACGGACCCAAATTTCCTTCGCTGTTACACGTTCAACGATACCTTTCGTCTTTGAGACAATCGCCGCACCCGAATCCTTCGCTGACACGTGCTCCATCCCCGTCCCGACGATCGGCGCTTCCGGCACAAGCAATGGAACTGCCTGACGCTGCATGTTCGCCCCCATCAGTGCACGGTTCGAGTCATCGTTTTCCAAGAAAGGAATACATGATGTCGCAGCTGATACGACCTGCTTCGGTGATACATCCATGTAATCAAGACGCTCACGTGGCACGACCGTGTTTTCTCCCCGGAAACGGGCAATAATATTCTCATCGACAAACGATCCATCTTCAGCAAGACGGGCATTCGCCTGAGCGACAACATAGTTGTCCTCTTCATCCGCTGTTAAATAATCGATTTGTGAAGTCACCTTCCCTGTATCAGGGTCAACACGGCGATACGGTGTTTCCATAAAGCCGAATTCATTGACCTTCGCATAGGAAGAAAGCGAGTTAATCAGCCCGATGTTCGGACCTTCCGGCGTTTCAATCGGACACATCCGCCCGTAGTGGGAGTAATGAACGTCACGAACTTCAAATCCGGCACGCTCTCTCGTTAAACCACCCGGTCCAAGCGCCGAAAGACGGCGTTTATGCGTCAATTCAGCTAATGGGTTCGTCTGGTCCATAAATTGCGAGAGCTGTGAGCTGCCAAAAAACTCTTTAATGGAGGCAATCACTGGACGAATATTAATCAACGCTTGCGGCGTAATCATATTAGGGTCCTGAATTGACATCCGTTCACGCACGACGCGCTCCATCCGCGATAAGCCGATACGGAACTGATTTTGTAAAAGCTCACCGACAGAACGAAGACGGCGATTGCCGAGGTGATCAATATCATCTGTATCACCAACACCGTGCAGCAAATTGAAGAAATAGTTAATAGAAGCAATGATATCAGCCGGTGTAATATGCTTTACATCGCGCTCGACCATTGCGTTTCCAATAACGCGGATCGTTTTTTCCCCGTCGTGGTCCTCCGGCGAATAAATAAGGATCGATTGCAATTCAATTTCGGCATCCTCGACAACGCCGCCTGAAGCACGGACATGTCTGAAGCCGACATTGTTTTCAAGATAAGGCAAAATGCGATCCAATGTCCGGCGGTCAAGAAGAGTTCCCTCTTCGGCAATCACTTCTCCCGTTTCCGGATCTACTAATGTTTCAGCTAAGCGCTGGTTAAACAAACGGTTTTTTATATGAAGTTTCTTATTAATCTTATAGCGACCCACATTGGCTAAATCATAGCGCTTCGGATCAAAAAAGCGTGATTCCAACAGGCTTTTCGCATTGTCAACGGTAGGCGGCTCCCCGGGACGAAGACGCTCGTAAATTTCCAAAAGCGCTTTTTCCGTACCGTCCGTATTATCCTTTTCAAGCGAATTACGAAGGTACTCATCTTCTCCGAGTAAATCAATGATCTCTTGATCAGATCCAAAACCTAACGCACGCAAAAGAACCGTCACAGGGATTTTTCTGGTGCGGTCTATACGAACATAAACGATATCTTTGGCATCTGTCTCAAGCTCCAGCCATGCCCCGCGATTCGGGATGACCGTAGCCGTAAAGCCTTTTTTACCGTTTTTATCCGTTTTTTCACTGTAATAGACACTAGGTGAACGAACAAGCTGAGAAACAATTACACGCTCGGCTCCATTGATCACAAACGTTCCTGTCTCTGTCATCAATGGGAAATCTCCCATGAAGACCTCTTGCTCTTTTACTTCCCCAGTTTCCTTGTTAATGAGACGAACCTTAACCCGAAGTGGCGCTGCATAGGTCACATCGCGTTCCTTTGATTCATCAACCGGGTACTTTGGCTCTCCTAGACTATAGTCTATAAACTCTAAAACCAAGTTCCCCGTGAAATCTTGGATTGGAGAAATATCCTGGAACATTTCTCTCAGGCCCTCATCAAGAAACCATTGGTAGGAGGCTGTTTGAATTTCAATTAAATTCGGCAGCTCCAACACTTCATTAATTCTTGCATAGCTTCTCCGCTGGCGGTGGCGTCCATACTGAACTAGTTGACCTGTCAACTGATTCACCCCTCAAATCTCGCGTTATAGTATCTAAAAATGCATCACCCCCGCCCCTCGTCACGAGGCACAAGACTAGATGACGCACCTTTATAGATTGAGCAAAACCTTTAAAACCGTGCAAGGCAGCAGAAGAATGTCGTAACTTTCTATCTAACCACCAAAAAGAAAACGGGTTTTCGGTAACCAATTTTCTTATTCGACCATTCGATTATTTCAGTATAACCACTTTTCCACACCATTATTCAACAATTCCCACTTGACATTTGCCAAAATGGCGTTCTAAAAATAGGTAGTTATACGCATTAAATAACAATACCACAAAAGCAAGGCTCGGTCAAACTTTTTTTTGCTTTTATAATAAAGTAACCTTTTTTCTTCTCAACGACGTCTACTTGGGCAAAGAGAGTCTCTAATTTTTCTAGCGCCGATGGAGCCCCCTGCTTTTTTTGAATAACCACCCATAATTCACCGCCCGGTTGCAGATGCTGAAGCGCCTGCTCGAAAATAAGATGAACGATTTTCTTGCCAGCCCGGATTGGCGGATTCGTAACGATCGCAGCAAAGTCCCGCTTTTCCACCCGGCTAAAGCCATCGCTTTCGTAAACGAGGCAGTTGGCAATCCGGTTTTCCTCACCGTTTTTTTTCGCCAACGCAAGTGCTCTCTCATTCACATCAATCATATGAACCATTCGGCTTTCATCTTCTTTGGCAAGCGTCAAACCGATCGGCCCATACCCGCAGCCGACATCGAGAAGATCTCCAGCCTGCTCCGGAAAGGAAAATGTCTCTATTAACAGCTTACTGCCAAAGTCAACTTCTCGTTTCGAGAACACTCCACTGTCCGAGGCGAAATGCAGCTTATGGCCGCGAAGCTCAAAGCTCCACTTTCGTTCCGCGCTTTCGACAGAAGGGTTTTTTGCGTAATAATGTTCCGACATCCTTCCTTACTCCTTTCTAAATAAGAAAAACGCCACAGGCGTCTTTTCTGTGAAAAAAAGGACCCGCCTGCTGCGAGCCCTTTTCCCACTATCAATTACTTAAGTTCAACAGAAGCGCCTGCTTCTTCAAGCTTAGCTTTCATTTCTTCAGCTTCTTCTTTCGCTACGCCTTCTTTAATTGGAGCTGGAGCACCGTCAACAAGTGCTTTTGCTTCCTTAAGACCAAGGCCAGTGATTTCACGTACAGCCTTGATAACGTTGATTTTAGATCCGCCAGCAGATTCTAAAATAACGTCGAATTCAGATTGCTCAGCACCGCCAGCGTCTCCGCCGCCTGCAGCTACAGCAACTGGAGCAGCAGCTGTTACTCCGAATTCTTCTTCGATTGCCTTAACAAGGTCATTTAGTTCTAAAACTGTCATTTCTTTAATCGCTTCAATGATTTGATCTTTACTCATGATAAATCCTCCCTATTTCGTTTTTTTAAAGTATCTTACTAGCTCACGTATCTGAAACCCAGCGTAGTGCCGGGCGGGTCAACATACATTAAGCGCCTTGCTCTTCCTTCTGATCCGCAACGGCTTTTGTCGCCAATGCAAAGTTGCGCATTGGAGCTTGAAGCACGCTGAGAAGCATAGATAGAAGTCCTTCGCGTGATGGTAGCTCAGCAAGAGCCTTGATTTCTTCCACGCTTGTGATGCGGCCTTCGATGACACCAGCTTTGATTTCAAGAGCTTCGTGTTCTTTTGCAAAGCTGTTAAGAACCTTCGCAGGAGCAACAACATCTTCATCGCTAAATGCGATTGCAGTTGGACCAACAAGCTGTGCATCCAGCTCAGAAAGGTTTGCCTCAGCTGTTGCGCGGCGCGCAAGTGTGTTCTTGTATACCTTGAACTCGACTCCAGCCTCACGAAGCTGCTTACGAAGCTCAGTTACTTCTGCAACATTCAGTCCGCGGTAATCGACAACAATCGTCGCTTTGCTTGCATTAAGCTTTGCAGCGATATCAGCTACAACCTGTTTTTTCTGTTCTAATACGCTCATCCTTACACCTCCCATAGTTTTATCCATACCGTCCGAAAAGCATGTAAAAAGCCCTCATGCAGACATGAGGGCAGACAAACACAGAGTTGTTCTTCTGTATCTATTGCTTACCTCGGTAGGAAGTTTAAGCGGTGTACGCCCCTACTGTCTACGGTATGACATTTTATTTTGATGTACCCGTATCAGGCACTCTTAAGAGTATATACAGGGTACAGGAAAAAGTCAATCGTTTGTTTTATTTGGCAAATGCAGATGCATTGACGCGAATACCAGGCCCCATTGTTGAAGCAATCGCAACGTTTTTCATGTACGTTCCTTTTGCTGCAGCAGGCTTCACCTTCACAAGCGTCTCAATGATCGTTTTCAAGTTTTCAGCAAGCTTCGCTGATTCAAATGAAACTTTACCAATCGGCACGTGGATGTTACCGGCTTTATCAACACGGTACTCTACTTTACCAGCCTTGATTTCATTGACAGCCTTCTCTACGTCGAAGGTAACTGTTCCTGTTTTCGGGTTTGGCATTAAGCCTTTCGGTCCGAGTACCCGGCCGAGCTTACCAACTTGAGCCATCATATCAGGAGTCGCAACGATCACATCAAACTCGAACCAACCTTGGTTGATTTTGTTAATAAGATCTTCTTCTCCTACATAATCAGCGCCAGCCGCTTCAGCTTCCTTCGCTTTATCGCCTTTCGCAAATACAAGCACACGTTGTGTTTTACCAGTTCCGTTAGGCAGAACAACAGCGCCACGAATTTGTTGATCGGCTTTCTTAGGGTCAACCCCAAGGCGAACAGCCACTTCGACTGTTTCGTCAAATTTAGCTGTAGCTGTTTTCTTCACTAACTCAATTGCTTCTTCAACTTGATAAACCGTATCGCGGTCAACAAGCTTAAGAGCTTCTTGATACTTTTTACCTTTTTTAGCCATGCTATTTCCTCCTCGATTGTGGTTTTAGCGGTAGTACCTCCCACTTATGAAAGGTTGCGACCTTAGATCAGGTTGCAACCTCCAAGAAACTTACAATTAGTCTTCAATCACGATACCCATGCTGCGAGCAGTACCTTCCACCATACGCATAGCAGATTCAACATTCGCTGCGTTTAGATCAGGCATCTTCGTTTCAGCAATCTCGCGCACCTTATCACGCTTTACTGTCGCAACTTTATTGCGGTTCGGTTCACCAGAACCTGACTCGATTCCAGCAGCCTTCTTAAGAAGAACAGCAGCCGGCGGAGTTTTCGTGATGAATGTAAACGAACGGTCTTCAAATACCGTAATTTCTACCGGGATGATAAGACCCGCTTGGTCTGAAGTACGAGCGTTAAATTCCTTACAGAAACCCATGATATTCACACCTGCTTGACCTAATGCAGGACCTACCGGTGGCGCCGGGTTTGCTTTCCCAGCAGGAATTTGCAACTTAACCATTTTAATTACCTTTTTAGCCACGTGACACACCTCCTTAGTCCGTGATGTGGTTATCGGACGTTCGTCGCCCTCCCACTCAAAAAACGGATGCACTCATGCACCCGATGGCTCATGTAATGAAACCATATCAAACATGAAGATTTTATCACCTTCGCTGTCAGATATCAAGTTATTTCGCTAAATCTTTTCAACTTGGTTAAAATCAAGCTCCACTGGAGTCTCACGGCCAAACATGTTGACGTGCACTTTCAGCTTCTGCTTGTCCATTTGAATTTCCTCAATTGAGCCGACAAAATTAGCGAACGGCCCTTCCTTCACTTTGACCGATTCTTTCAGCTCAAAGTCAACATCAGCTTTTGGCTGTTCAACGCCCATCTGCTTCAGAATCGCTTCCACTTCCTCTTCCAGCAGTGGTGTCGGTTTGGAACCGGCGCCGGCAGAACCGACAAATCCAGTTACCCCCGGCGTGTTCCGAACCACATACCAAGAGTCATCCGTCATCACCATTTCGACAATGACATACCCTGGAAAAACTTTCTTTGAAACCGTTTTTGATTTCCCGTTCTTCACTTCCGTCTCTTCTTCCACCGGGACGAGGACACGGAAGATCTTATCGGTCATTTCCATTGATTCCAGACGCTTTTCCAAGTTTGTCTTCACCTTATTTTCATAGCCTGAATACGTGTGAACCACATACCAATTTTTTTCCATGTTATCTAGGACGGTGTTGTCCTTCCCTCCTCTGTGCTATAAGAAAACCGCAAAGCGGCTTTTCAAAGTTACTCAACCAAGCTTACGCTTAGACATTATCCGAGCAGGACACGAACAAGTTCAGAAATCCCATAATCAACAATTGCGAAGAAAACCGAAATAAACGCTACCGTACCGATAACAACCAAAGTATAACGAGTCAGTTCCTTGCGCGTAGGCCAAGACACTCGTTTCATTTCCTGAACGACATCACGAAAAAACTTTCCAATACCTTTCACTCCGCCAGCCACGGCTTGACACCTCCAGCACCAATCAATATAGACAAACAAGCTCTTATCTATTCGAAATCAGCATTTGTTTTTTAGTTTTTGACAAAAAGCAGCTTCACACGCAACATGTCCAAGGTTTAAAACCGTTCAATGAGAAAGCAGCTCATTGAACGGTCCGATCATTTTCCGAAAGACCATTACCGGTTATATGCTTGCGAACCGGACATTCCCGCCCGATCACTTTGTTTCACGATGAAGGGTGTGTTCTTGACAGCTCTTGCAGAACTTTTTCACTTCGATACGGGCGGGGTTGGATTGCTTATTCTTTTCGGTTGAATAATTACGTGAATGACAAATCTCACAAGCCAGTACCACCTTACTCCGCATCATACACCTCCAACGATTCATCAAATACACACACTCTTTCACTCTATCACAGGGGAAGAAGGGTGTCAATTGTCCCAAAATCAGCAAACAGGAAAAAGCGGCATCTATCATCATCTTTAGACGCCGCTTTTGTTACGTTAAGGAAACCCCTTTAAGCTCTACATAACGCTCGAGTTTCCGCTTTACCCGCTGCAAGGCATTATCAATCGATTTGACGTGGCGATTCAAGTCCACCGAAATCTCCTGATACGACCGGCCATCGAGGTATAAGGTGAGTACTTGTCGCTCCAGATCGCTAAGAAGTTCACCCATTTTCAATTCAATATCTTCAAATTCTTCCTGATTGATCAACAGCTCTTCTGGATTGGTGACGCGTGTTCCGCAAATGACATCTAGCAGGGTCCGATCCGACTCTTCATCATACAATGGCTTGTCCAATGAGACATATGAGTTTAACGGAATATGCTTCTGTCGCGTCGCCGTCTTAATGGCCGTAATGATTTGCCGCGTAATACACAATTCAGCAAATGCTTTAAAAGAAGACAGTTTATCCCCGTTAAAATCACGGACAGCTTTATACAGGCCGATCATTCCTTCTTGAACAATATCTTCATGGTCAGCCCCTATTAAAAAATAAGACCTAGCTTTGGCACGAACGAAATTCTTGTATTTGTTAATTAAAAATTCAAGCGCGGCGCTGTCCCCATTTCTTACAAACATGACCAAATCGTCGTCATTCACTTTGTCATAACTCGGCTTAAATACGGTTTCTTGAAGGTCTATGCTCACGACAATCCCTCCGACCTTTGCTGTTGTCTCCATTATACGAACATTATATAGCACAGTTTTCCAGCAGGTCAACCACACATCAGCGCTCTCGACGCCATCTTTCAAAAATTTCAGCCATTTCATCCGAAAGCGGAATTTTTGTCGAACGCTGCTTTTTTCGCGTTTTTTCGACTTCCTTGTCAATCCCTTTTTCAATGACTTCCATCTCAATCAGCAGCTCTCTCGCCGACTTCCGCAAAGCCCCGCTTCCAAATGTCAACGACTGCTCCATGAAGTCTGAGGTGGCGACATGAATTCGTGTATCAATTCTTTTCAAGTCATGGACGAGCTTTTCGATCCGTTCATCTGCCGTTTCATTTTTCCTTGTGTAGATCACATCAATACGGTGATGATATTCCTTTTTCCCGCTCCCTTGCACCATGTGCGCATCAAACACGACTTTCACCTGGTGGCCGGTGTAAGCCTGATATTCAGCCAGCATTTCCACAAGGCGGTCCCGCGCCAGACCGAGATCCTTATCCTTCAAAGCGCGCAGCTCCGGCCATGCCCCGATCATGTTGTAGCCGTCCACGAGCAGAATGTCTTTCATGCTAGGATCGACCCACTTGGTTGCGTCTCCGGTACACTTCATACATCAGCAGGCTTGCTGCCACAGAAGCATTTAAAGATGTTACATGACCGACCATTGGAATCCTGATCAAAAAATCACATTTTTCCTTGATCAGCCGGCTGATGCCTTTGCCCTCACTTCCAATCACAAGTCCAATCGGCATATCGAAAGCCGCCTGGCGATAATCTTCGGTTCCCTTGGCATCCGTGCCTGCAAACCATAACCCCCGCTTCTTTAACTCCTCCATCGTCCGCGCCAAATTCGTTACGCGCGCAACCGGCACATATTCAATTGCTCCTGTTGAAGCTTTGGCGACAACCTGCGTCAACCCCACAGCCCGCCGCTTCGGGATGATTACCCCATGAGCCCCGGCTGCATCCGCCGTCCGGAGAATCGACCCTAAATTGTGAGGGTCCTCGACTTCATCCAATAAGAGAAAAAACGGCTCTTCTCCTTTCTTCTCCGCCGCGGCAAACAAGTCATCAATTTCGGCGTATTCATAGGCGGCAACCGAGGCGACAACGCCCTGGTGATTGTCGCTGTCCACAAGCTGCTGCAGCTTTTTCTTTGGCGCATGCTGCACGAGGACGCCGCGCTCCTTAGCGAGCTGCAGCACCTTTGTCATCTGCCCCTTCTGCGAACCTTCCGCCAGCCAAATTTTATTAATCGCATGGCCCGACTTGAGTGCCTCAATCACGGGGTTTTTTCCAATGATAAATTCTTGCGTCATCGAGGTGCTCCTTTCTCATCTTCTGATTCTTGTTCAATGATCGCCACTGCTTTTTTCACCAGTTCATCAAGCCGGCTCTGTCTGTCACATACATATAAATAGCCGAGCAGCGCCTCAAACCCGGTGGAATAGCGATACGTGTTCAGGTCGGTATTCTTTGGAATCGAGCCTGACTTTGCATTGCGGCCCCGCTTAAAGACCGCTTCTTCCTCTTCCGAGAATTCCTCCTGCTCAAGCAGGCGGCGCACGACCACGGCCTGCGCCTTCGCCGAGACAAAGCGCGTCGCCTCCAGGTGAAGACGCTGCGGGCGCACGGTCCCTTTCGCGATTAAATAATAGCGGATATACATATCAAGAACCGCATCCCCCATATAGGCGAGAGCCAGGGCGTTCAGTTGCTTAAAATCGGTTGCTGTTTCAATTAATTTCATCATTACCCCCGCTTCCAGCGCACACCTTGAGCGGTATCTTCCAATACAATGCCCTGCTCCTTCAGCTGATCGCGGATTTGATCGGCCAAGGCGAAATTCCGTTGCTTGCGCGCCTCATTGCGTTGCTCGATCAAGGCTTCAATCTCGTCATCAAGCAATTCCGTATCGGTATGCAAGGTGAGTCCGAGCACATCGGCAAACTCCTGGAACTGATCAAGGAAGGCCGTCAGTACCTTGATTGATGTTTTATCCTCACGGAGATAGCGGTTGGCTTCTTTTGCTAAATCAAACAACACGGTAATTCCGTTTGCGCTGTTAAAATCATCGTCCATCTCCATAATAAAGCGCTCCTTTAATGCCTCAATCCGTTCAAGCCAATCGCCTATTTCTCCGAAATCAGCCGACTCCTCGCGGCGGTGCTCCAGGCTGGTCACGGCAGTTTTCAACCGCTCAAGACCGCTCTTGGCCCCTTCGAGCAGCTCGTCACTGAAGTTGATCGGACTACGGTAATGAGCGGTCAGCATGAAAAAGCGGACAACCTCTGCAGAATGCTGTCGAATTATTTCATTAGCCAAGACAAAATTTCCGAGCGATTTCGACATTTTTTCGTTGTTAATATTAATAAAACCGTTATGCATCCAATAATGAGCCATCGGCTTTCCAGTCAACGCCTCCGATTGAGCAATTTCATTTTCGTGATGAGGAAAAGCGAGATCCTGACCGCCGGCATGAATGTCGATCGTATCTCCCAAATATTTTTTGACCATGGCGGAGCATTCAATATGCCAGCCCGGACGTCCGTCGCCCCACGGGCTCTCCCAGGAAATTTCGCCTTCCTTTGCCGCCTTCCAGAGGACAAAATCAAGCGGATCCTCTTTGCGCTCATCAACTTCAATTCGCGCTCCCGAGCGTAAATCCTCAATCGATTGCGAGGAAAGCTTGCCGTACCCGTCAAACTTTCTCGTCCGGAAGTATACGTCGCCCCCCGCTTCGTACGCGTAGCCTTTTTCAATTAATGTCGCGATAAACGTAATGATCTCCGGGATTGTCTCCGTGACGCGCGGATGGAGATCCGCTTTCCGGACGCCAAGCGCACAGGTGTCCTGATGATAGGCCTCGATAAAGCGGTTGGCGACCGCAAAAACATCTTCACCAAGCTCATGGGCGGCGCGAATAATTTTATCATCAACATCGGTGAAATTAGAGATAAAGGTTACCTCATAGCCGCGGTATTCCAAATAACGGCGCACCATATCGTAAACGATCGGCGGACGCGCATTGCCGATGTGGATGTAATTGTAGACGGTTGGTCCGCATACATACATTTTTACCTTTCCCTCTTCAAGCGGCACGAACGGTTCTTTTTTCTTTGTTAAACTATTATAAATATGGATGGCCATCCTGCTCATCTACTCCTTCTTACTGTAATTTCTATACATTATGCGAAAGGCTTTTCCTTTGATGAAGTGTTCAGCAATTCTCTTTCCGAGCGCAATGCTTTAATTTCTTCCTCAAGCTCTTTTAATTTATCAGCAATCGGGTCAGGAAGATTATGATGGTCAAGCGTCTGTTCAACCCGCTGTCCGTCTTGAATAACAATTTTGCCTGGAATGCCGACTACCGTGGAATTAGGAGGAACCTCTTTTAAGACGACCGAGCCGGCTCCGATACGAGCATTCTCTCCAATTGTAAACGATCCTAGTACTTTGGCGCCTGAAGCAATTAAGACATTATCCTTTACCGTAGGATGGCGCTTGCCTTTTTCTTTTCCCGTCCCGCCAAGAGTCACACCTTGATAGATCGTCACATTGTCGCCAATTTCACACGTCTCCCCGATGACAACTCCCATGCCGTGATCGATAAACAGCCGCTGGCCGATGACAGCTCCGGGATGAATCTCGATACCTGTAAAAAAACGGCTCACTTGCGAAATGACCCGGGCGATAAAATACATCCGGCACCGTTTCCACAACCAATGCGCAAGCCGGTGCGCCCATAAGGCATGCACACCGGAATAGGTGAAAATCACCTCCAGTCGATTTCTTGCCGCCGGGTCTTGATCAAGCACGACATCAATATCATTCATCAATGTGCGGAAAACCTTTTTCACGATCTCCTTCCCCCTTTTACAATAGCTACTCTCTACTAACAAGCCTCTCCCCGTCCGTCTGATCCTCAGCTGACCTCTCTCCTAAAAAAGCTGTATTACGAGAGAGCCCTTATACAAAAAAGCCTCTGTGCATTTTCATGCACAGAGGCGCAGCGCGCGGTTCCACTCTGTTATCGCAAGGCATACCTGCCCCGCGCTCTTTGTAGCGGATAACGACGCCACTCGCTTTTTCCTACTCTCGCATAATTTCAGAAAAAGGCTCAAGGGTGCATCTTCAAAGAAGCGGGTTTCAATCACTTTCAGCCAGGGTGATTGTCTCTGGATAACCACTGCCTCTTCTACTTTTCCCTCTCAACACGTTGATTTATTGATTTAGCAAACGTCTCAGTCTCGCACTTACGACCGCTTTCCCTAATACTTCAATCGAATCCGGCAGCTCCGGACCATGCGTCTGGCCGGTAACAGCCACGCGAATCGGCATAAACAGCTTCTTCCCTTTATGACCGGTAGCCTTCTGTGTCGCTTTAATCGCCGCTTTGATGTTCGCCGCGACAAAGTCGTCAAGCTGATCCAGTTCCCCGGCCAGATGTTCCAGCACCTCAGGAACCTGCTCTTCAGCCAAAATTTCTTTTGCTTCCTCATTATACTCAATTTCCGGCTTAAAGAACAACTCTGTTAAATCAACAATTTCAGCGCCGTACTGCAACTGCTCCTGATAAAGGCCGATTAAGCGCTTGATCCACTCATATCGTTCTTCATTTAGATCCTCAGGAACTCTGCCTGCTTTCTTCAAATGAGGCAACGCTAAGGCAACGACGGTATCAAGATCAGCCTTTTTCATATACTGGTTGTTCATCCAGGCAAGCTTATCCGTATCAAATACAGCCGGCGCTTTCGAAACACGCTCCAAGCTAAACTGGGCACTAAGCTCTTCGATCGAGAAAATTTCCTCTTCTCCGACCGGTGACCAACCGAGCAATGCGAGGAAGTTCACGAGCGCTTCCGGCAAATAGCCGAGCTCCTTATACTGCTCAACAAACTGAATGATCGACTCATCGCGCTTGCTCATCTTCTGACGATCTGGATTTAAAATGAGCGACGCATGGGCAAACTGCGGCGGCTCCCAGCCGAATGCCTGATACAGCATCACTTGACGGGGCGTATTTGACAGATGCTCCTCACCGCGAATGACATGTGAAATCCTCATCAAATGATCGTCCACCACGACGGCGAAATTATACATCGGAATACCGTCCTTGCGGGCAATGACAAAATCGCCAATTCCATCTGATTCAAATGATACTTCACCGCGCACAGCATCATTGATCCGGATGACCTGCCCTTCCGGTACACGGAAGCGAACAACGGGCTTTAGCCCCTTCGCTTCATAAGCAGCACGCTCGGCCTCCGTAAGGTCGCGGTCGCGGCCGCTGTATTTCGGCATTTCTCCACGGGCCTTCTGCGCCTCGCGCTCCGCTTCAAGCTCTTCCTCCGTCATATAGCAATAATATGCTTTTCCCTCTTCAAGCAATTGCTGAATGTATCTCTCGTAAATATCCATGCGCTCCATACAGCTGTACGGACCGTACTCTCCCCCGACATCAATGCTTTCATCCCATTCAAGCCCAAGCCACTTCAAGCTGTCGAGCAGCTTTTCCTTGGCACTCTCCACATTACGCGCCTGATCGGTATCTTCAATTCGCAAAATGAAGGCCCCGCCCTCCCGTTTAGCGAGCAAATAATTAAAAAGCGCTGAACGGGCTCCTCCTATATGTAAATGCCCTGTTGGACTTGGTGCAAATCTGACACGAACTTCCCTTTCCATTGGTAACACCTTCCGTTTCTAGCATATTTGCATGCTCGTTTTTTTATTTTAGCATCATCGTCATAGCCGTTCAATTCTCTCCGTGCCGCTCGAGCAAAATTACCGCCTGGGCAGCAATTCCCTCACCTCTGCCGGTAAAGCCTAGCTTTTCCGTCGTCGTCGCCTTGACATTAATCTGGCTGATCTCCGCCTCCAGCAAACCGGCGATCCGCTCCCGCATCACTCCGATATGAGGCGCCATTTTTGGTCTTTCGGCAATAATCGTACAGTCAAGGTTACCCAGTGTAAAACCGCGCTCCTTGACAAGAACCCAGACGTGCTCCAGCAGTTTGGCTGAATCGGCATCCTTAAAGCGGGGATCCGTATCAGGAAAATGCTTGCCAATATCCCCTTCGCCAATCGCCCCTAAGGCGGCATCGGAGATTGTATGTAATAGCACATCAGCGTCGGAATGGCCAAGCAATCCTTTCTCGTACGGGATCGTCACGCCGCCTAAAATGAGCGGGCGCCCCTCCACTAACCGGTGCACATCAAACCCTTGTCCAACTCTTACCGTCATCTGTTTCGCTCCCTTTCCTCGCTTATCAATTGAGCTACTGTCATATCCTCCGGCGTTGTCAGCTTGAGATTATGATAGCTCCCTTCTACAATCACGACCGTCTGGCCGAGCCATTCAATCAGACTCGCATCATCGGTAGCTGTAAACCCTGCCTGCTCGGCCTTTGCATGGGCTTCGCGTAACAGCGCTGCCTGGAAAGCCTGTGGCGTTTGCACCGCCCAAAGCTCATCGCGCTTTAACGTTTCCACGACGCTGTCGCCTTCGACTCGTTTTATTGTATCCTTCACCCGGACGGCGGCGATAGCCGCCCCTCTCTCTCCGGCCTGCTCAACAAGTTCATCTATCACCTTTTGTTCAACAAACGGACGGGCTCCGTCATGGACGAGAATAATCCCGTCTTCCAGCAGGCTCTGCAATCCATTGCGGACGCTATCCTGACGTTCCTCCCCGCCGGCTGTGACCGTTACTTTTTCAAAATGACTCTTATCCATCATCGTCCTCATCAACGCCACTTCCTCTGCATTGGCCACGACAACAATGCGACGGCAATTCGGGTCCTTTTCAAACAAGCGCACGGTATGAACGATGATTTCCTCGCCCTGCAACTTTAAAAATTGCTTGTTCTTACCGGCCTTCATTCGTTTCCCCTGACCAGCCGCCGGGATAATTACACTGTACTTCATGCTCTTCTCTCCTGTCATAATCGTTCTTATTTTAGCATGTTCCTCTTCCGATTACATATATTTTCTTAGAAGGAACGTATCAAGCAGGAAAAACGCTGCAAGTATCTCCCCCGAATCAACCGGAACATTTAGGATGCTTGCTGATCTTTCGAGAAAAGGAGAGCCGGTTTGGACATCCCTGACAAGCCAAAAGAGAAGCGCCTCCCTCCTCTTATAAAAAAGAAGGCAAGCGCTACGGTGTCATTATAATGCTTTTTCCAACAGCTTTGGCTTTGCAAAGATCATCCGGCCCGCACTCGTTTGCAGAACACTCGTTACCACTACATCGAGATGCTTGCCGATATAATCACGTCCCCCTTCGACAACAATCATCGTTCCGTCGTCTAAATAGGCAACACCCTGGTGCTGTTCTTTTCCGTCCTTGATTACTTGCACATTAAGTTCTTCGCCCGGAAGCACAACGGGCTTTACCGCGTTGGCCAAATCATTAATATTTAAAACCGCTACCCCTTGGAGCTCGCATACTTTATTTAAGTTAAAATCATTCGTTACAACCATACCCGAAGAGATTTTTGCAAGCTTCACGAGCTTGCTGTCAACCTCGGAAATATCCTCAAAGTCGCCTTCATAGATTTCAACATTGACCGGAAGTTCTTTTTGAATTTTATTCAGAATATCCAATCCACGTCGACCGCGGTTACGCTTCAGCACATCAGAGGAGTCTGCAATGTGCTGAAGTTCTTCCAGCACAAATTCAGGAATAACCAATGTCCCCTCCAGGAAACCTGTTTTGCAAATATCGGCAATGCGACCGTCGATAATGACGCTCGTATCAAGGATTTTGAGCTGTTTTCCCTTTTTCAGATCAGCTTCCTCTTCTTCCTTCTTTTTGCCGAGGCCGCGGGTGAGCATCGTCAAATTCATCAGCTCATCACGCTTTTTAAAGCCGATTTGAAAGCCGAAATAGCCAAGAAAAATCGTCACGAAGATCGGGAGGACCGTGCTCACAACCGGGATGTTAATCGCATTTAATGGGATCCCAATTAAATAGGCGACAATAAGTCCAATAATCAATCCCATTGTGCCGAATAAAACGTCGGGAATCGGTGCGCGGACAATCGTCTCCTCCAACAGCTTCATCACATTGACAATATAATCAGCCAACCAAAAAGTGGAAATAAATAAGATAACTGCTCCGATAACTGCTCCTGCGTAAGAACTGTCTAACCACGAAGGAACATTACCAATATTTAAGATATGGATAAGTTCTGGGATGAATAGAAAACCTAATGTTCCTCCTACAAGAACGAAGAAAAGTTGAACAATCCCTTTTAACATCCATATTCACCTCCTTTTATTATTATAGACAAGTTCTCGATATCAAAACCTATCAAACTGGATTTCACATAAAATTCCAAGATTATTCTATACTTTTTAAACGCCCTAACCCGCTTTTTCTCTTGATTTTTTTAATTTTTTATTGTACTTTTTTTCAAATGAAAAGTCAACCAATAAGAGTGCGGCTAAATATGGCGGTCAACGAACAATTGCTCCTGAATCCGCGTTAATCCGTCCTTTATCAATTTCGCCCTCGCTTCTCCAATTCCTTCTACTTCATCCAATTCTTCGGTACTGGCGAACATAATGCTCGTTAAGTCGTCATACTTTTCGATCAGATTTTCAATGATGGCCGATGGGAGCCTCGGAATTCGATTAAGGATCCTGTATCCACGCGGTGAAACAGACTGTTCCTGAATATTAATGTTTTTCCCGTAACCGAGTGCCTTAACGATCTCGTGTTCATCAAGCAGTTCCTCCGCCTGCAGCTTCGTCAGTTCCTTCAGAATTTCGTTGACGTCTTGCTTGCGGTCCTTAACATAATCCTTCAAGAGCCAAACGGCTTCTTTTTCAGTATCAGCGACAAGCTCGCTTAATTGCATCGTAATCAGCCGACCTTCATCCCCGAGCTCATTCACATAGTTTAAAATCTCCCGCTTAATCCGCAGGACCATCTGTACGCGGTGGATGACCTGGGTAACCTCATGAAACGTCACGAGCTGTTCAAATTCGAGCGCCCCTAAATTGGTAATGCCCTGGTCCAGCACAGCACGGTATTTTTCCAATGTTTGAATCGCCTGATTCGCCTTCGTTAAAATCACGCCGATATCCTTTAAAGAATAGCGGTAATCACCTTGATACAACGTGATTACATTACGCCGCTGCGAAATCGAAACGACTAAATTCCCCGTCTGCTTAGCGACACGCTCTGCGGTACGGTGGCGGATGCCCGTTTCATTTGATGGAATCCCATTATTCGGGACTAACTGCGTATTCGCATATAAAATCTTCTTGCCGTCATCGCTTAAAATAATCGCCCCATCCATTTTCGCCAGCTCATAAAGGTAGGCCGGAGAAAAGTCGCAATTGATAAAAAAGCCCCCGTCGACAATCGACGGCATATCATTGTGGTAGCCAATGACAATAAGGCCGCCCGTCTTCGCCCTCAGGACATTGTCAATCCCGGCGCGCAGCGGCGTTCCCGGCGCGACCAGCTTTAATACGCTTTGAATGAATTCATTTCTTCTCTGCTCCTCACTCATTTATGATCCTCCTATTCCAACCTGTAGTGCCTCTTCCAATGTCGATACACCAACGACCTTCATCCCTTCAGGATAAGTCCAGCCACTAAGGTTCCGTGCTGGAATAACCGCTCTCTGGAAACCGAGCTTCGCTGCTTCATGCACCCGCTGTTCAATCCGCGACACCCGTCTAATTTCCCCTGTCAGCCCGATTTCGCCGATGACGACATCGGTCGGACTCGTAATTTGATTTCGAAAGCTCGAGGCGATGCTGATCGCGATCGCTAAATCAATTGCCGGCTCATCGAGGCGAATCCCGCCGGCAACGTTTAAATACGCATCCTGGTTTTGCAACAAAAGCCCGACCCGCTTTTCAAGGACAGCCATTAACAGCGATACCCGGTTATGGTCAATCCCTGTCGCCATCCTTCTTGGATTTCCGAAGCTCGTCGGTGAAATTAGTGCCTGCAGCTCGACGAGAACGGGTCTCGTGCCTTCCATCGAAGCAACGACGATCGAACCGGCCGCCCCCTGGGACCGTTCCTCCAGGAAAATTTCCGACGGATTGACGACTTCCGCCAGTCCCAGTTCCTTCATTTCAAAAATGCCCATTTCATTTGTCGACCCAAATCTATTTTTTACAGCGCGCAAAATTCGATACGTGTGATGGCGTTCACCTTCAAAGTAAAGCACGGAATCAACCATATGCTCAAGCAGCTTCGGCCCGGCGATCGAGCCTTGCTTCGTAACATGGCCGACGATAAAAATCGCGATCCCTCTCGTCTTTGCCATTCTCATGAAAGCCGCCGTACATTCCCGCACCTGGGCCACACTTCCCGGCGCTGACGTGATTTCCTCCTGATAGACAGTTTGAATGGAGTCGATGACGACTAAAACAGGCTGTACCTCGTCAATCGCCCGCTCAATTAACGCGATATCGGTTTCTGCTAACACATACAGCTCCTGCGATGATAAGTTCAACCGGTCAGCGCGCAGCTTCGTCTGTTTCACTGATTCTTCCCCCGAGATGTAGAGCACCCGTTGTCCCGTTTCTGCCAGCTTTGCCGAAAGCTGAAGCAGCAAAGTCGATTTCCCGATGCCCGGGTCTCCGCCAACGAGCACGAGTGAGCCTGGAACGACCCCGCCTCCGAGTACCCGGTCAAGCTCCTTCATCTTCGTCCCGATTCGCGTCTCCATGTCGCTCTTAATGGAGATGATCGATTGCGGCTTTGTGTTTCCTGTTGCAGTGGAAGTCACATAGCTTCGACTTGCCTGGCGCGCCGACTGTTCAAATTCCTCCACCATGGTGTTCCAGCTTTGACAGCTGGGACATTTGCCCATCCATTTAGCCGATTCATATCCGCATTCCTGGCAGACAAATTTTGTTTTTCGTTTGGCCATCTTCTTGCCCTCCTAGTACACGATGCTTCCTTCTTTCATTGTAGCAGAAATATCAGCCAAGGGAGGGTTTCTCCTATATGTATGGTGAAAAGCCAAGGGATTATGCCTCTCCCTCGGCTTTTCTTGCTTATTAGCCCTTATCTCGAGTCATAAGCGAATCTATATTTACACTTGGAGATTCTCGCGGGTGATAACCGTCAACTCGCCGTCTTTGACGTCAATTAACGCTTTCTGCCCTTTAACGATCGTTCCTTTTAAGAGCTCTTCGGAAAGACGGTCCTCCACCTGCTTCTGCAGGGCACGGCGTAATGGCCGCGCGCCATATTCCGGATCATAGCCAATGTCGGTAATTTTATCCTTGGCGGCTTCTGTTAACTCAAACTCAATCCCCTGCTCAGCTAAGCGAACTTTAAGCTGCTCGGCCATCAGCGTAATAATTTCCCGGACATGCTTCTTCTCTAAAGCATGGAAGACGATAATTTCATCGATACGGTTTAGAAACTCAGGACGGAAGCTCCGTTTTAACTCTTCCATCACTTTATCCTTCATATCGGTGTATTCCTGGCCATCCGTTCCTGTCGTAAAGCCAAGGAATTTATTTTTACGCAATGTGCTGGCCCCGACATTTGACGTCATAATAATCGCTGTATTGCGGAAGTCGACGGTTCTTCCTTTCGAATCAGTCAAACGGCCATCCTCAAGCACCTGTAGCAAAATATTAAACACTTCCGGGTGCGCCTTTTCAATTTCATCTAAAAGAATGACGGAGTACGGCTTACGGCGGACTTTTTCCGTCAGCTGGCCGCCTTCCTCATGACCGACATAACCAGGAGGGGAGCCGACGAGTCGGCTTGTCGCATGCTTCTCCATATACTCGGACATATCAATCCGAATGACGGAATCTTCATCACCGAATAGCGTCTCGGCAACGGCACGAGCCAATTCCGTCTTCCCCACCCCGGTCGGTCCGAGGAAAATAAAGGAGCCAATTGGACGTTTCGGATCCTTTAGTCCAGCACGAGCCCGACGAACCGCCTTGGAAATCGATTTAACAGCTTCCTCCTGACCGACGACGCGCTCATGAAGAATTTCTTCCATTTTCAACAGACGGTCTGTTTCTTCTTCAGCCAGTTTTGAAACCGGAATTCCAGTCCAGCTGGCGACAACCTGGGCAATATCGTCAACCGTAACCTCTGTATTCTCTTGTCCCTGCTGCTTCTTCCATTCATTCTTCATTTCTTCCAGTTCTTCGCGAAGTCTCTGTTCGGAATCCCTTAGCGATGCCGCCTTCTCAAATTCCTGACTTTGGACAGCCGCATCTTTTTCTTTGCGAGTTTCTTCCAAGCGTCCTTCAAGCTCTTTCAAATTCGGCGGCGCTGTGTAAGACCGCAACCGGACTTTTGATCCCGCCTCATCAATTAAATCAATCGCTTTATCGGGGAGAAAGCGGTCAGAGATATAGCGATCTGACAGTTTAACCGCTTCTTCGATCGCATCATCGGTAATCGTGACACGGTGATGTGCTTCATAACGGTCACGCAGCCCTTTTAAAATTTGAATCGACTCCTCAAGCGTCGGCTCATTTACCTGAATCGGCTGGAAGCGGCGCTCAAGTGCTGCATCTTTTTCAATATATTTACGATATTCATCCAGTGTGGTTGCCCCGATACATTGCAGCTCACCTCTGGCTAGCGACGGCTTTAAAATATTTGACGCATCAATCGCACCCTCGGCTCCACCTGCTCCAATTAAGGTGTGCAGTTCGTCAATAAAGAGGATGACATTCCCGGCCTGACGGATTTCATCCATGACTTTTTTCAGCCGATCCTCGAATTCACCGCGGTACTTAGTACCGGCAACGACCGTTCCCATATCAAGTGTCATGACGCGCTTGTTGCGCAATGTTTCCGGTACTTCGTTGGCGATAATCGCCAATGCAAGCCCTTCGGCAATCGCCGTTTTCCCGACGCCCGGCTCACCAATTAATACCGGATTGTTTTTCGTCCGTCGGCTTAACACTTGAATGACACGTTCGATTTCCTTGCTTCGTCCGATCACGGGATCAAGCGCTTCTTCGCGAGCAACCGCTGTTAGATCACGGGCCAGACTATCCAATGTAGGAGTATTGGCATGGCTGTTTCCCCCGCTCTGTTGCGATGAGCTGCCAACTTCATTGCTTCCTAAAAGCTGCAAGACTTGCTGACGAGCTTTATTAAGGCTGACTCCGAGATTGTTAAGCACCCGGGCAGCAACGCCTTCTCCTTCACGAATTAATCCAAGAAGAATGTGCTCTGTTCCAACATACGAATGACCAAGCTTTCTCGCTTCATCCATTGAAAGCTCAATCACTTTTTTCGCCCGTGGCGTGTAATGAATCGTTTTTGAACCTTCCTGGCCTTTGCCGATTAACGATTCTACTTCATTTTGAATCTTATCGGAACCAAGACTGAGCGCCTGAAGGGCCTTCGCGGCAATCCCTTCCCCTTCACGGATCAAGCCTAACAAAATATGCTCAGTACCAATATTATTATGGCCTAATCGAACAGCCTCTTCTTGAGCTAATGCCAATACCTTCTGTGCTCGTTCTGTAAAACGTCCAAACATCATTGACGTTCACCTCCATGGATTAATCGTGTTTTTCCTGTTCCAGTTTCATTCTCTCTCTGATTAATGTAGCTCTTCTTTCATCACGCTGGTTTGAAGATAGGACATCCCCGGCATATTGCTGGAGAAAGCCCGGCTGGGTTAAGATCATCAGCTCATTCAAAATCGTCGCGCTCAGCCCTTGAATCAACCCTAAGTCAATTCCCAGTCTAACATCTGATAATCGCTGGGTCGCCTCTTTTGACTCGATTAAGCGGCTGTGGCACAGAATGCCGTACGAGCGGCTGACCCGATCCTCCAGCTGCAGGCGGGAATGATCAAGCAGCATATTGCGCGCAGCTCGCTCCTGCTGAATTAATTGCAGCACGACTCCACGCAAGTCCTCGACGATATCTTCTTCAGATTTTCCAAGCGTAATCTGGTTCGATATTTGAAAGAGATTACCTAATGCTTCGCTACCTTCACCGTAAATTCCTCTAACAACAAGCCCTAATTGATTAATAGCGGGCAAAATCCGGTTTAATTGCTGCGTCATCGCAAGCGCCGGTAAATGCATCATCACCGATGCCCGTAATCCCGTACCGACATTCGTCGGGCAGCTTGTCAAGTAGCCGCGCTTCTCGTCAAAAGCATATGTCAATAACCCTTCTATCCAATCATCAATCGCATTGGCCGTCTGAAGCCCTTTCTCAAGCTGAAATCCCGGCCATAAGCATTGAATGCGTAAGTGATCTTCCTCATTGACCATAATGCTGACGGCTTCCTCTTTATCCAGCAACACGGCTCCATACTTTGATTGGTCGGCCAAATGCGGACTGATTAAATGCTTCTCCACGAGGACACGTTTTTCATTCGTCTTTAATTCATCCATCCGGACGAGTTCAAGCGGGCCGACTTCCTGAAACTCCTGTTGAGTCAGAGCCTCGCCGATATGCTTCGAAACTGCATAGGATTCTTCCATCGAGGCAAGAAGAGGAAATTTATATTCCTCCAGATTTCTCGCAAGTCTAATGCGGCTGCTTAAGACGATATCTGAGTCAGGTCCGGCTTTCTTCGTCCATGGGCTGAGCGCTTCGGAAATAAAATCTTGGAGTGACATCTCTTACTATCCCTCCTTTTTATCATTTCGTTGTTCTAATGCACGGATTTCATCACGAAGTTCAGCTGCTTTTTCAAACTCTTCTTTTTCAATATATTGCTTAAGCTCCTGCTTCAGGGCGTCAATTTTTCGCTGTAATTGAATGCCGCCGCCAATTCGCTGCGGAATTTTGCCGGCATGAGCCTGATTTCCGCTGTGGACCCGTTTTAAAATCGGATCAAGCTTCGCTTCAAAGCTCTTGTAACAATGGGCACAGCCAAAACGCCCAACGCGGGTGAACTGCTCATAAGTCATTTCACACTTGTCGCATACAAGTTCCCGCACACTTTGGACCTGGCCTTGCCCTGTTTGTAACGGCTGCTCAAAATGCAAAAGTCCTGATAACAATTGATGGATGGAAAAGCTGTTTGTACCAGGAAACTGCTCTCCTTTTTCCTTCGCACATTGCTCACATATGTGGAACTCCGTCTTCTCGCCATTGATAATTTTTGTGAAATGAAGGCTCGCTTTTCGTTGATTACATTCCTGACAAAGCATTTTTTCCCCCTCCCTGCTATGCTTCTTTATACTTTAACGTTTTTAGCATCGCCTTTAAAATATTGGCACGCACCTCATCGCGATGAGAAACATTCGCCTGATAATGCATCCGGTCAACGGCACTGATCATCAACGTAGCTTCGCGCTTTGTTACAGCCTGTTCCTCATATAAGCGGATAATAATATTCTCGGCCGTATTTTGATCGACCTTCTGACCGATAATATCAATCATTTGATCAAACAAATCAACATGGTCATGGGGACTGATTTTAATGATCCGAATATATCCGCCACCACCTCGTTTACTTTCTACTAAATATCCTTTTTCAACAGTAAATCGTGTTTGAATCACATAATTGATTTGTGAAGGTACACATTGAAACTTTTTGGCAATTTCGCTCCGTTTAATTTCCAGCAAGTCGTCTCCACTTTTTTTTATTGTCGCTTTCAGATATTCTTCAATGAGATCGGATATATTCCTCATAGAGTGTCCCCCTTCCCATTTTTGACTTTGACTATCTTTGACTTTAAAAACATTATAATCGTTCTTTCCAAAAAGTGCAACTTATCTGCTTTTTATTAGTATAGCCATTCCTCTTCGATTGATAACAGTTGTTTCGTGTATGTATCGACTTTTTTAACGACGATAGAGGATAACGCCACGTTGAAAAACAGTGGGGGTCATCCTCTACGCTGTCCTATGTTAAGAAGCCAGTACTTCACTGACCACTTCGTGCGGCTTCACATTGGTGAAATTTTTCTTTACTCTATCAATATGCTTATAAGTAATATGCTGTTCAAATTCCTGCAATAATTCCGGGGGCCCGACTAAATATAATTTGCTCCAGCTCTGTTTTTTTGCTTGTTTTTGAACGATCGCCGCCAGCTGCTTATACCACCTTGCCTGATTCGCTTCAAAGCGTTGGTCGACTTGGTCGCGATGCGTCGCGCCAGAGGCCATTCTGTCTCTGGAAGCAAGACCCTCATATTGTTTCCAATCTTCATCTTCGACATCCCATTGATAGCTCACTTCACTTTCTACTTCTGCTAGGCTTGTCTCAATGATCGTGACCTCTTTCTTTTGAATCAGGACTACGCCTGAACGTGGGAAGGTTTCTTGAATATGGTAGAGCTGATCCAAGACGGGGTGCTTTTCCCAATGAAATTGATTTTCAACATTGACGTTCAATTTTTTCAATACCCAATTTCCATCAGCAGAAGCAATAACAACCACACTTCTTGGCATTTCTGTTTGCAGATCATGCACGGCGCTCGTCACCTGTTTTTTTATTTTTCTATAGTCATTCAGGTACCGGTCGTCACTAACTTGAATATATTCTTCAAGTTTTTTCAAGCCATTTTTGAGACGAATTTTCCATTCTCCTTTTTTCTGGTCCTGGTTTGATTGGTCGGTATTCAAATAAATCGTCAAGCAACCTTCTTCACATCTTTGCTCTTTCAACAGTTGGAGTTCCTTTTGCAATGTCATTTTACTCCTCCTTTAAAATTGAAGATGTTTCCACGTATCATCACTTTAACCGAACTAGCTTTTATCTAAACCTTTTTCATGGAGAAAACCCCCCCTCAATAAATCGAAAAGAACTTTGAATCACCCCTGAAGCAGCGATAGCAAGCGTCACAGCTATGGACACTTTTTTAAACCCTATTGCTCTTCGCGCCTTGTGCGTTATCCTTTGTGCAAATAAAAAAGTACAATCCGCTTGGATTGTACTTTATCGCCCGGCAACGTCCTACTCTTGCAGGAGGAAGCCTCCAACTACCATCGGCGCTGAAGAGCTTAACGACCGTGTTCGGCATGGGAACGGGTGTGACCTCTTC